>NZ_JASOYM010000015.1:0-174067 GCF_030226665.1 Paenibacillus sp. UMB7766-LJ446
GATCAAACTCTCCAATAAAGTATTGAAAAGAGCGATATGCTCATTTTGAAACTGACGAGATTAAAAATCTCATTTATTTTTGCTTCGAAATCATACGGTCCGAAGACGTGTACTGATTTCTCAGCGTCGATCTTGCAAGCAAGATCGTTACTCACTCGTTGTTCAGTTTTCAAAGATCAAACTTGTTTCGTTACTAAGTTTCGTTCATCTCAGCAACTTTTATATCTTATCACATCCGAACCAACTTTGCAAGCTCTTTTTTTTAAGTTTCTTTCGAAGCTTAATTGTTTCGCTTGCCGCACCGTGTTTCTCGTGTTTTCTTGGCCGGACTTAGAATATACCATGTAGAAAAACTAATTGCAACCCTTAATTAATAATTAATATTAATTTATTTAAAACTATAACCCTGTTAAGAATCCCTATCTTAAAATGAAGTGATAATAGTTATTGTTCATAGTAAACTGAGTGTCTATTCGTTTTAACAAACACGATCAAGCAGCTTAAGGGATCATTACTTTTGTATCGCACATACTCAATAACCTCTATATACAGAGATAAGAAATCATGTTTCAGGAAATCTACATCTAATAGATAATAACTCTCTCTCCGTGAGAGATGGGTAATGACTCTAATATTTGTTCTTTCATATAATAGAATCGTTTTTGAAACAATAGACAGGATTGCAGATATCGCTAGCCAACTCCCCCCTCACCAGTTTCTCCACCTCAGCCCCTGAATCTTCCCATCATAACTGTATCGTAATACCGACCGTCCGCATGTCGTCTATCCTTTTTCAATGTCCCCTCTATTTCGAAGCCCATTCCCTTATAAAGCTCCATCGCTTTATCGTTCGTTCCTACCACGTTCAAGCTCATCTTCTCAATTCCATTTGTATCTGCCCACTCTATCGAAAGTGCAAGCAGTTTCTTGCCGATCCCGTAACCCCAGAACTTTTTCGATACGCAAACACCAAATTCAACCTTATGAGAAAATCGCTTTAGATCCACACCTTCACATCGGGAGTATCCTACAATTTGATCCTTTACGAGTGCGACGAGAAACAGGTTTCTCTTTCTTTCCGTGTCCAACCGGATTATTTCTTCAAATCCTGTCGGGTCAATGAACCCTTCACCTTGTTCGCGATCCATGTTCTCGGTTTCTCCATCCATCTGTACACGTAGTGAAGACAATGCCTTAGCATCCTGTTCCTCTGCGGACCTAATTGAATAGGTCAATCCTTTTACGTTAAACTCCTGTTGATCGATGATCATACGATATTATCCACCCAATCCACTTTATTTTTTGCCTAATCCTATTCATAGCTCTACCCGATTTCAGACGGACTCTTGCCCGTAAGCATCTTGAACACCTGACTGAAATACGTCGCGTTGCGAAACCCGGTCATCTCACTAACCTCGTAGACCATGTAATGCCCTGACTGTAACAGTTCCATCGCTCGTTGAATCCGGTACCCGTTCACATAACTTACAAAGTTCTCTCCAGTTACTCTTTTGAATAGCTGGCTCAAATATTTGGGGTGTACAAACAGGCCCTTGGCAATGCCTTCAAAACTGATCTCTTCAGCATAATTCATTTCAACGTACTGTTTCACCTGCTCCACCAGTTTATTGCTTTTTTTCTCGCCCATCTCTTTCCGTGTCTGTTCCATCCAGTTTTGAATAATGCCGTCCATCCAGCATATCAGATCCTGCAGCCCATATTTCGATTGAATTTCCCGCAAAAAATTACTCATCGCTACCGGCGGTGCCAGTGTAGGATAATGTCGGTTCCAGCTATGAATCAGCGTGTTGAACAGGCTCACCGCCACAACCTGCACATCCTGAATACTGGTACCACTCCCTTCATTCAGCAGATTGCGAATCTGAATCCATAATTCCTCTGCCAGATCGGTCCTCATATCCGCCCAGAACTCATTCCAATGTCGTAGCAATAGCGAATAATCCGTCACACTCGACGTAGAGGAATCTGTTGAATCATAACGATATACGCGGCTCCCACCCTGAAACTCTGCTTTTTCCAGCGCATCCCTGCTCTCCAGATAGGAGTCCATCACTTCACATAAGTGAACTTTGGACGTCCCAATCCCTGCACTCATTTCGATCTTGAGGTACGTAAAAATCTGATCAATCATCCGTTCAACAATCGACTCCATATGTTCTAGCAGATCCTTCTCACCAAATAGAAGCAGTACAAACACCTGATCCGAATAGTCCACGATCTCCACCTGGCATTCATTTAGTTGCGAAGTCTGCTCCCTGACGGTCTCCTGAATAATATCCGCTGCCCCATACCTTAATAGCTGCCAGTCCCGCTCTTTCATCCGTGTCAGAAATGCAGGCCGATACAGCTGCAAACTGATGGCGCGTACCTGAGCAGGCATACGAATACCCACATAATCCATACGCTCCGCAGGCAATTCCTCTTCCTTATAGCGAGTAGTTAACAGTTCATGGAGAAACAATTTGCGCAGATAGGGAACCACCCGCCCAATCTCCTGTTTGTACGTCCGCTCCAGCTGCTCATGCCGCTCACGCACATCCTGTTCCAGTAATACCTCACGCAAAACAGACTCAATCTCCTCCACTTCCGCGGGTTTCAGCAAAAAATGATTTACACCCCAGCGCATAGCCGCCCGGGCATTCTCGAATTCATCATATCCGCTAAGGATGATGATCGGCAGATATGGATGGTCCCGCCTCAATGTTTGCGTGACCTCAAGTCCCGTCATGCCTGGCATATAGACATCCGTCATCACCAGATCCGGACGCAGCCGATGGAACAGCTCCAATGCATCCATGCCATTGGAAGCCGTTCCTGCGATGCTAAGGCCAAGAGAGGGCCAATTAATATGGTCCGTTAATGCTTTTACAATATGTGGATCATCGTCTACAAGCATAATGGTTTTCATTCATTTTCACCGCCCAGCCAAAAGTTTAATTGCTCCTCCGTCTCAATGCGCGGCAGTGTAATGGTCACTTCTACCCCGCCTGATTCACCTGCACGTATATCAACACCATACCCGGCCCCACAATACAGCTGAATACGCTGATGTACATTTCGTATACCAATCCCAGACGTCTCTTCCAGCTTCCAATCTTCAGGCAGGCCCTGTCCGTTATCCATAATGCGAATGATGATTTTGGATGCGTGCGCAGACTTTCTGGGCGAACGATAGCCCATAGATTGGATGCCTTGTTCCGATGACTCTGGTGACTCGATGATAAGGCTGGTTGGCGAATCCTTCACCTCAGGTAAATGGCTGCTCTCCGATTCCCGCATATCCACCTGTATGCGAAGTTTTCCTTCCTTCGGGTGCCCATGCATGACCGCATTCTCGATAAAGGGCTGCAAAATGATTTTGGGAATGTAGCACCCGCGCACTAGCGGATCGATATGTTCCTGATAATCAATGGAAAACGGCAGCCGCTCGGACTGAATGCTGACGTAACAACGGGCATGCTCCAGCTCATCACGCACCCGGATAAATAGTTTGCCTCCGCTCAATCCAATACGTAAAAGTTTGCTTAGTTGCACAATCATACGGCTGATATCCTTGGCTTCATAATCGAGAGCACGCCAGTGAATCATGTCGAGTGTGTTGTAGAGAAAATGCGGTTTGATTTGCGCCTCCAGCAAACCGGTCTGAGCTTCACGCTTCGCGCGGCTCTCTTCCTTGACCTGGTCCATCAGCTCTGTCAGCTGTGAAGCCATATGGTTAAAACCATACGCCAAATGGGCATATTCCTCGGTGAACGAAAGCTGAACCCGGGTATTGAAGTCCCCTTTCTCCAGTTGCCTCATCCGTTTGATCAGCTGACGCAAGGGGCGGACAATCCGCCGCACGAACAAATACGCGAGTATCGCCGAGCATAATAACCCCAGTACGGCTATTCCAAGGACCTGCCATCCTGCCTGCCTCACAGGAGATAACAGTGTGTGCACAGGGATAGTCTGTAGCAGACGCCACTGAAGCATGGCAGGTCTTGAATATAGAACAAGCTGCGCCCCACCGGGCTTGCCGGAAACCACTTCAAATCCGTCCTCTCCATGTTCAACATGCTCCTGAATCCATGCACGATCTACAACCGGTTCACTTTCCCTAGCAGCAGATGCATTAATAGAAGAAAAAAGTTTGGAGGCTTCATTGGTTGAGCTCAACTCCCTACCAGACGCTACCTCTAAATTGTTATCGCCCATCTGCATGACGACGTTCCCTGCGGTATCCACCAACAGTACCTGTCCATCCAGCACCATGGGCAGATCCGCAAATCTGCGTACAATATCCTCGCGACTTAGGCGGATGAGCACGTAGGCCACCGTCCCGCCCCGGCTATCAAAGATTCGCTGGGCGTATCCGATTAGCGATTGGCCAGACTCATTTTCCCGCAGAGGTACCCAGGCCGCGTCCGCCTGCTGCAGTGCTGCAAACCATGAATCATCGGCAATCGTATCCACTGGATAGATGCGTTCAGCCATTGTGACGGTGACACCGTTGAAGGCATCCGTATACAACTCTATTGATGTAATGCCCTCACTGACTACCAACGTGTGCTCCAGTATTTTGGATACCTCGCGCCGTTGGTGAATCTGTGTCAGCCTTCCCGTTCCCTTTGTTTCCAGCAGATTGGACAGCTCACGGTTGCTCGCCAGAGCATAGGCCGTCCCTGTCACACCTGTAATAAAATCAAATCCCCGGCGTGTACTTTCGTTCAGGAGAGCCAGCCGCGCTTTGCTAATCTCGGTAAACGTGACGGCAGAGAATGACTGATATGCCAACCAGACAATAACAGAGACGAGCAGCAGGTTAAACGCAATAAAGCAAGTCACCATCAACGTGGAGAGCTTGCTTTGTTGCAGCTTTCGATTTAGGAATAGCGACAATCTTCGTTTCCGCATGTGGAATCAACTCGTTTCGTCTTGGAATTACCCTTTGAGCCCGGAGGTCGCGATTCCTTCCACGAAGTATTTTTGACACACGATAAATACGATAAAGCAAGGCACCAGCGACAGCACTGACATTGCAAACATTGGACCCCAATCGGATTGGGAGCTTGAATCGAGGAACAGGCGAAGGCCCAGCGGCACCGTGTATTTGCTGACATCACTCAGATAGATCAACTGACTGAAGAAATCGTCCCATGTCCACAAAAAGGTAAAGATCATGGTCGTTACCAGCGCCGGAAAGGCCAGTGGAATGATAATTTTGGTGTAGATTCGTACAGGACCACATCCATCAATCGTAGCCGCTTCATCCAGCTCTTTGGGCAATCCCCGGAAGAACTGGACCATTAGGAAAATGAAGAATGCATCAGTCGCCAACCATTTCGGCACGACCAAAGGCAGATACGTATTCACCCATTCCAGATGGTTAAACAGGATATATTGGGGGATTAACGTCACATGATGTGGCAACATGATCGTCATAAGCATCAAGCCAAAGCAAATCGCTTTGAACCGAAAATTCAATCGGGCAAAGG
Source organism: Paenibacillus sp. UMB7766-LJ446 (assembly GCF_030226665.1). Classification (NCBI taxonomy): domain Bacteria; kingdom Bacillati; phylum Bacillota; class Bacilli; order Caryophanales; family Paenibacillaceae; genus Paenibacillus; species Paenibacillus sp. UMB7766-LJ446. Next base: position 5,499 of record NZ_JASOYM010000015.1, read on the forward strand.
CGTATGCAGCCATCGAGCAAGAGATGACATTGCCAAGTACAGCGCCCAGCGACAGGACAACCGAGTTGGTTAGAAAACGAGAAAAAGGATTGCCCTGAATGCCCGTCCAGCCATTGATGTAATTTTGCCAATTCCATTCTTGCGGCCAGAACCAGGTTTCGGTGAAGATCATATGTCCCGGTTTGAAAGAACTGCCCAACATCCAGAGCACCGGATAAAGCATGACAAAGGCAATGCCCGAGATCAGTACATGTTTGGCGACTACCCATGCACCAGAGTTTCGTTGTCCAATCATGATTTTCCACCATCCTCATAGTGCACCCACAGCTTGCTGCTGCGGAATACCAGCAATGTAAAGACACCGATCAAGATTACCAGCACCCAGGCCATCGCCGATGCATAACCCATCTGGAAGAACGAAAAGCCTTTTTTGTACAGATATAGAGAGTACATTAATGTTGAATTGACAGGCCCCCCGCTGCCATTACTGATGACAAAAGCCTGAGTAAAGGACTGAAAGGACGTGATCAGCTGCATCACGAGATTGAAAAAGATCACCGGTGACAGAATTGGCAGTGTGATATAAAAGAATCGCCGGAGCGGTCCGGCACCGTCAACCGCAGAAGCTTCGTCATATTCAGGTGGAATCTGCTTCAAACCTGCCAGGAAAATAATCATCGACGATCCGAACTGCCATACCGACAGCAGCACGATGGAATACAGGGCATACTTCGGGTTGGCTACCCAATCAGGTGCTTTAATGCCGATCATGGCGAGCAAACCATTAAGAAGTCCGTCCCCGCCCAGCATTTTGCGCCACAGCATCGCAATGGCTACACTGCCCCCAAGCAGGGTTGGGATGTAATACACCGTACGGTAGATGCCAAGCCCGCGAATGCCCTTGTTCAACAGCATTGCCACCAGCAGGGCAAAGATTAGCTTGATCGGAACGGATACGGCGACATACGTAAATGTGACTTTGAGCGATTGAATGAATAGCTTATCCGATGTAAACATCGTAGTGTAGTTATCCAGACCGACCCAGGAAGGGGCAGCCAGGATACTGTAGTCGGTGAACGAAATATATAAGGAAACGAGCATCGGGCCAAGTGTCAGAAACAATAAACCAACCAGCCATGGGGCCAGGAACAGAAGCGCTGCTCCATTATGGGCATATCTCCGTTTCACCCGCCGGGCTGCCACACGCTCGGTTCGGGCTTGAGTGACCTGTGTTGTACTCATCTTCGCAACCTCCCCGCGGAATATGAAGTATGGAACCGTTCAAGTGTCATTGACTCGACGCAAGTGTCGCTTTGGCACCTTCAATAAACTGCGCAATTACATCCGGTGTGTTGCTTTGACCAAAGGCGATCTGCTCGCTTGCACTTTTGAAGCTGGTATCCACTTCGGAAAAACCTTGCGGGTAGGGTGGATCAATCTCACTGGAGTTTTTCGAAACGACATCGATAAATTGGAAGATCGCTTGCTCCGCTTCGGGCAGCGCAGGCTGCATCTTCTCACGGATGCTGGAATTGACGGGTACTCCGCGCTCCGAACCGAGAATAGCAGTAGCTTCGGGATCATTCACCATGAAGTCGATAAACATCGCCACTTCCTTCGTATGCTTCGTTTTGCCATAACCGGACAGGAACTGGCCCGCTTTCAGGTATTCACCGATTTGCTTTTCATCCACACCATGCGGAAGCACTTGTATCCCGAGCTTATGATCCTGATTTTTGTTTACCTGCTGGAACGTCAGCAATTGGTTAGACCAGGCAAAATCCATAGCTGCTGTACCAAGCGAAATCGGGCGCGTTTCGAGTGCATTCGTTGTGGATGCCGTCACTTCTGCAGAGGTCGCACCCCCGTTCTCACGAAGTGCCCCCCACATGTCAAACCATTGCTGAAGCTCTTCACTGGTAGCTGTCAGCGTCCCGCCATCAAATAGGCCCTTGCCTGTTTGCCGGATAAAAACTTCAAACATGTTGGTGGTTCCCGAAACATCTGCCGAACCGTAGAAACCGTCACCCTTCTCTGCTGCAATCTTGGCAGCGATATCGCTAAAATCCTTCCATGTCCAGCTTTCCTGCGGCTCCTCGATCCCGAGCTCCTTGAATACGGTCGCGTCGTAGATGACACCTGGTGCATTTACACCTAATGTAATTGCGTATAATTTATCGTCAATTGATCCGGCTTTGAGCATGCTCTTGTCATGATCGTCTGTACGCAGCTCTTTGCTCTCTGCATATGGGGTCAGGTCAAGTAAAGCACCACGCCGGGCAAAATCGGTAAGAAAAGCATAATCCATCTGTATGATATCCGGCGCATTGGAACCGGCTACCTGTGTGGTCAGTTTGTCAAAGTATCCGTCCCAACCGGAATATTCCGGTTTGATGGTAATGCCAGGGTGTTTCTCCTCAAACAGCTTGATCACTTTGGTCGTGAGATCGTGGCGAGTCTGCGACCCCCACCAGGTCATACGAAGTTCAATTTTGCCGGAAGCCTCACCATCATCCCCTCCTTCATTGGAGGAAGCAGATGGTCCTGAAGATCCTCCGGAACAGGCTGTAGCGAACATTAACAGGGATAGGCAGAACAGGGTTACCCACTTTTTGGTATTCAACATGAATGAATTTCCTCCCCTTTTGCTATTGTGGAATCGCTTACAAAACTATTGTAACGGCCTATGGCTGCTCATGACATAAACAAAAGTAAGCTTTCCTGTCAAAAAAGTAAGGGGTTGGGACAAAGGTCCATTCAATCGAGCATTTGCATAAATCCAAAGATCGCCTTTCATTCGGCAAGATATAGATGGATATTCATAGTGATTAAATAACCACCAGGAATGATGCCCCGGTGGTTATCATATATACTGCAATCTTTATACAGCGGGCCGTGCCTTGCTACATCTCAACGATGGTCCTTTACTGATTTTACTGACCCATTCAGGATTGCGTCACAGGAGTTGATGACACCTTATGCTGAGCCAGATGTTTCTTCATCTTCGCTACCTCGGTTCCTGCCAGCATCATAATGCCAATTCCGTGATTGTCATTCGTCACCGTGAGCAGGTCTTTATTGTAGTAATCTGCGGTAAAGGCATATCTTGATCCACTGCACACACCATGTACATTTCCATGACGGTCAATCGCTTTACAGGTCAATCCGTTCCAAGCCCGCTCAGCAGCTTCAATGTAACGCGCAGGTTGATCTAACCAGCCAAAACGCACTCCCCGTGCAAAACCATAGGCAAACATCGCGGTACAGGAGGCCTCCTGGTATGTTTCCGAATCATTCAATACCTGACGCCATAATCCACCCTCTCCTTGCAGAGCTGCATATCCTTCACATAATTCATTGAAGAAGGCAATTAAAGCCGGACGCTCTGGGTGCTCTGCCGGCAAAGCATCCAATACCTCAGACAACGAAAAGAGTGTCCATCCGTTTCCCCGTCCCCACGGAATCTGTGTCGCCTGTCCATATTTGAAATCGTATACGTGAGACATGATCTTGAAATCCGGCATGAACAAATACTTCCGATACAGTAAAAATTGTCTGGCCGCTTCATCCAATGGCGACATATCCCCTGTCAGTTGGGCATACCGCACGAGAAACGGTGTGCTCATATAAAGGTCGTCTGCCCACATGGTGTTCTCGGCAAATTCTCCGATACACTCGCGGTAAAATGCACCGTCTGGCTGTCGTTCCAACCGTGTCAGCATAAAATCCGCAATCCGATCCGCAATAGGCAAGAACGTCGGCTCCTGACATTCTGAATAAGCCTCCAGCATCGCAGAGCCAAACGAGCCACAGTTATCCAGCATTTTCAGCATAACCAACTGCTGGTTAACCGCCGGGAAACCATACTGATCCCTATCCCATAATGAGTACTCATCCATTCGAGTGCACGCCTGCACATGATCTGCGGCATAACGCGTAATATCAGGTCGCTGCAAATAACGTCCGGTCTGCAACAGACCATACACGGTGACACCCAATGGGTAGTCCCAGCGACCATAGTTGGTCACACTGCCTACTGTCCATTTGTTACTGAGCATTGCATTTTCATAATAAGGTCGTATCCACGCATCCGGCCTGTCCAGCTGCCAATACACGCGTCCATTTTGTGCCCGATAGCTACCGGTTTCTTCTCGGTTATCCTGCATTATACTTCCTTTATACACCCGATCTGTACGCATCAGATCCTGCAAATCAGGTTCGATCTCCTCCGATTTAAAAGGGCCGAGATATAACCACAACTCTCCGGAAGCTCCGTGCACACGCTGAGGAAGCTCCAGCTCCAGTTGCTCTCCATTCACCGTTGCGTTTATAACAAAATCCCATAGCCCAGCCGTATCACTACATTCACTGCGAACCAACAGGTCGTTCCGTCCAAAAGATGCGGGTATCTCCACGTCGAATGGACCCGCTCCCTTTAATTGAAACGCCAATTCGCCGTTCAGCCATACATTCAGTGGCCCGGAAGATTGACCAGTCAAACGGATGGCGCAATCGCTTGAATCCTTGTTGATTAACCGTGTCCACGCATAAATTCGCTGACCAGGAAGATGTCCGTACATTCGCTCAAGTGTCGGTTGCGTCTGCTTTTCCGCTGACCATTGCGGTTCTGGCAGCCACTCCAGTCTGTGATTCTCTTCTTTTCCGAGCAAGTTCCATTCTGATTGACTGTCCTCCGCTATTTCGCATGTATGGTCCAGGTTAAACGAGAACGTTTCTTCCGAATTTACAGGTTTGGAATACACCCATCCGGCCTGTCCCTGTCTCTCCTGGAAAGGAGCGAGCACATTCAGAATGCGCACTTTCCCCTCGTCCGAGCCAAACTGACATCCAAAGCCCGCAGGTGTAGACTTCATCTCCAGCAACAACGTATTCCAGCCCGGCTTAATGTCGATTCCCAGCTTCACGGTCGCGTCCAGGCTGATCTCATCCATTACTGTGGAGCGATATACCAATTGCTCGTTAAAATAGAAGCGAACCGGTCCATAACAGCGGACCAGCACATCCAGATTTCGATCTTCATCCCCCCAAACCAGCGCTGCGGCGTAGGAAACCTGACCTTTTGGGGCATCAGGGAAGCGATTGTTCAAATTCAGATCATACAGACCTTTTTCGTTTTGTAAAATACCAGACTTCTGGAATACCCGATATACAAAATCAGCCTGCGCATTGGCCCCAATATACCTCTCAGCCAGCACCTTCAGTACTTGATCCTGATCTTCCCCGAATCGATAATACATGCTCTGCGGTTCACTAAAATACGTTGTCATTGAATGCCCACATCCCTCTCTGTTATCATACAAGGTATAGCGCTTAACCTTCGTGAGAATTTCCCTTGTTGAAGGGGTCACGATGGCTTGTTAACCTTCAGAACAGACGAATAATAATCCAAGTATAACTGACATGCTCTATAGTGGCTACAGATTTTTGATTACGCTTACAAATAAATAATTGTGTTTTCAGTCTGACGGTAAAACAATACAACGGACTACATCGTTGTAGTCCGTCTCATTTAAATTGCACTTATCCGAAAATATCAAAGTTAACGAATAGCTTCCCGGTTTCTTCATATACGGATTTCGTTAATCCTTCGCCGTCAGCATCAACGCGAATGTTCAAATCATATAGACCTTTTGTCTCATTCATCTTTTTGCCCAATTGCAAAGTAATACGTGTGCCGGATTGTACACTTACTTTAATCTTAAGCGTATGACCATCATTGCTGATCTGACTGCTATCAATCGTATAAGACTCACCATCAAGTACATAAGAATCATTTACGCTAAACTGGAAAGCATCCGTAGAGTACTCAATTATGCCGTCCACAAAATCTTCCCCTACTTCGTAGTTTAAAGAAAATGGAGCATTCTCATATTGAACCTGAAGATACTTGGTTTTTGCGTTGCTTGAGTCGAAACCAAAATTATTGGACCCTATAGTCGGCACGTCTACTGGCATCTCTCCTTTCACCAGCGTAAATGCCAGCACATGTGATGCATCCTTAGGCGACTCATTACCTGCTGAATCCTTGGCGGTAACCACATACTTGTAGTCTCCCGGAATCAAATTTTCCAACTTGGTAAGCGCAAGAGAACCATCCGCTTTGCTTTTGGCAAGGGGAATTCCTTCGTCCAACTCTCCTTCATCCACGACACCGTTCGTATTCGCATCAGTCCATCTATAGAAAGTTACAACGGCTCCTTCTTCGCTGACTGCTCCAGGATCGCCCTGAACTTGATCCCAGGTTGTGCTGTAATTATCGATAATGCTAAATTTACTTACATCGACCATCGGTGCTGTTATATCCGCAGGCACAGATGGACTCGTACTTTCGCCACCACTTCCACTCGATGATGACCCGTTATTATTCCAACTGATAGATGGGGATGGAGTAGGCACAGGCGTTGGTGTTACCTCTGGTGTTGGTGTCGGTACTGGTTCAGGTTGTGGTGCAGGTTGTGGAGCAGGTTGTGGAGCAGGTGTTTCCTTTATCGTTTGCAGTAATCGGGAAGCCGTCAATGCTGCAGCTTGACGATCCGCTTGCAAAGCCGGTTTGAACATGTTGTTTTGATCACCGATAATGAATCCAGCTTCGAGCGCCGCTCCAACTGCATCTTTCGCATACTCCGAGATACTTGCGCTGTCCTTGAATGTTAACAAAACACCTTTGCCCGATACATCCGTTCCCATCGCCCTCATCAAAGTTACGACCATATCCTGTCTGGATAATGTCTGGCCACTCCCGAATTTCCCGCTTCCCATGCCTTTAAAAATGCCTGCTTGGTATACCGCTTCAACAGAAGCATAGGCATAGCTGGTCACAGGAATGTCTGTAAATGTCGGATTGGATGGAGCATTATTGGTTACATCCAGCTTTAACGTCTTGGCAATCAGGATGGCAAAATCCTGTCTGGTGATCATACCTGACGGATTAAATCGACCATCACTGAATCCGGCGATAATTCCTTCAGTTTGCAACTCTACAATGGCATCCTTGGCGTAGGATCTATCGATATCGGTAAATGATACTGCGGCGTTAGCCTGTGTCGTCCACAAAGATGTTGTCAACAAGGATGCCGCGAGAATCGAGCTGATGAAATGATTTTTTCTCAAAAGAGTGCTCCCCCTCAAAATCTAATGGAAAATTACTAAAATAATATGGACATGTACGATAATCCACATTATATAGAGGGGCTCTGAACCGATTCTGAACAAACATGAGTCTTTTGTATAACAGTCTGCCAAAGGCTGAAAATAAAAAACCTCCGACTGCACTTTCCTTTAAGGAAGTGAGCGGAGGCTTTCGTTTCATTTTGATAAAAAAATCGTGTACAAGAGTGTCTTCGTGTTAAATTTCCACAGCTACGCCGTAATGGTCAGAGACCACAGGGCCGTTCTTTCCATTGAGAACCACAGTCGAGGACTTGGCCTGTACAGGTCGGTTGGAGAAAATATAATCTATACGCAGATCGCGTTTATTATCCGCCCAGCCAGCAATGGCTTTGACCACGGTCGCTCCATCATCCTTTTGCAAAGCTGTTGTGTACAGGTCATTCCAGCCTTTGCCAATCATGTAGTCGTATCCTTCCCCGCGGACTTCTGCCACATTATTAAAGTCACCCATAATATACAACGGCTGGTCCATGTATGGAGCAAGCTTGCTCTCGGTCAGTTCCCACTGGCCTTTAAAAGGTTCCTGATCATCATTCCACCAGTTATAATGTCCATTCACAAACCAAGTCGCTTCACCTTCAACCACTGTCTGTATTCCGACAATTTTACGTGTCCGGTAGTTGTCATAATCCCTCATGTGGGATACATATTCACCAAAAGCCTGTGAGATCGGTGTCCGGCTCAGGATCGCCAAGCCTTCATCGTATATGCTAAAGCCGACATGTGTCGGAATCCATGTCCAGTAATATTGCTCAGATAGCTGCCGGAGCAGAACGTAGGCATAATTATCTTTTTTAATAACAGCTTCGGAATCCGCTGCGTAGTAATGTTTCAGTTCCTCGGCGGACAGCAGCTCCTCCTGCATGGATTGATTGACCTCCTGCAGAGATATCACATCGAATTGATGTTTATTGATAAAATCGGCCAGCTGACTAATCTTGTTCAATTGATCCTCTTCCACCCAAGCATGTGTATTTAACGTAAGTATTTTCATATGCTCTCTCCTGTTGATTGAAATTTGGTCGGCGTCCCGCCTGCATTGTTCCTGAAAGGAATACATACCCTAAGCATACACAATACGAGGCTTTTTCGCATGGTTTCTGGTAGAAAGTAGAGAACAGCACTCTTGGATTTCCCTTGTCAAAAAGTCTCTTCCAAGTTCTCAGAACCGATGCACGGAGCACACGATAACTGATATGATGGATATATGAAATGTACACCATTACGTCAAGACGTGGTGATGACTGAACCTATGATTTCCCCAGGAGATGGAATGATGAACATACCTAATGACATGAAAATGGATGATGCGCAGTGGCAACAGCTGATCAGGCAGGTCGCCGAGCATTTTAACAACCTGACGATTATGCGTGGATTCCAATATTATAAGCAGAAACGCGTCGGACCATTAACCTACACCGAACAAGGCGGGATTTTGGCTGAAGTGCAAGGCTCAAATGACTATGAGGTAACCCTGAGCTTGCCATCGCTAAACACCAGTCACTGTACCTGTCCGGTTGGTTCTCGCTGCAAACATATGATAGCCGTTCTAATGGGTTACGCGGAGCAACTGGGGCGACCTGTACACGGCATTGTGAACGCACACTCCAGTACGGCACTGAAACAGGCTCCAAAGCCTGCCGCTATAGCAACTCCGGGACGTTCCGATTACACTTCTCACGAAGAGGATCTCACCATCCCTGATAATCAGTATAGCCAGATCAAGGAACGTGCAACAGAACTTGCCGAACTTGAGATTGCGGAATGGCATGAACTGTTTCGGGCATGCCTCAAACGATTAGGAACAGGCACGCCAAGTACATCGTATGTGCAGGCCGCATTGGACGAGCTCTATTCCATCAAACCTAAGCTGTCCGCTGGCATGGACCAGTTATTTGAGCTGCATGTTCAGTTGTACCTGATTCGTTTCTGTGTGCCTGGCCGCAACTCAATCACACATACACCTGTGTATCTGAGCTATCCTGCCCAACTTGCCGTGGATGCGCTCCAGAAAGGGTTGGAACAGATCCTTAGCCGTCCGCTGGATCTCTCCGGTCTGAAAGGCACGAAGCTTGAACAGCATTGGAATCGGCTTGAGGAAACCTCTGCGTACCTGCGTACGCAGATGATATCCGAGACATCCAGCATGATGTTCTTTACGCCAATCTATCGACAGCTTTGGTTAAACTGGATCGTACCTCATCTTCTGGAAAACCGGAAAACGCTGGAGTCAGAGTTGGAGTTTCTACAGGAAATGGAGAACGGCCTAACCTCTGCTTCCAAACCGGATAAACCTGGTGAGAGCGTGCTGAGCGTAGCAAATCTGACCGCAAACGGGAGCGGTGCGCCGATTAAATCGATCACCCTGCCCTTGCCACTGGTGTTGGCACAGAGCTGGATGTATTTCCATTTGGGACAAGATGAACAGGCTTGGCAACGATTAACCAGCGGAAGCTCGGCATATGGCATTCCGCCGGAGCATCTGCTGCATTTTCTTCACGTACTTGCAGATTCCTCGGACTGGAAACGGCTGGGCGAGTGGTTAGTTCAGCTTGGACCTCTGCTAGCGAACCGGCGTAACTCCCCTCTGAATGATTACATGCAGTTGTGGGACACAGCCATTCATCATCTGCCTGCTGTAGAGCACCGCATGTGGAACACACTGGTCAGCATGCTGCCTCATTCCCGTCCGGCTTATGAAGAAGCGATGCATTCCCGGGGACAGTGGCGGCGATGGATGGATTTTCAACTGAGCACGGGGACAGAGCCACTTGAATTCCGTGTCGCTGTGCTACAGCCGATTGAGAAGGAGGCACCCGAATTACTGCTTCCTTTCTACCATCAGGCAGTGGATCGTTATATCGGGCACAAAAACAGGGACGGTTACAAAGCAGCAGTGAAGCTGTTGAAGCGGCTGTCCAAAATTTATAAAAAATTGAAGCAGGAAGAGCACTGGGAGCAGTTTATCACCACATTGGCCGTTCGCAATAGCCGACTGCGCGCCCTACAGGAAGAGCTTCGGAAAGGTAAGTTGATCTCATGAGCCTAATGCACCCTTACACCGAAACGATTGAGGTCCATGTTGCATTGACCGGATACGGGGATGCCCTGTTCTATGGAGCGCTGAACACCCATCATTTTGTAACAGGACAATCGCTTAAGCAGCGATTATTTGCTTGGCATGCCCCTTCCTTCTACGGAACAGAACTGGAAACGAGACAGCTCGAAGAGATTGAACTGGTTGTACTGCCTGCGGAAGAAGTCATTCCTTTCTTCAGCGAAATGCACACCCTGCTTCATATTGAATGGAAATGGGACGAGCAGGCAGAGCATTTGATCCGGTTGGCCCCAGTACTTGCAGCGTCGATTGAAAATCGTAAATACATCCCCAGCTTCACCTCATTTCGTTCGGGACAACTGCAATGGACCTGGGACCCGGACAGCTTGAAAAAGCAGGATCGAACCGCTCTTGGCAAAGCCCTGGAACAGTCGGATGAGAGCTATGCCGAAGGGCTGAGCGCTGCTTATTCGGCCTCCGTATTCCAACGATGGTACAGCACGGAGGAAGCCGCTACCGATCTGCGACGCGAATTCCCGCAGTTGTTTCCACAAAGCGGAACGACTCCGCAAACAGCCGGCATGGATGCACAATCCTGGCTGGTGTCCATCGGCTGGAAAGCAGACGCAGCCCCATTCCGTCCGCTCCTGCAATTGTTGGAGCCGGAGGAGGATGAACCGTCATGGCGGCTGCGGCTGGTATTGCAGAATAAACTGGATGCAGCCGTACTTGTTCCCGTGCGGCTGGATTCACGCGGTCGGTTGGAAGGTGAATGGCCGGAGGTGTGGACGCCGTTCATCCTTGATCGTTCGGCAGGATGGCTGGAACAGCTGCGTGCACATCTGCCCCGAATTCGCCGCTCCATCAGCGGAAGCCGGGATGTGCTGAGTGATCCATTGGGAGATCAGGATGCTTGGCTGTTCCTGACGCAAGACAGCGGACGACTGCTCGAAGCCGGATGGCAAGTGCTGCTTCCGGGGTGGTGGGAAGCTGCACGCAAGAAGAAACCCAAGCTGCGTGCGAAAGTGAAACCGGAGGAAGGCAGCGATCGGGGACAGTCGTTCTTCGGACTGGACTCGATCATTCATTTTGACTGGCGGATTGCGATTGGGGATACGGATCTTAGCGAGGAAGAATTCGCTGATCTCGTGGCCCGTAATGAACGGCTGGTCCGCTTCCGTGGAGAATGGGTCCCCCTCGATCCGGCCTTGCTTGAGCAGATTCGCCGGGCCATGGGCGGTGTGGATCAGGAACAGGGCCTGTCGTTTCAGGATATTTTGCACCTGCATCTGCTGCACAACGAGCAGCGCGAATATCGTAACCAGAAGCGCAAGGAAGGACAGGAGGATCAGGAAGAGGAACAGCCTCAATCCAGCGAGAACATTCGACTTGAGGTGGAACTGAACGAACACCTGAACCGGGTCATCGCACAGCTTGGCGGCGGGCAAGGCGGCGCTCCTTCCCTGCCTGTTCCGGCAGGATTGCATGCTGAGCTGCGTTCTTATCAGAAGGAAGGCTTCGCCTGGCTTGGATTCCTGCGCAGATTCGGTCTCGGAGCTTGTCTTGCAGACGACATGGGACTCGGAAAAACGATTCAGTTCATTACGTATTTACTTCATCTCAAAGAGCATGAGCAGCGCTTGCCTGGGCAGGCCCCAGCCCTTCTCGTCTGCCCGACTTCCGTGCTCGGAAACTGGCAAAAAGAGATTAGCCGCTTTGCTCCCTCTATTCATGTCAGTCTGCATTATGGAGCTCGCAGACTGAGCGGAGAGGAATTCCAGGCACAGACTCAACAGGTGGACATCATCATTACCTCCTATGCAACAGCTACGCTGGATCAGGAAATGTTGCAGTCATATACGTGGGCATCGATCTGTCTGGATGAAGCGCAAAATATTAAAAATGCTCAAACGAAGCAATCCATGGCAGTGCGCAGCTTCCCTGCAAAACACCGTATTGCACTGACAGGTACACCGATTGAAAATCGGCTATCCGAGCTGTGGTCCATCTATGATTTTATTAATCCAGGCTATCTGGGCAGCGCTAGGGCATTCCAGACTCGGTTTATCAGTGCGATTGAGAAGGATAAGGACGAGCAGCGCATGCAGGATTTGCAGCAGCTGGTAAAACCATTCATGCTGCGCCGCAAGAAAAAAGATCCGAATATTCAACTCGATCTGCCGGATAAAAACGAAATGAAAACCTATATTCACCTTACGGGTGAACAAAGTGCCCTGTATGACCAGTCCGTTCAAGAACTGATGGACAAAATGAAAGAGCTGGAAGGCATTAAGCGCAAAGGCGCCATTCTCTCTGCCTTAACCCAGCTTAAGCAGTTGTGTGATCATCCTTTGCTGCTGACCAAAGAAGCCTTGCCCGAAACGATTTCCTCAGAAGGCTCTGTAACAGCATATGACCTGTACAGTCCTCAGGACATGGCCATGCTAATCAGTCGGTCCGCGAAGCTGGAACGACTGATGGAACTGGTCCGCGAACTGCGGGACGAGGGCGAACGCTGTCTGATTTTCACCCAATACATCGGCATGGGACAGATGCTGCAGCAGGTATTGAGACAAGAGTTGCAGGAGCCTGTGCTGTATCTGCATGGGGGTACGTCCAAGACAGCAAGGGATCGCATGATTGACGAGTTCCAATCGCGGACGTTGCCTGCGGCAGAGCAGCCATCGGTCTTTATTCTGTCCATCAAAGCAGGCGGCGTGGGCTTGAACCTGACCGCAGCGAATCATGTATTCCATTTTGACCGCTGGTGGAACCCTGCCGTGGAAAATCAGGCTACGGACCGCGCCTATCGAATGGGACAGACGAAGGATGTGCAGGTGCACAAATTCATCTCGCTGGGCACACTCGAAGAACGCATTGACGAGATGCTGGAGAGTAAGCAGCAGCTCAGCGATAATATTATCACCAGCTCTGAAAATTGGATTACGGAGCTATCGACGGATGAGCTGCAGAATCTGTTCACCCGGCGCCGCGACTGGTCGAGTTAACTCCAGATTAGATTGATGCAACATTCGTAACCCTGTAAATCGTAAAATACAAAAAGAGCGAAGTGTCGGAAATGAATTCCGCCTTCGCTCTTTTTGTACCTTAACCCTTGACCTTTCACTTGCAACCTTCAATGGTTAGGGTCGTTTAAGTAAGATAATTCCATTCTAGCGCATATTTCCGATGATGGATGATCTTGAATCTTGCATTTTTTTGATGAAGTTAGTCATCACATTAAAAGCTTCATTGCGTTTGTTGGACAAAGACTGCAGACGCAGCATATCCATTTGTTGAGAACTGCTCAACGCATCGATTTTGCTCTTCAAGGCTTGCACTTGGGAAGCATCCCCACTCTGAATGGCCGCTTGCAATTGTGCGTTCAGCTCTGCGATCGCTTGATTGCGATTTTGAACTTCTTGAATTTGCGACTGCAATTGGCTATCCAGCAATTTGGCGCGTTCTTGCTGAACCATCATCAAAGCTGTTTCGATGTCCATACTGGTCAGATCAATGCTTGCAATGGAAGACAGCACCGGGCTTGCCACAGGTGCACTTGCTGCAGAAGCAGAAGTTACAACTGATACAGCTGCGATGGCAGCAACAACCGTGGAAGAAATCAATTTGCCTGATTTTTTCATAACGTACACCTCCTTATAATGTTTACAGATACCATCCATTAACTGGCATCTTTCGACATCATATATCCAAGGTCCTAGATCCTACAACCCAAATTCGCGAAGATGAGACTAAATTGATACACATCAAGTCCCGAGCCTTCTCCCTACAATTGAATACGCTGTTTCTTGCTTAAGCGGCTCTCCGTTTTTGAACAGGCACCCACACTTCCACTTCGGCGTCCATTGGATTTCCATTAAGCAACACTTCCGCAATCGGCCCCCCCGAATATTCAAAGTCATAGTCATACTCATCAGTTAAAAGGGAGCCAAACGCTTGATTTTCCAACTTATCAAATGCCAAACGGGATAAGCCACCGCTTCCTGACAAAATTAAATACTCGCCTGAAGGAAAAAGGACTTCGTCCGCATGTTCAGGCAGAGGCTTGGAGGATTGAACACCAGCATAATAATTCACTTTGCCATCCACTATGGCAACTGCGGCATACCCGTATGGACTTTCTGCGTAAGGGCGAAGGCTTGCCATTTGTCCATTCTCCAACATACTTTTGAAAAAAGTTGTCTTATCGCTGGTATACTCTGGAGCGTGGATGGTCGTTCCCTCGTTTAGTGTCGTTTTAAAACTAATGAGACGAAAGGCCTGCTTCCGTTCAATCTTGTAATTGTTCATAGTTAATGCCTCCTAGTTGTACATGAATTTGGTTTACGTACCAAGCATAATCTATCAACTGTGACATCTGTATGGCATACTTAAATAGGAGGTGGAGTATGAAAATCGATCGCTTGCTTGCTTTAATTATGATTTTATTGGAGCGAGAGGTGGTTAGTGCAAGGGAATTGGCCGAACGTCTTGAAGTGAGCAGACGAACCATCTATCGAGATATTGATACGTTAACCTTTGCCGGGTTGCCTATTTTTACGCATCAGGGAGCGATGGGCGGCGTAGGTCTGATGAAAGCCTATAAAATGGACAAGCTGTTATTCACACCACATGATATTCAGACCTTGTTAACCAGTTTGAAAAGCTATAAGCAGCTATTTGACCATAATGAAATAGTTTTCGTGTTGGAGAAATTGAATGCGATTCATCGCGGAAGTGCAGACATTAAGGCAGGAAGGTTCGCCGTCGATTTATCGTTAAATCAGGGGAATGAATCACTCCGAAATTTGCTTAGTTATATTGAGACCGCGATGAATGAACAGCGATATCTCGTTTTTGAATATGGGGATCGGGACGGGAAAATCAGTTCCCGAACGGTGGAGCCCTATCAGATCGTCTTCAAGGAGAGCAGCTGGTATTTGCAAAGCTACTGTGTCGATCGAGAGGATTTTCGCATATTCAAATTGGCGCGTATGAACCGTCTTCAGGTGTCGGAGGACGCATTTGTGCCAAGAGACTTCACGCCGTTACCGATGGATGGAGCCGGATGGATGAATCAGGATTGGGTAGAAGTAACAATTCGTGTTCATCGTTCCGTCATTGATAAAGTCATTGAGCGTTTCGGGGAAGCACATATCCTTCATATGGGGGAAGAAACCTGCCTCGCGACATATCCCATTATTAAAAATACATTCGGATACGACAAGTTACTTGCATTTGGAGATAAATGTGAAGTGATAGAACCGATTGAAGTTCGCAATGGATTTCAAGACTACGTTCGTCGCATTCTAGGGAAATACGAACACCAAGGAGAATAAATGCAACATAATGAAACCAGCACGCTGTCCATTCAGAATGGCAAACGTGCTGGTCGTTTTTTTTATTTTCCAGACTCCGTTGCAGAATCCGGTTGAGCCAGCCTTTTAACCATATACGGAATCAAAATGGAAGTCAGAATAACCGCAAAGGCAATCTGGGCAATCGCCGCCTCCACATAAGGTTCATATGCCGGGTTAAATCCGGCGGCCATCGAGGGCACTACCATCGACAGACCTGCAACCGAACAAGTCGCGGCTGCCGCATAACCCGGACGTTTGAGCAGCACTCGATCAATTCCGATGAGAGGCAGCAAACAAATGACCAGGAAGAGTGCAGTTACCAGCAGACCGGATAAGCTCGACTGAAATGCAATGCGCAAATTAATGTTGGAACCGAAGCTTGTACCAAGAAAGGGAAGCAGGATCAATGTTCCCGGAGCGAACATCTTCTGAATATTGCTGTCCAGATTACCCAACAGAATACCAATTAGAAAAGGCACCAGCGTAGCAAGAACACTGAGATAATCAATGCCGACACCACTTGCTGAATTCAATATCATGATCGGAATGACCGGAACGGCAATCAGATTCAAAATGCCAAATGCAGCACGATCCACATCATCCCCATAGGAGTTCATTAAAGCAAGATATAGTCCCGGATTGCAACTGGTCAGAACGGCAATGAACGCAACCGCAGAGACACCACCAATCCCATCTATGCCAAAAAAGTGTACAAACGCCGAGCCGAATACGCAGCTGATGATTATACGGGAAATGCAGAGCACACCTGCTCTCTTCAGGGTCGTCAGGAGCTGGGACAGGTTCAGTTGTGTTCCGGAAACCAGCAGGATCATGCCAATGAGCACCATCGTTCCTTTTGAAGTGAACAGCGCCGTCGTTGGATCTCCAATCTGAAAGAAAGACGGAAACAGAGTGTTGATGACAGCGGCGAGCAGCATGGGGACAATGAGCAAGCCGCCGGGAATTCTTTTGACACGCCCCAGAATATTCATCTTGGCTTACAGCTGCTCTCCGTTAGTTTTGATCACATTCTGATACCAGTAAAACGAGTCTTTACGATATCTTTTCATTGAACCATTGCCGTAATCATCCTGATCGACATAGATGAACCCGTAACGTTTGCTCATCTCAGATGTACCCGAACTGATCATGTCGATCGGTCCCCACATCGTGTATCCCAGAACTTCTACGCCATCGGCAATCGCCAGCCCCATCTGTTCAATGTGCTTGCTCAGAAAGTCAATCCGATAAGGGTCGTTGACAGTTCCGTCCTCATTCAGGTTGTCGTAGAAGCCCGAACTGTTTTCAAGAATAAATACAGGCTTTTTGTAGCGGTCATAGACCAGATTAAGCGTATACCGCAGTCCAACCGGATCGATCTGCCATCCCCATTCGTTTGCAGGTAAATGCGGGTTTTTGTAGACGCTGTGTACGTTCCCGGCTGTTAATTCAAGCTGCTCCGTATCACTGCTGGAGATCATGGAATTGTAATAGGACATACCAACGAAATCAGCGGTGTACGCCCGAATGCTATCGAGATCACCGTCTTCGATGTTGATGGTAATGCCTTTATTTTTGAAATAGGTCTTGCCGTAATACGGATACTCGCCCTGATTCAATACATCCAGGAAGAACTGGTTTTTCATCTGATCATCCTGCTGCATTTGGAGCGCATCCTCCGGTTTGCACGTATATGGATACGTTGTGAAATAGGCCACCATACTTCCGATTTTATTATCCGGATCGATCTCGTGGGCCATCTTGGTTGCTCTGGATGCAGCCACAAATTGGTGATGAAGACCTTGGAACAGCATTTCCTCAAAATTCGGCTTGTCATATTCGATAATGCCCAGCGTCTTGGCTCCTGCTTTTACGCTCATATTGATCTCGTTAAATGTGACCCAATACTTCACTTTCCCTTTGTACCGATTAAACAATACGTCACAGTAATTAACATACAAATCAATCAGCTTGCGGTTGTACCATCCACCAAACTTGTCAATCAGCACGATTGGCATATCAAAGTGACTGATCGTGATCAGGGGCTCCATGCCATGCTTCAGACACTCATCAATCACTTGGTCATAGAACTGAAGTGCCTTCTCGTTTGGAGCCGCGTCATCCCCGTTCGGAAATACTCTGGCCCATGAGATGGAATAGCGAAATACCTTGAAGCCCATTTCAGCGAATAGCGCAATGTCCTCTCTAAACGTATGGTAAAAGTCGATACCCCGGCGCTTCGGATATTTTACGGTATCAGGATCATTCTTCGCCTCCTCGATCATCTCCCGATTGATTCGGATCTGCTTGGTCACCTTGCGATCGTTCTTCTCGTTAAACTTCATCACTTCCGGGATGGTCAGGCTCTTACCATCTACGTTGTAAGCTCCTTCAGCCTGACAGGCAGAAAGCGCCCCACCCCATAAAAAATCTTTCGGAAAATTGGAATTCGTCATTTTAGTTTCCTCCTGTTATTGGACCTGCCTTTATTTATGTTGGATAAGAAATGCTGTAGTACTCGCCCATCACGGAATCAGCTTGATCAATGCTTCACTTTCTCGAATTGAGCCACTGGTTGCAGTTGTCAAAACGTCTCCAAACTGCTGCATATTCGTTACCACAATGGATGTGATCGTGTTATAACCAGCTGAAGTGATGCCTTCCGGATCAAACTCCACCAATAAATCCCCTGCCTGGATGGCCTGTCCCTGTTCAATATGGGCATTAAAATATTTCCCTTTCAGACTAACGGTGTCCACGCCAATATGAATCAGGATTTCCACACCGTTTGCTGCCTTGAGCCCAATGGCGTGTTTGGTACGGTATAATGCTTCAACTATCCCGTCAAAAGGAGCGTATACTTTGCCTTCCGTTGGAACAATGGCAATGCCTTTACCCATTAGCTCCTGGGCGAAAGCCTGATCCTCAACCTCAGAGATCGGTTTGATCTCCCCAGTCATTGGACTGACAATCAGCATGTCCGAAGAAGATACAGATGTCTGAGGGGAAGCTTGTTCTGCATTCGTTCCCGTTGCAACAGCAGTCTGAATGCTATCCATTGCACCTGTTGCCTGCTGCTTCGTTTTTGTTCCATCCGCATCTTCCTTAATACCTGCCATCAGGGTAAATACAAAGCCGAGTACGATTGCGGCAACAGAGCCAATCACCACATACATGTAACGGTCAGCTGTGTACGTCCCCAAGGCCAGGATGCCGGGCAGTGAAATTGCCGTAGCACTGGCGTGAACCATACTGTAAAATCCACCGACTAGTCCTGCTGCTGCACAGCCCGCAAAGAATGGCCGTTTATATCTCAATGTGACCCCGTAGATGGCTGGTTCAGTAATTCCAAACAATGCAGTAAATCCGCTTGAACCGGCGGCGGACTTCATCGTTTTACTTTTCGTCAGTACAAACACACCGAATGCCGCTCCCGCTTGAGCCAAGTTCGCCGCCAGTGCAGCAGGCAGCAGCACAGTTGAACCCAAGCTTGCCACTTGTTGTACCTGAATAGGCATGAGCGCATAATGCATACCGAGCATAACCATAATCGGTTTGAAAAAGCCGAGAATCAGACCGGCAAGGATGCCTGCTGTGGAGAACAGATAGTTAATTCCCTGGGTAAGCCAATCACCGATATAGGAACCGATGGGTCCAAGTATAATGAGTTCGAGCGGAATCATGATAAATAGAACCACCATCGGGGTAAGTAAAACCCGTAAAAACTTAGGTATGAACTGATCAACAAATCGGTACACATAGCTCATGATCCAAACGGCCAGTATAATTGGAATGACCGAGGATGAATACTTCATCAGCAGGATTGGCATTCCAAGGAAATCAATGGTGTCTACGCCTGTATCGGCGATCTGGGCTGCTGCATTCAGAATGGTTGGATGCATCAGTCCGGCTGCAAGCGCCACCGCGAGATAAGGATTGGTTTTGAACTTATGAGCCGCGCTGACTGCCAAGAAGAAAGGCAGGAAATAGAAGATCAGATCGCCAATCATGTTGACGATCACCAAGAATCCCGAGCCTTCAAGCCATCCCAATGCAGCGATTACTGTAGCCACACATTTGATCATCCCACAGCCAACGAGAGCCGGGAGTACAGGAGTGAATATGCCTGCGATGGTCTCCAGCACCACATTGACCGGGTTACGTTTCTTCATCGATCCGTTATTGTTTGGAGATTCTTCCGATCCGCCAAGCCGGTCTGAAGTTAGTCCTTTCACTTCGTTATAGACTGCGTCTACCTTTGCGCCAATAACGACCTGTACCTGTCCGCCGGAATTCTGTGCCCTCAGCACTCCCTCAAGCTGATCGAGCGTCTTCAAATCCGCTTTGGCATCATCTTTTAATACAAATCTCAACCGGGTTGCACAGTGTGTCAGACCCGAAATATTTTGCTCGCCACCAACAAGTTCAAGTATGTTTTTAGCCAAGTCTTTGTTGTTCATGACCCTTCTCCTTTGTACAGAAAGATAAGATGATTTAATTTATATATAAAAAATGACCAAGCCGGGGAATCGTCATTCCCTACGCTTGGTCATGCCTGATCGAATCAGTAACAGTCCATTGTGTAATATTCGATTGTTTAGTTGGATATGAGTCGTTGTATATGAAGAATCAGATATAATTTTTCATCATCGGAACAGGTCCAGCCATAATTGTTTTTCAGGAAATCCGCAATTTTCTCAACACACGCCAATTCCTTCGGAAACTTCTCCTTCACCATCAGGAACAGGGATTCATTCTCGTCCTTGAGCGACTTGCCGCTCATTTGCCGCATAATGAAGTACCGTATATGTGTCGCAAACCTCATAAAATGAATGGAATCTTCCTGAAAATCAATTTTAAGCGCATACTTGATCACAGATAGAATCTCACCCGTTACGGTAGTAACTTTAGTCGTGTCCGTCATCTCTCCCGAACCGACCTGTGCGTTGACAAAGTGAAGTGCCAATAGTGTCGTTTCTGCGGCTGGCAAGGTTACACCCGTTTGTTCATGAATCAGCTTGAGCGCTGCCTCTCCCACCCGGGTCTCATCGGGATACAATGTCCTTACTTCCCACTCCAGTGGATTTTTGATGCTAATGCCTTCCCGCGTTCGGGTCAATGCAAAGCTGATGTGGTCGGACAGGGTGAGAAGCAGATTCGGGTTAAATGTTTTATTCAAAATCTGACTGCCGAGCTTAATCACTTCCTCAGCCAAATAAATATCCTCGATCGGAATGCTATTTAACAAGTCATACATACGAATATTTTTGGGAGCCACAAAGATTTTCTCCACCAAATCCGTCTCCGTCAGCTCATATGGCGTTTTTAGAAACCCTACCCCTTTGCCCACCACGAATACTTCTTCATTGTTATCATTCATGGCAATAGCCACATTATTATTCACTTTCTTAATAACCTTCATTGTTCTCACCCCCCGACAAAATAAAAAAAGACCGAAAGCGATTACAGTTAAATAATCGAATTCGGTCATGCCTGGTTCGCCCAGTAACAGTCCGTGTTATGAATATATCTATCATTATATGCCTATCTTCCAAAAAGTCAATTGACCAATATAAGGAGAATCCGCCCTTCTTACGACCTGAAGGGAAGAGTTCAATTCTACTCGTCATATATACTGAAGCTTTTTTCAAGATGAAAAGTAATTGTGACCATATACAGCATTCGAAAGTCTAATCTATGTAAAACCAACCAAGGGCTGTCTTGATAGTCCCCTAATGAAAGGAGCTGTTTTCCATGGATCCAACCGATCTCATAAACCAAGCCATACAGGGAGATCGCGATGCCTTTATCAGGCTCATAAGAGAGATTGAAAATTCCCTATACAATACCGCAAAATCCATGCTGCGAAAAGAGGAGGATGTGGCTGATGCCATTCAGGAGACTATCCTGAAAGCTTATAAATCAATGCACACCCTTCGTGAACCCCAGTTTTTCAGAACCTGGATGTTCCGCATCCTTATTAATGAATGTAATACCATGTTATCCCGCCGTTCGCTCTCCACCTCCTATGCGGAGGTGCCCTCACAGCAGAAGGAACATTCCAGTCCCTACGATGAAGTGGATATGAGAGAAGCAGTTGACCGGCTAGAAGAATCGAAACGAATCGTCATTGTACTGCACTATTTTGAGGACTTGTCCCTGCGTCAAGTTGCAGATGCACTGGGCATATCCGAAAGTGCCGTGAAAATGAGACTCACCCGGGCAAGGCAGGAACTGTACCATAAATTCAAAAACTTTCGGGAGGTAAAATTGTATGTCAAACCCGTTTAATATGGATCAGAAATTAAAGGAACAAGCGAAGGAGCGTCCCGTCATGTCTGAACTCGTACGTAATCGAATCGATGCTACACTGGAGTCACTGTCTGAGTCATCTCACACCTTGAAAACTGAACATGCTAAGCACCCCAGTCGACTTCAAAAGGGATTGCGTCGTACCGCAGCTGCTACCATCGCAGCCGGGGTATTAGGCGTGACTGTATTCGCATCCGGCTTTGTATCACCAGCCATGGCGGACTCCTTACGCAATATTCCACTGGTGGGCAGCCTCTTCAGTTCGATTGAAGCCGATATGGGACTGAAAACCGCAGGAAACGAAGGTCTGACCACTATGGTAAATAGCAAGGTCGCCTACCAGGATGTGAAGCTTGAAGTGCTGGAAACGGTATATGACGGTACACGAGCAGCGTTTTTGGTTCAATTCACTGCGCCCAATCTGAATCAAGGCGAATATGACAACGGCAAAGATATTGTGAAGCTAAGCAATGGGATTGATAACGTCTTTTTCAATGTAAACGGGGCACGTCAGGATACGGGTCTGTTCTACAGTTCCATAGGAGAAACGCAGCCAAACACGCTGCTCTTCGAACAAGTCATCCCCTCCGAGCAAAATTCGGCCTTCCCGGATCAATTTGACGCCGAAATTAAGTTAACACTGCAAGGAATTGATCATGAGTTCAAGCTAAATATTCCTTTTACCAAATCAACGGACGATATCCAGTATGTTCAGCCTGACACTACAATCTCGAACAGTCTGTATACTGCTGCCGTTACGGAAGCCAAAGTTACACCTATTACAACACGCATATCTACAATCATTTCCTTAAACAACAAAAGCACACTTACCGCGCAAGATGAAGAGCAGTTGCGCCATATCGGATTTGCCATTTTCGATGATCAGGGCCGGCAATTGACAGCCCTTAGCGGTGAGGGCTTGTATGAGGGAAACCAGTTGAGATCCGAGCGAATTTATGCCACAACATCCAAGCATCTGAAGTACTTAATCGTGAAGCCTTTTGAGATTAAGGATGATTTCACGGAAGTGATCAAAGACCATCAATTCATCAAGGGAATGGACATTAGGGTCAACTTGAATCAGTAATAAATCATATCCTTTTGAAGGAGTCATTACATGTCCGTTCAATATACGATTACATCTCTAAGCATACTCGGTCCATTATTCTTTCTGGTCCTGATTGCCCTGGTGTTCTACACCAGGGTATACAAAATCAGGTACACAGCCAGACAATATATTTTAGTCATCGCTTTTATCGTTTACCTTTTTGGAGTTATGCATTTTGTATTCTTCCCCATCGACATTAACATCGGAATATATGCCAATCAGACTCCATGGTATAAGACCCTTCAGTGGATTCCTCTTCTGACTGCGGATGCACCGAGTTTCGCATTAAACATCCTGCTGTTTATTCCACTGGGGTTCATGCTTCCTTTATTAAAACCTTGGGCTCATTCCGTACGAACCGCTGCAATAGCAGGATTAACTCTAAGTCTTCTCATCGAAATGCTGCAGCTCCTGATCCGAGTTACCCTGGGCAACGGCCGCAGCACTGATATCAATGATCTAATTGCCAATACTGCAGGAAGTGTACTTGGGTATGTCACCTTGAATTTGTTCACAAAATGGGCCGCCGGACAACTCCTAATGACCTCATGGAGGTTAAAACACGACCCACTACACAAATATAAGCATTAATTGATTGCATCAAGCGCACACCTCCCCTGGTAGGCAAAACATGGTCAATTCATTATGATGAAAAAAGCAGTCTGCTATGATACAATGAAGGAATTGTGTATTCACAGACAGACATGTGGATAAAGCCCATGAATGAATGATTTCTGGTACGCTTTATCCATGATCATGCTGCCACTCTAGGGAGGTTTATGGAACAACCATGCTCATTATTGGTATCGCCGGAGGAACCGGCTCCGGTAAAACGACGGTAGCTCGTTCCGTCATTGACCGTCTTGGATCGGGCAAAGTAACTTTTATATCCCAGGACAACTATTACAAAGACCAGTCGCAGCTCACCCCTGAGCAACGTCGACTCACCAATTACGATCATCCGTTTGCATTCGATAATGATCTGTTGATTGAGCATCTCACCCTGTTAAAACAAGGCCAAACGGCATATGCTCCCGTATATGACTTCACCATAGATAATCGTGCCGCGGATGAAACGGTTGAACTGGCACCAAACCATATCATTATTGTGGAAGGACTGCATGTTCTGATCGATGAGCATCTCCGCGCTCTTCTGGATATTAAGGTATTTGTCGATACGGATTCTGATGTGCGTATTCTGCGCAGAGTTCTGCGGGATATGGAAGAACGTGGCCGTACGATTCAATCCGTATATAAACAATATCTCGAAACCGTCAAACCGATGCACGATGCTTTTATCGAGCCTTCCAAAAAGTATGCAGACATCATCATTCCCGAAGGTGGACATAATGAGGTCGGTATTCAAATGTTATCCATTCTGACTGAGAAATATCTGACTGGTGAACAGTGGAATGGCGCTTAATTAAACATGCTGATGCATTACTTGCCCTGCATTCATCACGTTTGAGTGAATGACAGAGAGATCCTACAGCATGACCACTGAAATCCAGATTGCGATTTTGCGCAATCTGGATTTTTTGGGTATTTCTATTTTATAATGGACTCTATAGCTGAAAGGAGACATCACCACATGGCTACTTTTGAAGAGTTTATACAGCATGATATCCGCGTTGGTACAGTGGTGGAAGCCGAACCTTTTCCTAAGGCTCGAATCCCTGCCATCAAAATGACTATCGACTTTGGCCCACTCGGCCTCAAACGTTCAAGCGCCCAAATTACAAAACATTATACCCCCGATATGATGATCGGCAAGCAGGTTATTGCCGTAGTCAATTTTCCGCCGCGCCGAATTGCTGGTTTTGTATCGGAAGTGCTGGTGCTTGGCGGCGTGCCTGGTGAAGGTGACGTTGTTTTGTTAACGCCAGACCAGACATTACCCAACGGCACGCCGATTGCCTGATTTTTTCATGATAATGCGATTCTGTCTTTTCACCTTAAAGCATAATGCTATAAATCTTCGGATTCGTGGTCTTTTACCATGCAGATCAGTCCAGCCGGAACGACTTCCAATCCCAAGTGCCACATTAATCATCAACAAAAGGATTGCTTCATAAGTCATGAACATGACTTTGCAGCAATCCTTTTGAATTTAACTCCCCACTCTTTCCAAACCTACAACAGAATGAAGCTATTCTCCCTGCTCCATGCTTCTCGATTCTTTCGGAGACACACCGTTCACTCGCTTGAACATCTTGGAAAACAGCAATGGATCTGTATAACCCACCGAGTGAGCCACTTCGCTAACCGACAACGACGAGTGCTGCAGCAGTTCAGCTGCACGGTTCATCCGGTATTCGAGAAAGAAAGCCTGTAATGACTTGCCATACCTCTCCTTGAAAAGTCCTGACAGATATGTACGGTCCAGACCTACAGCTCTGGCAATATCAAGGATTGAAGTTCTCTGACTATACCTGATCTCCATAAACTGAACGGCCTGTCTGATGTATTCCTCCTTGGTAGACAGAGGCCGCTGCACCTGCTCCCCTGCCGGAGAAGATGCAATCAGCTCTGCAATCAAGCGGTATAACAAGCTTTGGTTGAACACATCTCCCCCGGTACGTGTGGATGCCTGAACCATCTCCGCATACAACCGATCAAATATGTCTAAATCCCTGGCATCAAATATAGGATGTTCGGAACTTAACTGTGCCCGCTGCATGAATGTCTTGGCATGCACCCCTCTGAAGCCAAACCAGGAATATGTCCAAGGTTGCTTCTCATCCGCCTCATAATGGATAAGGGTATCCGGAAAAATGATGAAACCCTGACCCTGTGTCAACTCGTATTGCCGATCCGCCATAAACACAGTGCCTTTGCCTTCGTGAATGTAATGAACAATGTAGGAATCCCGGACGCCAGGCCCCCAATAATGCGACGGATCACATGCCTGCCAACCGAAAAATAACAATACCAATTCCATCTGCGTAAAATCCATAGGAACCACGTTCGTTTCGACCAGTCTCACATTTCTCACCCCTTATGTTCATTACCGCAACAATCCCTCAACTAAAATTATAACAGGTAAATGTGTAAATTATCAGCTGTAAACGAACCCAAAAATGGGATTATGCCATGTTTCAGAGAGGTTGAGCCATAGTTATACAGGCCTGATTCTCCTATATTGGAGGTACACCATTTATTCAGGGAGGCTGAACTTGAGATGAACAAAATTACGTTTCTCGGTGCGGGAAGCACCGTTTTTGTCAAAAATGTATTGGGTGACGTCATGATGACTGAAGCACTGCAGGATTTTGAGCTGGCGTTGTTTGATATTGATGCCGAGCGTCTTAGCGATTCAGAGCGTTTGCTTACAAGTATGGCCCGTTCGCTCGGAAGCGGCTGTGCCATCAAAGCCTATACCGACCGCAAGGAAGCGCTGCGCGGAGCCAAATATGTAATCAATGCTATTCAGGTGGGTGGATATGATCCATGTACAATTACGGACTTTGAAATTCCGAAGAAGTATGGATTGCGTCAGACCATTGCCGACACGCTGGGGATTGGCGGCATTTTCCGGAATCTGCGGACGATTCCGGTAATGCTCGATTTTGCCCGGGATATGCAGGAGGTGTGCCCTGATGCGTGGTTCCTGAACTATACCAACCCAATGGCGGTACTGACCAATGTCATGAATGTGCACGGCGGAATCAAAACCGTAGGTCTGTGTCACAGTGTACAGGTGTGTGTACCGCATCTGTTTGATGCACTGGGGATCGATCAGACGGGTGTAGTCGCAAAAGTTGCGGGTATCAACCATATGGCCTGGCTGCTGGAAGTCACTCGGGATGGTCAGGATCTGTATCCAGAGATTAAACGTCTGGCGAAGGAAAAGCAGAAAGAGCAGCATGATGACATGGTACGTTTTGAGCTGATGCAGCGCTTTGGATACTATGTTACCGAGTCTTCCGAGCACAATGCCGAGTACCATCCTTATTTTATCAAACGGAACTACCCCGAGCTGATCGAACGCTTCAACATTCCGCTGGATGAATATCCGCGCCGCTGCGTGAATCAGATTGAAGGCTGGAAGGAAATGCGTGAAAAGCTGTTATCCAGCGAAAATATTGAACATACGCGCAGCCGGGAGTACGCTTCGCATATTATGGAAGCCATGGAGACAGATCGTCCTTACAAAATCGGCGGTAATGTCATGAATAACGGGTTAATCACCAACCTGCCTCGTGAAGCATGTGTTGAGGTGCCTTGTCTGGTTGACGGCTCCGGTATCAGCCCAACGTATATCGGTGACCTGCCTCCACAACTGGCTGCACTGAACCGGACCAATATCAATACCCAATTGCTGACGATTGAAGCTGCCATCACGGGTAAAAAGGAACATATTTATCATGCTGCCATGCTCGATCCGCATACTGCTGCCGAACTGTCTATGGATGATATCGTCGCGCTGTGCGATGAACTGATCGAAGCTCACGGAGACTGGCTGCCGAAGTACACATCATAAGAAATTCATGGTTTCGCACTTGAAAAGCGCCGATTTCCTCTCATTAGAGAGGGAGTCGGCGCTTTCAGGAGTTTTCATTTTATTTTCCAACCTCATCCTGAAGCAGGAAACGATAGCCGATTCCCGGCTCAGTCTGGATAAATCGAGGCCGCGTGGGATCTTCCTGCAATTTTTTACGCAGATGACCGACGTACACCCGTAAGTAATGGCTGTCTGACTCATGGTGATGCCCACCCCACACTTGTTGCAGCAGCTGCCGTTGGGTAATAATTTTGCCTGCGTTGGAAGCGAGTACTTTCAGCATTTCATACTCGGTTGGAGTTAACTTGACGAGTGATCCCTCCAGATCCACCTGCCTCTGGGCCAAATCAATCGTGAGCGGACCAAAGCGCAGTACAGGCTCATCCGTTGTTTTCGCCACATGGCGAAGAGCAACCCGAATCCGGGCAACCAGCTCGCCCATGCCGAACGGTTTGGTAACATAATCATCTGCCCCGCCGTCCAGTGCAGCGATTTTAT
This sequence comes from Paenibacillus sp. UMB7766-LJ446, assembly GCF_030226665.1. Taxonomy (NCBI): domain Bacteria; kingdom Bacillati; phylum Bacillota; class Bacilli; order Caryophanales; family Paenibacillaceae; genus Paenibacillus; species Paenibacillus sp. UMB7766-LJ446. Next base: position 33,530 of record NZ_JASOYM010000015.1, read on the forward strand.
CCTCTTCGCGTTCTTTTGCTGTCAGCACAATGACCGGTACCTGAGACCACTCCCGAATACGCTGAAGTACGTCCATTCCGGACATGCCGGGCAAGCCCAGATCAAGCACGATCAGATCGGGATGCACAATGCTCGCCTGGACGACCGCCTCTTCTCCGTCTGCACATTCATGAATCTCAAAGTTGTGCGCCTGAAGCGTAACCTTCAGCAGTTTGCGGATCTGTGGTTCATCATCCACAATCAATATGCGTGCGCCTTGTGGTGCCGTCATGTCATTCTTCCTCTCCTTGTCCCATATACGGGAATGATGCCTCGGGTTCTTCGGTAGGCAAACAAATGCACACCCGTGTCCCGCCTCCCGGATTCGGCTCTGCGGTAATCGTACCTCCATGAACCTCGACAATTCCTCTGCAGATGGCGAGTCCCAGTCCTGTACCTGTCACATGCCGTGACGATTCGGAACGATAAAACTTCTCAAACACCCGCTCTCGATCTGCTTCCGGGATCCCGACGCCCGCATCAGCCACCACAATGGTCATTCGTCCAAGCGACTCATCTGCCTTTACCGTAATGACGATTTCACTGTCGACCGGAGAATATTTAATGGCATTGCTGATGACGTTAACCAGGACCTGCTCCAGCAATACCTCGTCTCCAGATATAAATGGCGGTTGATCCGGCAAATCTACACGGATGCGGCGGTGCTGAATAAATTGCTGAACCTGCCCCAGTACAATACCGATCATGTCACCCACATCACACCATTTCCTGCGCAGCTGCAGCATACCACTTTCCAGCTTCACCATGCCAAGCAAGTTGGTCACCAGCCTGTTCATCCGCAGCGCTCCATCCCGAATATTGGCTGTAAGTTCCTTTCGGTCCTCCGCGGTAAAAAGGGAATCATTCTCCAACAGGCCTGTGGCTGAACCAATGATGGCGGTAAGCGGTGTTCGCAGTTCATGGGATACTGAATCCAGCAGAGCGGTACGAATTCGCTCCGATTCAGCGGTCATTTGCGCCAGCCTCGCTTCCTCCGCCAGCTTAACACGAGCGATGGCGCTCGCCGCCAGCCCGCCACAGGCTTCCAGCAAACGCAGTTCCTCCCGCTGCTCATAAAGATCACTGGATTCCAGATTCACGGCAAGCACCCCGTGAATCTGGTCTTCTGTACGCAGCGGCACATACAGCCCGGAAGATTCTCGCAGACTGGAAGATCCGCGTCCAGCTACTTCTCCATGGATGTATACCCACTTGGCAATGGCAGCCTCAGACTCACTTTTGCCCCAGCCTGCGAAATCCGGTTCGCCCGAAGATGAGGTAACCGCGAGCTCCCCGTCAGAATTAGGAAGATATAGTGCCGCCGGAGCCCCAAGTGTTAGAGAGACTTGCCTCGCAATATTGTTCAGCAGTGTATCCAAATCTGTAACAGCCGTCATCTGACGGCTCAAAGCATACAGCGAATTTGTCGTATTCTCACGCTGCTTCACCATCTCCAGTTGCTGCCGCAGTCGCCCTGCCAAACTTGCGGTTAATACCGCAACCGCCAAATACACGATAAAAGAGAAAATATATCGTAAATCTTCAACTGTAAAGCTCAGATACGGGGGTACAAAAAAGAAGTCAAAGGCAACAACGCTAAGACTCGCTGCGTATATGGCCGGTCCCAATCCCCAGTAAACGGCACTGACCAATACGGGGAAAAGATAAATCAGCCCCACGTTAACCAGATCCTCCCTCATACCGATCGTATGAAGCAACATAGTTAACAAGGCGATGCCGAGGGTTACCCATATATATTTGGGGACACGCTTCAGCTTCAACCAAACCGCTTCCCCTTTGGTTCGTTCAGACACAGTACATTTCACATCCCGCTCTGATCATAATCGTAATCTGCAACAATCAATACATCTATACGCCTCGATAGCCGCACCAGCCTGCTGACAACCGATCCTTTTCCACGGTAGCCATTCAACCACCAGACACGTTTTGCCTGACCCACTACAAGCTGCGTTGCTTTTTCTTCAGAAGCTTTACCTGCCAAAATACCAGGCACATCTCTCAGTCTCAGACAGTGATGAATGTAAAATTTCCCGCCCAATCGGACCGTGAGCTGTTCCAGCTCCTCCAATTGACACCTTACCTCGTCACTCATAACCTTGCCTACATAAACATGGTGCACATGCCAGACCGCCTTCAGTCGATAGGCGGTACGAAATCCACGCCGGATCAGCCGATCGGCATGTTCATCACAGCTTACGCAGACAAAGACTGCTTCCTGTCTGCGCCAGGGACCGCGCAGCGCGCTTTTGGGCTCCTGAGATTCCAGACGTTCATCCACATCATCCGCCAGTTCCCGCAGGGCAAGTTCCCGCAAGGCAATCAGATTGCCAATGCGAAAGAAATGCTCCAGTGCTTGATTCACCTTGGCTGCTGCATAGATTTTACCCTCCCGCATGCGCTGCCGCAAGGCCTGCGGGGCTACATCAATGAGCTGAACCTCATCCGCCATTTGCAAAATCTGATCCGGCACCGTCTCTCGGACCCGAATCCCCGTAATATGTTCCACTGCATCGTTCAAACTTTCCAGATGCTGCACATTAACGGTAGTGATGACGGAAATACCCGCCTCCAACAGAAGAAGCACATCTTCGTACCGTTTTTGCCGCATGCTACCTGGAATATTGGTATGTGCAAGTTCATCCACCAGCACCACTTCGGGACACAGACGGAGAATCGCCTCTGTATCCATCTCCTCCAATTGGACCTCCTGATACGTCCGCTGCTCCCGTGGAATTACAGACAACTGACCAATCTGCTCCACCGTCTCCGCCCGATTATGCGTCTCCAACAGACCAATCTGCACGTCGATGCCTTTACGAAGCAGATCATTGCCTTCCCGGAGCATCATATAGGTTTTCCCTACGCCTGGGGCAGCACCGATATATACTTTGAACTTACCACGCCGAATCTGGCCGATCTGTTCTTTCATTTCCTGCTCGCTTAACCTGCGATAGGTCGGTGTCTCCATTTCGGACAAACGGGCAGGGAGCACACGCTCTCCCTCCTGCTGTGCTCTATCGGCCAACAGGAAAAGATCGACGCCCCGCATCCTGCGCAGCAGGGAGTTAACGAATGATCCTTGCCACAGCTCCTGCCAGCGGGTGTGGCGTGAATGTCCCATTACGATTCGGGTAATCTGATGCTGCACCGCATATTGTGCCAACGTTGATGGTATTTTCCGGCGATGTACGACAGGTAATTCCTCGAATCGACCACCAAACTTCTCCACCAGTTTGATCATGCTGCGACGGAAAACAATAGCCTCCTTGGTTAACGGCTGCTTCATATTGCGGAAGGTCACGGCTTGCAAATCCCCGTTCAGCCTCTTCGCAATCTGTTGTCCGCGCCGAATGTAGATCGACCCGTTCCAGTGATATTGAGTGGATACCAGAATACGTTCCATGATGCCAGTCGTAACAGTAATGCCCATCTCTTCCCGGTGCTCACGCAGCGATTCGTTAACCCCTTCCGCGACAAGCCGGAGAGCCAGCTCACGTAAAATACCCAAATTCCCCTGTCGAAACACCGCTTCTCCTTCATGTCCCCTAAGATGCCCCTCAGCAAGTCGGCTCAATACCGTTTCCGGCGTCACGTCGATCAGCTTCACCTCATCGGCCAGTTCAAGGGTATCCGCAGGCACGGTATGTTCCGCGGCGATACCCGTAAGCTGACGTGCAAGCTCCGTATATCCCTCCAGCTCATACACGTTCACCGTTGTAATGACGCTGATGTTATGCCGCAGCAAATACTGTATATCCTCCAGCCGGGTTGCGTGACGTGCCCCTCTCCGGTTTCGATGGGCCAACCCGTCAACGAGCACCACCTCCGGATTACGCGCCAGCAGGGCATCCAGATTCAGGTCCTTCATCTCCATGCCGTCTTTCCCACGGGACCAGTGAATGCTTGGAATCCGTTCCAACTCACCCAGCTGCTCCACCGTCTCCGGTCTGCGCATAGTCGACACGGCGCAGATGACGACATCAATACCCTGCTGGCGCAATGTGTTTCCTTCCCTCAGCATATGATATGTTTTGCCTGAGCCACTTACTGGACCAATGTAAATTTTCAAGGTTCCCTGCTGCAGCTTCGTAATCATCTTCAAAATGTCTTCCGGAGACTTGCGCTTGAAGCTGTCCTCCATCCCGCCCACTCCCCCTATCCATAACTGTTACACAACATGGAGAAAGCCCCTTCCGAAACTCGGAAGAAGGCCAGATATGGTTTTTCATACAACATACATCGCAGACTATATCTTATATGTGATTAACACATTTCCAAGCAAATGGAGCCCGAACAACGTATCCCTTCTGCTGACGGACCGTAAAATAAATTTCTTTCAAATACGCCGCTTCGTTACTTCAGCTCTGCCTTCAATACCAGATTCAGTGCGGTCACATTCACACGCGGCTCACCAAAGATGCCCAGCTGTCGCCCTTGTGTATGTTCCTCCACGATCTTGGCAAGCTGCTGCTCGCTAAGGCCTGTTGCCTGACTAATACGAGGAATCTGTGCTTTTGCCGCTTCAGGTGACAGATCCGGGTCCAGACCCGAACCCGAACCCGTCACGAGATCCGCAGGGATGTGCCGCAAGCCCGGGTTCTCCTGTTGGACCAGAGCCACCTTTTCCTTCATCTCAAGGATATACACCTCAGACGCTACGGCGCGATTGGAGCCTGCTGAAGCTGCTCCATCATAACTGGCGCTCGAAGCCCGGGGCTGGAACAGCCCCGGCGATTTTACTTCCTGCGCCAGCAGCGACGAACCGATGGTTTTTCCGTGCGCTGTGATCAGACTGCCGTTGGCATGATTGGGGAAAAGCAGTTGTGCCACTCCGGTTGTAACCAACGGGTAAATGATACCGCAAATCAGCATAAGCACGACAGACAACCGGATGGCGGGCAGTACCTGTTTCATATGAATCACATCCTGATTTCATTATTAGTTGTACCATTTACACCAGATGAAGTCCCGACAGCACCAGATCGATCAGCTTGATTCCGATGAACGGCACGATCACGCCGCCTACGCCATAGATGAACACGTTCCGTCCAAGCAGCCGCTCCGCGGACATGGCTCGATATTTCACACCCCGCATAGCGATAGGAATGAGCAGCGGGATAATGATGGCGTTGAAGATCAATGCAGACAGAATTGCGGACTGTGGTGAAGCGAGATTCATAATATTCAATGCCTGGAGCTGCGGCATAGCCAAAATAAACATGGCCGGAATGATGGCGAAATACTTGGCAATATCATTCGATATCGAAAAAGTTGTCAGCGCGCCGCGGGTAATAAGCAGCTGCTTGCCAATGGAGACGACCGACAGCAGCTTGGTCGGGTCGGAATCCAGATCAATCATGTTGGCCGCTTCCTTGGCTGCCATGGTGCCTGAATTCATCGCCAGGCCAACATCGGCCTGTGCCAGAGCAGGAGCATCATTGGTCCCGTCGCCCGTCATGGCGACGAGCTTGCCTTCCTGCTGCTCTTTTTTGATCGCAGTAATCTTGTCTTCCGGTTTCGCTTCGGCAATAAAATCATCCACACCCGCTTCCAACGCAATAGTTGCCGCCGTCAGTGGGTTATCGCCCGTACACATAATCGTCTTGATACCCATAGCTCGCATCTCGGCGAACTTCTCCTTCAGACCTGGCTTCACCGTATCTTTCAGATAGATTACACCATAAATCTGGTCGTCCATTGCAACAGCAAGCGGTGTACCCCCAGCCTTTGCAATTCGGTTGGCTATATCATCCAAATCGCCAGGTATCCGTCCTCCACGGGAGGAAATATGGCGTTTGATCGCATCCACCGCACCTTTGCGAATCTGCTTCCCACCGCTTAGATTCAGACCCGACATACGGGTCTCTGCGGTGAAGCTCACATGCTCTGCATCTGCATATTCCGTCTCCGCCCAGTTCTCGCCCTGCTTGCCAGCCAACTCAACGACCGAGCGCCCCTCTGGTGTCTCATCCACTACGGAAGCTTGCAGCGCAGCCCGGGTCATCTCCTGTGCTGACACCCCCTGAACAGGGATAAACTCAGCCGCCATGCGGTTTCCGTACGTGATCGTTCCGGTTTTGTCCAGAATCAGCGTATCAATATCGCCAGCCGCTTCCACCGCTTTCCCCGACATGGCGAGGACGTTGAACTGTGTTACGCGGTCCATGCCTGCGATCCCAATAGCGGATAACAGCCCGCCGATCGTTGTCGGAATCAGACAGACAAGCAACGCGATTAGTGTCGCCAGATCAAGCCGGATGCCCAGGTAGCTTGCCATCGGAACCATCGTCAATATGACAATCAGGAAAATCAGGGTCAATACGGCAAGCAGTGTAGTCAGCGCAATTTCATTCGGTGTTTTCTGGCGCTGTGCACCTTCAACAAGTGAGATCATCCGGTCGAGGAACGACTCCCCCGGATCGGTCTGTACACGCATGACAATATAGTCGGAAGTGACTCGTGTACCACCTGTAACGGAGGAGAAGTCACCACCTGCCTCCTTGATCACAGGGGCAGATTCCCCGGTAATGGCGGACTCGTCGATGGAGGCCAGCCCTTCAATGATCTCGCCGTCCGTGGGAATCAGCTCTCCCGCTTCTACACGGACGAGATCTCCTTTTTTCAACTGGGTCGAAGACACTTGCTTGAGGGTTCCGTCTTTCTGTACCAGATTCGCCGTTGTGTCCGATTTCGTCTTGCGCAGTGTGTCTGCCTGAGCTTTGCCCCGCCCCTCTGCCAGTGCTTCAGCAAAGTTGGCAAACAGCAACGTGAATAACAGGATGAGAAACACAGCGATGTTGTACCCTCGCCCTGCCTCGGATGCAACAAACAGGTCCGGATTAATACACAACAACAACGTGATGAGTGTACCTACTTCAACGATAAACATCACCGGATTTTTGATCATGACGACCGGGTTTAGCTTTTTGAAAGCATCCAGGGACGCCTGAAGCAGTATCTCACGACTTAAAGTTTTAGTTCTTTTGGGAGTACCTTGATCTGTACCTGTACCTCGCGTTCCCTTACCCTGAGGGCTAATCATGCCCATGCCTGTTCCTTCCACCGACTGCTCCTTCTTTCGTTCTATAGCATTCATTGCGTTAATCCACCTCCACACTCTACGTCCTCACTCATATCCCCATAACGGATTGCCGTACTCTCCATCAACGGATCATCGCCAAATGCTCTGCAATCGGTCCAAGTGCCAGCGATGGGAAGAACGTCAACGCACCGACCACCACAATCATCATCACCAGAATGCCTGCAAAAAGAGGCGTATGTGTGCGTAGTGTACCCGTTGTTACGGGAACCACTCGTTTGGTGGCCAGTGATCCGGCAATAGCAAGCATTGCGATCATGGAAATGTATCTTCCGAGCAGCATCACCACACCAATGGCGATGTTGTAAAAGTCTGTGTTGGCATTCAGTCCGGCAAACGCCGATCCATTATTGGCAGCCCCGGATGCAAAAGCATAAAGCACCTCGGTCAGGCCATGCATGCCTGAGTTCGAAATCGAAGCTACAGCTTCCGGGCGCATGAGCGCCAGCGCAGTTGGACCGAGAATAATCAAAGGGTGAATGAGCAGCGCAATGGACGCGAGTTTCACTTCTTTGCCCTCGATTTTTTTGCCCAGAAATTCAGGGGTTCGCCCAACCATCAGCCCGCAGATAAATACAGCCAGAATGACATAGAGCAATCCGTTGAGCAAACCTACTCCTTTGCCGCCGAATACGTTGTTGAGCATCATTTCAGCCAATGCCACCATCCCGCCGAGCGGAGTGAGCGACTCATGCATATTGTTCACTGACCCGGTTGTAGCTGCTGTTGTGACTGCCGTGAAGAGCGCCGATTCGGATATCCCGAACCTGACCTCTTTACCTTCCATATTGCCTTGAATGCCCACCGCCTCCAGCGCAGGCACACCGCGATATTCCGAAACGAATACCGTAGTCAGCATGATGAGGAAAAGAAAACTCATGGCCGCAAACAGAGCCCAGCCCTGCTTCCGGTTGTTCACCATGATGCCGAAGGCATACACCAGCGAGGTTGGCAGCAGCATCATGCAGACGATATGCACCAGGTTCGACAACGCCGTTGGATTCTCAAATGGATGCGCTGCATTCGTTCCGAACCAGCCTCCACCATTGGTACCTAGGTGCTTGATCGACTCCAGCGAAGCGACCAGCCCGCGACTAATCGTTTGCTGAGCCCCCTCCAGCGTGGTTGCGTTCACCGCTCCCGCCAGTGTCTGCGGCACACCCTGGAATACCAGGAACAACGCCACAATGAAGCTCAGCGGCAAAAAGATTCTCGTGATTGACCGTACCATGTCGACGTAAAAATTACCCAGTCCATCCCGGCGGCCGACCAGCCCGCGAATGAATGCAATTGCCACCGCGAAGCCGGTCGCCGCCGAGGTGAACATCGGAAACGTCACTGCCAGCATCTGTGACAGATACGACAGGGCATTCTCGCCGGTGTACGACTGCCAGTTCGTGTTGGTCATGAACGAAGCAGCCGTGTTGAATGCCTGCGCCGCAGGCATATTGGCGATGCCATCCGGGTTGAGTGGCAAATATTGTTGCAGCCGCAGCACCAGAAACATCAACAACAGCATGACGAAGTTGGAGAGGAGCACGGCCGAAAGGTACTTTTTCCAACCCATCGACTCGTTCTCCTTCACCCCCATCAATCGATACAACAATCGCTCAGGTCCGCCAAATATCCGATCCAGCCCTGTTCGCTTGCCGTCAAACACCTTCACCAGATAACTCCCCACTGGCTTCACCAGCAGTATGATGATCAGCAGCGTCACCGCTACTTGTAATAAACCACTACTCATATCCGCATTTCCTCCCTAAAAATCGACGATCCGAGTGCTTCTGGATTCGTGCATAAGGCGACCATCAGAATTTCTCCGGCCTCACCAGCACGTAACCGAGATAGATCACCAGCGCGAGCACAATCATCCCGATGACAATCATATGGCTCCTCCCCTCTCTTGCCCTAAGCTTTCTCACAAAACTTCACAAATCCCCAGAACACCACAAACAACAGCACAACCAGCCCGATTATCATGGCATCATTCACCATGTGTTCTCCTCCCTCTCTCTACCGTTCTTGCAACCTTCTACATATGAAATCGTAATACGAAACGCTGTAAAAAGGGGGTAAAGAAATACCCGCCAGGGTGTAAAAAAAGCGTAAAAAAGACCCGCTCACCTCAGCTAATAGCTGAAGGGAACAGGTCTATGGATGCTAACATGTATATTGGAGCGCCCTTCATCCAAACGGATTCTGGGCCCATTGCAGCAATCTTTTTCGGGTGATTTTCCCGTGTGATGTATGTTGGATCACCTTGCCGCTGTCCAGCAGCAAAACTTGAGGCGATTCATGGTGAACCTCGGTATCTTCAGCGATGCGGCGGGAAAGCGTGCGGCTTTCAATAACTTTGACGATCCAGTATTCCATTTTTTGTGCAGGATTGGATGCATTCGAACCCACAAACGCCATAAACTCCCTGTATGCTCTTGCACTGATTGGACAGGTTGTACTGTGTTTCAGCAGCAGCACCGGATGATCCTGCGACCGCACAAGCAATTCTTCCCATTCCTCTTGCTTATGCAACTCCTTGACATATTCACTCAGCATATCATCCAGTCCCGAGCCAGCACGTTTGCTAACGACAGATCCAACCACGACGCCCAATGCCACACCAAAGGTAATACCCAGGGCGACCTGATTTGCAGCCACACCAATACTCGTACCAATGGCAATACCCACCCCAAGCCAAAGCGTTTGAGAATTCACTTTTTTATCCATGGAGATCATCCTCCCTAAAGATATTCATAAAAAATATTAATTTTAATACAGAAGCAATCACTCATTTGCCTGTATAAAATGGCTATGGTAACCTAAGAATAGACAACAAGGCGAGGTAAGATAAAACCCCTCTTACTGCGCACGTCTGTTACGATGTAAAACCAATCCCACCGCAGGAGTCAACCTGTTTAACGGTGGTTTTTTGTTTATCCCTTTCTTTAGAGCATTCCCACCAGTTGTCTACCGGAAATTATATCATAGGCGCCCATTCAGGCGCTTTTATATTCTTCATCTAAGGGTACGCTTTTGTGATACACTGATTGTAATTTGGCAACGATGAATGAAGAAATGATTGGAAAGGCGGAAATTCGTTATGGCATATGCTTTTATGATCGAACCGCAGTATTATAACGCTTTGGAGAACGAGGACGAGCTGATTGAGAAGTGCCAGGAGTGGGGTTTGCTTTCGGAGAAAGCAACCAAGGTCAAAACGTTCTATTATAAAGGAAATGGACTGAATATGCCTTGTACCATCGTTGGTTTTGTCGATCATATGGCAGCCGTCATCCAACTGGACAATGAGCAGAAACACTGCATTCATCCGTCGTACCTGAAAGAAATGCAGGCGTCCAGCTATAATGTGAAAAGTTCAATTGGAGCGGGAACAGTTAAGCCCGGGGAACCGGTCGCTGCAACCCAACCAGATCATATCTCCAGCTCTGATACCGTTCAAGAGCCAGATGATCCGTCTAATTTGGATGAGATTCCATCTGGTATGAATGCAATGGATTTCGAATCGGATGTGGACACGGATGACGATGATAACTCTTCTGCTCTAAAAGGCGACCCTGAGGGTCTGGTGGAAGAGTACGTTGGACCTGCAAATGCAACTAGCAGTGCAGCCAAACCTAAGGCCAAAACCGCAGGCAAAGCCAAATCAGTCAAGATTGAGCTGCCGGAGGGTAAAGTGAAAATGTCCGCCGTTGTGAAAGAATTTACGACCGTGCCGAACCACTTCTCCGACAATGATGACGAAATCATCATCTATGAAGCCGTAACAATCACGGAGCCTGAAGTCGTTGACATTGGCGAAGCCTGGTCCAGCCACAGTGCTACCATGAAGAAACAGGAGCTTGAGGTTGGTGATGTGCTTACGTTTGAAGCCAAAATTATCAAGAAAAAGCTGACCAGGAACCCTGTTCCTTATAAAATCAACAACCCCTCCAAGCTTCAGAAAGAGGTCTAGTTTTCAAGTGGAACACGGTAAATACACTCCTTGCAGGAGTCAAAAAACAAAAATTCCAGACCATGTAACTCATGTCCTGGAATTTTTTGTTCTATATCAGAGAAACGCTAAATCACAATTTACTGATGGTTGGCTGCAACACAGCTAATCTGGAAATGGACTCCGAATTTGTCGGTTACCATACCGTAGGCTGGACTCCAAAATGTTTCCTGTATCGGCATTTTCACTTCGCCGCCATCTTGCAGCTGATTAAAGATTTCTTTGGCTTCCTCCGCGGTATCCGTATTCACTGTGACATTAACATGGTTACCCACTACATACGGCATGCCAGGAAATGTATCAGACAGCATCAGCACAGAGCTGCCAATTTGCAAAGAAGCATGCATGATACGGTCTTTGGCTTCTGGTGGTACGGGGTGATCCGGATCGGATGGACCATCGCCAAATGTCTGGAGAGCTAACACTTCGGCTCCAAATGCTTTTTTATAAAAATCTACTGCTTCACGTCCATTGCCATCCGTTACAAGATACACATTCAAGCTGATCGCCATGCGTTCTTCATCTCCTCGATATCATATAATTAAACCACTAATGCCGCTTGCGACATGAGTATATACGAACAGGCTGTCCGTTGACAAGAGTACGGGTAACTAGCTCATAGGTAGGATTATCCGAAAGCCTTATTTTATCCAAAAAAAAGACCACTCTCCCGATTCCTGTCGGTCAAATGGCTGTGGTCGATCCTATGAGGTTAGCGCGTTTTTACGATGCTATCTATTTCACTTTTCAACAAGAGGTATCGGTGAACACTTCTCATGATCGGGACCTTAGTTAGTTTATTCTTGTCTACATAAAGTTTCATCTGATCTTTGGTCAGACCCAACAAACTCCCTGCTTCAGATACCGTCAATACAACCTCGGGATTCGTAGCATTAAACGTTCTCTTCACTTTCTGGTTCCAGTCCTCGAATACCTGCATAGATCAGTGATCTCTCCTATCCATAGCCAGTCGTTCTCCAGGCTGAATAGATCCATTATACCATACTTGTGATGATCGTAACTGAATCCTTATGGAGAACCAATTTATGTTAGTGCAGAATTCCTTTCTTGGACCCCTTCGGAACCCTTTTTTTGTAAAATCTGCTAAGCCTCTTTCCAGAATCGGCGCAGGTTGTTCATGGCGATTTTGGATGCTGACTTGCACTCCTCCATGCCTTCGAACTCAACCGTGATGTTGCCGTCATAGCCGGAGTCTTTGATCAGCTTCACAATTTTGCGAATGGGGATGTCCCCATGCCCAACGATGGCTCCACGCAGGAAATTACCATTGGCAGTGGTAAACCACTCCCCTTCGCCCGGATGCTCATCATAAGAACGGAAATAGAAGTCTTTGAAATGGACCAGAGAAGCGTACGGCAGATTTTTCATGACCCCAATAATCGGGTTTTCATCCACACACATGAAATTGCCAATGTCGAGTGTTGTTTTGAAGTTCGGACGATCCACGGCATGCAGCACACGCTGCACACGATCGCTCGCCTGCACGCTGAAGCCGTGATTTTCGATAGTTGTCGTAATGCCAAACTGCGCAGCATAATCCGCAATGATCTGGCTTCCCTTCACCATCAGCGGGAGATTTTCTTCGAACCAGGCAATGGTCATTTTCTCCTTTGGCAACGTAAACGCCGTGACGTCATGACGCATATGCTTCACACCCATCCGGTGTACAACATCGACATGTCTTTTGACCCGAGCCATTTCTTCCTCAAAAGCTTCTTCCGTCTCCTGCACAAAATTTGCAGGCATCGAATAGTTGGACAACTCAATACCTGCAGAAGCAGCTCGCTCCCGGATGGCATCAGCCAGCTCATAATTATCTTCCACGGTGTAGCCATACGGAACCATCTCCATATGCTCACCACCATTTGCTGCAATCCAGTCGATCATATCCAGAACCGTCATTTCACCCGAATTCAAATCATTCAACAAGCTATACGTACTCAGGCCCACTTTCATCTGCTCAGCTCCCTACCGGTATTGTTTGATGAATTCAACTGCTTTGCGAATGTCCAGCTCCGGCTGATCGCCTACTTCACGTTCAATCGTCAGATACCCTGTGTAACCAATCTCCTGAAGGGCCGCAAAGTATCCATCAAAATCCACACTGCCCTCGCCCAGCGGCACTTCACGGAAGAACGTCCCGGAAGAAACCATTTCGGCAATCTTCTCATGATCCATGGGCGCGTAACCTACTGCACCATACACATCTCTCGGATCGACTTCCTTGAGACGCACCCCATCTTTCACATGGGTGTGGACAATATAATCCTTCAACAGATGGACACCGCGAGCCGGGTCATCCCCCGTAACCATAACCATATTTGCTGGGTCAAAATTCACCGATACCCCATTGGTCGACAATGTATCCAGGAATCCTTTTAAATCTGCGGCTGTTTCCGGCCCTGTCTCAATAGCAAAGTACGCACCTGCACTTTTCGCATATTGACCCAGCTCTTCACAAGCCGCATGCAGCGTGGCATACACTTCGGATGAAGGATCATGCGGAACAATACCGATATGTGTTGTGACGATATTCGTACCCAGATCAAGAGCAAGATCCACGATGCGCTTGGACTTCTCTACTTTCCACGGATTATCTTCCTTGACCTGAAACCCGTGTCCACCCAAATCGCCAACCAGCGCAGAAATTTCAAGCCCAAGAGAATCGATATAACTTCTTAACTCCTTGCGAGAGGCAGGCGACAGATTTTCGGGGTCCATCTCTCCCTTGACCGCATAGATCTGTACACCCTCCGCTCCAACGTCTTTCGCTTTGTTCAGCCCTTCTCTTACGCCTACGTTAAAGCTGTCCACGATGACGCCGATCTTGTTCGTTAATTTCATATTATACCCTCCTGCTGAATTGGTATTTTATCGTCCTGATGTGAATTCATGATGGAATGCTCTACTACACTTTCGCCCTATTCACGGTCCACTCCTCTTCTTGTAAAAGATTCTTATCTGGCACCTTACGTTTTTTCCGGTGAACCGATTTTTACGGATTGAATCTCATAAGGCTTGAACGTCAGTTCGAACTTCCCTTCACGACAAGCCAATGGCCGGATTTCGTCCTCCAGCAGATTGACCACTGACGTTTGTATCCGCGCGTCAGACCACTGAAGCTCAATTGTCTCTCTGCCGCCGGATGATTCATAGAAACGCAATATCGTCCCCGTGCCGTCTTCTGAAGCTTTGACTGTATCCAGAATGACGTGCTCGCTGCGAAAGTGAACCCAGGAATGCTCTGCCGTTAATGTGCCTGTATGTCTACCTGCTGCCACAGCCTGGGCCGGATGGTTCAGCTCCATTGCACGGCGTACCACACCCGCTTCCCGCCAATCGCCTTGATGGGGCAGGAGCGAGTAGGTGAATTCATGCTCCCCCTGATCGGCATGTTCATCCGGCCATTTCGGAGCACGGAGCAGGGACAGACGAATCGTCTGATCCTTGATGTCGTACCCATACTTGCAATCGTTCAGCAGGCTTACACCGCTATTGCCTTCGGAGACGTCTGCCCAACGGTGCCCGCACACTTCAAACTGTGCCTGCTCCCAGCTGGTGTTGTTATGGGTTGGCCGCTCCAGCGCACCAAACGGGATTTCGTAGGTTGCTTTGGCTGACACCAAATCCACCGGAAATGCGACTTTGAGCAACTTATGGTTCTCAACCCAGTTTACCTTTGTCTTGAAATCCACACGTCGCTGATGACGATACAGGATCATATCCTGATGAATTTCCGAGTTGTTCAGCTTCCAGTGGAAACGAAGGACATCCTGCGTTGCCCCACGCTGCACGACCTGTCCGGAGATCAGCTGTACCGCCCCTGCCCGTTGAGATTCGAACCTCGGGTCAATATCCCACGCATCCCAATACGTAGGTTTGTCATGGAAGAACTGCAGCTCATTCGCTTTAT
Organism: Paenibacillus sp. UMB7766-LJ446; assembly: GCF_030226665.1. NCBI lineage: Bacteria > Bacillati > Bacillota > Bacilli > Caryophanales > Paenibacillaceae > Paenibacillus > Paenibacillus sp. UMB7766-LJ446. Next base: position 48,632 of record NZ_JASOYM010000015.1, read on the forward strand.
CTCCCGGCTTCAGCCACTCCCGCTGGATGGACTTGTCATACCATCTCGTGATTTCTCCCACACCGTTAAATTCAAGCGTGTAGAAATCTGTTTCCCAGACGGAAGGGAAAGATTCCTCCTGTTTCCATACAGAAAGATCGGCATCCGATGCCTGGCGCAGCCATATCGTGGTATACCCAAAGGCAGGAATGGATGGAACATAAACTGACAGGGTCAGCACATCTCCATTTTGCTCTAGGTCACCTGCTAGATGATTACCCTGATGATCAAAAGCAGCGAGACCAGTCAGACTCACGTCGCCTGTAATGGTCACGACTTCTCCGCGCTCCCAGCCCAGACTATTAAAAATAACGTAAGCCAGGCCATCCAAGCTATCTGTCGCAATACGCTCCACAAGGGTACTGAGGGCGCTTTCCATCGCCGATGTTCCCAGGGCAAATACCTTCGTATACTCCTCCGCGGAGGTGACATAAGCTTCGGGGATAGATGTACCCGGGATAATATCATGGAACTGATTGAGCATGATCAGCTTCCAGCCTTCATCGAGCTTATTCTTCACCTGTGCTGCTTCAGAAGATCCGGCAAACTGCTCCCAGATCTCCGCTTCACGGTACAGTACTTCGGCCTTCCGATTGCTCCGTTTATTCCGCGCATGGGTAGTATACGTTCCCCGGTGAAGTTCCAGATACAGGTCTCCATGCCATTTCGGCAAAGGGGGATTATGGTTGGATATTTCTTCGAAAAATGCTCCCGCTGTACTGAACTTGCTGATGGGCTGCCCAACCATGAGATGGGATCGCGCTCCGAACTCCACCATTTCATTCGTGACCCCGCCCCCACCATCACCATGACCGTAAAGCAGCATTTGTTCGGGGTGAACATGCTTCTGCTTATACGATTGCCAATGCTCATCCATATCTTTGGGCCGGGTATGTTCGTTCACTCCATGATTCAGATACGCAAGCACCGAGGTGCCATCAATGCCTACCCAATCAAATAGATCATATGGAAAAGCATTGGTATCATTCCAATTAAGCTTGGTGGTCATAAAATAGGGAATACCCGCCAACTTCAGCAACTGCGGCAACGAAGCACAGTACCCGAAGGTATCGGGGAGCCACTCAATGCTTGAACGCTTGCCAAACTCCTCCTGATAGAAGTTCTGCCCGTACAACATCTGTCTTACCAAGGACTCACCGCTCGGAATGTTCAGATCCGGCTCCACCCACATGCCGCCAACCAGCTCCCAGCGACCTTCGGCAACCCGGGCTTTGACCTGCTCATACAATTCCGGGTAATGCTCTTTCACAAACGCATACAGCTGCGGCTGGCTCTGCGAATATACAAACTCCGGGTACTCATCCATCAAGGTACACATCGTGGAGAAGGTACGGCTGGATTTGCGGACTGTCTCACGTACAGGCCACAGCCAGGCAATATCGATATGTGACTGCCCAACCAGATGCATGAACCCATTCCGGTATTCTTCCGGGTCCTCCTTCTGCACAGAATGTGCCAGCGAATTTTCGAAATTCTGCACCCATGCCGCCTCCACCCAGCGATTCGGCTCGTTGTACATCTCATCCATCACCTGATGAATGTCCCGGACAAGATGGGTCCGCTTCAAGTCTTTCTCAGGCAATGCCTTCAGCGACTCCGCAAGTACAGTAATGCTGTACATCAAGCTCTGGAGCGGTTGATTCACATATACCAAAGCAGTTCGGATACCACGGATCGGCGGCTGAATCACCGCTTGTCGGTTTAGCGGGTCATGCGGTTCCGGTATAGGATCATACAGCTCAATCTCCAATAAAGGCGTAGTTCCCACCCGGCTCCTGGGTAACGGCACATACCAATGATTTCGGTCCAGTCCGTGATAGGGCATGCCATTCACCATCAGCAGCCCCTCACCCCCAGCTTCAAAAATCAATCCAATCGCATGATCCTCCCAATTGCCTGGAATCTCTATGGTTTTGCTTAGAAAATATGTCGTTCCATGGTTGCTATCGAGCGGATTCAGACTTTGGACAGCCGCATTCTCCTGTTCATACTCGTATTCTCCGGGCTGTATATACCTGGCCTTCTGCATCTGCCACTGCGGAAGCTCTATGGTATCCATCCATTGCTGCTGAGCCAGATCCTGAATGAATCTCTGAATTCGAATCATACCTCCACCCCCACCTTCTGGATGTGTAAACTGCAAGCAGTCCAGTCTCTGGAGCTGCTGCCCACCATCAGTCTGAATTCACCCGGCTCCACAACAGGCTGAAGACGGGAGTCGATCAGCGCCAGATGTTCTTTTTGTACAGGAAAAGTAACCGTTCGAGTCTGTCCCGGCTCCAGACGGATTTTGCGAAACCCCTTCAGCGAAATTTCAGCTCGGGTGACCGAAGCCGATACATCCGTAACATACAGCTGAACTACCTCATTACCCGCAACCGGTCCCGTATTCGTAACCTCCACCTGTACCTCTGCTTCATCTTCTGGCCCGATCACTTCCGGCACAACCCGTACATTCTCGTACTTAAATTCCGTATAGCTCAGCCCAAAACCGAACGGATACTGCGGCACAAGATCGGTCTCCAGATATCGCTTGCCTCGGGTGCGTTTGGCATTGTAATAGATCGGAAGCTGCCCCACATGTTTGGGAATAGAGACGGTAAGACGACCGGATGGATTCACATCACCGAACAAAATATCTGCTATGGCGTTTCCCCCCTCCTGCCCTGGGTACCACGCTTCCAGAATGGCATGGGCATGCTCATCAATCCAAGGTTCAGCAATGGGTCGGCCGTTAATATATACGACAATAATCGGTTTCCCCAGCTTATGTACTTCCTGCACCAGCTCCAGTTGAACACCCATTAAGCTCAGAGACGATCGGTCTATGCCCTCACCGCACTCCATATCGTTCCAGGGATCATCCGTGACAACGGATGCACCCGTCCGCAGATCAATGGTGCCTTCGCCAAAATCACGACTACTTGACCCACCCATCACCATAACGATGATGTCAGCTTGTTCAGCAGAGGCAAGCGCTTGTGCAAAGCCCTCTCTGGAATCGCCTTTGATGCGGCATCCGGGCGCGTATAACACTTGCTCCGTATCCGTCCCAAGCTTACGGCGAATCCCGTCCAACACCGTAACAATCTGTTCTCTCGGCTGTGGCGAGGTGTAATCACCAAGCTGGTTGTAGACATGGTTTGCATTCGGTCCAATAACGGCCAGCTTCGTACCTGTATTACTGAGTGGAAGGATGTTCGCATCATTTTTAAGTAAAATAATTCCCTCTTGCGCGACTTTCCTCGCCAGCTGAATATGGTCCTCACATCCAATCACCTGCTCTGCAAAGTCAGGATCAACGAAGGGCTGTTCAAATAAACCCAGTCTGAACTTCATCTCCAGCACTCGCCTTACTGCTGTATCCAGATCCTGCTCTTCAATTATTCCTTGCTCCAGCGCCTGCGCCAGATGCTTCCGGTACATGTATCCGGACATCTCCATGTCCACACCTGCCATAAGCGACTGCGCAACGGCCTGCTCCCCGTTCTCCGCCGTGTTGTGTCCACTGACCAGCATCTGAATCGCACCAAAATCGGTGATGACGAATCCGTCAAATCCCCATTGCTCGCGCAGGAGATCATTTAACAGATACGAGCTCGATGTACAGGGTACACCGTCAATTTCGTTGTATGCCGTCATGACGGAGCATGCACCTGCTTCCACGGCTTTCTTGAAGGGCAATAGGTCCACTTCATGCAACTCACGTAATCCCATATGAACAGGGGCCGCATTGCGTCCACCCTCTGAACTGCCATAAGCTGCAAAATGTTTGAGTGTCGCCACAATTGTCCGGTCGGTATCCAGTCGTTCACCCTGCAGGCCTTTCATCGCTTCTACCGCCATTTCACCGATCAGGTATGGATCTTCGGCAAAACATTCCTCTGTCCGCCCCCATCTCGGGTCCCGCACCACATCCAGCACAGGAGAATACGTTGCCGCTCCCCCCTGGCTTCGAGTCTCCAGAGCAATCGCTTCGCACATCTTGCGGTACAATTCCACGTTCCAGGTACTTCCTACAGCAAGCGGCACCGGGAATACGGTCGCTCCAATCGCCATATGACCGTGAGAACACTCCTCCCCGAACAAAATGGGGATCCCCAGCCGGGAGTTCCCCAAGGCATACCGCTGAATTTCATTGGTGGCAACAGCCCCCTGCCTAGGGGTCAGGCCTGTCTCCAGCGTCACTTCCGTCCAGGGATCAGCACGAAGGGCGCCATACAACGACCCAATCCCGCCCTCTGCGATGTCCTTTTTAAACTCATCCGTAACCCGAACCGTACCATCTGCTTCCTTAACATAAGTCTTCCACCCCATGGGCTGAATCAGCTGTCCTATCTTCTCCTCCGTTGTCATCCGACCGAGAAGATCTTGTACTCGTTCCTGAACGGGAAGCGAAGCATCTTTATAGTTCATATGCACATTCTCCTTATGAGTTCGGCTTGGTTTGGAACATGGGCTCACATGGCTTTTCGGTAGTCGCTAGGTGCTACACCCACCACATTCTTGAACGCCCGATTGAAGGAGTTATAGTTCGTGTATCCGACTTCCTCACTGATCTCCTGGATGGCCTTGTCGGTCTCCAGCATAAGCTGTTTGGCCTTCTCTATGCGGTGACTAATCAGAAGATCCACGAACTTCTCACCAATTTCGTCCTTGAACAGCTTGCTTAAATATTTCGGATTGATATCAAATAAATCACTTAGATAATTCAGCGACAGCTCGGGATTGTTATAGTTCTGTTCAATATACTTGCGAATTTCAAGAATATGAGATCGGTGTTTTCTGGAACAATGAAGTGTCTGCATCTGCTCCGACAGATCCCGGAAGCCTTCCCAGCACAGCGTTCGCAAATCATCTAACGTCTCCCATCCTTCCAATCTGGGGAGGAGCGGTGTAAATACGGCTGCCCATTGCTCCTGATATTCCCGCGGAAGTTCCGCGAACTCCCGATTATAATGCTGAAACAGCAGCTGGACCGTATTCATAATCTCCTGGCGGGAGAGCACGGATTCACGGATTTGTTCGAACAAGCGGTCAAAGTGCTTCTCCCAGACATTGTCCGACAATCGCATCGCCTGCACCAGCAAGGAGATCGTCTTCAGGAACTCATAAACATCATTAGTCGAGTTCGGTACCTCCCCGCATGATATGATTCGGTTCATGCCGAGCACAGCCTTGTACTCCAGGGCATGCACAGCCTCCTTCAACGAAGCTCTCAGGCCACGAACATCGACTGCCACTCTACCAATCCCGATAGTTACGGTGAAGTTCAAATACTGCCCAACCCTGTCCAGATAACCGGAGAGCAGTCTCTGCTCGGTTTCCTCACCCTTTTCCATCTCGGGCAACCAGAGTACTGCATACAGCCGCTGATCCGATATCCACTCTGCCCATACTTCGGTCCCTTCGTGCCTTGCACTCTCCTGCAGAATGCTGGATAACACGAATTTCAGGAGGGATTGATCCTGATTGTGATACTCCTCCTTAAATCGGGAATACTGATCGATCTCCACCACAATTACAGCCCATCGATCCTCCAACTGCGGGAGCTTGAACCTGTTCATCTCCGCTGTAAGCTCATTGCCAGTGAAGTCTCGTGTACCCTCCAGCAGCTCCTGAAAGAAATATTTCTTCTGCAAAATCAGGTTTTCTTCATGCTCCTCCTGATATTGCTTGGTTTGATCAATCATTTGCTCCAGCGTGGTCTGGATAAAACGGAACTCGTTATCTTTTGGTTGACTCATCCCCGGCTGTTTCTGTGAAGCCACCGTCTCAATTAACGTGACGATTTGCTGGATGGGCTTGTAATTTCTCCGTGTCACATAGATCACCCACACCACACCAAACAGAACAACAGCAACGGCAAAAACAAACCAAATATTGTAAAATTTCAGGGCGAATTTGACGATCTTGCCATTATTCAGTCCGGTCTGTACCTTCCAGCCGCTGTAGCTGGAAGTAAATTCGGAGAAGACTTCACCTGACGCCATTTGGGGAGATTCTGCCCTAGCGCCATCCTGCTTTCCACCATCCCACAGATTGCCGCCCGAGCGATTGAAGATATTCACGAAGGTGAACTCAGGGTCGTACATCTGCATAATGGACTTCTGCAAGGCTGGCAGATTGACGTTAACAACTACAAGACCCGTGCCGTTTCCGACGCCGCGAATGAGTGTAATGACCTGTTTGCCTTCCTCGGTCGGGAATGCCTTAAAAGATCTCGCCCCCACCCACTTTTGCGTCGCCGCAGCACGGCTGTCCTTAATAAATGGCGCGTCTGGGAATTCCTCAATGGGTACCGCCTTGCCGTTGCTGAACACCGTATCGTCGTTGTATCTCACCAAATATATGGAATCAATCAGCGGATACTCTATTTTCAATTCATCAATAACCTGAACCGCTTGAATTCCGGCATACACATCCTCGCTTCCGGTTACCGAATAATAATTTTTCAGGTTGGGGTTGGTCAAAATATCACGCAGCACTTTGAAGTCGATGGAGCGCAGTGAATTGTCCAGATATTGCGTTACCTGTGATGCCAGAAATTCATTGGCCTTGAGTGCTTCTCTCCGGTTCTGCTCATTAAATACCTGGAAGAAGATAATAAACAGAATTGTGGTTACGATAAAAAAAACAGGCAAATACGATAGCAGCAAACGTCTAAACCAACTGTTGTTCATCTCCGAGGCCCCCCACACTGTTTATGTGCATGATGACAACCACGCCAATCTGGTCGCTAATTTTCCATAAATATTCAGTAAATTATATCGGATGAAGTGGGGTTGTCAAAAGGAGAAGACCGCCCCGATTCCTGTGGTGACATCGGGACAGCCTCATTCATGAATCCATCAACCTTTATTGATTCTTCTCAATCGCACGCTGGTAAATCTCAAGGTAATTGCTGAGTCCCAGACCATCAAAGCCTTTCACGTACGCGTCCCATTCCTTATCAATGCTCTTGCTGCCGATAATAAATTGAGCCATATTGGTCATCACGTAATCCTTGACGGCCGTCGTGAGCTGCGCAGCAGTTTCTGTATCTTCAGGACGGATAAATACATTCGCAGGATAGACTTCTTTGGGTGCATAAGGTTCATATACATTGGTTGCTTGTGCCAGGCGTGTACCGTAACCCTCGGCTTCCAACGGGTTCTGACCTTCTGCAAACAGATTGCGGAACGTATTGGACAAGTCATGTGCTCCGATCTGTGACCAACTCTCGTTGACTACAACGTTCGGGTCACGCTCAGGCAGGTTATAGTAGCTGTATTTGGCCGGCTCGCCATTGATGTTTTTCTCATCTGCATCCGCCTTCTTCCAGCCTTTCCCCTCCGTTGGACCGTACTCTGCGTACAGGGCACCTTCTTCACTGAACATGTAATCTACAATCTTGATGGCAGCAATCTGCTGCGCTTCGGTCGCTTTGTTCGTGATGGCAAACTCAAACTCACCTACGCTCTGTGTAGCGCCTGTCGTCTGCACGCCATCCGGCCCTTTCAGCGGAGGTACGATGTCCCAGTGCTGGTGGCGGGTAATATCCTTGTCATACGTGTTCACGAGATAGCTGACCAGCGCTGTCGTTATAGAGCCGACCACTTCATCGCCTTCCTTGTTACCCAGCTGCCCGATCGCCTGATCGTTCTGCGTGAAGGAAGCCGGATCAATCAGGCCTTCTGCGTACAGCTTGTGCATGTACTCCAGCCCTTTTTTCCACTCTTCCTTGTTCGCTGCAAAATCAACCTTCCCATCCTTCACGATCAGATATTTATCGTTGTCATTATAGATAAAACTGTTCATGAGATAGGCATCGATATTGCCATTCCATACATATTTGTTCGGTGCACCCGTGAGCGGAATCTCATCGGCTTTGCCATTGCCATTCGGGTCCTGCTCTTTGAATGCCTTCAGTACCGTGTAGAGTTCATCGGTCGTGGTCGGCATTTTCAGACCCAGATTGTCGAGCCATTCGGTGTTAATCCAATATTTCTGAGCATACGTACAGTGATAACATTCATTGAAAATTGGCAGAGCGTAGATGTTCCCGTCAGGTGCAGTAATCGCTTCTTTAAAGTACGGCTTCTCCTCCATAATCTTGGTGAGATTCGGACCGTACTCCTTGATCAGATCCTGCAGCGGGAGGAACACGCCCTGTTTTCCGTAGGTTTGCAGGTCTGAGGTGGTGAACTTGCCATGGAGGAACACTTCGGGATAATCTCCACTCGCCAGCAGTAACTGTCTGCGGTCTTGCAAGGCGTCCGTCGGGGCCAAATCCCATTTCAGAGTTACATCGAATTTGTCTTCGATAAATTGGGTGAACTCATTTTCTTCCATGGATGCTTTACCTTGTGGGGCAAAGAAGGTCATCGTTACCGGGCCACCGCTCTCCCCGCTACCGTCGCTCCCTGTACCCGTCTCTGCGGATGAACCGCATGCGGACAACAAAGCCATCGAAGCAAAGACCAGAAACAACATCGAAATCCAAGATTTTTTCAATCTGACTCCTCCTTTTTGTTGAAAACGGCATAACCATCTGTTTACGCACTCGTGTTAAACCCGATCCCGGAAGCCGGAGTGTTCCCCCACCTCCTTTCAAACGGCTTAGCGGGAGTAAATTGTAGAAATCATCCTTTGAGCGAGCCCACCATGACCCCTTTGACAAAATGCTTCTGCACAAATGGATACATGATGAGAATCGGAATACTGGCGACTACGATTAGTGCGTATTTCAGTACCTGCTCGAACCCCTGATCCCGCAGCTGCTGGCTCGTATTGGCCAACATCGCCGGGTCGGCGGCGTTCAGAATCAGCAGATTGCGGAGCACATATTGCAGTGGGAACAACTTTTCGGAACGCAGATAGATCAAGGCATCAAAGTACGCATTCCAGTGGCCCACCGCATACATCAGGGTCATGACCGCCAGAATCGGCTTAGATAACGGAAGAACCACACTGATCAAATACCGGATATCTCGGCATCCGTCCATTTCTGCCGCCTCCCCCAGCTCTTCCGGGATGGAAGACTGGAAGAAGGTTCTCGCTACGATGACCTGGAACACTGCGAGCGCCCCTGGCAGCCACATCGCCCAGCGTGTATCCAGCAGATGGAGGTCCTTCATCAAGAGATAGGTTGGAATCAGACCGCCGTCAAAGAACATCGTGATCATCATGAAAATAATGATGGCCCCCCGTCCATAAAACGACTTGCGCGATAACGGATAAGCGAGCATGACGGTCAGCGCCACGTTGATAAACGTACCTACAACGGTATAGATAATCGTATTGTAGAACCCGAGCATGAGCTGCTGGCTTTTGAAAATGGAGATATAGGCCTTGATGTTAAAGTCTACCGGGAACAGCCACACCTGACCGGATGTAACGGCACGGGAGGAGCTGAACGAAGAACTGATGATATACAAGAGTGGGTAAAACACCGTTAGCAGTATGGCGAACAGAAAGATATAGTTGAATGTCATGAAGATGCGGTCACCAAGCGGGTCCTTGATCCGGTTACGATTCATCAGGTTGAACATAGATGATCTCCTCCTTTACCACAAGCTGTTCTGGGATACTTTGCGGGAAATGCCGTTGACGATAACGAGCAGGATTAGGTTGATAACGGAGTTGAACAATCCTACCGCCGAGGAGAAGCTGAAGTTGGCCCCGATCAGACCGACCTTGTACACATACGTGGAGATGACTTCCGAAGCGCTCGTGTTGAGCGGATTCTGCATCAGATATATTTTTTCAAAGCCCACGCCCATAATGCTGCCCAAACTCAGAATCAGCATGATGACGGTGACCGGTACGAGCGTTGGAAGATCGATATGCCAAATTTTCCGAAGCCTTGAAGCACCGTCCATCTTTGCTGCCTCATAGAGGGATGGATCAACGCCAGCGAGTGCCGCGATATAAATAATCGATGAATAGCCCATGCCCTGCCACACGCCCGACCAGACATAGATAGATTTGAAGTATTCGGGAATACCCATAAAGTTGGTCATCGGGAAGCCCAGGAAAGTAAATAGCTTGTCTACAACACCCACATGAGGTGACAGCATCAGAATGATAATGGATACCATGACAACTGTGGAGATAAAATGCGGAGCGTACGTGACCATCTGGACGGTCTTTTTAAAGTAACCCGTACGGATTTCATTCAGTGCCAGCGCAAGCAGGATCGGAATGGGAAACCCGGCGAGTAACGAGTAGAAGCTGATGCCAATTGTATTTTTGATCAGCAGCCAGAAATTCGGGGATTCGAAAAAGGCTTCAAAGTGTTTTAGCCCAACCCATGGGCTGCCCCAGATTCCTTTGACAACACTGAAGTCTTTGAAGGCGATCTGTACACCAACCATCGGAATGTACTTGAAGATCAACAGATACAATACGGGAGGCAGCACCAGGAGATAGAGCTCCCAATGCTTTTTGAGGCTCCTGATAAATGGATGCTGTCGCTTGGGTTCTGCGTAATTCCTTCCTTGCTGGAGCTCCACCGGTGCAGGTATGCTTTCCGTAGCTCGACTCATTCGCGTCACTCCTTCTACACCTTAAGTGTAATAATACATTACATTTACATCCCTTAAACATCCTTTTGTTTGGTTCTTTTTTCTGTATTGGCGCCAACCGTGTGAAGAATAATGTCAGGTAACGCTTTCTTGAATTGATAGTACCTTGAGCGGCGTTCTTTTATCAATTTGCAATTTTCCCCCACCTCTCCTTATTCCCAAAACCCTTGTCGTACAAGGGAAATCGCCCTTTATCATATGTATATTGCAAAAATCCCTAAACAAAAAAAGCCCGAAGGACTGTAAAAGTCCCTCGGGCTTGGAGTTGTAGATTTATTCTTTTGTGAACAATCTGAACGTCAGTGTGATAGGTGCTGCTTCCGTAACTGCTGCCTGCGGCAACTCTACAACAAGTCCATCTTCTGTCCGTTGGAATGACAGCACATCATCTGTGCCAACGAGTTCAATTCGCTCCACCTTTTCCACATATGGAATGGTCACTTGTGATTCTACTGCCTCGTTTTCGTTTCTGTACAGACGGAAGGCATACGATACGTTCAGATCTTCCTTACGTGTGAAGGCCCACTCTCCTGTGAAGTATGGTCCGCAAATCCGCGTGCCATAGATGCCCTCCCCATGCGTACCGATCCACTCTCCGAGGGCTTTAATGCTTCGGACTGCGCCTTTCGGGAGACGTCCGTCCGGTTGCGGTCCCACATTCAGTGCTAGGTTACCACCCTTGGATACTACCTCAAGCAGAATATGCGCCAGTTGTCTTGCTGATTTATACTGATCATCATATCCAAACGCAAAGGAATTGCCCACCGTGATACAGCTCTCCCAAGGAATATTCATTGGGTGCTCTGGAATGGTCTGTTCCGGAGTTACAATATTCTCATATGGTCCACCTACCGTGCGATCTGCTGCCAAGAGCCACGGCTGGGTTGTCCGACGTGCCCGCTCCACCACCTCGCCCAGACGGATATCCTGACCGTGGCGTCCTTCGCGCACCCAGCCCGCATCCAGCCACAGACATTCGATTCGTCCGTAGTTGGTCAGCAGCTCCATAATTTGCTCATGTGTGAACTCCACGAACTTTTCCCAGAGCCATGGATACGCTTTCGGATCATAGGATGGCCCACGCCACATATGGCTTCCCCGCTCCATGCCAGGTGTCCAGTAATATGGCGTATGCCAGTCCGCTTTGGAGAAATAAGCCGAGATGCCGAGTCCCTTGGCACGAAAAGCATCAAAAAGCGCTCGGCAAATATCCGCATACTTATGGGTGTGAAAAGGGGTATCCTTGCCCGTGATGCGATAATCGGTTGTATGTGTATCCCACATGCAAAAACCATCGTGATGCTTGGTGGTGAAGAGGAAATATTTGAACCCGTTATCAGCAGCCATCTGTGCCCATTCCTCAGGCTGAAAGCGAATTGGATTGAAGGTTTTGTTGAGATCAAAGTATTCCTGCTTGAAATGCTCCATGTCGTCAGTCCAGTCGATGTCATTGCGCGACCAATCGCCATCTTCGTCACTGAGCGCCCAGGACTCCACAAGTCCAAGCTGGGAATATGGACCCCAGTGCATCATCAACCCCAGCTTCTGATCCTTGAACCACTCCAGCCGTTCATTCAGCAATGGGTCTTCCGGCTTCACCCATTCCTCTTCCTTGCTAAAGTTGTGCACCCCGGCTTCGACGATCTGTTCTTCCTGTTCCAGCACCGTATCTTTGGTTTCGCTCATCCCGTTCATCTCCTTCGGATTGGATATCACACGTTGAAAAAGTAGCTTTACACAGGTCACTGCGCGGTCAAAACAATCTTCCGATCGCTGTTATCCCCGGATTTCTTTGATTTCACTTTTAAATGGTGGAAATCCGGGGATAAAGGCGAGCGCTCCGCTTCTCCAGATTTGTTCTGCCCTCTCCGTTATCGTGTAAATGTTTTGTTCAACTAAGAAGGACGTATTAAGCCCAGTCGTTTCGATTGCAGTGCAATCTTCAGATTGGTTCTGCACTCTCCGTTTTGGCTTAAACGCTCAGTTCAACATGTAGAGAAATATAAGCCCTATCACTTCGATTGCAGTGCATTCTTCAGATAGATTCTGAACTTCGTTTTGGAACAATGGTTAGTTCAACAAGTAAAGACTTGTTAGACATCACTACTTCGAATGGCGTTGCGACTTTCGTATTACAACACCCTGTCTACAGTGAAATTTCGCGTCCTTCACGTGCTGACTCGTAGATGGCACAGAGAATTTTCATAATTTCAACGCCATCCTCAACGGGGCTAAGCGTCTCTTTGCGCCCTTGCGTACTGTCGATAAAATGATTCACTTCGTTACGGAAAGAACCTGCGAAATCAAGGGATTTGAAATCTACCTGTGGCGTCATATTCAAAATGGTATCGAATTTCTCGCCAATCAGTGAAATTTCCGGTTCCAGTTCAGCCCCACCTTTATCGCCATAGAGTCTGACCAAAGTTTCATCCTGTTTCGCGTGCAATGTGAAGCTTACATCTACCAGCAGGCTTGCCCCGTTCTCGAAACGAATCAACGCATTGGCCATATCCTCTACAGTGTTTTTGTTCGCATCATAGTCTGCCGCCTGGTAGAACGACAGATTACGGATATTGGCACGATTACCCAATCGATTGGAGACATTGGCGGAGACGGTTTTGACCTTCGGTTTACCCATCAAGTACCAGGAGATATCAATAATATGCACACCAATATCGATCAACGGGCCGCCGCCAGAACGATCAACATCTGCAAACCAGCCTCCTGGATTGCTCAGACGCCGCAGACAGGATGCCTTGGCATAATAGATCTCTCCCAGCTCGCCTTCATCAATGAACTTCTTCAGGATCTGCGCATTGTCGCTATAACGGCGTACAAAGCCAACTTGAAGCAGTTTTCCACTGCGGTGAACGGCCTTCTCCACCTCTAACGCATCTTCTACCGTCTGACAGAGCGGCTTTTCGCAGAGTACATTTTTACCCGCATCCAGAGCAGCAATGCTGATCTCGGCATGTGTATCATTCCAGGTACAGATGCTTACCGAATGAATTTCGGGCAATGCCAGGAGTTCCTTATAATCTGTGAATACATGAGTAGCGTTATATTTTTTCGCGGCTTCCTGGGCACGCGCTTCATTCAGGTCGCATATGGCGTATATTTCAACTTCGGGATTACTGTCATACGCTTGCAAATGAAAATCGGATATTGATCCTGCACCGATAACGGCAATTTTAAGTTTGGACATGAATTTTTCCCTCCATAATCTGTTGAATGATGGTCATATCAGTTGATTCAAAACATATGATAATCGGCTTAACGTAACTACGGTGAATGTTTGGACTTTCGGCCGCTGTTGTCTTCAGATTTCTTGTATCCACCGCTCTCAGCGGTTGAAATCCGCAGACAAAGGCGGGCGCTACCGCTCCTACAGTTCCAAACTTCCCCTATGTTCTTTCAGCCCCCTACATATAAAAATTGATTCCACTAATATAGTAGTGCAGTCGCTGCTTATGCTTCCTCCCAGAAGCGGCGGACGTTATCCATTGCAATGCGGGATGCTGTTTTGCAATTTTCCATGCCTTCAAATTCAACAGAGATGTATCCGTCATAACCGGATTGCTTCAACACACGGAATACTTCCGGCATGTCGATGTCCCCGTGGCCCACAATCGCTCCGCGCAGGTAATTGCCGTGTGCGGTCTGGAACCAACCCTCTCCGGGATTACGGTAAGAGGGTCTCCGATAGAAATCTTTGGCGTGCACCATGGATGCATAAGGAATGTTGTTTTTTACAGCGCTAACCGGGTCTTCATCCACACACAGGAAGTTTCCGATATCAAGCGTTGTCTTAAAGTTTTCTCGCGCCGTCTCATGCACCAGCCGCCGGACTCGCTCACTGGACTGCACATAGTAACCGTGATTCTCCACACTTGTCGTAATACCGTGACTCGCTGCGTAGTCGGCAATTCGCTGACATGCCTTTACCAGAACAGGCAAGTCCGCCTCAAACTGGGCGACCGTTCCTTCCTGTGCAGGACGAAATGCAACATCATGACGCATTCTCGTAACGCCAAGTGCGGCAGCGACATCCACATGCTTCAGGACAGCAGCGATCTCATTTTCAAGCGCATCCGGGCCCTCTCCTGTAACGAAATTGGCACCTATTGCGTAATTGGAAATATCGATTCCCACTTCTCGTGCAGTCTCTCGAATCTGGTCAATTAATTCCGGCTGGTCGATCAGGCTGTACCCTATCGGAACAATCTCCACATGTTCTCCGCCCTGATCAGCGATGTAACGGATGGCGTCGGGGACAGTCAGTTCTTTGGCATCGAGTGCTTGTTGCAGACTGTATGTGCTGAGTCCTACTTTCATATCTTCTCATCCTCTCCTGCTGGTGTGTGGCTCTACCTTACCTATACCTTTTTCCATAAGATCATACAATTCCCAATAATCGTTTGCTACTCTATTTTCCATGGGATGAATCCAAAATCGGCTAATCTACAAATGTTACGGCTTGGCATCTTAGAAAAAGGGGAATTCTTCATATGTCAGAACTGCCTTTGAGCCCAACCTCCTGTTTGTTCAGAAATACACCCAGTGAGGACAACGTTGGGTACCATCTGGATTCATGTATGGTCAGACGAATGGTTTTGGCGGTGAAGGAATCGAAATGACAGATTCGTTTGTGACCAACAACCGTGCCGGAATAAAGCACCTGCCAATCACCACGCTCTCCCTTTGCCTCCAGCGTAAAACGCTCAATTCGCTGGCCCGAACGGTTATGTTCCATGAGAACGACACGGTTGAACAATCTTTCTTCCGGCAGCTCCACTTCCAGCCAAGCCTGCTCTGTCCCTTCAGGTGGACACCAGAACGTATCCGGTTCCTCACACAATACCTGAGAAGCCGCATGTTCTTCATCCATTGTCTCCGATGCCCGCATTTGTGCGCCTACAGCCAGACTTTGCCGATAAGTGCCTCGTAAAGTGTCTCCGAGCTGCTGCAGCCGCTTAGCATCCTGATCGTGAATCAGGCCGCGTCGATCTGGAGGAAGATTAAGTAGAAAATTGGCGTTGCCGCCAACCGCTCCATCATAGATGCCAAGCAGTTCCTCCAGCGATTTGACCTGATCATCCTCCCTGGCATGATAGAACCAACCCGGACGGATGGACGTATTCACTTCTGCTGGATACCAGATGAGCTTGCCCTCATGCTGCCGGATCACATTCCGACTCCCCAAATCTGCATCCTGTGTATTAATTCTGCTGGCAAACTCGCCATCATCCACCTGCTGGGATTGCTCCTGAATCTTCTCGTTATCCTGCAAGTAGGCAGGTACAACGCTCCATTCCGAAGCCCGGGTATGACCAGCCTCATTACCGCACCAGCGAACATCCGGCCCACATACCGAGATTACAGCCTCTGGCTGCAGCTCCCGAATCAGTGCATAATAGGAATCCCAATCGTAGACCTGCCTTTTCCCATTCGGCCCCTCTCCGCATGCGCCGTCGAACCACACACAGAAAATTTCACCATATTGGGTTAACAGCTCACGCAACTGATTTTTGAAAAACTCGTTGTATCGCTCCGAATCTCCGTAGGATGCTTCGTGACGATCCCAGGGAGACAGATAGATGCCGAACTTCAACCCATCTTCCCGGCAGGCATCGGCAACCTCTTTCACTAGATCACCCGCACCATTTCGCCAAGGGCTGGCGGCTACCGTATGATCCGTATATTGGCTTGGCCATAAACAAAACCCATCGTGGTGCTTGCATGTGAGAATTAATCCTGTCATACCGGCGGACTTGCACGCCTGAACCCATTGCCGGGCACTCAGATGAGAAGGGTTAAAGATAGCGGGATCTTCATTCCCCGTTCCCCACTCCTGATCTGTAAACGTATTCACAGTAAAATGAATAAATGCATAGAACTCCATCTCCTGCCATTTCAGCTGGCGTTCTGATGGCACGACCTGCGCTGCCGCCTTCACCCAATCGGTGGTATTCACTGGATTTTTTTCTCCTCTCATGCCGGTTCTCTGCCCGCTCTCCGACAAATGCCATAAAGGACCGGCAGAGCAAAGCATCTCCAGCGGTCCTTAATATGTTCATCTGTCGTTGAAAGTCAGCTTCCTGAATGCAATTCGATCCCTATTCCATGAATACTCTGCCCATCTCAGCGGAACGGTCCACGACCCTTGCCGCCGTCCCAACACCCTGCTCGCCACATCCATTGCCTTTTCATGCTTGCCTGCAAACCATGCCGCCATAATCATCATGAATGGGTCTCCTTTCGGAAAATGATGGGTGAGCCATTGGAATGGGTCACTTGTTATTTTTGTTATCATAATAATGTTATTGTTTTATTCATAAACAGTCTAAGACGTTATGAATGAAACGTCAATACACAAAAAAGACACCCTACGGGTGCCTCTCTCTTGATCCATATCGAATATTATATGTTCATTTTCGCTTTGCCTTTGTCATTCGGTTAAACATAATCAGTGCAGCAATCAACATGGCAACAATTGCGATATTACTTGCTGCATCATGCGACATGCCGAACAGAACGCCAAGGTTGGTAACCAGGCCTCTGACAATTAGCGCAACCGCAATCAGCAGAATGGGGCTCCAAAAATTATACCTTCTCATCCTTCGCAACACTCCTGACCAGATTGTTCAGAAATTCCGGATCTCATAACACAATCATAACAGTCGTCATGTTCAGTTACAACAGATCAGACGATCCTGCGTTACACTTGTTTGAATTCGATCCAGTCGATCTGCAGACCCGGTTTAGTGAAGTCCAGCTTCAATTCGTATACGCCTGCTTCCAACTCCACTTTGACAAGTTTCTGTCTGATCCATTTACCCTCAGTACCGTTGGTTTGAATGGTCGTCATCAATTGATCATTGAGAATGACATTACATGCGCTTTGAGCCAGTTCCGGCTCAGGAGACATGATCTGTACAATAATCCGGTATTGACCTGCTTCATCCACTTTCATGTAGACAGATTCGCCCACAGCTGGTTTGACCTGTGCATTGTCAGCCAGTACTTGTGCCTGTTCTGTGGAAAGTGATGCATTCGCTTGGAATGAAGCGACATTCTCTACAATCTCATGTTTTCTGGAGAAGACAGGTGCATTCATGATAAATTCACAAATATTCATGGCTGAGCGCTGAAGCTCTCCGCGTGTCAACGTCCCATTTTCCAGAGATTCGATTGTGTTGTCATCCCAGCCATTAATTTCCGCACCATAGTTAGGTACAACCATGTACAGATCGTTTTGCGCGCGAACCATCCAATTGGTGTTTTTCCGATCTGCTGGTCCACCATCAACACCGTCGTTCATAATAGCCCACCAGTCAGTCATCACGATACCTTGGAAGCCCCACTCTCCACGAAGAATGGTCGTGTTCAGATCGTAGTTGGAGGCCGCCCAATGTCCATTAATCGGATTGTAGGAAGTCATGATTGAATTCGCACCGCCTTCTTTGACGGCAATTTCGAACCCTTTCAGATAGATCTCACGCAAGGCGCGTTCGGATACTATGGCATCCACTTTACTGCGATGCTTCTCCTGATTGTTGCATGCGAAATGTTTCAGCGTAGCATTAGAGCCACCCTTCATGATTCCTTTCGTGCAAGCAGCAGCAAATACACCAGAAATTAGCGGATCTTCTGAAAAATACTCAAAGTTACGTCCATTCATCGGACTCCGACGAATATTCAATCCAGGCCCGAGCAGTGCATCCACCTGATTTCTCAGCAATTCCTGGCCTTCCATCACATACAGGTCTTCAACGAGTTCTGCATTCCATGTTGCTGCCAGCAAAGTTCCAATAGAAACCTGTGTAGCCTTCTCCCCGCTATCCATACGAATACCGGATGGGCCATCTGCAGTACATGCAACAGGGATTCCGTAATTAAACAGACTGTCACTCACGCCGCCAAATGCGGAAGCTGTGCCCGATGTAACGAGTGGGCTGCTCATACCTTCGCCTCGCACGATAGCTGCCAGATCCTGATCACTCAGTTGGGCAATAAAAGCTTCCAGGCTGACTTTGCCATCCTTCACATCTCTCAGCTTGTAGCCCTGATTGCCGGTTTGCTCCAGCGTTTGCGGCAGGCTTTGTTCAATCCGTTCAGCCATGGATATCTGGCGCGTTGGTACATCTGCAAAGATCAGCTCGTAAGACCCATCTTCTTTGCGAATACCCGGCTTCATTCTCGTAAAACTTTCAGTCGGTGCCATGGCCTCCTGAAGCTGTTCTACGAGTTGAATCGTTTCTACGACGTACCCATCTTGCCCATCAATGCTGACGTGTTCCACATTTTTGACACTGGTTCCCACGTACAAACGATATGTTCCTGCCTCAAGTACATATGCCGATGCATGTCCTGTTACACCAGCATCATCATAGGAAGCCATGGAATCTACAGGGAAGCTCACAGTCAGGCGCTGAGACTCACCCGGCTGAAGCAGATTGGTTTTGCCGAATGCTACCAGGGCTTTCGCAGGTTTCCCCAATTGACCTTGTGGGGCTTCATAATAGATCTGCACCACTTCTTTACCGGCATAGGTTGTGCCCGTATTGGTTACGGTTACATTCACCTTAATGCTGTTTTCTCCATCTTGGGAGATCCATTTTGCGTCTTCAGCCTTGGTTGTGAACGTGGTATAGGACAAGCCATATCCGAATTCAAATTGTACTTTTTCAGGTCGAAACGTTTCGAAATAACGGTAGCCTACGTAGATATCTTCCTGATATAGGTTCTTGAACTCGTTGCCGTAATTGCTTGTTGATGGATAATCTTCGATAGAATATGCGATCGTATCCGTTAATTTCCCGCTTGGTGTAACGTCCCCTGCAAGTACATCAGCTATCGCATTACCACCTTCCATACCGCCATGCCACGAGTAAATGACACTTTGGATCGGATGAACGTAGCTTTCATCATTCAACCAGCTCATGTCCATGATGTTCGATACATTCAGTACCACAATCGTTTGTTCAAAATGGTTCGTGACCTGCTTCAGCATCGCTTTCTCATCTTCCGTCAACCGATAGCTGCCTGGTGCATCCACGTTATCCTGATCTTCGCCTGCTGTACGTCCAATGACCACAATTGCTTTGCTGGATTTACTTCTGGCTTGGGATACCAATTCATCGGTCAAAGGCATTTCTTGCTGATTCCAAGGCTCTGCCGCCCATACTTTCCCACCATCATCGAACGGGTTTTCCTCAATCCATTTTTCATAGACAGCTGCCAATTCTTCATTGACCGTAAGACCTTTTTTGCTACGCAGACCGTCGAGCAAATTGGTTGTATACGCCACATGAACGCTGCCGCCCGAACCTGTTCCACTGCGATAATAGTTGACTTGAATCCGTCCAAATACTGAAACGTTTTCGTCTTTTTGAATCGGAAGAGCTTGTCCTTCGTTTTTCAAAAGCACTGCGCCTTCAGCGGCAACCGTGCGGCTAAACTCTGCAAACCCTTCCAATGGAACTCCGATTTGATGTGTGCTCAATGATTTCCCTCCTGTTTGTCATCTCCATCCCCACGAATCGCTATGTATATAAAATGAATTTATGAAACTCACACTTGGGCCACTCCGATGACAGAACAACCTTCCGATCAATGTTACCCCCAGATTTCCTTAATACCTTTTTTTAAAGGTTGAAATCCGGTGATAAAGGTGAACGCTTCGCTTCTCCAGGTTATTTCCGTCCTCTCCGTTATCGTGTAACTCTTCTTTGGTTCATTTTATAAAAATAAAGATATCGTTAATCTGGTAGATTCACTTGTATCTAGTCTCATATTAACAGATTCTATAGTAGAAAATAAATCAGGTTAAACGTTTTTTCTCACAGTAGGCCTGATTTTGTAATTATCCAACTTAAAAAGCCACGAACGTAACCGTTCGTGACTTTTCTTTCTGGCTCGGCCCGCGCATCAGGTCGTTAATTTGGCATAGACAAGGAAGAACACCATGTTCTCTCCCACAATTGCATAGTTAGGTACCCGATAGACCAGATCCACAGCGATAAACGCGGCCATTATTCCCAGCATAAGCACCAAGTGACGCGGACGGAGCCGCAGATGAGCATGTCTGTATCGGTGGAACACCAGGGAAGTGGACATAAAATACAACAGAACCGACCCGAATACAAAAGCCAACATGAAACCGTAATTGAGTTTATCCAGATACAAAAGTTGAATGGAAGCGGCGATCATGCTCATGGATATATAGATGAACAGATGACCATAGATAATGGCTTGCCCGGCGGTCTGAATCTCCTTACTGACTTTCTTCTCAACGTTATCAAAATACTGCCACCACATCGCAATCACGAATATGGATGTAAACGCGGCAAACAAAACAGATTGTACATCCCAGTGATCCATTTGCAGCACGGCAATGATACTGACGACCGATTCACCGAGCAGGATGAGTGTAAACAGAGCGAAACGTTCCAATAAATGATGGGTGTGTATCGGCACCTTCACCAGATTTTTGCGTCCAATCAGTGGAAGGATAATATCCACAGCAATTCCCACGTACAAAATCGCATATCGCAGCCATGAATCGAAGAACAGGGAACCTGTTGAGATCAGTATGCCGATGATGAAGCATAAGCCTAGATAACGGGCAGCCTTTTGCTGATGTTCGCTTTTGGAATTATGAATCAACAAATATTGAATGGCTGTCAGTGCCCTCGAACCAATATAACCCGCAAAGAAGGGGAGATAATACTGGTCAAAATCAACCGAAAGGCTCGCCGTCATCACCAGAACGGAAAGGAGCTGAAGGATGAGAAATACGCGATGGATGAAGATATCCTGACCATAACGGTTAATAAATAGAGTCTGACCGACCCATGCCCACCAGACAGGAATGAAAATCAATACAAATTTCATCAAATATTCAAACGAAATCACGCCGTGTTCGGCATGCAGCAGGACATGACCCGCTTTGGAGACCGCTGCTACAAAGAGCAAATCATAGAACAGCTCGAGCCAGGTAACCTTTTTCTCCATCATCCTTCAATGCTCCTTTAGTTGAACTTATATGAATGTGATCAATGCTCCACTACAGATGTCACAGGTTCCAGGTTTCTTACTTGAATGGGCTGCAAATTGCCTTCGATTTGGGCACGGTATGGCTCAAACCATTCGGGCAGCATGAGTTTCTGTCCAAGCGACTCCGCAGGTTCATCTTTCGCGAATCCAGGAGGATCGGTAGCAATTTCGAACAGGATTCCGCCTGCTTCTCTGAAATAGATTGCGTTAAAATATTGACGGTCCCGAACCGGGGTTGGTTGATAGCCATACTGTTGCACAGCTTCTCTCCATTGTTCATGCTCTGCAAAATCTTTGGCACGCCACGCGATATGATGGACCGTACCTGCTCCACCCATACCCAGAGCCGTCCGAGTGACAGGAACATCAACGACATTGCCGATATCACCGTTGGACCGGAAACGTACATATTCCTCGTCCTCATCCACTTTGGTGAATCCCAGTATTTTAGCCAGCGCATCCATCGTTCTCTGCGGATTGACGCTGAACAGTACTGCACCTCCAAATCCTTTGATGGCTTTATCCGCTGGAATGCCTTCATGCACCCAGGTGCTGGCTGCACCCTCCTCACGTTCAACAAGCTCAAGACGCAAGCCTTCGCTGTCTTCGAATTGCAGCAGCTCTTCGTTAAACCGATTTGTTTTGGTTACCTCAATGTTATACTGCTCCAGCCGATCCTGCCAGAAGCCAATAGTCCCAGGCGGAATCACATATGATGTAATACCGACCTGACCGCCACCAATTTTGCCTCGCGGTGATCCCGCTGATGGAAAGAATGTAATGATGGTGCCCGGACTGCCGTTCTCATCTCCAAAGTACAGATGGTACACGTCTGGTGCATCGAAGTTGATCGTTTTTTTCACAAGACGAAGTCCCAGAACTCCAGCATAAAAGTCGACATTGGTCTGCGGGTCGCCCGCGAAAGCTGTAATATGGTGAATACCTGCTGTTTGAATTGTCATTATCATTTCCTCCTTGGTTTAACGAACATTTTTGAATGGGAATGGTTATTTGATGATAGTCTGATAGGCGCTTATTTATATTTAGTCAATTATATTATCTTTAAATTAAGATATTAGATCAAACTGAGTCAGTTATTATTTTGTTGGGTTTGTTTCTGTTTCAGTTTATCCGGAGTAACGTCGTCGCCGTTCGGATCATAGATGGTTGCATTCAGCAGAATATCATTGATCGAACCACGAAAGGTTTGCAGATATTCCTGACGCAGACGAGTTTGTTCCACTTTCTCCATCTCCGTTAATCCTGCACCTTTGGCTTTTCTTGAAAGTTCATTAATTCTGGTCAATGTTGGGATCATCATCTGGATCTCTCCTCCTAAAGTGAATTTAAGATATTTGCAATCGGTTAGTCTTGGATGTAATTTATATTCAAATTAAATATCTTAATTTAAAGATAAATGATTTGCGATGAATTGTCAACCATTTTATCCCGTTTAAAATAGAATGCAAAAAAGGGCCTACTCTACAGTATGCACCCTGCATCTTTGAGTAAACCCTTATTTAGATGTATTAACCCAACTTCTGACCACAGTTTGGACAGAAATTGGCTCCTTCATTCTTTGCGCCACAGTTCGGACAGAAGTTCGGCTTTTTGTTATCCCCGGACGAAGATGGTGCACCTGCATCGCTGTTTTGATTTGCCGTAGACTTTTGATCCGAATTCTGATTCTGAGATGGGTTAGCATTATTGTTTTGATTCTGATTCATGTTCTTCATCATTTCATTCGCCATGTTCATGCCCATCATCATGCCCGCCATATCCGAAGCAGCGCCGCCGCCCTTAACTTTACCGGATGAGATGCCGTCAGTCATGCTAACCTGCTGATACTTTTGCAAATTACCGATCATTTCATGTGAAGCCGTCTTCGTAATCATATCCTGGATTTCCTGCGGATAATTGAAGCTCATCACTTGGAAGCCTGTGATTCCGATTCCGATATCCATCATTTGCATATCCAGATCTTCCTGAATGCCTTTCGCAATATCTGAAGCATTCGCCTGCAGGTTGAACATGTCCTTGCCCTCACGACTAATCCACTTCATCAACAGCTGATCCAATACAGACGTAATTCGAATTTTGACATCCTCGACCAGATAACTTTGCTTAATACCCGCGATTTTATCGATCAGTGTGACATAGTCGCTCACTTTAAAATTAAACGTACCATTCGCACGAATCGGCATCCCGCCTGGAAGTTGAGGAGTCGGAATCAATACCGGACTTTGCGTACCCCACCGAACCGTAAACTCCTTCGTATTCACAAACAGCACTTCGACCCGCATGCCACTGTTAAATCCGAACTTGAATCCTTTTAAAGTAGACAGGAACGGAATAATTTCGGAATCGATATTAAACGATCCTTCGTCCTCGAAAATCCCTTCCACCTTACCGTTATTCAGAAAGATCGCATCCTGTCCCGAACGGATAATCAGTTTACTTCCTTTCTTGATCTCACGGTTACTCCACTTCCAGAAAATCATATCATCTCTGAACTCTTCCCATTCCACCACATTCGAAAATTGATTTTTGAAAAATCCCATACTTGTTCCCATCCCTTCTATAGTAAGCATTTTGCAGCATCGTGATATAATCTAAATTGTTGTTTTTCCGCTAGAAAGATCCTCTACTACCACTGTGCGAATGACCGCCTCGGCTAGTACCTCCGCCGCCTCCGCCGCCACCATTATTGTTGTTCTTCTCAATTTTGCGTTTGGTTACGGTAGTACGAATATACCGATCCTGACGATCGATTACGCTTGAAGTACTTGAATCCTCGTAGGTCGCCCGGTTCACTGTCACACGTCCGCCAGAACGGTAAGTCATAATCCCAACAACAACGCCTCCGATAACTACAGATACTCCTAGTTGAAACCAGCCGTTAAATAAAATATTGTTCGGATTCACACCAGGTTCATACCCCATATATTCGTAGGAAAGTTTAATATACTTCTCGAAAGCGAGTTTGTAATCTCCATTCGACAATTCTGGGGTAATCTTGCTTCGTATTGATTGCAGCCGACCATTGTCCAAATAATCTTCGGCTTTATAGAATCCAGCTAAATATACTTCCCGATTATTCATGTCCATCGTCAGAATGACCGCGTTCCCGTGTGTTTTATCGTAACCAAGAGCATGCTCATCATAGAAATCCTCGGTAAGCAGCTGTACATCCTGATTCTCCGTATTATTCGTTGTCAGAATAACGAAGTCCGTCTGCCTTTCGGCTCCATACTCATTCGCTAGTGCATTCAGTTCACTTTTCTCTTGCTCATTCAACAGACTAGCTTCATCGTAAATCAGGTTTTTGCTGTCTGCTGCCGATGCCACTGACATTGGAATCAATGGAGAAACGAGAGTAATCACCAATAAAATGAGCGTCGCCATCCATGCCAGATGTTTTCTTTTTCTCACAGGAATCCACCTCCCATCATCCAGGAGACCAGTTTCAATGACAACAAAGAAACGGCTGAAATTCCTGCGAACCATCCGGCAACTTTAGCTTTACTAATGGGCGGTTTTCCCACCACTTTACCTGTCTGACCATTCATGGCGAAAGTATACTGCGAACGGTTGTAGTCATAATAAACCATCCATACCGGGAGCAGCACATAGTCTGCATTCTTTAACGTGGTATCAATCTGTTTGTCCGTGTAGCTCACACTGCTATAGCCCGAAACCGTTGAAGCAATATACGAATCGATATAAGAGCTCGTTTTTTCCTTGGCACGCGGGTATAGTTCCTCATCGGTATAACTATATTTTTCAGCAATATACCCGGCGAGATACGGGGTTTTGAAAAGCTTTAACTGGTTATACGGAAAAGGTTCCAGCTTATCCATCAGTTCATCTTTCATTTTTTCCGAAGCATCAATGGGCAGATTCACATAATTAAGCCGGATTCTCCGGTAAATATCGAAATGCTGCGTTTCCGTGTAATGGTAGTCACCCTGCGTGTAAGTCCTGATTTTTGTGCCACGGCCATGAACTTCGATTTTGTTATGTAACTCATATAACCAGAAAGGCACGTATATCCCGGTAATGCTCTTGACCCGGTCAGCCGTCATGAATCCGCTAGGTGTTAGCAAGCCGTTTCTGCACCACTTTTTGAACGCCTGCTTAGCTTCATCCTTACTGATTGAAAAGGGTATGACCATGGCCGGTGCCAGATCTCCCGTCAGTCGATCACTCAGAACCACGGCAGCTCCACAGAAGCTGCATGTCGTAGCACTTGTCTCCGGCTCAGTCACAATATCCGCGCCGCAGCTGTTACAGTGATACTCCTTGACCTCATTCTCCGTGAACACTTGTTTCTTCAGCGGATCGGGGAGCTGTTCGATATTATCCTGTCGTCCGCAGCTGGGGCAGGATAATGCTCCAGTTGCACTATCAAAAAGCATTCCACTGCCGCAGTTGGGACATTTGTATTCGATTACCGGCATTTGCTCACCTCAATGTTTAACGAAATGTATGACACTATATATATGTCTTTATTTATCTTCCAATTTCTTCTGTATTGCTGCAAACTCTTCCTCTGGACTCGGCGTCACCTGTGCATTATTACCCGCTTTGGCATTCATTTGTTGCTCTAACTGTGCAATTAACACATCCAGATCATCTTCGTTTGCCCCAGCACGCAGTTCAGCCAAAGCCTCAGCTTCGTTAAGCGCCTGATTCGCTTTGTCTTCCATAGCCTTCAAAGCAGCGTTCGCATTGGAAGCCGAGGCGTTCCGTTCATTGGCCTGTTGTTGCGCTTGGGCAGCCGCCATCCTGCCCTTCAGCTCCGCATGCCGTGATTCCAATTGCCCCATATCTGCAACCAGCTTCTCATGCATATGCTTCATCATTTTGGCTTTGGCAGAAGCCCGGTCATAGGCAGCTTGTAATTCATTCCGTTTCTCAGCCTGCTCTGCCTTCTTTTCGAGAAAACCACGTGCCTTGTCTTCATCACCAGACTCCGCGGATTTCTCTGCGTATCGCTGTAGTTTCTTAATCTCTGCGGTGCATTCGTCCAAAGCCCTCTTCGCCCTGCTCTCATCCGAGAGAACCGCAGCCGTCTCTGCCTTCACCTGACCCAGATCACTGCTCAAGCTCCGTATATATTCATTCACGGTCTTCTCCGGATCTTCCGCACGAGCCAGCACATGGTTGACATTCGCTTTCATCACGTCCCTAAACCTCGATAAGATTCCCACAACAAGTTCCTCCTTCGAATAGTTTACATTTACCCTATAATACATGAAATTTGTAAGGTACGTTTCACTTTTAACGATTGTCAGTTTAAGTCATTATCATTAAAAGTAGAGCAATAAAAGAAAAGGCGAGCACTTATGGCGCCGCCTCATTAACTAAAACCTCTTCTGAAATCATTGTATTCCTTTTCGTCCATTCACAGTTCTTCTATAAATTTGATACTTTCTTCGGCAATTAGATCAGGATCAGCATCATGAACGTAGTGACCGTTATGTAATAACAGATAGCGCCCATTCTTCACAGTCTCAACATAATTCACTAAGTAATTTTTCCAGTTCTCGACAGGTAATTCCTCTCCATTAGATATAAAAAAATACATAGGTACATCCGGAATACCTCGTTCTAAAACTTGGGCTGCATTATTTTTAATCATTTTAACTTCTTCATTCATGTTCAGTGTTTGTGTTTTCTTATAAAATAATGCTTTATAGACTGCCTCCTCTTGGGAGGACAACCGCTTCTCTTCAATTGCGGCGGACGAATTAACGATGGCTGGGAAAAAACGAGTTATTCCGACACGAGCCCCCAGACCTGTAAGGCTCATCATACCTGCTGAAGGTAGAGGATACTCTTCATAAACTTCTGGAATAGCAGGATCAAGACCAATGATAGCCTCAATTTCATTTGGATACATTTGTGCCCAATATAGTGCTTCTATGCCCGACATAGAATGCGGAAATAACACATAGGGCGGTATCTCTCCCGCTAACGTGAGAGCTGTTCTGGTTTCTTCCAACATCGTATCGATATCACGTGAGACCTTTGCCGTTTCACTGAATCCGTAGCCTGCCTTCTCAACAACAGCAATCTTGTATTGATCCGACAATCTGGAATAGAGCGCCTTGAAATCCAACACAGGCGAAGAGGTCCCCCCACCTGACATAAAGACCAATGTACGTTCTCCGGAACCTTCCGTATAGACATGCATTTGGTGATTGTTAACATCAACCATTACACCTGGAGGTGATAGTATAGCCGATTCTTTCTTTGTTTTAATTGTATGATTCGTGAAACTAATCGCTATGAACAAAAGTAGGATACCCAATAAAACCGAGGCACCATAACCCATTCGTTTAAGTATAATTTTCATTACATTCCCCCAACATTCTGTTCCATTTCCAATTATTATAGCATGTGTTCATAGTTGTATACTTACTGCCCTTCCACGAACCAGGGATGCCATTCCTCTGCAAGTTGGCTATAATAAGGAAAGTCCTCTGGTCTGATGTACCAGAAGGAACATGAATGATTTTTATAAAAGGCAGGAAAATTATGCGTACACGAGTTCATATTATCGCTCCTTACGAATCGATGACTACTATTATAGAAGAATGCATTCCACTATTTCCCCAGTTAGCCATACAATATGAGGTGGGCGACCTGATGAAAGGCGCGGAGCTGGCGGCCCAGGCTGAACGAAACGGGGCTGAGATTATGATTAGCCGCGGGGGAACGGCTCAGCTAATCAAGGAAGCCGTGACCATTCCCGTCATTGATGTGCAGCTGTCCGGATATGACATGATTCGTTCGTTGACGCTGGCAAGCCAGTTCAACGGCCAAACCGCTATTGTCGGCTTTGCCAATATTACTTCAGGAGCACAGTCCATTATCGATCTAATGGAACTGCCTTTAAAGGTATATACCATACACAGCTCGGAGGAAGTGGCAAGGCTGCTGCTGGAGCTGAAGGCGTCAGGATACCGTCAGATTGTTGGCGATGTCATCACCGTGAATACGGCCAAAACCTATGGAATGGAAGGTCTATTGATCCAATCCGGTAAGGAATCGATCCTTAGAGCCCTTGAAGATGCACAGTTAATATATCGTTATTTGAGCAAAAATCATGCGGTATCGATCATCTTGAATAACCTGGTTACCAAGGAACATCCAAATCTTATAATTTTAGACGACCAGAACGAGGTTGTATTCGAGAATTTGACTGATTTTGAGCAGAATCCGCTCAGTGATAATCATATTTATCTTACTAATACCAACCTGGATTTCCACCAGTCCCAAGTTCAAAATGTATTCATCGTGGATGATTACCAACTTACGGTGACGGCCTATGAAACGACGTTAAGTAACAAAAGCTATAAAGTCTACTCCCTTGAAAAAGGACAGCCTTATGCATTTGCACAATTTGGCATAACGGCGTATACCGATATATCCATGGAACCGATTGTTGCCGAATCCCCTGCGATGCAGGCGGTATTGAAGAACATCCGCGCTCTTTACGAGAACCATGAACCTATCTATCTGCTAGGTGAAGCGGATTCGGGTAAATCTTTTCTGGTAAAACATATTCATCAGATGTATTCCAGCGGTGGGCTGATGCTCCAAATCGATCTTGCCCAGGTTCCTCCAGGCCATTTGCACAAAATCCCACTTTCCAAGGTCCGCAACGTGGAAATAAATCACTTGGAAAAAGGCCCATCGGAAGAGGAACTGACCTCATTCATTCAGGCTTGTCTACAGAGGCAGATTGGGGTATTCATCCTGGGCGAACAGGGACTTCATCCAAATCCAACACTGGATATCGAGCTGAATACAATCATTATGCCAAGCCTTGTGGACAGGCAAGAGGATCTTGCTCCACTGATCCAGCATTTCCTCAGCGATTATTATCAGAAGTATGGAACGGTTGCGGTCAAAATGAAAGAGGACGCGCTGCAACTAATCAGAGATCAAGTCCCGCATATGACAGTGAACCAGTTGAGGCATCTAATCAAACAGGCTGCACTGAATGAACAGGATTACGTGATCTCAGCCGAGACCTTGTCACATCTGCTTGGTGAACAACCCTCATCGAATACGATGAAGCTAAGTGGTACGCTGAAAGAGATCGAAAAAGAGATTATTCAATTCGTTCTGCATGAAGAAAACAATAATCAATCCAAGGCGGCCGACCGCTTGGGGATTAACCGTGCCACGTTATGGCGTAAACTTAAAGAATAACTTTAGGTTTACGCTTTTTTTACGACTATGTGTGTTGCATTATTAAACACTTTAATAATTAAGTTAAATTTACAATAATTAAGTGTTGCTAAAATAAACAATATGGGATAACATAATCCCTGCAAACGCTTTATAAAAACGATTACTTCATAAGGAGCCACTACTATGAACATTAAAGCAACATTAGATCGTATTCCTGGCGGTATGATGGTTGTTCCCCTGTTGCTCGGTGCAACCATTAACACATTCTTTCCGAATGCTTTGCGAATCGGAGGTTTCACGGAAGCCCTGTTCGTAAACAGTTCAAGTACGTTGATCGCCCTGTTCCTGTTAATTGCCGGTACGCAAATCACGTTCAAGACAGCAGGTTCTTCGGTTGGTAAAGGCGTTACATTGCTTGTGTTCAAGTGGGCAGTTGGTGCAATATTAGGTTTGATCGCCATATTCTTTGCGGACTCCAATGGATTATTCCTTGGTTTGGCACCGCTTGCAATTATCGCCGCCATGACGAATTCCAATGGTGGATTGTACATCGCATTGGCCGGACAATACGGCAAAGAAGATGACAAAGCGGCTTATCCGTTCCTCGCGCTCAGCGACGGGCCGTTCCTCACCATGGTTGCTCTTTCCATTTTCGGTGCGATGGGCTTTGCCAACGGCATGTTCTCCCCGATGTCCTTTGTAGCTGTACTGCTTCCGCTTATCGTCGGCGTTATTATCGGTAATCTGGATCGAAACTTGGCTGAATGGCTGCATAAAGGCAGTGACAAGCTCGTTCCTTTCTTCGCCTTTTCACTGGGTATGGGAATTAACTTCTCGTCGATCATTCAAGGCGGACTCAGCGGTATCTTGTTGGGTGTACTGACTGTATTGATCACTGGTGGCGTTGGTTTCCTTCTGTTCAGAGCTATTGGTTGGAACCCGATCGTTGGTGCTTCTGAAGGTTCCACAGCCGGTAACGCTGTAGGTACGCCTGCTGCCATCGTAGCTGCAAACGCTTCTTTTGCCCCGATTGCCGAGATCGCTACGGTACAGATTGCTGCAAGTGTTGTGACGACTGCCATCCTGCTTCCGATATTCATCGGGTTCCTCTCCAAAAGGCTGGAGAAATCAGGCGGCGTCGAGAAATACAATCAAAGACCGTCCACATAAATACATTAAACTTAGCTGACCGGACTTATATTTAATTTTGCTTTCCAAGGAGGGATGACTGCATGAAATTAGCCATTATTGCAGATGATTTGACCGGCGCCAATGACAGCGGGGTGCAGCTTGCCCGTCATGGATTAAAGACAAGCGTACTTTTCAACATGGATGAAGATAACATTCGTCATTACGATGCGGTCGTCTTCGATACTGATAGCCGTTCCATCACACCGGAGGATGCGTATCAGCGGGTACGCCAAGCAGCCGAACTGCTGTTGAGGAACGGATTTGGCACCATTTTCAAAAAAATGGATTCGACCATGCGCGGAAACATCGGGATCGAGATTGACGCTTTGTACGATGTGGTCAAGCCCGATTTTATGATGATCGCCCCGGGCTATCCCAAGAACAATCGCACCATTCTTAACGGCACGCATTATCTGAACGGCGTTCCACTGGCTGATACAGAGATTGCGAATGATCCAAAGACACCTGTGACCTTATCGTATCTTCCGGATCTGCTCAAACTCCAGACTAAGTATCAAGTGGGCGAGATTAAGGTGAGTGATCTTGAAGCGGGTAAAGATCATGTGAAGACGCAGTTGGAAAACTTTAAGGCAAACGACATTCCCTATATCCTCGTCGACTCGACAGACGAGCAGCATTTGGAGCAGGTTCTGAGTATCACCAATGAGTTGAATTATTCATTTGCCTGGGCAGGATCAGCGGGAATTGCCAACTACCTTCCCACTCATTACGGCTTGGGAGCCCAGTCCATGGAATTGACCATTCCGGCGAATCCGGGCCCCATACTCACCGTTGTAGGGAGCGTGAACAAAAACTCCCGTGAGCAGCTCAAGCAATTGCTACAAAAAACCAACATATCAGCAATCGCTTTTCACTCCTTCAAAGCCGTATCCGGTTCAGCAGATCGTGAGCAAGAAATCGATCGTGTGTATGAGGAAGTGAAGGCCAAAGCCGTGGAAGGCAATGACGTTGTCCTCTATTCAACCGCGGAACAGGTCGATATTGAATTAGCACGTGCAACGGGTGAAGTCAGAGGGCTTAATCACACCGAGGTCAGCAATGAAATTGTACGGGCCATAGGTGAGATCTGTGCCAAGCTGTTGGAGAATGGGTATTTCAAAGGTGTATCCATGACCGGCGGAGATACGGCTAAACAAATCTGTATGAAGTGGAATATCAGCGGCTTCGAACTACTCGATGAGCTTGAAATTGGTGTACCGATATCAAAATTTATTGGAATTGAGGATCTGCACGTAATTACCAAAGCAGGCGGATTCGGCAAGCCCGACGTCTTCATCCATGCGATTGAAAAATTAAAAGGAGGAGTTACCGTATGAAACCAACCGTTGGAATTACAATGGGCGATGCAGCAGGCATTGGACCCGAGATCATTATGAAAGCATTGGGCCATCAGGAGGTCTACAACAACTGCAATCCACTCGTCATTGGCGATGCGAAAATATTGGAGCGTGTCCTGCCTGTCATCGGATCGAGCCTGAAGGTCAATGCCATTCATGAGCCATCCGAAGCCAAGTATGCATTCGGTACTGTGGACGTCATTGATCTGAATCTCATTTCTGCAGATCTGGAATATGGAAAAGTATCTGCCGTTGCGGGAGATGCAGCATTTCAGTTTCTGGCGAAAGCCATTGATCTGGCCAAAAAACAGCAGATTCACTCCATCTGCACGGCGCCTCTGAACAAAGAAGCCCTGCATCTGGGTGGGCACTTGTATCCAGGTCACACCGAAATTTTGGCTGATCTGACCGATACCGAGGATTTCTCCATGATGCTGACTACACCCAATCTGCGAGTGATTCACCTTACGACGCATATGGGTCTGATTGATGCCATTGCGAGCATCAACCCGGAAAGAACATACACTGTGGTTAAACTGGCTCATGATACATTGAAAAAAGCCGGCTTTGAGAATCCACGCGTTGCAGTATGCGGTATTAACCCGCATGCGGGCGAAAACGGATTGTTCGGTAATGGTGAAGAGGAAGAAAAGCTGCAGCCCGGCATCGAACGTGCACAGAAGGAAGGCATTAACGTGGTTGGTCCACTTCCGGCGGACACGTTATTCTTCCGCGCTGGCCGTGGTGATTTCGATATCGTTGTTGCTTGTTATCACGATCAGGGACATGCCCCAATTAAGGTCATGGGCATTGAAGAAGGTGTGAACATTACGGTGGGTCTCAAAGGCGGCATTATCCGTACTTCTGTAGACCATGGAACAGCTTTTGACATCGCAGGCAAA
Source organism: Paenibacillus sp. UMB7766-LJ446 (assembly GCF_030226665.1). Lineage (NCBI taxonomy): Bacteria > Bacillati > Bacillota > Bacilli > Caryophanales > Paenibacillaceae > Paenibacillus > Paenibacillus sp. UMB7766-LJ446. The sequence goes on from NZ_JASOYM010000015.1 coordinate 81,977, forward strand.
AACATCGCTGATGATAAAAGTATGCTGGCCGCCATCCGTTCCGCCATTGAGCTTGCACCAAAAACGCAAGTTTAAAGAAACAAAAAGAGCTATGTTAGAGTTACGACCGTTTCCCCTGCTTCTATCGGGGGAACGGTCGTTTTTCGTTTTGTGTATAAGTCGTGTCGTGGTAAGTGAAATTAAACGCCTATGCCACTTCGCAGACGACGACCATTCAGCACTGGATGATGCAACTTCTGGAGGAACAGCGGCAAACGTCTGTATCCTCATCAACCTACGATATAGGGGTATACCAAAACAACAGTCTTCACCCTATCTATCGTACCAATAGCCAGGGATGCCTCGTTCCAGACGCATCAGCGCCTCAAGATAAAAGTAATCGCCCCAGATCGTGTAATCGTCAGGTGAATCTCCACCTCTTACGGAGTATGAGCCATGCTTCAGCAAACCCTCCGCTGTATCCGAGCCCTGCGTGGAATAATGATTCATTAAGGATTTCATGGACGATTCCGCTGCATTCCGAAAAGCCTCCCTCTCAGGATCAGCTTCATCAAGCTGCCCGGCAATTTCCAACAGACCGCAGGCAACAATAGCGGATGCAGAGCTGTCCCTTTTCGTATTAGGTGTCTGCGGGGCATCAAAATCCCAGTACGCTACTTCATCCTCCGGAAGATGGGCAATAAAATAACGGGCGAGACGCTTCGCTGTCTCCAGCATCTCGGCACTTTGCAGATAGCGGCTGCAGAGTGCAAAACCATAAATCCCCCATGCCTGTCCGCGTGTCCAGGTAGAGCCGTCATGGTAACCCTGATGCGTACCGCCTCGAATAGCCTCTCCGGTAGCCTGATCAAAATAAAAGGTATGATAGCTTGAGTCATCCCCTCGAACGAGGAAACGGCGGCTTTTCAGCGCATGCAGCTCGGCAACGCGGCGATACTCCTCATTATTCGTCTGCTCATACGCCCAGAACAGCAGCGGAAGATTGAGCAGGCAATCGATAATAATTCGCCCTCCGTTATTCACATCGCCTTTGCGTCCCCAAGCCTGGATCAGTCCAGCTTCCTCCCGCCAACGTTTCATCAGCATATCCGCAGCTTCCAGCGTGAGTTTTTTTGCTGCGGCGTCATGCTCCACAATCCATTGTGCCTTGGAAGACAACGAATAGAGAAAGCCAATATCATGATGATCAAATATGATTTTCTGATCCATTCGCCGACGGAAGTTATCGACGCTATTTACGGCTGCCTCACGGAACCTCGGGTCCTGGGTATACTCCGTGCATAACCACAGAATGCCTGACCAAAATCCTGCCGTCCACTCCGTATTATCGTTAAGCACATAATGCTCATCCCCGTTACTAACATGGGGAAAGCGCCCCTCGAATCGATCTATGTTGCGCTGGGTGACATTCAATGCATCTTCAATAGCTTTTTTCCACATGGAACCGTTCCTCCTCTAGGCAAGTCATATTCTTCAATTCTCTTGCTGGACAAGTCTGCTATTTTGCTTATACTGGCCGGGTGTAATTCCCTCATATTTCTTAAATACACGAATGAACGAATTGCTGTTCAGGAAACCCACCCGCTCGGATACGTCCTGGATCGTCAGTTCCTCTGCCTGTAAAATTTTCTTGGATTGCTCAATTCGATAATGGTTGATGTAATCAATCACGTTGACTCCGGTCTGTTCCTTGAAGTACTTGGAGACATAGGTCGGATGGAAACGAAACCGCTCGGATAAATGGGTCAAACCCAAATTGACATCCGCATAACTCTCATGGATAAATTCCAATAGTTGATCCTTCAATTCCTCACTGCGGGACCGCTTGCGCTCGTGCACTGTCTGGCATACCGTCTCCAGTATCCGAAGCAATTCGACCTCAATCTCCTCAAAGGTCTCACATGCATACAATTGCCGGATCAGATCGTTGCGCTGCGTCATCTCGTTCTGGTCGTCCGTCTTGATCTGTTCGGTAGCTTTCAGAAAGGTACCAATCAACTCAAACATCAGACAGCGAGCCAGTTCAACCGACAAGGGCTCTCCGGCAAAATTGGTCATGCGAATTTCGTTCATCACTTCCGTGGAACGGGCATAATTCCCTGTAGCGATATAATTGATGAGCTGTCTCTCCAGATCAAGAGGGTAATACAGCTCCTCCTTGGGCCGACGAATCCGGCTCGGATCAATAATCTGACCGATCCCCAGAATCAGCCTGTATTCCAGCGCTTCTTCCGATTCCCGGAAACAATCCGCGATCTCCGCCATACGGTGATGAACATGGCTGACGCCAACAGAAAAGTACACACAGAATCGGGAGCCAATGAAACGCTGGGCTTCTTCGACTGCATGAATTAACCGATGACTGGTATCCTCCGTATCCTCCTCACACTCCCGAATATTAATCAGGAACGCGATTCTTCCATCAATGTCGACAGAGTATACATGACCGATTGAGCCAATCATCTCCTCCAGCACATTGGTCAGGATCAGGTGCACAAATTGATGCTTCTCCTCCCGGTCCTGCTCACGAACTCTGGAACGGAACAGTCCTTCAACATCCTCAATGTGCAGGAGCAATACGGCAAATGAATTTGTCTCGAACCGAATGCCAGAGCGTTCCAAGGTAGAAGCAAACTCCACACCTACTTGTACCCTTCCCTTCATCAACTTGGAGAGCAGACTGCTTCGTATAACGCTTTGCTGATCCTTAAGCCTGTTCGCAAATTGATCCTGTTCTTCCCAGGCTTGGATCAGAACAGATTGCAAAATACCATATTCATTGTCCGGCTGCTCCAGTTTCCATTTGACCTTATCCGAGATAATGTTCATGATCCGTCCCAGCGGACGGTAATTCCGTCTGGTGAACCACCAGGCTGCCACACCGCCAAGGATAAGTCCTGCGATAACGCCTCCAAGCGTAATATCGCGGATGACCGTCAGCTTCTTGGCATAGATTCGGGTAGGTATGATGGATACATACTTCCAGTCCTGAATCTTGGAAGAAATCTGCGATATGGTCACGGATTCTCCGTTCCAATCGATGGTTTCCGTTCTTTTCTCAGCATCCTCAAAAAGGTTAAGATCCTCCCCCTTTATGTAAGGGGTTTCAAGTGATCCGGTAGAAAATAACGTTTGACCGTCGTGATCCAGAATGAACACGGTGCTCTCTTTTTCCAAACTTACATTATCAATGGCTTGCTGGAACCGATTGGGGTCCAGGTTAACGACGAAGGTCGCAGGGCTGCCAGCGCCATTCTGAATCGGAAACGGCTGAATATAGACCAGCGTGTCCTCAATTCGTCGGTCCTCACTCCGAACCTCCATCTTTCGGTACATGCTCTTGCTGGAATCATGCATAAGCCGGGTCCACGCTTCCTCGGAAACATTCGTGCCCTGATAGAATATGTCATATAGATACTTTTTTTGAATAAGTGAAGAAGAGGATAACGCGATATCGGACTGTTTGATATAAATATACAGTTCACTAATCAAGCCGTTTCCGACGCGTGTGGATTTCAGGTTTTTGATCAGATCAATCCCCATGAACCTCCAGCGGGCATCCTGTTCAGACGCGTGATTAATGAAGCTCATGAGTTGGGAGTCAGCCATTAATTGATTGCTGATGCTGCCAATATCGCCAATCTGGTTATCAATGGTTTCCTGCACCTGAGATAACAGCACCATGTTGGAACGATTAACTTCTTCCTCAAGCAGCATGCGAGACTCGGCAAAAACAGCAGCACCGATCACAATGGGAATGAGCAGAATGACCATGTAAGAAATGCCCCAGGACAACAGGATGCTTTTCCTCTTCATGCGTCTCCTCCTCACACTGTGTTATTGGGTATGGCATGGCCTAAAGCAACTCTATTCTTTGATTGCTCCGATCATAACACCTTTAACAAAGTATTTCTGCAGAAATGGATAGATGAACAATATAGGCAGGGTGGCTACCATGACCGTTGCGTATTTCACACTTTCCCCGATGGCCTCTTTGTCCATAGCGGTCGCTCCTGTCGTCATCGAGTCCGTACTGTTCTGAATCAGAATCTCCCTTAACACCAGTTGAAGTGGGAACAGGTTCCGGTCCCGAATGTACAGGATCGCGCTAAACCATGAATTCCAGTGACCAACGCCGTAAAAGAGAATCATCACCGCAATGACGGGCATCGACAATGGTACGACAATCCGCCAGAGAATAAGCATCTCCCCTGCCCCGTCTATACGGGCCGACTCTAGCAGACTTTCCGAGATTTCCGCAAAGGAAGTCCGCATAATAATCAGATTATAGCTGCTGATCAAACCCGGTATAATTAGAGCCCACAGGCTGTTCCCCATATGGAGCGTGTTATTGATCAACAGATAGGACGGGATGATTCCGCCGTTAAAAAACATCGTAAATACAATCGCCAGCATGATCGGATTGCGGAGCATGAAGCTTTTGCGGGACAACGTATACGCCCCCAGAATGGTAAACAGCAGATTCAGCGCCGTGCCCACCACCACAATAAATATCGTGTTCCGGTATCCGGACAGAATGTTAGGGTTGCTCAGTACCAGCTTGTAGCTGTCCATCGTAATGCCTTTGGGAAAAAGCAGCAGACCTCTATGGGCCATGAGCTGACTTGAGTCGCTAAGCGACGCATTTAACACATGCAGCAGTGGATACAAGGTTATGATAATCAGACCTGTCATCAACATTGCGTTCGCACCACCAAACAGCCGCTCTCCAATGGATCTTTTCATTCGCAAAGAAATCCCTCCCTTCACCTCGTTCTTGGCTAGAACAGCTTGGTATTGGATATCACCTTGGACAGGCGATTGGCACCGATTAGCAGCGTAAAGTTAATGACCGACTGGAAGAGACCCACCGCGGTCGTATAGCTGAATTCGGCACTTTCACTTATCCCTTTGCGATAAACAAACGTCGAGATTACATCTGCCGTATCATACACGTTCGGATTATAGAGCAGAATAATTTTCTCGAACCCAATCTCCATCAGTCCACCAATGCGGAGTATAAGGAGAATCATAATCATCGGAATGATGCCGGGCAGCGTGATATGCCACACCTGGCGAAGCCGACTCGCTCCGTCCACGTTGGCAGCATCATAGAGCTCGGGGTTAATGCCGCTAAGTGCAGCCAAATAAATGATGCTGGAAAAACCAAGCTCCTGCCAGATCGATGAGGCGGTATATATGGTACGAAAATTGGCCGGATCGCTAAGAAGTGCGCTGCTCTGACCGCCAAAATAACCAATAATGGTATTAAACAGTCCATCTCGGGACGAAAAATCAACAATCATACCGCAGATGACGACAATGGAAATAAAATGGGGAATGTACGAGATCGTTTGCACCGTGCGTTTGAAGATCTCATGCCTGAGCTCATTAAGCAGAAGAGCAAGAAGAATGGGAGCCGGGAAACCGAACAACAGCTGATAAAAACTTAGCAAAAGGGTATTCTTCAGAATTCGCCAGAAATAATAGCTCTGGAAGAAATCCCGAAAATGCTGAAATCCGACCCAATCACTGCCCCATATACCTTTGCCCACCGAGTAGTCCTTGAACGCAATGATGGCCCCGTACATCGGCAGGTATTTGAAGACCAGAAAATATAAAACGACGGGAAGAGCCATCCAATAGATGGCTTTATTCTTTTTGTAATTGAGCCATAACAAGGAAAGCTTGTGCGACAACTCCTTCATCCCCTTCCTTTTTCATTCCAAAGAGGGCGTCCACGGGGGTAAAGCCGTAAAAAAGCTTTACCACCCGTGGACATCTCTTCCTTATCTGGCGTTATACCGGTCCAGGGCCGCTTGCTGAATTTCAATAGCCCGTTTCACGTTAAACTTGTTGATCTGATCGACAAACTTGTCAAAGTTCTCAATCGGCTCAACCCCAATGACGAATTTGACGAACATCTCATCCCGATAAGTTCCAATATCACTCATGATTTTGCTGTACTCCGTAGATTCTTCAGTCGTCAGACTGGTAGGAGGAAGGCCTACCTTCAGCGTATTCTCACTGTATTTGGAGAACAGAACCGCCGCATCCTTCTGCTGCTGGAGCTGATAATACTGCTCATTGTACCGATCATCATCCTCCCCTACGAAGGGATAGTTCGCAATAAAATGTTTGGCCATGGCCTGAGCAACCGACAGACCGTCCGGATTTTTCAAAATCTCATCGGTATACGTCGGGTAACCGTCCTTCATCGTATAGGTGAGGCCCTCCACACCGAAATTTTTCAGCATATGTCCTTCTTCACTGAAGAAATAATCAAGTGCTTTGACCGTTTCTTCCGGGTGTTTGTTGCTATTGGTGATCACAACGCCGCTACTGCTCCACTCCCAGGAACGTCCGGTAAACATCGGCTCATCTCCTTTGTGCAGCACCGGATACTGCACGGCTGTCAGATTGGCGTTCGGATCCGTTTCCTGCAGAGCGGGCAGGTAGCGGCCTACACCTCCACCGATATAGGTGAAAAACGCACCCGCTTGACTGCTCAAAATTTTGGCGTCATATGTTTTCTGGTCATTGGTAGCAAAATCGGGATCAATCAATCCCTCCTGATACCAGCGATGGAACATCGTTAGAAATTCCTTATATTCCGGCTCGATTGGTCCATAGACCACCTTGCCATCTTTCATGAACGTATTATTAGTGATGCCGTAAGCCTCCAGATACGTCGGTGCGGCTGGTCCCATCGTGGTCATTTTGGGTGGTGCACCAAACAACAGGGGCGCTGCTACGCCTTTTTTCTCCTTGAAGGCCTTGAGTACTGTCTCCCACTCCTCAATCGTTTCCGGTTTCTCCAGCTTCAGATCATCCAGCCAATCCTGACGTATGAACGTACCGCCGAAGGTTTTGTATTCCCCCAGACGCAGATGCGGTATCGCATAGATATCTCCGTTGTCGGCTTTTAACTGTTTGGCTACCTCGGGATTCTCCTCCAGGATCTTTTTCAAATTGGGAGCGTATTCATCAATGAGTTCGTTAAGTCGAATGATGATACCATCATTGAACAGTTTGGCGTAATCTCCATTGACAAACATGGCATCAGGCAGCTGATTCGAGGCAATCATGACGTTGAACTGTTCGGTCTCGGCACCCACCGCGGGATGCTGGAATTCGATTTTGGTATTGGTTTTCTTTTCCCATTCCTTGATTGCCGTGATTTCATTCATGCTCTTGAGTGTGATGGACGCATTCGTATTCATCGACATCCAGATTGAAATGGGTGTAGGTCCATCTCCTTCTGCTTCACCTGCACTTCCGTTGCCTCCCGAGCAGCCTGCAAGAGCAGTAATACTCATCATCAGGCAGATTCCAATTGCCAGTCTTTTTCTCCATGACCGTTTCATTGCTTCACGTCCCCCCATTGAATTCGTATCGTTGATAGGCAGCCCTGTTATTGCTCCCCATAAAGTTACCGCTTGCCCGCTAATAATGGCTATCCTCCATTCTTGCCGACATATCCAAAATTTGATATTTCCTTGTGCAGCGCAGGATTTGCACATGAATGCAAGAGATCAAGATCATATTTCCAGATTGAATGGTAAGCAATAAAGGAGATCGATCAAGCCCGTTTCCAAAATCATAAGGTGTTTGACCAGTCGCTGCCACATATATGGAATAAACTAATATCACTTCTTACTTGAACGTGTTCGATTTTTTCATAAGGAGTGTCCAACAACGTGAAGGAGGAAACAGGAATGGCGATCCGCTACAGCGTCATTATCCCAACCTATAATCGGGCCCATCAGTTATTGCTTACACTGGCAGCCCTCGAGACACAAACCTATCCTAAGCATCTATTTGAAGTCATCGTAGCTGATGACGGTTCCACTGATGGAACGAAAGGACAGATCCAGACATTCCAGACTTCATATCCTTTAACCTACGTATCCCAAACGGAGCAACGTGGCAGGTCAGCGATTCGGAATTTGGGGCTTCAGCATGCCAAAGGTCTGTATGTTATCTTCTGTGATGCTGACTTTCTGGCGTTACCCGAATTTATCCGAACAGTGCGTCAATATCATCGCAAAAATCCCAGAGCCGTCGTTTCGGGTTTTCCACATTCCTTTGCCGATGCCTATACCCACTACTATCCAGACTTCTCGCCATCGGAAAAAGATCATTGCCGTTCGATCCTTACCCCTTCAAACTTATGGCGTCCTGAATTTGATGCAGCGAATGAAATCGTCCCACTGGTCACACCGGAAGATATCATTCATCAGACAGATACATTGTCCAAAGTGACTTTCCCAACCAAAATACCGCCTGCTGTCATCAAGCAATTTGCCAGCACCGATGTGGCTCCATGGATGCTGCTTGTCACTCGGTGTGTATCCATCCGCCGAAGTCTTCTGAATCGAGTTGGAGGTTTCAATGAACGGTTCGTACTCTATGGGCTTGAAGACTGGGATCTGGGCTACAGGCTGCATCGTTTGAAAGTGCCCTTCTACTGTATGAAAGAGGTCGTGGGTTATCACCAGGAACATCCCACTTATTTCCGAGGGGAAGTGCTCAATACAGAGAATCTGAAAATCATGCTCGAAACCTATGGATTCAATGATTCCGCACTCAATTTATTCTGCGTTGTACCACCATCAGCTGACCTCGAAACCTACAAAAACACGCTGCGAATCTTGCGCAGAGGCTTCCGGTCCAGAACAACACGTTCTTCCGCACGATTGTTAAAGAAAACATTACGGATTGCTGCCAAACACTTCGCGCTTCAAACAGATGTGGAAGCGTATAAAAAATCTCTCGCAAGAATACAGAGAAAAGCAAAAGGCAGAAAAAGTCGGGTGGCTCGAGTTCTACAGGATATGGCGCAGAGGTCTGAGAAATTGGTGGAGTAGTTTAGTACTTATTCTGCAAATATGAAAATTCAAAGTACTACTAGCTATTTCAATAACATCGCCCATAAACTCCTGCTCAAGTGCATTCACCTCTTTGAATACAACAAAAAGCCCCCTATCTACATCTTTGTAGAATAGGAGGCCATATTTATTTTATACCCATTCAACTCACCGTAAGGTGAATCGAACTTTTTTATGATAAGCCTTTTAAAATTCTTCGTATTCACTCGGGTCCTGATTCCACAACCGTCCATCCTTACGATGATAAGAAGAGATGACTTCCATCTCCTTCTCGTTCAGCTCGAAATCGAAAATATTGATATTTTCTTGCTGATGTTGAAGAGAACCCGCTTTAGGGATCGGAATTGAACCAAGCTGGGTATGCCAGCGCAAAATAACCTGAGTAGCCGTTTTGCCATGAGCTTCGGCAATCCGAAGGATCTTTTCATCTTTTACGATATCTTGTACGGCATCATTGCCACGCCCAATGGGACTCCATGATTCGTTCACAATACCATGCTGTGAATCCTTCTTCCGCTGATCCGCTTGGTCAAAGAATGGATGCAGCTCAATCTGATTCAAACTTGGCGCTACTCCCGTCTCCTTAATCAGGCGGTCATTATGTTCCGGAAGGAAATTGCTTACTCCGATGGAACGGATATATCCGCGTTTCTTCGCCTCAATGAGTGCCTGCCACGCTTCCACATACATATCCTTCTTCGGATTCGGCCAGTGAATCAGATATAGATCATAATAATCCAGATCTGCTCTGTATAGAGATTCTTGGATAGCTACAATCGCTTTTTCAAAGGCATGGTAACGCCCTGGCAGTTTGGATGAGATCAGCAGGTCTTCTCTGGAAACGGAGCTCTGCTTAATGGCTTTTCCGACAGTGCCTCGTTCTCATAGTTATATGCTGTGTCAATAAGTCGGTAACCTGCATCCATCGCGGATGCTATAGATTTGACACCTTCTTCTCCTTTTAAGCTATAGGTACCAAACCCAATGGCAGGAACTTTCAAGCCATCATTCAACGTATATTCCGGGATTGTATGATTCATCTCAAAACTCTCCTTTGCGAAAGGTATACTAAACGATATGGATAAAGTGAATGCCCTCTCGTTTATTCTACCCCTCCATACGCGGATGAATCAAATGAAAGCCACCAACCCGTTAAACGGGGGAGTGGCTTTCTCGTCTAATTTTAATAGAGGCAAGTTGCCTCTTTATTCAAGCGAAGAGATGGTCGTGGCCGATAACGACCGCTTGCCCATAAAGTTCTGAATGGCCATAGCAGCCTGCTTGTACCCGCCAGCATCGCGTAACGTTTTCCCAATAACCTCAGCATGTTCCTTGTAGGAGGCATTGCCGAGCACCTCTAATACCGCGGTTCTCAGCACGTCGGGTGTAAGGTTGTTTTTATCCACAATGACTCCTGCTCCGAGCTCCTGCACCCGGCCTGCTACACGCGGCTGATCCGAGGTTAACGGGAGCATAACCAACGGTACATTGTAATACAAAGCTTCGCTTGTACTGTTCATGCCTGCATGTGTCAGAAAAGCATCTACGTCCTGCAAAACCTCCAATTGTGGGAGATAGGGTCTGATCATGAAATTATCAGGAATGAGATCCGCAATGGGCTCCAAATCCGTATCCTTTCCCGAAGACAATATAAACTGCACAGGCAAATCCCGAAAAGCCGTAAAGCACAGCTTATAGAATTCAAGATCCTTGTTTAAAATGGTCCCCATCGAAATATATACCGCCTGTTTATAGAGGGCATGCAGAGATTCCTTTGCAAAGGCTGGTGCATCCTTACGGGGTAAAATAGATGGGCCGGTAAACACATAGCTGTCATCCAGCTTGTCCCCCATCGGTTGAAAATATCGGCTGGTATAGACCAGCTTTAGTTGTCCGGGATGACCTGAAAGATCCGCCAGAGAAGGCACAGCCACATTGAACTGGGACGCTAATTGCTGGGACATCTCGATGATGCCGTTATATAGCTCCTTAACCTCCTCATCGTCATCCTTCAGTTGATTACCGAATCCGAGAGGCTCCACAAAAACAAAGGTCGTGGTTGAGCATACCACTGGTATACCCAGCTTTTCGCCTAAAATTTGTCCTCCCCAGCCTATTAAGGAGTCAAAAATTAAATAATCATAGGTTTCATTTTCGATCAGATTCAGGACATCCGGAATAAATCGTTGAACAATTTTTTTCAAAACCATATATAAAAATTGGTAAGGGTGCTTGATTTCAAATGGCTTCATATCCGGGTTGTTGAGCAGGGTTGCCTCGTTGAAGGAGTATGCTTTAAATTGTGCGCCTAACGCTTCAATCTTCGTCCGGTATTGTTCCGTACAACAGTAGACAACTTCATCGCCGTTCTCCACCAGTTCCTTGATTATTCCGAGCGTCGGATTGATATGCCCTTCTGCAGGCATCATTACAACTAATACACGTGCCATGAGATTCACCTCCATTAAATTTTCCAATCTTCCAAGCGGGACATTGTATTTCTATATAAATTGAACTAAAAAATAATTTACACTTGCCACTCCGATGACAGAATAACCTTCCGATCGCTGTTATCCCCAGATTTTTGTGGATTCCCTTTTTCAAAGGGTAAAATCCGGGGATAAAGGCGAACGCTCCGCTTCTTCATGTTATTTCTGTCCTCTCCGTTCTCGTGTAAATGTTTAGTTCAATTTATATAGCTTCAAAATGATAGGGTAAAACAAAATCTGGAAATCATGCCCATATAAATATACTATTAATTATTTCCAGATTTGTAAATAGTATATATGTCACTTTTTAAACAAAAAAAGCACCTTTACGGTGCTTCCTCTGCTCATTTCATATTAAATCAGGTAAATACCTATCTCAATATCCTCTCGAATATTGCGGGCTTTCTTTTAATTGCACGATATCGTGTCCCGTTGGATTCTGGAAGGCACGAAGGCCAAATGTCGGCGCAACGGCGAAGATGTGGTCAAAGATATCCGCTTGGACCGATTCATACACACCCCAGGCGATATCATTGCTGAATGCATAAATTTCAAGTGGTAGTCCGTTATCTCCCGGCGCTAATTGTCTTACGATCAACGTCATATCCTTATGAATTTTCGGATGATTCCTCAGATATTGATGGATATATTCCCTGAATACACCCACATTCGTAAGCTGTCTACCATTCACAATGCTTTCCGTATTAATGTTATGTTCCATGTTGTATTCGTTAATTTCATTTAATTTGGTCTCAAGATAATCCGTAAGATAGTGGATCTTCTGAAATTCCCCAATCATTTCCTTAGTGCAGAAGCTTATGCTGCTCGTATCAATATAGACGCTTCGCTTAATCCTTCTGCCACCGGAGACTTGCATGCCTCTCCAGTTTTTGAACGAATCCGAGATGAGCGCGTAGCTTGGAATCATCGTGATCGTTTTATCAAAATTCATAACCTTTACCGTGTTTAACGTAATATCGATGACGTCGCCGTCGGCATTATACTTGGGCATTTCAATCCAATCACCAACACGTACCATGTCATTCGATGATAATTGCACGCCTGCAACCAGTCCCAATATGGAATCCTTGAAGACGAGCATCAGAACAGCTGATAAAGCGCCAAGTCCACTGAGAATAATCAACGGATTCTGACCAATGAGACTTGAGATGACGATAATGCCCCCAATGATGAAAAGCACGATCTTGGCCACCTGAATGTATCCCTTAATCGGTCTAATCTTGGAGACTTCATAGGAACGATATATGGTATCAAAGACGTTGAGCAGTGCATTTAATACCGTAATGGTTATGACGATCATATAAGTGAGAGCTGCTTTTTCAATTAAAGCTTGATAGGACGGGAAGATATACGCTGAATAATAGATGATAATCGCCGGAACGAGATGCGAAAGCTTGTGAAACACTTTTTTCTCCACAATGATTTTATCCCACGTGTACCGGTTGTTGTTGACGATTTGAATAATAATCTTCAATACGATTTTTTTGGCTATAAAATTGGCCAGTATGGAGACCACAGCTATAAATACCACCATGATCATATTCGAAAGATATCCAATGGTTTGTTCACTCATGCCCGTTCCGTCTAGTTGATTTTTGATAAAGTCCATTGTATCCTCCTGACGCAGTTTATATTAACTTATTATTATAAATTACATCCTAGTACGAAGTAAAATTTCAAAATATTACAGCAAGCAGCTGATGGGTAAAGTGTAGATCCTCCCCCTTCATGAGTATCACGTCACACAAATGGGCTAATGTGCATAGACTGGGGCTAAATATAACCCAGATTCTTGCATTGGAGATGTGAACATTGAGTAATCCAAAAAATAAGACTAAGACTCAGCAATTCCCCATGAAAAAACTTTCTCCCGTAAGCATGGTAACGGAGCTTCCACCCGTCCGTGGCCATTTAAGAACCTCCGCCTCAAATCCGAATAAGCCCATCCATAATAATGAAAAGGGCACATCATCGGCTATCGATGCCTGTGTGGATCGCGCTTTTCGTATTCCTATATTTCTGAGTACAACCAACACGGTAAATGACTTGCAAGAGCAATTTTTGAACCGTCTGATTAGGGAAATTGAAGATGCACTACTCTTTCCCCGCACATTGCCCGTTAGTGAACAATACCCGGAAAACATTCTGACGAATATACGACGCCTGGTTTTTTCAAGCTATGGATTACTCGCAATCAACTTCCGAAGATTTTTTGTTCAAATTCTTGAATCCAATGTGGGGGAGCCTCCAACGACCACTCCGTTCTGGGAAGGATCTACCTTTTCTCAAATTGAGCCTGCCATGGCCTTTCAATTCGGCATTCCAATCTTATTAGTGAGGGAGAAGGGCACGGACGTCAGTAATGGCATTTGGGCTGGAGGAATCACACCTCTCAACATATTTGTTGACTGGGATTCCGACAACCAATCCGTAGACGATTTCTTTAACAGTGTTCAATGGAGAGAGGTCTTTGCCAATTGGACGGCGGAGGTAAGGGGTAACTATTTGCTTCGTACGGAGCCCCTGTTCAATAATTAAAGTTAATTTAGTAGATTCACTGCCATTGACGATGAAATCTTTGCGTAGATTGCAATGCCGTGCTCGGGGGCTTCTTTCACTGGAGCGGGTGCTTCTTAACTTCATAGACAAAGCAAAAGAGACCCCAACGGGTCTTCTTTGCTGTCTCGGATGGAGGCGAGGTGGCATCCCCCATTCGGTGCTTAATTTGATGGTTGCTGATTCTCTTGTCTACTTATGGAAACAAAAATAGAACCCGTCATTCGTTAAGACGACAAGTTCTTTTTAATCATACCTTTCTTGCCTTATTAAACGTTCGAAATGTAAGAGTACAGCCTAATGCAATGGTGCTTAATAATGTAACCAAATTTGCACTACCCCGTAAGTAATACCAAAAATTAATTACACAGTAAAGGATCATGACAAATAACAAAATCCATTTTGTACTAGGCATTCTTTTAAGTATCAAATAACTAATTCCTATAAATAATACTAGAGCTCCAAAAGACAGTAGAATAAGGTTCAGTCCTGAAATGTATACCATTTCACACCCCTTTTTCACTTTTGATTATACTAACATATGTATAAGTTATACTCGATGGTAAGTTGTATTCGCGTTTCCGTGCATGTTGATTTTCTTTTTAAAAATTTCCTGGAGCTGTTCGCGATTTTTAAGCATCTTGAGTGCTTCCATCTTTATAACTATATCATAAACTGAAAAACCCCAACCAGAACAACTGGTTGATGGTTTCTTGACTCTAATGGAGGCGAGGGGCATCGTGTCCCATTTAGTACTTAATTTTTCATCCGACAGCAACAATACTCTCGGATCTCACGTGCCAAAGAAGAAAACCAACATTTGTGACTACTGGGGAAGATTTTTTCAAATAACAAAAGAGGCCGATCCATTAATCCGGTCTATTCTTAATATTTTTTATAATTAAAATAGATACATATATAATTAAAATCACAAACGTAACCAGCATAATTATCGGTCTAAATATATTTACTGAATCTATCGCGTTTATGCAAATAATAGAGAGTATTAAGAATGCTATGTTCTGTATATGGTGTTTTGTTGTCTCTTTTTTTATCAACCGGAAACTCACTAATATAACAATGTAAATATATAAACCTAAGCCTACAAATACTGTCCAGTTAATAAAATCACGCCCCTTGTATTATTTGTGCTATTCATAACAATAACTCCATAAACAAAATAAAGGAACCTCAGTACCAAAAAAATGGAGTAGTAGGCTCCTTTATTGTCTTTAATTTGTGAAAAAAGGCATGACCAAGGCCTTACTTGTTTTTATATGCTTGCTTTAATAATCTCTTCTATTCTTGGCCAACTGTAGTCCTCTTCTCCCCGTACAAGTTTGATTCTCCTGTTTGGCTTATCGATCGATGTCACAACGCCCCGCAGCTCCTCGTCATCAAACGGGTTAAATACAGTCACTGTGATAGATTTCCATTCCTGGTACGATTCAAAAATCGCTGCCTCGATCAACAGTATTTCCTGTTCGTCCAGAACCGGCTTCCCCCGTCTCTCTTGTTCCTTCTGATCCTTTAAAAACGCTTCACGATTTTCCGGAAGGATAATCCGAGATCCCTCGTATACGCCGTTCGCCGTCAATTTGCTAGCAATAGTTTACGCCCTCCTCAGTATTGGGTCCAATAGCTTAAATCGTTTGGCAGCGCCGTTATCGGTGCCTTGGGAAGCTTAAGCTTTTCCGACTCTCGTTCCCAGCCTTCCAGGATCACAATATTAGCCGTGTTAGACTTATCCTCCCAGTGTATGTATTCAGTTGTAATAAGGGTCTCTAAGGCGGCCATAACTACTTTATCCCCCTTACCCGTTTTAACAGTCAATTCATGGATTGTAGGCAGCCGTCGTCGCCCACTACTGTAGTTGTACAAGATCCTCAGTACCTTCCGTTCATAATCCGTCAACATGTTTAAGCCCCCTGTGCTGTCGTCCTGATCAGATAGCATGCCAGTAAACCGGACTCCTTAAATGTTCGCGGTTGGCCAGATAACAAATCATCTGCTTTAATAAGCCCAGACCGAATGCTCTTAACTTGTATACGACGCTTAGTGATCTTTCCGCTTTGGTCCGAATAAATGATTTCCACCAACCAACCCAAATATTTTACTGGCATGCTCTTCCCTCCAATAAACAGAACGTCCGTTTGCTTTTTTTAATATTATATGCGAATGTACGTTCGATATTCAACAAGAAAAAAGCCCCATCGTTATAAACCGATGGGACTCTACTTTAATGATTTCTTCTTCGTTTATTGTTGATTTGGTATGATAGTACTACCGCTAAAGTTAACAAAAGCATAACAGTAATACTGTTTTGATTTACGGAACCAGTCACAAGTGAATTAATAGCTAACATGATAATAGCTGCGGCCGAAATTCCTGTTAGAACATAACCTTTTCTGATTCTGTTTCTTCTAAATATCAAACTCACGATAGTGACCAGTAGAACAGCAGGAATTAAAAGAAAGAGTAGTATAATTGCATAAGAAGTCCCCAAGATATCCCTCCTCTCTTTTAATATTCTACTTTATCCTTTATTTGTTGTCACCTCATAGTACGTTATAGGCAACCAATGCAAATTCAAAGTTACTCCTTTGCCAGCATTATTATGTGACATGGAATTAGCTATCATGCTAAAACCAGCACCCTCAATTAAAGCTACCACGGCCCCTATCTGACCTCCCGGAATAAACCCTGCTATAGCCGCGAGAAGCACTGCTACTTGCGCAGTTTGCTGTAGTGCATAAATCATGTCATTTGTTTCTTGATTATTAAAAGTGATTGCAACTCCCCACCAGTAAGAATTAGCAAATGTAAAAGGAGTTACAACCTGACCATTACTGGTGGACACTTCACTGTTGACTGCAGCATTTAAGTTTTGAACTCCGGTAGCAAAATGATTATACACATCTTGCTCAACAATTCCTTGTGCAGCAGGATCAATATGATATAAATTATCTGATCCTTTGTTTATGTATGGCGTCATTGATTCAATAGAGTTTAAGACTTTCTTAGAAAATTCATCTTCTCCTAAAACAATTGTCTTTTTGTTAAGGTTAAATTCACCTTTAGGCAGTTCAATGGACGGAGACGGGGTAGCTGAGGATGCAAATGCAACCGGAGCCAAGGACGTAATAGCCAACGCAGTACATAGAGCAGCAGACAACATTTTTACCTTTTTGTTCAATTTTATTCCTCCCAAATCATATTTATGTTACAAATTGTATAATATATCAATTATAACAATCTATCAACCACTATTTGTTAAAATATAGATATACGTTGATAAAATTCAAAATATTTCTTCTTTTTTTGATTTTTAAACACTAATCAAAAAGGAACAGCGAATTACTCCCGCTGTTCCTTTTTATATTCAATCAATTCGGATATATCATCAAGTTCCAATGCCACCATGATTTTATCGAGGTTTTCAGGTGACCAAGCTTTAGATTTATTTTCGGCCATATCAGCAATCGTATTCCAGCGAATTCCCGTCATTTTACTCAGTTGCCGTGTATTCAATCCACGTTCGTCAATGAGTTCAGCCAGCTTCAACTTCAACATTTATAGTCTCACCTCAATTTAAATATATAATATTGCGATGAATAATTCAACTATATTCGTTGATATTCAACGATATTCGTTGTATAATTATATATGTAAGGAGGTGAACAACAGCAATGAAAACATTAGATTGGGTCTTGCTCCTAACAGCGATCGCAAATATGACGACGGCCATCGGCAATATGCTAAATACCGCCGCTAAGAGCAAGAAAAAGAAAAAAGGAACCAAACGCCGCGGACCACGCAAACGTTAAAAGTTCCCGAGTAGGCGGCTAACACAGCGCCTGCTCACCCCAATCTTAACATAAACAGCAATTAAATTTCCACTAGGAGGGCTTAGGATGAGTATTGTAATTTGGTCCATCGCAATAAGTGGTCTAATCATCTCAGTCGTTGCTTTAATACTGTCGATCAAAAACTTTAGAAAGTAACAGAAGGGTTGGATTGGGGAATGCAATTACCTTGGAGATACAACAGCGCGGGAGATATCACATACATTTATGTGCCTGGGGCAGATAAATACTATCAAGCGGTCCGGATTGTCAGACGTTTATTGGGGCCAAAGTTTCATCCTCATTCTGCGCGAATATACAAACGAACGCGTTGCGTCATTAAGCTATACAAACAAAAAAAGCCTTCCTGATGGAAGGCTTTTACCTATTATTTTACCACTTTTAATAATTGCAACAAATATTGTCCTTTAATTCTATCCGCATCTTCTGAATCCTTTTCCCGTTTGGAGAATTCAATAAATCCGTTTCGAGAATAAAAATTTTTCAAATCTTCAATGTCTTCGCATTCGAGATAAACAATTCTACCTCCGGCAATTTGTTGAAGCTTGGCAATATTATCGAGTGCCATCTTCAGTAACTCATCACCAGATATCTGTTTGTCCAGACCATCAGTAAAATTTTTTCCTAACTGTGCAATCAAAGGAGCCGGCATAACGTAACCCTTGTTAGACGAATCACGCGTACCGAACTTTGCAATTCTTTTCCTTAGACTGTTAGATAAATTACTGTCTTTTACTGATATAAACTTGTTTGCAAGTGAATAATAACCAATCAATCTTAGTTCACCTTTATATTGCATGAAAACTAAATGAGTTTGAGTTATCCCTTGTTTAGCAAATTCCACCGCACGAGACTTAAGGAAATACTCGACATCCTTGTTCATTGGACATGAAAAACCAGATATAATTTTGTTTGCTGAGCTATCGCCAAGTTCTTTGATCAAATCTAGCAAAGGAATTTCAATGTAACCTTTGATCAAAGGTCTTTAAATATCTCCCTAATCATTTTACCTCTAATTTCTCTATGTTGCTTCGAAAAAGAGACCTCCACACTTCCCTTTTTATCTGCATTTTCAAGTGCAGAAATCAACTTTTGGCTGTTTTTCTTACTGTCGATTGTAATACTTTTCATAATACTACTCGTCGCCATGTTGTTGACCTCCTTTCTGCCTTTGATATTATATGTAAATTCCTTTGCTTTATGTGCCACATTTATATCCTATATATACATCATTTGTATCGCATTTGTATCCTATTTGTACTGCATTTGTACTGCATTTGTATACTATTTGTACCTTCATTATATCTTTTGTACATCAAAAGTAAACTGAAATAGGCGATTTAATTGACTATTTCGTGAACTCAAAAAATGGAATACAACATATAGATTATTCATATATATACAATCTACATATAGACCAGATCCTTTCTAAAGATGAACTTGAAAACAACTTACATCTGATAACTAATTACCCTTACCTTTCCTTAATGAATTTTTTTACTTTTTTATAGGCAAACTAATAATAAAGCAAAATATAGAACAATGACACCGGGGAATGGTGTGTTTTTGAGACGATTTTGGTGGGTAAAATCAAAAAAGAACCCCACCAGTGGTCATAGCCCCGTCAAGTAGACAATAAAAAAGAGAAATTTTATTAAGCGGCGACTTTTTCCCGGAATTCAATCGGGGAGAGGTCGCCAAGTTTGTTTTGGAAACGTTCCTTGTTGTAAAACGAAATATACTCCGTAATTTGGCTCCTTGCTTGCTCCAGATTTTGAGGTTTTTCCAGGTACAACTTCTCCGTCTTTAAGTGGGAGAAGAACGATTCAATACAAGCATTGTCATAGCAGTTCCCACGCCGAGAGTGGCTTCCTGTGAGCTTCTTCTCTTCAAGCAACTTGGCATAACTCTGTGTTGTATACTGAAACCCTTGGTCTGAATGGAGCAAGGAAGGTCCACACTTCAGTTTCTTCACCGTGTCCGTAACGAGTTTTAAGTCATTTCGCTCGGAGAGTTCCCAGGCTAAAATTTCGTTGTTGTACAGATCCATCACGACTGAGAGATAAGCAAAATCATGTCCAATCCGGACATACGTAATATCCGTCACGAGCTTCTGCAGAGGAGCTGCCGCCGAGAATTCTCGATTTAAGACATTACGGAACAGAACTGACGGTTTCCGGCCAGCAAATGGACGTTCCTTGCGAATCACGGAACGAATCTGAAGTTCTCTCATTAAGCGGCGTACCTTTTTATGATTCACCACGAGGCCTTCCTTTCCTAACGCGGTTCGCATACGTTTATAGCCAAAATAAGGACGAAGCCGGTGAATGCCTAAAATATGTGCTTTTAGATCCGCGTCCCGATCTGCTCGTTTCTCTCTGAAGGCAGCGTTTTTCTTCCATTTGTAGTAACCTGCACGTGAAATTTCAGCCATTTTACACAGCCAAACCACGGGTACCGACTTGCTTATTTCTCGAACGGACTGGCACCGGGCTTCGAAATCCAGCTTCCCTCTCCTTGCAAATTCGGATTGAGCTTTTTTAGATATTCTACCTGCGCTTTCAAATAAGCATTTTCTTCTTCTGCACTACTAAAATGCTTCTTCGTCCAACGTCCCCGGTAATCCTCAAAACTCTCTCCGTTTAGGTTTTTACGAACCCATGTAATAATCTGGCTCTCGCTCTTAATCCCAAACTTCTCCATAATCTGACTGTACGCCCAATCTTCTTCCACTCGCAGACGAACGGCCTCTTTCTTCGTTTCTTCGCTATATCGATTAAAGGTTTGGCCTTTCTTTGCTGACATAACAAAAATCCCCTCCGGTATCCAGTGTTTGAGTTCATTGTAACATGTCCTCTTTTTTCACTGTCTACCAAGTGGGGATAATACCACCAGTGGTATGCAGTGGAGTCCTTTTTACCGATTCTATAGGATTTACGAATACATTACCATATTCATCCTTCCGCTTCAATCATCTTCAATCGATCATACAGATCAGAAACATTACCGTTAATCCCTGCAATCAGCTTCAGGATATTTTTCCTGAGCCTATTTGTCACGATTGCGGATTCCTCCCGTGTAATAACTGCTCCTGGACGTGTGCCATCGTAGTAACCATTAGCCGTAACCTCTGCCCATGTCTCTGCTGCCCATGGGCTCACAACATTAATGTCACGTTCTTGTGTCACTGGCTTATCCTCCTTAACAGGCGTCTGCCCGTAATAACTTATTAAGTATTGAGTTGGCTCGACAACTCCCGCTTCCGTGGCCGTATAACCATATTGCGGGCTGGCTGCTTTACGCACCTCATAATGCAAATGCGAGCCGCTGCTAATACCTGTGTTGCCTTGCTTGCCGATCAACTGGCCACGCTTTACTTGTTGGCCAACTTTTACGCCTGTAGCTGAAAGATGGGCGTAAATGTGCAAATAACCTTTATCATCTTTAATAGTCACGACGATTCCATAATTTCCGAAGCCGGATCCGGACACGCCCATTTTTGCATGCATGACCTCACCATCCACAAACGCATAGATCGGGCCATCACTCGGGTTAACAACCAGGTCGATTCCCCGGTGAAACTACTGCAGCCCACTGACCGGGTGCGTGCGCATACCAAACGGGCTTGTGATCCGGTACCCGTCAAAAGGATTACTCATGTCTTGCTCCTTTCCATAGCGCTTCTTTAATTCAGTCAGGTTGCCGTTGAATTCATTCAGATCCACGTTGCCCGTAATGCCTGGAACCTTGCCTGCATCGCTATACTGCCAAATTGTCCAGTTCTTCCATGCAGGCTGATCATCTGGAACCTTCGTATTACTGTAACGTGCGATCCAAAGATCCCGACAAGCTTGTATCAAAATTGCCAGCAAATGAATTGCCCGTGTAAATGATCGGTTTGACACCTGTCAGCCGTTCCAGCTCCGTCAGAAATGCTTTGGCCACAATGTTGATCTGTGCCTTGCTGATCCCGTTCGGATTGTTCTCGTAGTCCATCACAGGCGGGAGCTGCAGGGCTTTTGCCCCGCCAACCGCCTCGAGGGATTTTGCATAATGCGCGGCTTCCGACTTTGCTGCAGCTGCCGATATAGCCCGCAGGAAATGGTACGTTCCAACCAGCAAACCAGCCGACAACGCACATTTAACATTAGATACAAAATTAGGATCGGTGTACGTTTGGCCTTCAGTTGCCTTAATGAACACAAATTCCCGCTTATCGGCTTTAACCTTCTGCCAGTCGATATTACCCTGGTATCGGGAAACGTCGATGCCTTGAACGTTTCCTTGCTTACGTGCTTGCACCTGTACCAGCTCCTTTATCGTTGTCGTTGCCGCCCTTGCCCTTCAATACCTCAATTGCTTGCTTGATCACAGACGGGATAGGCGCACCCATTTCCCCGCCATTTTCAGTAATGGACAGCAATTCATTAGCAATATAGAAAAACGCCACCGTATCCCTGAATAAGTGGCCATCACCAAGGATGCCATCCACCAAGTGGCCGACCGCAACCATGGCAAAAATAAAGACCTTACGGGCAATTCCGAACATTCCGATTTTGCTTCTAAGTTCCCCGGACATCCAACCAGCAGCGACCCCTGTTAAATAATCCATAA
This sequence comes from Paenibacillus sp. UMB7766-LJ446, assembly GCF_030226665.1. Taxonomy (NCBI): domain Bacteria; kingdom Bacillati; phylum Bacillota; class Bacilli; order Caryophanales; family Paenibacillaceae; genus Paenibacillus; species Paenibacillus sp. UMB7766-LJ446. The sequence continues at coordinate 104,414 of NZ_JASOYM010000015.1, forward strand.
CTACAAACACCAGCAATACGCCCAACACTCCAGACCAACCCCCAAATAAATAAGACACTAACCAGCTACCCACGGCCAAAGCCCATTTCCCCACGTTCTCCAACTTCCTATCCCCCATTTATTTAATATGAAAAAGCCCCCTGACCACTCCAGAGGGCATAAAAATAGCGCACCACTTGGGTACGCTTGTTAAATCCCTTCAGTTTGTTTTAAAATGTAATCTTCCACAGCTTGGCGATAATCGGTATTGGTGATGTCATCAAGCAAGTACACTTGACTAGTCTTTGGATTGAGTCCCTTAGTCAAAATTCTTTCCGCCGCAATACGCACCACTACTTCGTTTACCATTACAAAATCCCTCCTGTATTTTCATTGGCTAATAATAAAATTTGATCTTCCAATTCCCTCATTTTCTCTTCTGGAGTTAATTCGGGACGAATCCTTTTAATGATTGGCTTTTTGGTTTCTGGATCGACCTTCTCAATATAATAGATGTTAAGATCGATCTCATCATATTCTAAATCAATGTGCTCTAATTTCGTGATTTCTTTCCGTGGCCAACCGTCACTTGGCATGAAATAAAGTACAATCTCCCCGTCTTGATCATATATAATCCTCATACCTGTTTGCATTGTGTTGTCACCCCCTTCCCTATCTCTATATGTTGGCACAAAAAACACGCTCCGCTTTCGGACGTGCTACGTCTACATATTCAATTGTTGGCATTCCCTCCTCCAAGACTCAGTTCTCTATTTTTCTGTATGTTCATCACAGTTGTTTCATCGTCATGAAGACACCGGAATAGTTTATCGTTGTTGTTGACGTGGGCGGTATAACGACCATGACCCCAAACAAAAGATATGAATTGCTGGCGTTAAACCCGGGTGGTTTATTGTTGATTGCACCCGCGCTTACATTGGATGAGGTTGGGTTATTGGACAATGTGCTTACCTTATACAAGTAATACCCAGACCCTGTTATCAAGTCCAGTGACAAACTCATTAAATGTAGATATTGTGTGGTGGATGACGTCAATTGCCATACGTTCCCGGCGATGTCCTGTAACGCAAAAGCTACTCCCATTCCGTAAAGTCCGCCAACATAAGTGGATGACGAATCTGCTACACTTTTATTACTCATAGATAATAATTTCTTATTGGCTTCAATCGTCATCATGGTGCCCTTAAAACCTGTGAAATTCGTTTGAACGGTTGTGTTACCGCTGGTCATTCCCTCCCCGTTTATAAGCACCGACTCGGGGGAGCCGCCTCCAATTGAGAATCTACTCAACGAGAAATTATCAATACTAGGCATGTCATCCCAACTCCTTGCCCGTGATGTAATAATTGATCCCGTAACCAGCAGCGGTTATAACCTCCGAGGCCGGGATTAACAAATCAGTTGTAGGTATAAGGATGGTGTCGTAACCTTTTATCGAAAATCCTTGTAATATCCTCACCCCTCCAACTTCCATTGTAACCTCCGTGTCCGAACTATTCGTATTGCACAGGATAATCCCTTTAACAATTCTTTCTTTTGACCATGAACTAACAATAGTGGACGATGAAGACGGAATGATTCCAAGCCCCATCCTTGTTACACCTGAGTATTCAGGGTCAGTTGTCAGTGCTTCGATGCCGGAAATGTAACAACTTATTACGTTTGTGTTCGATGCGCCGGAAACATATATCGTTATTGCATTGCCAGCAATTAGACACTGATCCATCACAGGGATAACTATTGTGTCTTTCGCCTTCAGGATGTAGTTAAACAGGATTTCAGTGTTTGCGACACGAACGATAACATTGATGCCAGAAGCGGAGCCATTTGAAATGATGAACGATTTAATTATAGTTTTATAGTTCGTGGGAACGGTGTACAAATTCACTGTAGAATTCGCGGTTGGAACACTACCACCGAACAACCTCTTGAAAGTTGTCGCCACCTACAACGCCCCCCATGCACTTTTTTTTGCGGGATATATTTGCGCCCAAGCCGACCACACCGTGGTTGATGTTTTATACCTGAAAAATATTTGGCCCGTGTTAACGGTTGTTACCCTTTGCATAGCCATGTTTGTAGCGCTCCTGAATATTTCGATATAATTCCCCACATTGCCTGTCACGGGGCCGTTAGTAGTATCATACGAATAAAATTGTCCAGCATCCAAAAGTGTATTCATGTCGGGTGTATTCAGCCATTTCGTATATCCCAAGTCTTCCGTTAGTTTGAACTTTTGCCATGATAGATCATCAACATATGACTGAACGCTTGCCAAATCGTCAGCGTCAAGCACACGTTCAAAGGGTTGCCAGCCTGAGTTAGAATCACGCTTGTTGCGTTTGTATTGTTTGTTGCTAGTACGGTTTTTCGTATCTGTGCCAGAGTACATCTCTGTATACATCTGGTAGCCGCCCGTGCCAATTCTTACTGTTTCAACGTAACCAAATGCCTCTGTTGCTCCTGTCGCAATTTGCCACGCCCCCCCCTGACCTCCCGTACCTCCACCAACGTAGAAAACGGAAATCCCTTCTGGATATAACGTAATGGCAGCATCAGGTGCTGCAAAGTTATTAGCGAGCTTAATAGTGCTTTGTTTCTCGTTAGCCAAATCATATGCTTGCTTAATCGCACTTGGTGTGGCTGCTTTGTCTTTTGAAGTATCGTTAATTGAATCAGATAGTTGCACCTTTCCTTTTTCAGTCAAAGACGCGTCGGGAATCTGAACGTTCTCCAATCGCTTCAAGATCTCTTCCAGGCTAATGTTTACGCGGTGATCCGTAGTTGAAATGACCCCGCTCGTATCAGTTGCCACATAGAAAATCGTTAATCCCTTTTTGGCTGTTGCTTGAGAAGTCGTCTTTTTGACAGCTCCATCGATGTCCACGTACAAGTATTGACCTTGAGTTGGATTCAGCAGCATTTCACCTGCAGCTACCTGATAACGGCCGCCATTTACGTAAGCTATCCCAGCTGTCCATGTCGCTTTAAGACCTTGGGCGCTACAAAGAAGCCCCATTGTTCCATCAACAGGCACAGCAAAGTTACCACCCAATTCCTTGGCTAATTGTTCGACCAATGTATGGGCTGCTTCAATACCACCTTCCATAGTGTTAAGGCGGCTTGAAGTGATTCGAGTTCCGGCTTGAACCAGTTCAAAAAGAGGTCGGCCTGTTTGGGGATCTGTCTTCTGCTTTCCCGAAGCATCATAAATGGGCTTTGTCATATCGGGGATCTCGTCCAACCACGTTTGTTTGTTATACAATTGCCTTCACCTCCAGCTTAATCGTGAATTCGAATCCGATCAGAAAGCCCAGATCGTTCTTAACAACATTCAACGCCTGGTTAGCGAGTGTTCTTCCCTGGTTATCCATCAAGGAAGCCCCAAGGATCTGCTTTCCAATTACGGCTGTATCGCTTAAAAACACGTACTTTCGGATCGTCCGACCCGATATAACGGTATTATGGATTGGGTATTTCACCAATTCTCCACTGACGTTTACCAGTGCATGATCAAAATGCGAGTCCGCATCAGTTACTGCATAGTCCAACATAAGCGGTTGAATAACATCTGCCATTATGGCGTCCCTCCTTGCATGGGTATTTCGAATCCTGTTATCGGACTGTCGATCCTGGAGTATGCTGTAGTGGCAGCCATTGTAATATTCTGAGTAGCCAAGACGCCGCTTGTCCCCAGTTCTTGGGGCATCTCAAATCCGCAGATAGGGAAATCAACGGAGTGCGAATAACCCTTGCCACTCAGTATGATGGCGGGTGTAGTTGTTTTGGCCACAGGGACAGCTCGGTTAATATGAACAGGCCGGATGTACTCAAAATCATCAAATAGCCCCGCCACATTAATGGGGGAGCTGCCGTCATATTCAAAGTGGATCTCCTTTGCTATAAATTCCTCTCTCACCTGCAGGAGCTTACCGTATTGCAATCCGATCTGTCGAAGAATAGGCAATTTGAATGGCTTCTTCGCTAACCGTTTTCTGCGGATCGCTTCTCGACGGTTTGACAATGAACCTACCTGTACTGTCCTGAAGTAGATCCATTCCCACAGATCCAACCCCCAAGTTGCCCGCTGAAGTAAAAACTGTTCCACTAATTCGTCCATCTTCTTTGCCCGCAGATCAATCTCTTCTTCCATTACGCCAAAGTGCCAGCCTGCTACCTCATTTTCATACCAGTATGGTGGTAACACTTCCCGGTACCGAACGGGAATCATAGCAGCATCACCTCAACCTGCAGGAACGATACAGGTGGAACATCAATGTCCTGAACATCATCATTAAGCGCAAAGTCACTGTAGTTCTCCACGCCTGGCACGAGCAAGAGAGCGGCAATATAGTTGTACAACAGCTTGCTGCGGCCGTTAGCATATGCGATTACCCGCTGACGTATCAGTTCGGCCAATTGCTGCAGGTCTTCCGATGTTTCCAACTTGGCTTTAACGGAGACCAAGAAGATCGGAGCAGGATACACGGCCAGATCGTGACCAGCTATACGGTAATCCTCCCACATCAATGCTTTGACTTTCTCGGCAAACTCTGCCGTAATCGGTTGTCCGGCCATGTCAGTCAGATACAGATCAATAGAATTGTCATGACGCTCCTTTTCCACGGCCACCGCGCCGCCTACGCCCTGGATCTCTTTGGCCCAAATTTCATAATCTTTACGACGGCCGTTGCCTTCTTCAACAAAAGCTCGATCAAGAATCCGCAGGCGGTAATCATCGTTGGATTCACCATCTTTCCGGACCATACCATCTGCCCAACCATGTGCATCCAAAAATTCGTCATCGGCCCAAATCGGTGTTGACTGCAGCACGCCATATCCCCACAATTCTTGTTGTTCGGCCAGCTCCTGGGCAATGGGGTACCAAAGATCATAAAAGTATTCACCCTCGCCCACAGGAGGCGGTGGCAGCCCTCTTTCGTTGGCCATCGTAATTGCCCGGTTAACCCATCGTTGATAAATCATGTCCGGGGTTTCCTCAAGCACAGGTACAACAGGGAACTTAGGCAAATCATTAATCGTTAAGCTCATGTATCGATCACCTCATTCAATTCAGCCACACCTACAAGACCAGAAATCTGGATAGTGAGATCCATCCCCCGATCAACACGCGTCATTGACGTTACCTCGGCTTGCTCAATCTCCGGGTGAGCCGTCAACGCTTCTTCGATGTCGCGGATAATTTCAGTGTCTTCCCATCCTGGCCACTCCGATTTTTCAACGCCGATGTCAGCACCATATACAACATATTGGAATCGCTCGGTGCAAAGGATCTTCATGGCGGTTTCAACAAGAAATTCCTCATAACTGGTTGTCCGGACTGCACGCCCTGATTCATCCAGGACAGCCCTGCGGTTGCGGTAATCCATCTTGTATGTCCATTTGGTTGCAGAAGGAATGTTGTCCACCAGATCGGTAACGTCCACTTCTTCTAGTTCCATTTCAGGAAATAACGTTTCGTCCTCATCCATACGTTACCGCTCCTTCCCCAAAACGTAATAGCGTTGGCCTGTCATACGTGATACCAGGAGTCGATCACCAACCTGCAGAGGGCTGGGGATGATTAATTTACCTTTCATCGTCATGGGGTCCGGTTCTGTCACATCAAACGTTACGTCAATTTCACGCTCCTGCAGGTAATCTGCGATAACAATCCTTCCCGATTCATATGGATACGGATCGCCATCCACCTCGATTTTGGCATTTGGCCAGCTCAGCAGGGTAGCGCGTTCGGTATCCCGAGCATCGATGTGACCCGCTACCTTCTGTTTTAAAAGATTCATTGCATCACCCATCATTACGCTTCCCTCCGCTCCAAAACCATCTTGACTGTAAATATGCCTTTGCTCCAGCTTGTATCTACGCTTTCCACAATCCATTTGGTAACGACAGTCGTCTTGATCAGTACTAGCCAGCCAGCCCGTAAACCAGCCAATGTATGGTCTTCATGACGGACGGTGATCTTTTTGATCTGTTTGGGTTTGGCCATCGCCTTCACCCTCTGCGTTGCAACCGTCGTAGGGTTTTCATCTTCCTCTACTTCAATGATCTCTTCCATGCGGCCAAACGTCTTCAAGGCGCTGGCGTCCGTTTTAGTAACTGACGCTGACAGCTTGTCATCCTTGTATTTCTGCGCGGTAACCACCGTGTATGTGTCCTCGATGTTGTAGCCTGCGCTGCTGGCCTCCATTTGTTCAGGCACAAAAATAGGCACCTTTTCATTGGTGCCTTCCCTCACAACCTGCAGGTAAAAATGTTTCTCCGTCCGGATAGCATCCACATGGTACCTGTAGCCGCTACGCTCATATGCCTTTTGCAACACATCCAAAATGACCTCTGAATGCGCCATCGTCCCATATCGTTCATCCAGGGTAAAGCCAAGTTTTGGGCAACGGAAGTCAACACCTGTCGTCTGAATGTACTTCTGCAACTCAGCCCCTGCTTCACCTTTCAAATACGGCCGAGTCCCTTTGTTCTTGGCAAGGTACCAACCAATTTCGCGGGCTTTAATCTCCCATGCACCTGTAAATTCATCTTTTTCATAGTCTATGATCGGACCATGAAAGAATTGGTTCTTGTGATGCAGGAGTGCCTTGCCGATACTGTGGGAAAAGCACATCAGCATACCGGCCACACTAACCGTGGGAATGTCACGCAGCCGAACCGTCAAACTTCGCGCGATTTCATCCCGTTGCGATGACCAAGAAATGTCCGTTATAGCAGGAGCCATGGCAGACCTGGCATCCTGTTTACCGTATATGACTGCAAATTTATCCATGGTCCCCCTCCTTACTTCACTTTGTTGTTGGCTGCCGCAATCTTGCTTTTGCGACCTGTGTAATCAAATGCACCCGTCGCATTATTTGCAACATCCTTTGCCGCTGCTGTACTCTTCTTTTTATCCTTGGCCTTTTTCTTCTTTTTGGTCGTCTTCTTCTTGTCCTTTTTACTGGACTTGGCCGTTGTATTGGGCCGGCTCTTGGACGACTTCGTTATTATTACGCCAGGCTTCAGGAGTTGCTTGGTATTGCTGTAAGAAATGATTTTCACAGGCTTATGTTCAACCAGTGACATAGTGATATGAATATTACCTTGGCCGTCTTTATAAACAATCTCCATGTTCTCGATCAACATAGTCTGGGAAAACAATTCCTCAAAATTCAACACTACCGGCTTGGGCTTCCACTTCTCAAGTAGCTGCCACGTCGTTTCTGGCCGTTTGTAGGTGACAGTCTGTTTCTTGTCCGTCTCCCACAACTCACGCCATTCGCGCGGCAAAATGGTCGAAAAAGAAACCCGCTGCAGCTTGGCAGTGGGTTTCCCTGTTCGCTCTTGACCTATGATGTTGTTAAATGTATCCACATCATTTCCGGTTGTAATTTGTACCTCGGCCGGAGTGATCGGGAAGGTCAGCCGAATGGCCCCCTGAGACATTGCCAACATGCTTTACCCTCCTGTCTCCAATGCTTTGTATATTTCTTCACCAGCCACATCTCGGATCAATGCGCGGCCTGCAGGACTTGTCAGGGCTTTGGCAAAGGATTGGAAATCCGTAATGCCTGCTGCAATCCCTCCGAGATCAATTGTGACATTGCCGATCGTTACCGACTTATTTCCTGTGGCGGTTTGTGCCGCCAATGCCGTCGTCCGGACAGGAATGTTACTTCCTGACAGGTTCGGACCTTCAATGCCATTCACACCGTCCTGCATCGTCCCAGCAATCACAATCATTCGATCTTTAATAGAGTCCGGCCGTAATCCATCCGAGAACATGGAAACGAAATTCCCCGCCCATCGGTCCGACTTACTGGCAGGTCCTTCCTTGGTCGGAGAGCTAAAACCAAGGTAATCCTTAATAACACCTGCAGCCTTTGACACAATGCTGGTCAGGGTCGGGAATTTACTTTGCATACCCGCAGCCATCATGCTAATCAGGTTACTTCCCCAACTGCTTCCTTGACTGGATACAGTAGAGAATGACATAAGATGCTGACGGGTCAGATCGATCGCGCTTTTGGCAGATGAGCTCACACCGCTAAAGCTTAATGCAGCTTGGCCGTTGCCGCTGATAATGTCCCTTGTGCTGTTTTTCGTTGTAACTCCAAGATCCTTGGCTTTCTGTTCGGTTTCCTTGGCTGCTGACCCAACGGCTTTTACGTTACTCTCAGCTTCCTTGGACTCCGATCCTTTGAACATGCCAACAAGCTTATCCTTAATATGATCTGCGGCTTGAGTGACGCCGCTCTCGTTCATTGCATCTGTAAGGCCTTGCTTAAGGCCACTTTTCTGCACATTGGATATGACGCTTTCCATCGTTTCCTTGATCTTCTGTTCGCCTTCCTTGGTCGTTGAAGCTGTGGTGCTTATAAATGATTCTTTTGGCAACTGAGGCGTTACAGGAACGGATTTCGGTTCTTCTTTAGGACCAAACCCCATCCACCCTTTTATTGAATCAGTAAGGTTTGAAACACCATCCACAATATCACGAGTAATCCCACTTGAATCTGCCCATGAACCAAGCTTCTCACCTGCCCAACTACCAACTGCAGCACCTGCAGCTGTACCAAGAGGACCTACCAACGAGCCAACTAGACCACCGATGGTGCCACCGGCTAAGCTACCAACCGTCGAACCACCCTTGGTGGAAATCGCTTCTTTCCAACCTTGTTCTTTTGCTGTGTCATACATGTCAAAAGCCGAGAAACCAACATTAGCAATTGTGCCAAGCACACCAAGGCCTTTCATGACACCTTTAGCTGCGCCACCGACACCTTTTACACCCGTTGACAACAAGCCATCCGGCCCAAGCTTTAGATTAATTTTAGGCATTTTGGGCGTCTTAACAGAAACGTCTTTAACTTTCGACTTGGTTGACGTTTGCGGCTTTGACTTCTTATCACTCACAATATCCGTTCTGGTTGTATTTTTGCTCGAACTGTTGGATTTCGATTTTGTCCCACCTGAACCGCCATTTCTTCTATTCTTACGTCTGTTTTTGCTGTTTCCCCCGCCGTTGCCACCCATGCTGCCATTAACGTAAACACGAGTCGCATTCACGTTCATGCTGGATACGAGATCAGCGCCGCCGATCGGGGTAGATCCACCACCGCCAAACTTACGAGTACCGGGAATTTTGTTCCATGCCCATTTTCCGGCGCTAGTTACATCGCCATAAAGATTCTTAGTTCCCTTCACCATACTCGCAGTGCCTTTGATAGCCAAGACCCCGGCCAAGCCAGCCATTAAGTTATTAAAAAAAGTATCGTACTCTTTATAAAGATTTATTGCCTTTCCGATACTTGATGCGATACCAGACCCTAAAGCTTCGATTTGAGCCTTGTTTTCCACTAAAAGAGAGTTGAACTCTTGCATTGCAGGCAATGAAGCTTGCATGATTGTGCCGCCAATATCCTGTAGTTGAGTCTTCATCTGATTTTGTGTTTGAATGAACTCTGTCATAGGGTTTGCCGCTTGTTGTTGGGCAACCATTCGATCCGTTGTACCCGTCATATCGGGAGCTTTCTCAAAGGCAACGCCATACGTCTTCAAGATTGAGTCTGCATTATCTTCACCCGTTGCTGACCCCAGCTTGGTCAATGACTGTTTCAATTCATTACTGTCTTGGCTGGCCATATCAGCGAGCAAGGCGGCTATAGCACCTTGGGCTCTCTGTTTATCCCCGGAATTGATGTCTGCAGTGAAAGCTTCAGCTTGTCGTGCAGCATCTTTCTTCCCTGATCCCCGAGCACCAAAGTAATCAGCCATGTCGTCAGCATTAAGAGCCTTAACCCCAAAAACCTCTTTGAAAAAATCGCCCGGCTTGTCGAAATTGAAGGCCCCTTCTTTGACCGTTTGACTTAGAAAAATACTCATTTGAGCTGAGCTTGTGCCGCTACTTGCGAAGTAGGGGCTATATTCCCAAAACGTGTCCGCTAGGTCTTTTTGGGGATCGCCTACTGACATGTAAGCATGCACTATGCTGTCAGCAACTTGCGAATAGGATTCTTTAAAGTTTTTAGCTGTTTGGGTGACTGCTCTCTGCATTTCCTCAGATCCGGAATCGGGGATGACTGCTTGTAATTTCGTTGTAGCCGCGAAAGCTTCGCTCACCTTCGATTTGTCCTGAACCATAGGTGTAAGGGTAGTAAGTTCAGCAGCTCCTGTGGCTCTATCAGAGATAAGCCCTTGGGCAACTAACTGGTCGTTTGTGGCCAAAACTTCAGAACGCTGTTGAGATGATAAGTATGGGGCAAGCCGTGAAGATTCCTTATAATAATCTCCTACACCACCAAACACTGCATCCGACCTCCCGCCACCTAACACCAAACCGCCACCGAGAGCAGCAAGCCCGGATATTTTGGCAAAAATGTTATCGACCAGCGGACTGATTTGATCGTCGGCATGTAGTCTTACGTGGGCATCAGATACACCCCTCACCTCAGCATCTGCACGAGATACGGAACGACGGAAGTTCTCGGCGCTGGAACGTGCCCGTCGGAATAAGTCCCCGACAACAGCACGACCGAGCTGCCTTGTTTCGTCTGCAGCTCGTCCGACCTGGGCTCCAAGATCACGCGCTGACTCCCCTGCACGATGTATGGACGATGAAAACTCACTGCCCATACGATCTGCAGCACGGCGAAGACCACCAACATCGTCTTGCGTATTTCTAAGCCCGCTCTGCATACGACGCAGCGTACCAGATACGAGATCCCTTGCTTCAATAGGTACGGTTATTCTACTGGCCGTAGCCATATCTTTCACCCCCTCCCTATTTCTTATTGAGCTTCTTCATTTCTTCTTCGGCCAACATCGATGCGGCCAAACAAAAATGATACTGCCTGTTCCGATTAACTTCATACGGCAAGACTTCGGAAGGTAATTTCTTCTGGTTGATCCAAAAGGATGCTTCGCCGTCTCGCCGGATGAGTTTTTTGCTTCTTTAAGCAACTCGTCCTTTGTTTCTTGGAAGTTACGAACCGCTTTGGCCAACACAGCATAGTGATCAGGGTTGTTTAACATACGTGGCGGTAACTCGTTTTTGTTCACGCAATTGTACGCCTTTAGAAGTTCAATGTTTTTCCAATCGAAATCATGCTCTGTGGCTTTTACGATCATGGCATCAATGTCATTGAACGACCCTTTTTCTGTGCCGTCATCGTTATATGCTGCTTCATAAGCTCGGCGCAGGTCCATAGTGGTCAGACGACGCACAGACCATTTTTCCCCGTCCACTTCAACAACAATTTGTTCAGGTTCAGTTGCGGCCGTACCGGCAGCAAGGTATTTCTGTAATTTATCGCTCATCATAATTCCTCCCCAAAAGTAAAAGCCACTCTCTTAAGAGTGGCTTAATTTTTATTCATCCTCGTTTACTTCATTTATTATTTTTATTACTTTATTTCTGCTTAGATCTAGAAACTCCACTCCTTTAGATAAAAGCGCCTCAGAGTGCTCCTTGAAAATATTCTCTCCTTCTGATTGGCTCAGTTTTTGGGTTTGAAGATACGGTACATAGTAATATTCTTCATTATATCTATGAAGAAAATCTTCATACCTTATTTTTACATAAACCTGAATCTCAATATCTATAAATTTCTCTTCGGCATCTGGCCCGTTTAGAATTTCTTGCGTTAGATCAAACAACTTATTATTGTTTAAATAACCTTGTACTGTTGCTAGTTCACCTTTAACCTTACTCGTTACTAAACTAGCCGTAAAATAACCTCGCAACGGAACTCTAATATTTTTATTGATATAGCCGTCTTTATTATCTAGATAATCAATATTCAAAAAGGTTACTACATCAGAATCAAAACCGTAGATTGGTCCTCCCTCATTAGCGATTTTAACTTTGTGTTCTGTGTATTCCTTCCTATCATCATCATAGACTTGAGTAGATTTGATTTCAAAAACCGGCATATTTTCTGCTTCAGCGATAGCTGTTTGGTTAGAGGCTATTGTATTCGCTTGACAGGAAACAAATAGAGCCATAGTCGAAAGTGATAGAGTTACTAAAACCTCAAAGAATATTTTATTCCTTTCTAGTCCCTTCCTGAAAGATTCAAACTTATTTAAAGGCCTTTTATTTTTGTTTGGTTTGTTTTTATACTTTTTACTTAACATGTTTACTCCGTCCACTCTATTTTGTATCCACCTCAACTATTATACAAAAAAGATTGGATAAATTCCCTTTTAATTTAGGCCATGTAATCAAGGAATTGCTCTACAAATTCGAAATCCGTAGCTGTTCCCTCCAACGTGATATCAATACCAGTATTGCTGTCGATCTGAGCAACCAAGATGTCCATGTTGCCGTGGATATGAATCCCTGTCAAAAGGACCCGTTCCGTATTTCCCGTTTGCATATCTTCCAAGGAACCAGTGATGCGATCGAGGAACATGGTCTTACCTGCTTTAAAGTCCTCCAACAGACGATAACGCATCCTGGATTCCAATTTGGACATGACCAGTTTAACCGGGATTTCATAACCCACAATTTGTTTAGTCTTCGCCATTCGGCGGGCCCGGACAATATCCAACGTTTCGGGATTCAGTGTGACTTCCATTTCCTTGATAGTCTGAACTGAATCCCCGTTATCATCTTCACAAGAAAGATTCCGGCCAATAAGTTCGCGTTCCATTTACTATGCCACCTCCCATGTAATGTAGAATGCTTCAATGGCATCAAGCGGTTTGGCGAACAGTTTGAAATAGGCATAATCGAAGTCACTTACGTTGTTCGGATCTTCTACAAATGTGTAACCTTCATCAATTGCCTTCTGGCTCCTCCGGATCGCCAGATATTCCAACACAGCCGCAATAAACATGCCCCGGCCATCCTTATCGTTGTCCAGTTTAACTTTCCACTTTTTGGCGGTGGAATAGATATCGTTCAGCACCTGATCAATCGTCATGGATACCCGAATCTTCCCAAAGTCCTCACGCTCGCCTGCGCCCATCGTGGTCAGTGTATTCACTGCAGACTCAATGATGTAGTCATAACCGTCACGAGTTGCCATCAGAGTGCCTTCAGCCAAACCTTTAATGACTTCGCTATAGCTCCAATCAATGGCAGCCTGTGTCATCGGTACCTTAACCCCTGTGAAAGACTTATTCGCAGGCGTGCCCGCCATCAACCCTGCAAGCCATGCAGCCCATTGAACTGAATTGTACGTTTTGCCATTAATATGTGTACCAGCGATAGAGTTGCTGACGATGAAACGGGCGTTCATGTTGCGGCTACGGGCATTATGCTTCTCAATGTCTGTGTCATCCAATGCGATGCCAGCAACGACTAACTGCGCAAGTCTGCGGGCCTTAATGCGACGATCCAGCAACCATTGTTTTGCAGCCGCTTGGACGGCTGCGTCAGTGGAAGGTAAATAGAATAGAACACATCGAAGGTCAGACCATCGACCCGGTTGAAAATACGGCTCCAGTCAGACGCTGTGATTGTCACGGAACCGGATACCGCTCCCGTGAGCGCCGTGTATGCCACGTCTGCCCAAGCAACAGCACCTGTTGATTTGAAGCGGACCATATTGGACTTCTTCAGGGCTTCTTCTGCAGCAGCCTTATCGGCAACTGTGAAAGTTTCTGTGTCGTAAATCCCTTTGGTGTCTTTGATGATGATCTCTTTCTTGGAGGCATCAACCAAGCTGGCTCGGATCATGTATTCAAAATCATTGCCGCGCAGTCCTGCCTCCTCTCTCCAATGACAGAAGCGATCCCCTTCTCTTCAAGAAGCTTCTCATACTCATATATAGTTGTTCGAGAAAAGCCAGATAAATTACCATCTTGTTTGGCTTTTATATACGATAATATTCGATAGCCCTTGTTTTCTCCAAAGTTATCTTGAAGAATCCTAAGCAACTCACTTTCAGTGCTAGTTACCCTGTCAATGAACCTCACCTTGTCAAAGTAGCGCCGCAGCAAATCCTCTGTCACATTTGAGTTAAAGACATCATTTATACAGACTGTATTCAGCTTCAGTCTTCGTAATAGTTCTGCTGAATTACAAGCTACCTCAAACCGAATAACCCCCTTACTCATCTCGGTTTCCTCTTCCGACTTCCTTCGATTGATACAGTTTGCCTCCCTATTATAGAACATCATCTTTCTTGAAGAATTTTTAAACACCACAGTATCTCCATTTCCAAGAATATCTCGTTGATGTCCAGGAACTGAGTGCTTTGCAATTGCAGATAAGTAGTCTCGCACTTCGTCTCCAACTTGGAAGTCATATTTAATATCCATTCTTTTTATCTGGGCATCTCGGAGAGGTACCATTAGTGAGACGTTAGTTGTTTCAAGTAGAAAGCCCTCTAACCTTTCTAAGAAATGACCACTCTGTTCATCTCCTATAGGAATCATGCTGTTACCGTGTAGGAAGCCGCCGCATGAATCAATCTCGATCTTAATCTTCTGGCTCTCTACAGTATGTTTAATGAAAACATTATCATAGCGGCCATCATACGTTCTATATGTGCTTCCAGTATACGTACTAAAGGTGTTGAAGCCTCTCCTATTCCTAAGAGTCATCTCCTTTAAGCTTTGCTCTGGTATAACTCCCTGAGTCTCAATATGGAGGGTATCTATGTGAATCATACTCTCATCTCTCCTTTGTTTACACTGTGCTTGTTCGGATTCTGAACACTTTCTAGGTTATTATCAGTGATGTTAAACAAACGTAGAAGCTACTCATCGTCATACTCCAATTTTCCTGATAGCTTCAAAACGTTAAACAAAGGTATGTCCTCTCTTATGCTAAACATCCTAGTGTTCACCCCTCCAGTAAAATAACTTTTTTCTCATATTACATTAAGGTAAGCAAAAAGTAAACGTTTATAAAAACTTTACTTACGAGGTGTAATGGTCTATACTCTTATTAGAACAGGAAGGAGAGTCGTACGATGATTTATGATAATACGGGAAGGTGGATTGAAGGAGAGGAACTACAGAACTTTACACTCCTTACATTCAGCGAAAGGTTACGTTGGGTACGCGAAGAACTGAATAAGATATATGTAGGACAATACTCCGTAAAACGAGTCTCAAATGATAGCAACACCATTAGCCATACAGGCTTATATAAGCTAGAGAGTTCGGACACACTGCCTAGACAATCAACCCTTGAGGCTCTTGCTGCTTATTATCAAGTTCCTGTCGAAATCTTCACCGCTCACGCTCCAAAACGTTTCTTTCTGGGTAGACATTACGAAGACAGGGATATCCGATCTGCACAATATGAAATTGAAATAAAATACACTATACGAAGTCCGATAGCTAATGAACCTTCAGTTGAAAGAACACTAAACCTAAAAGCAAGGCATCTGGATGCCGAAGAGTTACTACTTAGGCTGGAAAACGAGATTGAGTTGACTAAAAAAAGAATTGAGAGACAAAGTAAGCTCGATAAAGCATACGACCTTCTAAAAGGTGTTGATTCTACCTATGATTGATCTTACTTCTGGGATTAACCTATCCTCAAAAGAAATCGAGTTGGAAGTTTCGCAGGTCACGCCCCAGTTCATTGCGTACAAAGACAATAAAGTGGAATACGCCACTCGATTTCCGAATATGATGTCAACTCTATGGTCATACATTATTCTTCAACAACGTGTTCCTTCTCAAAAAGATTTTGCAGATTACTATATACAGGTACACAGTTTTGAACTCAATGGGTTTTGCCAAAAATCCGTGTTGGCTAGAATCCTTAGGGGTTACCCTTCACTAGTGAGAGAGATTCATTTCTATTGTCTAGCCAATGAATCGAGACTTTTCAATCACGTTGGTTACTCACTAAGTCAAGATGTCAGGCATGGAGTCGATTTAGACGTTGGCTTAGGAGGAATAGATTATAATGTTTCCTGCTTTGTATGCACAAAACGTTCTCGAGCCTTCCGTCATGTAAAGAAAACCAAACGTCATGCTAAAGTTAAGAATTCTATTGAGTTACCTCTTAATCTATCAAGTGGAACACAGATAAATGGATGGGTTTTCTTCGACAAACCACATGTTGACTCCTTATTTTGGAAAATTATTGACTATGCTTGGCTCCATTACGATCAGCATCCTTTAGATTTAATAGTTTAACTTCCCCTTCCGTCCCCTAAGGGGAAACACAAAGGGTTCTACCCTTTGCAATCCCAGCACTCGGCGTGAGCCGCCCCTTGGCATTTAGCCAAGGGCTTAATACAGCGTTGGCTTAGTAAGTGCCAATCAAGGCTAAAATGAATTCGCTATCGCTCAGCCTTGACTGCCTTACTATCAACTTAACGATCTCATATACCTGAATCCAATAGGATTCAGGCTTTTTGCTTTTTACAGTGAATATCGAGTGGTGAGAAGCGCTCAAAAAAGAAAGGTGGATAGACTGTATTTACTTAATAGTAACTAACACAGAGGAAAGGAAATGATGGAAAATGAATGTAGTAACTTATCTTCGTGTATCATCTGAACAACAAGCAGAACGTGAATTATCCATCCCTGCTCAACGAGAAGCACTGCAGCGATACGCGGACGAGCGTGGATGGTCTATCGTGGATGAATATATAGATGAAGCTAGGTCTGCAAAGACAGATGCAAGACCAGACTTTCAACGAATGATTGCAGATGCTCAGAAAACAGATAAACACTTTGATGCAATTGTCGTCCACAAGTTTGATCGGTTCAGTCGCAATCGTGGAGATCATGCTGTATACAAAGCGTTACTAAAAAAGCTCGGTGTTACCGTTGTATCTGCAACCGAGCCTATTAATACGGATACGCCACATGGCTTTCTGTTAGAGTCAATGCTGGAAGTTATCAGTGAGTTCTACAACGTTAATCTGCGTCACGAGACGTTGAAGGGCATGAGGGAAAATGCCTCTCAAGGATTTCATTGTGGTGGCAGAGTGCCATTCGGTTATCGACGTGTTCAGACAGGCAAAAAGATCACGTATGAGCTTGGAAGTAATGAAGAGGTCAAATTAGTCCAGCAGATGTTTCAAATGGCGGTAGAAGGTCATGGAGGCAAGCGAATTGCTCGTGAACTGAATCAGCAAAAAGTCATCGAGGGGAAGAGGTGGGCTCCATCCACAGTGCTTGCTATCCTCAACAATTCAGTCTATCTCGGTAAGCGTGTCTGGAATAAGAAGTCGGATGCAGATGGGAAACAGAATGATGCATCTGAGTGGATTGTCGCAGAGAAAGCTCATCCTGCTATTGTTGACCAACGGATTTGGGATGCCGCTCAGGCATCGTTGATGGCAAGGAAAATCAATAAAACACAATAATGTTAAGTTTCATTGCAGGTACGCCAAAACGGTGTACGTGCTTTTTTTATGCCCAAAAACAAGAAAAGGGAGAGTATTTCATTGAAAGTAGCTATTTATGTCCGCGTGTCTTCAGATCGCCAAGCAGTGAAAGAGTTGTCTATTCCAGCACAGGTTAAAGCCATTCAGCAATATTGTCTGGAGAAAGGTTGGATCATCGTTAATGAGTTCATTGAGAAAGGAAAATCTGCAAAGACAGATGACCGTCCAGAGTTTCAGAAGATGATAGCATTAGCTAAACGCTCAAATAGACCGTTCGATGCGGTTGTTGTTCATAAGTTTGATCGGTTTTCTCGTAAGCGGGACGACCATGTTATCTACAAAGCATTACTGAATCAAAGTGGTGTGAAGGTCATATCAGTCACGGAACAGACAGAAGCAGAGACGCCGCAAGACATGCTACTGGAAGGAATGCTAGAGGTCATTTCAGAGTTCTTTAACGCAAACTTGGCTACCGAGGTACGTAAGGGTATGACGCAGAACGCTAAGCAAGGGTATAACAATGGTGGTACGTCTCCATATGGATATCGTACAGAACATATTGCTCTAGGGAATAATAAAACCAAGGCAGTGTGGATACATGGCCCACGTGAAGAGATAGATATCGTAAAATGGATCTTTAACCAGTATGCTCATGAAGGAATGGGTTACACAAAGATCGCCTCTGAACTAAACCGCCGACAAATCCCCTCCCAGAAAGGCGGAACATGGGCATCAAGCACAATTAGAGCTATCATTTTTAACGAGGCTTATATTGGTCGGCGTTGCTGGAATAAGCAGGATTATCAAACCAAAGGTAAAAAGTGGCGTGACCGTTCAGAGTGGATAATTACTGAAAATGCTCACCCTTCAATCATTTCGGAAGATATATTTAACAAATGCCAAGAGAACGCAAAGAAAAGAAATACTGGCGGTGGAGAAACACATAAGCCTTTTGATAGCAAACTAGCCTCCCCTTTCTGGTTACGAGGAGTTATGGTATGCGAAAAGTGCGGTTCACGAATGGTAGGTAACTCCACATCAAGTAAAATGAAAGGTGGAAAAAAACAATACTATGTATGCGGCGGCTACCTTAGAAAAGGTAAGGACTTCTGTCCATATGCTGGATGGAACAAGGAACGGATAGAAGAGATAGTCTCTAATCGTTTACGCATCCATATAATGAGTCTGCTCATGGGGAATAATCTAGTAGAAGAAATGCGACAATTTTACACCGAGAGTAATCAGCAACATACTACTCAGAAAACAATTATGGAAAACGAACTCGAATTTCTGAAAAAACGAATAGAGTTAATCGAAGATGACATCTCAACAGGAAAGGCAAAGCCTTACCATCAGGAAATGCTTGCGGAGATGCAAAACGAGTTAAGGGAGAAGTCAGATTCTTACCTTCGGCTAACATCTAACTGGTCCGATTTCCATGTGCCTGAGGAGTACGTTGCAGGTATCCGATATGATATTCAATCTTTCATTAGTCTACTAGATCAAGAAGTGCCCAATCCACAGTTATTACATGCTTTAGCTAGCAAGTATATCTCGAAGCTTTACATCAACAGAGATACTAAAAAGATCTATTTGAGTCTCCAACTGACTATGAATGACAAGCTTATGTATGAAAAAACAATGGTGTGCGAATGGAAGTAAGTTCTGATTCATTGTGCCACCACACCTTGATTCAAACAAAATAATTCTGATGCCCTATAGTTACTGGTAAAAATCCAGTAATTGTAGGGTTTTTCAAACCACCATGTATAAGAACAAAGAAAAAAAGCACCCATAAAGGTGCTTCTTCTGGTACTACTAATGGAGGCGAGGGGAGTCGAACCCCTGTCCGAAGATAACGACACATAAGCTTCTACGGGTGTAGTCACAGTTTTGATGTCACCCGAGTATCGCCCCGTAACCGGCTATACGTTGGGTCAGCCTGATTGTCTTCTTCAGCACACCCCAGGCGGAGATGTGACAGCGTATCCCACTACTTGTTAGCCCCTAATCCTGTCACATGGGCGATGCAGGTTAGAAGCACGCACACAGTTTCTTAGGCTGCGAAAGCGTAGTTTGTTTGTTGTTTGCCGTTTAATAGGCTTTAGCGTTGATGAAGTGGACGCGTCCCCACTACCCGCTACCCATGCTCGAACTATCCCCGTCGAATCCATAAACGCCCCCTCATATAAGAAGGGCTCCAGGATTAATCCGTGAATACGGAGCAAAGGTGCTGCACATCTTTTTCCTCCAAGGTAAAAAGATGCTTCTTTCAAACTCGGCATTCCTGTCTGCTACAAGAACATCATAACACAGGACCAATCACCGATATAGTACAGATTACTGGAAGACGTTCCAGCTGGCTGAGCAACTGTGCAAGTTTATCCAACACACATATGAGGCTCAATCGTCTACATATTATACCGCGTCCCTCAAGCGAAGTAAAGTTGAGTACCGAAGTGCAGACAATTCATGAGCATGAACAGCTTTCTTAACTATCTTACCCACGATCGGAACAAAGTACGCAGTCATCAGCAAACTTACTCCTACGATTCTTTCCAACAATCCTCACAAGTTTACCCGGTACCACTGCTAACATTTTTATTAGACAGGGCGCGGCAACAACTGATGTATCTCATATCAGAACTGGCACAATAATCTGACCGACTTGACCGCCACATTGCAGGTCAGATTATTGTGCCAAATCTTTACACCGTTCCCCCGTAGCAAGGACTCTTTTTATCAAATCAAAAAATCCCAAGCTCCACCCCATTACGGGCAAAACCTGAGATCCTTATTTCTATCATAACGCACTTATCACTAAATAACTTACCGTGCGCCATTCAAAACATAGCAATCGCAAATCCAAATCAACGAGCAACCTTCTGCTTCTCGCGCAGAACCCGTTGAATATCACGTTGTGCATCGCGTTTTGCAGCTGACTCCCGTTTATCGTACTGCTTCTTACCTTTACCCAGCCCGAGCAGCAGCTTTGCATACCCGTTACGAATATAGATCTTCAGCGGTACAATGCTGTATCCGTCTTGCTTCGACAGCCCAAGCAGCTTGTGAATCTGCACTTTATGCATTAACAATTTGCGCGTACGGGTTGGATCAATTGGATTATGACGGTTTCCTTGTTCAAAAGGACTAATATGCATATTGTGAATATGAATCTCACCGTTCCGAATCGTGGCAAATGCATCGCCAATATTCGCACGGCCATTACGAAGAGATTTAATCTCCGTTCCGGTAAGCACCATGCCCGCTTCATACGTATCTTCAATGAAGTAGTCATGGGAAGCCTTTTTATTCTGTGCAAGCACTTTACTCTGTCCATCATTCTTGCCCATGTCCTCACTCCTTCTCCGTAAAATAAGCCGGTACCATGCTCTACAGCAGTGCACCACACATTTCCTAGGTACCTCATGCCAGACCTTAATTGTAGCAAGTACCGCTGTTAAAATCAAGAAAGAGGCGGTCTGCGCCGCCCCTTCTCATTACACTCATTTTATGCTCAGCGAAACGCGATTACTTTTTCTTCTTCCGTACAAAAGCCGCCGTTCCGTTGGCAGGTGCACCTTTAGTCTTCTTGCGCTTACGCCGTGGTGCCCCACCTTCCTGAACACCGCCCGGTGTAGCTCCTTCGCCGATAAACACTCCGCTAGGTGAGGTGTTTTTGCGTGCACTACCGCTTTTGCCACCTTTACCTCCGCCTTTACCGGATTTGAAGCTTCCCTCACTGCGACTGCTGCCGCTGTTCAGACCATTCTCTTGTCCACCAGCTGAAGTGCCTTCCTGGCCACCTGCTGTAGTACTATAGCCGCCTTTGCCTGAGCCAAAACCAAAGCTTACCGCTCCCTTGCTCCGACCCGCTGATCCGCCGGCGTCTCCAGTACGACGCTCACCTCTCGGTTTACCGCCACCCTTTCCACCTGCGCTTCCTGCTGTGTTCGAAGCTCCGCTACGGCCACCACGACCACCTTTGCTGCTCTCATCGGCTGATCTGCCACCACGGCTGCCTGCAGCACCAGTTGGGGCACCTTTACCACCACGCGAGCCACTGAATCCACCGGAACCACTCTTCACTCCTCCGCGTCCTCCGCCGCCAGCAGGACGTCCACCTTTACCGCCGCGTCCACCACTGAAGCCACCTGGACGTTCGCCACGAGGTTTCATGTCAACCATTTCAAAGTCAATCGTGTACTCTTCCATGCTCACACGGGCCACACGAATCTTCACCTCATCACCGATGCGGAAGACTTTAGATGTACGTTCGCCAATCAGAGCCATATGCTGATCATCAAAATGGTAATAGTCGTCCGTGAGCGCACTCAAGCGAATCAGACCTTCTACCGTATTCTCCAGTTCAATGAACATACCGAAGCTGGTTACACTGCTGATCATGCCTTCGAACTCTTCGCCAACTTTATCAAGCATGTACTCCGCTTTCTTCATTTTCTCCGTATCCCGTTCAGCTTCAACCGCCACACGCTCACGTTCCGAGGACTGCTGCGCAATATCGGCCATACGTCCAGCCAAATACTCCTGACGGTTCTCAGGCAATGCTCCATTGTTCTCAATCACTTCCCGAATAACACGGTGAATGACGAGATCGGGATAACGACGGATCGGTGAGGTGAAGTGACTGTAGAACTCTGCTGCCAGACCAAAGTGACCCGACATCTCGGAGTCATACTTCGCCTGCTTCATGGAACGCAGCATCATTGTACTGATAACCGTCTGTTCCTTCGTTCCGTTAATATCCTCAAGCAGGGATTGAAGCGCCCGTGGATGAATCGCGTTGCCCCGTCCTTTGACGTGGTGTCCGAAATTCGCCGCAAAGGCGAGAAAATTTTGCAGTTTTTCCTGATCAGGATCTTCATGCACACGATAGATGAACGGAACCTTCAACCAGTGGAAATGCTCTGCTACCGTTTCATTGGCTGCCAGCATGAATTCCTCAATAATTTGCTCCGCAATCGAACGCTCCCGTTTCACGATATCAACCGGTTTGCATTCTTCATCCACAATGATTTTGGATTCTTCAAAATCAAAGTCAACCGCACCGCGTCGCATACGCATCGCACGAAGCTTCAAAGCAATCTCTTTCATCAAGTGGAAATCGTCCACTAGATCCTTGTAACGCTCCAACAATTCAGGCTCTTCACCTTCAAGAATTTTGCGAACGTTGGAATACGTCATCCGCTCTTTGGTCTTGATAACACTTGTAAAAATGTCATGTTTCACAACCTTCATCTGGTCGTTGAACTCCATTTCACAAGATAACGTCAAGCGATCTACCTGCGGATTCAAACTACAGATCCCGTTGGACAGACGTTGTGGCAGCATCGGAATAACACGGTCCACCAGATACACACTGCATCCGCGGTTGTACGCTTCCTGATCCAACTTGGAGTTTTCCCGCACGTAATAGCCTACATCGGCGATATGAACGCCCAGACGGTAGTTACCGTTCGGCAACTTCTCCACGTTGACAGCGTCATCGAGATCCTTGGCGTCTTCGCCATCAATCGTAACGATATTCAGCCCACGCAGATCGCGGCGACCCTGCTGGACAATTTCTTCTTCCGTAATGGCGTCCGGTGCTTTTTCCGCTTCTTCCACGACTTCATCCGGAAAGGCTTCTGGCAGCTGGTGCTTACGGATTACGGACAAAATATCAATACCCGGTTCATCCTTATGACCGAGAATCTCGATCACTTCACCTTCTGCTGCTGCCCGGCCCTCTGGATAGCTGACGATTTTTGCAACAACTTTTTGTCCATCAACAGCCCCGTGGAAGTTCGGACGCGGGATGAAAATATCCCGGTTAATCCGCTTATCATCCGGTATAACGAAACCGTACACCTCGTGGCTTTGGAATACACCAACAACCTGCGTAACCGCACGGGTAACAATACGGACAATCTCACCCTCCAAACGTCCACCGGAAGGTCCTTGAGAAGTCACTTTAACCAACACCGTATCACCGTTCATGGCGCTTTTCATATCATTGGCGTGGATGTACACATCCGGGTGCTCCCGATCCTCAGGGATGAGGAAAGCAAACCCTTTCGCATGAGCCTGCAAACGTCCACGCACCAAATCCATGCGTTCTGGCATGCCATAGCGGTTATTGCGGGTCAGCATGACTTTGCCGGATTCCTCCAGCGTATTGAGCATAATCAAAAAGGCTTTGAAATCAGCCGCGTCTTCAATCTCGAAGTGCTGTTCCAGTTCCTGATAAGTCATCGGTTTATAAGCGGTTTCCCGCATGAAGTCGAGCAATTGTTGTTCTGTTATCATTAATATTCACCTCGGGAAACATAAAAGTGTAATCTTGTCTCGTCTCTCTATGTATCAGAAACCTTACCAATAGAAAAGCCGTCTAACTCAGGCCTCACTATCTCATACCCTAGTATACACGAATTCAATCCGGCGCATCCGTACCCTGCAAAATAAACTAAATATGCATGGCCCTTTGAATAAGCGCGCTTTCATGCATCATAACAGCATTTATGCTACATGTGTTTTTTGCTCTCGAACAGACAGAAAAGAAACGGCCCAGAACAGGGCGAATATGTAGGAAGGTAACCGAACGGAAGTGAGAAGAAATCGAAGATCAGAATCGTGTGGTTCATTGGAAAAGACTGGTCATGGATGAATTTATTAAAAAACCTCCGTTTCTTCTCGAAACGAAGGTTAATCATTTAAGCGATTACGCTCAAGCTATTGAATTGTTCAGGCATATATCCGATTCTTACTTGGACACAACCGTAACAATAATAGACAAAATGAAGAATCCTGCACCCAGTACAACCGTTGCACGTTGCAAGAAAAGATCCAGTCCGCGCGCTTTCGTTTTACCGAAAAGATGTTCCGCACCACCGGAGATGGCACCCGCCAAACCAGCGCTTTTTCCGTGCTGCAGCAATACTACAGTGATTAGACCGATCGAAAATACGACGAGCAGCAATTTCAAAGCAATATCCATTCATTCCACCTCCTACCCATGTGGGCATAACATCTCACCATAAAAACAGTTACTTTAATTGTAACACAGCAATTAGCGTGATACAAGTAGTGGCGATCTCTCAATTCACTGATACTCAAAAATTCATTGAACAGTACCCATATTTATCGGTATTGAAATGTCTAACAAAAACTAATAAAAAAGACAAGCCGGTTACCCGGCTTGCCCAAGAGTTGTCAGAAGACAACTTATTTTTTGAGGTTGTAGAAACCTTTAAGACCATTGTATTGGGCCAATTCACCCAGTTGATCCTCGATGCGGAGCAATTGGTTGTACTTCGCGATACGGTCTGTACGGGAAGGAGCACCCGTTTTAATTTGACCCGCGTTTGTTGCAACAGCGATGTCAGCGATTGTGCTGTCTTCGGACTCACCGGAACGGTGAGAGATTACAGCAGTGTATCCTGCACGTTTAGCCATTTCGATTGCATCGAATGTTTCAGTCAATGTACCGATTTGGTTAACTTTGATCAGGATGGAGTTACCGATACCTTCTTCGATACCTCTACCCAGACGCTCTGTGTTCGTTACGAACAAGTCATCACCAACGAGTTGTACTTTGTCTCCCAATTTTTCTGTGAGCAATTTCCAACCATCCCAGTCATCTTCAGACATACCGTCTTCAATGGTGATGATAGGGTATTTCTCAACCCATGAAGCCAGAAGGTCAACATACTCAGCGGAAGTGTAAGATTTACCTTCGCCAGCAAGTGTGTATTTACCATCTTTGTAGAACTCAGTGGAAGCTACGTCCATACCCAGGAATACGTCAACGCCTGGTTTGTAACCTGCTTTTTCAATCGCTTCGATGATTGTAGTGATTGCTTCTTCGTTCGAACCAAGGTTCGGTGCGAAGCCGCCTTCGTCACCTACAGCTGTGTTCAGGCCTTTGGAGCTCAGTACGGATTTCAGGTTGTGGAAGATTTCTGCACCTACGCGAAGAGCTTCTTTGAAGCTTGGTGCTCCAACAGGAAGAACCATGAACTCTTGAACGTCGATGTTGTTGTCAGCATGCTCACCACCGTTGATGATGTTCATCATTGGTACTGGAAGTACTTTAGCGTTGAATCCGCCCAGGTAAACGTACAATGGCAGGTCCAGAGCGTCAGCAGCTGCACGAGCTACAGCCATGGATACAGCCAGGATTGCGTTAGCACCCAGTTTACCTTTGTTTGGCGTACCATCCAAAGTGATCATCAATTTGTCGATACCCAGTTGATCCAATGCATCCATACCGATTACTTCTGGAGCGATTGTTTCGTTTACGTTTTTAACAGCTTGCAGAACACCTTTACCCAGATAACGGGATTTGTCGCCATCGCGAAGCTCAACGGCTTCGTGGGCACCAGTGGATGCACCGGATGGTACGATAGCGCGTCCGATTGCGCCGGACTCCAGGTATACTTCAACTTCAACTGTAGGGTTACCGCGGGAGTCGAGGACTTCGCGAGCGTACACGTCAGAAATAATAGTCATGAGTGATAATCTCCTTTTAATTTGGAATTTTAATTTTGGACCAACTTGTGTTTGCCCCAAATTCACTACGTCAGCAGAATCGTCTTTCGATCGCTGTTATCCCCTGATTTCTTTGAACTTATTTTTATAAGTTGAAATCATGTGATAAAGGCGACCGCTTCGCTTCTACAGACTATTTCTGCTGCCTTCGTTCATAGGCAAACGCCAAACGGCCCAATTTATATGGTGTTGCGTAATCTATTTACGGGTAGCGATGACCGATGTACCTGTCATTTCTTCCGGTTTAGGCAATTGCATCAGGTCAAGAATCGTTGGAGCGATATCCGCGAGGATTCCGCCTTCACGCAAGGTAACATTCGCATCTGTAACGATGAATGGAACAGGGTTCGTTGTGTGAGCCGTGAACGGACGTCCTTGCTCATCGAACACCATATCCGCGTTACCATGATCCGCAGTAATCAGCACAACGCCGCCTTTAGCGAGAACTGCATCCACAACACGGCCCATGCATTCGTCTGTTACTTCTACTGCCTTAATCGTAGGCTCCAGCATGCCGGAGTGTCCAACCATATCAGGGTTAGCGAAGTTCAGAATAATAGCATCATGTTTGTCTGCTTCAATCTCGCGAACACATGCGTCAGCTACTTCATACGCGCTCATCTCCGGTTGCAAGTCGTACGTTGCAACTTTTGGTGAGTTGATCAGCACGCGTGTTTCGCCTGGAAGCTCAACATCACGGCCGCCGCTGAAGAAGAAGGTTACGTGCGGGTATTTCTCAGTTTCTGCAATACGCAATTGTTTCTTGTTGTTCTGTACCAGAACTTCACCCAGCGTGTTGTCGAGGTTTTTAGGCGAGTAAGCCACATAACCCTCAACGGTCTCGCTGAACAGCGTCAAGCACACGAAATGCAAGCCCACAGGGAACTTCGGACCACGGTCGAAACCACGGAAATCCTGGTTCGTGAATACTTGCGACAGTTGGATCGCACGGTCAGGACGGAAGTTGAGGAAAATGACGGAATCGCCGCTCTCCACCAAACCTACCGGCAGGCCATCCGCTTTGACGATAACCGTTGGTTCAACAAATTCGTCAAATACAGATTTTTCATACGATTCTTCAACTGCTCTGAGTGGGTCAGTGTATTTTGGTCCATCACCATAAACGATGGCACGATATGATTTCTCAACACGTTCCCAACGTTTGTCACGGTCCATCGCATAGTAGCGACCTTGAACCGTTGCAATTTGTCCTACACCGACTTCTGCAATTTTGGCAATCAGCTTCTGCATGAATTCTCTACCGCTATCTGGCATAACATCACGGCCATCCATGAAGGCATGAATGTATACGTCATTCATTTCTTCTTTTTTGGCGAGATCCAGCATAGCGAACAAGTGGTCGATGTGACTATGTACACCGCCATCAGACAACAATCCATACAAGTGAAGCTTTTTACCGCTTTGTTTCGCTTCGCGAACAGCTTTAACGAGTGTCTCATTATCGTAAAACTCACCGTCACGAATCGATTTGGAAATACGAGTCAAATCCTGGTATACGATCCGGCCAGCACCAATGTTCAGGTGACCTACCTCGGAGTTCCCCATTTGCCCTTCTGGCAAACCTACAGCTTCACCGCAAGCAGTGAGCGTTGTATGAGGGAATTGGCTCATAAAACGGTCATAGTTCGGTTTCTTGGCTTGCGCTACCGCGTTGCCTTCCACCGTGTTCCGAAGACCAAAGCCGTCCATAATGATCAGTGCTACAGGTTTTGGAGCTGTCATTACTTCGCCCCCTCAACAAGCGCGATGAACGAAGCCGGCTGCAAGCTGGCACCGCCAACAAGCGCGCCGTCGATGTCGCTTTGTCCGAGGTATTCTGTTACGTTCTCAGGTTTAACACTGCCGCCGTATTGAATACGAACTGCATCTGCTACCTTTTGGTCGTACAGATCCTTCACCAACGTACGAATGTAAGCAATAACTTCATTCGCATCTTGGGATGTGGAGGATTTGCCTGTACCGATCGCCCAGATTGGCTCATAAGCGATAACCACTTGTGCTGCCTGCTCAGCAGTCAGACCTGCCAAAGCCGCTTCTGTTTGCACTTTGCATACGTCTTTCGTCTGATTGGCTTCGCGCTCTTCAAGCGTTTCACCAAGGCAGAAGATTGGAGTCAATCCGTGACGGAATGCTGCATGCAGCTTTTTATTGACAGTCTCATCGGTTTCCGCAAAATATTGACGGCGCTCCGAGTGACCAATAATGACATAATCCACACCCAGGTCTTTCAGCATAACGCCGCTGATTTCACCTGTGAATGCACCATTGTCTTCAAAATGAAGATTTTGTGCACCAATTTTGATGTTTGTGCCTTTAACGGCTTCTACCAGGGACGGCAGATTCGTAAACGGTGCGCAAATAACCGTCTCTACGCCTTCAACTTCCGCTTTTCCTTTAACTTCCTGAATGAAGTCATTGGATTCGGAAACCGTTTTGAACATTTTCCAGTTACCTGCGATAATCGGTGTTCTCATGGTTTTCAACTCCTTCATGCTATAGCTTTAAGCTTACTTATCGTTCAATGCAACTACGCCAGGAAGCACTTTGCCTTCCATGAACTCGAGCGATGCACCGCCACCTGTAGAGATGTGGTCCATTTTGTCAGCCAATTTGAACTTCTCAGCTGCTGCTGCGGAGTCACCGCCACCAATGATGGTGTATGCTTCTGTCTCTGCACAAGCTTCAGCAACCTCACGTGTACCATTAGAGAAAGGTTCAATTTCGAATACGCCCATTGGTCCGTTCCATACAACCAGCTTGGAGTTTTTAATTACTTCAGCATAGATTGCACGCGTTTTCGGTCCGATGTCCACGCCTTCCCAGTCTGCAGGGATGCCGTCGATGCCAACGATTTGTGTGTTTGCACTCGCACTGAAATCGTCAGATACAACGATATCTACCGGCAGGTAGAAATTTTTGCCCAATTTTTTCGCTTTTTCAATAAAACCAAGAGCAACATCCAGTTTGGAATCATCCAACAAAGATTGTCCGATTTCATGTCCTTGTGCTTTGAAGAACGTGTAAGTCAGACCGCCACCGATGATTACGTTGTCTGCAATGTTCAACAGGTTGTCGATTACATCGATTTTGTCTTTAACTTTGGAACCACCGATGATTGCTGTGAAAGGACGCTCAGGGTTGGAGATTGCTTTGCCCAACACTTCAAGTTCTTTCTCCATCAACAGACCGGATACTGCTGGCAACAAGTGAGCAATACCTTCTGTCGAAGCGTGTGCTCTGTGAGCTGCGCCGAATGCATCGTTAACGAATATGTCAGCCAGTTCAGCGAATTGTTTTGCCAATTCCGGATCGTTTTTCTCTTCACCTGCGTGGAAACGAACGTTCTCAAGCAACAATACGTCGCCGTTGTTCAGTTCAGCGATTTGAGCTTTTACTGTTTCGCCAACGGAATCATCTGCTTTAACCACTTTTTTACCGAGCAATTCGGACAAACGTTCAGCAGCTGGAGTCAAACGCATGGATTCAACCACTTCGCCTTTTGGACGACCCATGTGGCTTGCCAAAATAACTTTAGCGCCTTTTTCGATCAAATAATTGATCGTAGGAAGCGTGGCACGAATACGTTTGTCATCTGTAATTTTACCATCTTCGAGCGGCACATTAAAATCTACACGGACAAAAGCCCGTTTTCCTGTCAATTCGATATCGCGTACACTTTTTTTGTTCATCTGTATTTCCTCCGCACCCATGTATTTGTTGGACCAATCAAGAGCTGAAATCCCTTGTCAATCCTGGTGTTTTTGAGAAATTTGCAAAATGTTGATATATAAAGAGCGGAAACAATAGCATCTGTTTCCGCTCTATGTTATTGCAGATATTACTTGATCATTTTTGCAAAGTGCTCCAAAGTGCGAACCAGTTGAGCAGTGTAGGACATTTCATTGTCATACCAAGCTACAGTTTTAACCAATTGTTGGTCGCCAACAGTCAGAACTTTAGTTTGAGTTGCATCAAACAGGGAACCGAAAGTGATTCCTTGGATATCGGAAGATACGATTTCGTCTTCTGTGTATCCGAAAGTTTGTGGATCGGAAGCTTCTTTCATTACTGCGTTAACTTCTTCAGCAGTAACTTTTTTACCCAGAACAGTTACGAGCTCAGTCAGGGAACCAGTAGCTACTGGTACACGTTGAGCTGCACCATCAAGTTTGCCTTGCAGTTCTGGAATAACCAGACCGATTGCTTTAGCAGCACCAGTTGTGTTAGGGATGATGTTTTCAGCTGCTGCGCGAGCACGACGGAAGTCACCTTTAGGGTGTGGAGCATCCAAAGTGTTTTGGTCGCCAGTGTAAGCGTGAATTGTAGTCATCAAACCTTGAACGATTCCGAATTTGTCTTGCAGTGTTTTTGCCATAGGTGCCAGGCAGTTTGTTGTGCAAGATGCGCCGGAGATTACAGTTTCAGTACCGTCGAGGATTTCATGGTTTACGTTGTAAACAATGGTTTTCATGTCGCCAGTAGCTGGTGCGGAGATAACAACTTTCTTAGCTCCACCTTTCAAGTGTTTCTCAGCTGCTTCTTTAGTTGTGAAGAAACCAGTACATTCCAGAACGATATCTACGCCGAGGTCGCCCCATGGCAGTTCTTCTGGGTTACGGTTAGCCAATACTTTAACTTCTTTGCCGTTCACTTTGAAGAAGCCGTCGTGTATTTCAACATCGCCATCGAAGCGACCTTGAGTTGTATCATATTTGAGCAAATGAGCCAGCATTTTAGCATCAGTCAAGTCGTTGATTGCTACAACTTCAATGCCCTCTACATTTTGAATACGGCGGAATGCCAAACGACCAATACGTCCAAAACCGTTAATACCTACTTTAATCATGAGTAAGTTCCTCCCAAGTTTTGATTGATTTTTTTATGAAGCTTATATATTCAAGACAGACGGTGAAGTCCGTCAAGACAACAATGTTTGTGGTGCAAAATAAAGCCTTATTCCATTTCGGCAACGATGACTTCGGCAGCAGCCTCATCAATAATCAGAATATCTTCCTGACCAAATCGCAGGACGGAATGTATGGCAGCAGCCTTGCTTTTGCCGCCTGCAATCCCAATCACAACATCGGTCCGCTCAATATCCTGAAGTCGCATGCCCAGCGTAAGCATGGTATGTACCACCTCACCCTGATCATTAAAGTAATAACCGAAGGATTCCGATACGGCTCCTTGCTCCTGAAGTTCATCTATAATCTCAGGTGCAAGCTTACGTCGCCGTGCCATCTCTACGGCATCACCGATTCCATGAATGACGATTCGCGATTTACGGATCAGCTGCAGAATCTCCTGAACACTAGGGTCCTGGATTAGTGATTCGTAGGCGTGATCACTAAGCAAATCCGGTACATGCAGGAGTTTGTATTGGGCTCCTACCCGTTTTGCCATCGTGGATGCGATCGTATTGGCCTGAATTTCGAGGCTTTCTCCCAACCCGCCGCGTGCCGGTACGAACCAGACACCTTTCAGCGATGTTGGCGGAGTCAGTTGCTCTGCCACTCCAGCCGTTGTTGAACCGCCAGTAACGGCGACAACATCGTTATCACTCATAATATTACCCAGAGCCTTCGCTCCGGCTCTGCCGAGTTCCCGTTTGGCAAATGGAGAAATGTCCGAATCGCCAGGAACCACTACTACCTTTTGCAGACCGTAGGCTTGCTTGATGCGCTCTTCCAGTTCGGATAATCCAAACAGCTCTTTGGCGACGGGTTCCAACTGCTGCAGCAATTCATGCCCCGCCTCGCTGATCTTCATCCCTGCACTGTCAATTTCAATAAGTCCCTGAGCCTTTAACAAATCGGTCTCAGCTCTCAGAACCCGCTCGGTCATCTGCATGGAATTAGCTAACGTTCTTCGTCCGATCACATCCGATAACATGATCTGGTGCAGAATCGTATACCTCTTCTTCAAGACATCCATGAGATCAGGCAGAAGCTGCTTTTGCACTTCTAAAATCGTTCGCATGCTTTCCACTCCCGCAAGCTTCTCGTTCCAAGCTCTCTTTCATGGCCCTAAAACGTCCCGGGTTAACTTTTTAAGTCCCACGTCTATTCTACCTAAAACTGACGCGACATGCAAGTGTTTCGAAGCGTTAATTCGACAAGTTTCAGGCGTTTGTACGCGCCTATTTTCACAATGTCAATCTCCCAAGATCGAGAACAACCTGTCCGATACTATATATAGAAGGAAAGCAAAAATCTCATCTACATATTGCTCGCTTTTGTTTTTCATATAGTATGTCCCAAACCTCTTTTAGCATTTACCTATTTGCGCTCTTTATCCACTTATCTTCATCATGATCCATTTCTGAGTAATCCAAACCAAAACAGCGAGCATCTGCTTGCAATTAAATTACTCATGAGCTATAATCATTATTGCTGTCACATATTTGAAACTTATATTTCAAAACTGCTTTTAAGCAACTATATTTGCAGCAATAATCTATGTGCGCCCGTGGTCCAATGGATATGACGTAGGCCTCCGAAGCCTGAGATCCAAGTTCGATTCTTGGCGGGCGCGCCATTCTTAATTAGCAGCTCATAACCCTTTTAACCAATGAAACCGAATAGGTTTCTTTTTTTTCGAACTTAGTTTGACTTTCTTTGACTTTTTGTTTGAAATTGTTTATGATGTGGTTAATACGGTAACAGTTTATATATAAACACCAATTTAACATTTACATTTCCGAGGAGGTTTTTCACGTGAGTTATATTCCAATGGTCGTTGAACAGAGCAACCGGGGTGAGCGCGCCTATGACATCTATTCCAGATTGCTGAAGGATCGTATCATCTTCCTTGGCAGTGATGTAAATGACGTTGTGGCGAATGCCATCATGGCACAGATGTTGTTCCTAGCTGCGGAAGATCCGGAGAAAGACATTCACTTATACATCAATAGCCCAGGCGGATCGATTACAGCCGGTATGGCCATTTACGATACAATGCAATTCATCAAACCGGATGTATCTACCATCTGTGTAGGTATGGCGGCTTCCATGGGTGCATTCCTGTTGAACGCAGGTGCCAAAGGTAAACGTTTTGCTTTGCCTAACAGTGAAATCATGATTCACCAACCACTTGGTGGTGCGCAAGGTCAAGCTTCGGACATCGAAATCCGTGCCCGCCGCATCCTGAAAATGCGTGACACCTTGAACCGCATCATCTCTGAACGTTCAGGCCAACCGCTGGAGCGTATCGAGAAAGATACAGATCGTGACTACTTTATGAGTGCTGCTGAAGCTGCCGATTACGGTATCATCGATAAAGTCATCGAAAACGTAGGTTCCCAAGGCATCTAAGCCAAGTGAATCGCCAATTAAACGGATATACCATATAGCCAACTCAAACGGCAACGCCCAGTTGAGTTGGCTATATGAAAAAAGGACGCTCTCGTCAATATGACGAGAGCGTCCTTTTTTGAAGATACATATGAGTGCATGATATATATTTATTCGATTTTACTTTAACTCTAATACTTTTACTTGTTTGCTGTTAAGCCACTGAACGGCTCTGTGCCTTTAGGTAGCAACTCTTTATACGTGAACGGGAATTCCGGGAATCCTTCTGCGTAAGCTGTGTACTCATACAACTGGAAGAATACAACCACACCTGTTGGTGTTACATAGAAATCCTGATCCTTATTCAGGCCTTTATAGCCTTCAAGGTAACCTCCACGAGCTTTAAGCTGATCTCCAACTTTTTTGCTTACCGTTTCACGCACAGTTTTGTTGTTTTGAATCACATCATCCAGACTCAGTTCCTTACCGGAATCCAGGGCAAAGGTGTGTCCAGAACGAGTCGTCATGCCATGTGCACCAGCATAATCTTCATAACGCTGAGTAATCAGGCCCAGAACACCATTTTCGTTGTAAGTCACAACATAAGTGCTCTCAAATGCATATGGACGGTTCGCTGCTGCGTCGCCGAATTCCTTGGTTTGTTTTTTGAAATCCGCTACAAAAGCATCGACTTCATCTTTCAGCACCTTGTTGATGGCCGCTGCTGCTTTATCGTTAGCCAATCCGCTCACCTGAGGATATTGAATATCAACTTCGGCGTTCTTGATGCTCACCTTCACGGTAGCCGCCTTAACCGCCACACTATTCTGCTTCACCTTGCTCAGCGTCAGTGTCTTCGCTTTTCCATCCCAGCTGCCCTGAACTCCCAGATAATCTCTCATTGCAGAAAACGGAATATACAAGCGGCCGTTAATCAGTTTCGCTTCGAATTGTGGGTAGTAATTGTTAATTCTAACACTCGGTGCCCCATCAATCATGCTGATTGTCATCGTATTATTGGCTGCCGTTAAGGCGTACTCTTTAGCCTTTGCATCATATTTTAAGCTTCCACCCGCCACATCCTTCACTGCGGTAAGCGATACCCAGGTAGATCCACCTTGCAGAAGTCCTTTTTGAGTAAGTGTTTTGCCTCCCGATTTCAGGGTTACCTCAGTTGGTGTTGTCACTTTTGTCGATACAGATGCCGCCTGTACGGAACTATCCTGCCATACAGCCCCGCTCCCCACAATAATTCCTGCTGCCAATAGTGCACTTGTCCATTTTTTCCATGATGTCATATATATAACTCCTCTCTCGAATTCAAATTTGAGTGTCATTGCGTATGTATCCTGATTTGTTCGTATGTCTCATACGCTCACCTCTTTATTATAATTAACCCAATTCCGGAAAGGTTTACAGCTTCAGTTACAATGTTGTTCGATCCAGATGCCTATAATGAAGGTTTTGTTACGAACAAACGGACAAAAAAGATACCAAAAAACAGCAATTTAATTCTTCATATTTTAACTCTTCTTTTCAAACTTCATCAAAGTCCGTCTTTATAACAAAAAAGACGCTGTCCATCGGACAACGTCTTTGTCATTATTGCCTTTCGCCCGCCCAAGCATCTCTTTAACGGACATTTGGTAATGATTATTTTGCTTATTTCATTTCATAAGTAATATTGAGCGTTGTGCTTACTTTAACCTGTCCTGTTTCAATTTCTGTGCTACCAGCAGAATCAGCTGACGCTTTGGACATCAGAGACTCACTTGCATAGAACACAGGCACATTAGCGTCACCTTGACTCACGGAAAGAACAGCGCCCAATTGGCGTTTAACCGCTTTTGCAATAGCTCCAGCTTTTACATCAGCATTAGCTACGGCTTTCTCAATCACTTGAGCTTCAAAGCTCTCCGGTTTTTCGACGGTAAAACGTACATTCTCAATGTTATTGGCACCAGCTTCGGAAGCAGCATCCAAAAGCTCTCCGATCTTGTCCATCTGACGGTAAGTCACGGTCAGTGTGTGATGAGCGGTGTACCCTTTGATCTTTTGTCCGTCTTTGTCGCTATACGTATAGTTAGGCTGTACGTAGAACTGGCTGGTTTGAATATCGTCCGCACTGATTTTCCACGTACTTTTCAGCAGATTGCTCACCTTTTGAATTTTCGCTGCATTCGCTTTTTGAGCAGAGGCAGCTGTATCCGCCGTACTGTTCACTCCGATGGAAAGATAAGCGATGTCAGGCTTCACCTGAATCTCACCTGTACCCACAACGTTAATCACGTTTTGTTGTACCCCCTGTACCTCAGCAGCATACGCATAATTACTAGGCGCCACCCACGCCGTACCTCCAACCAGCAATGTACCTACAACCATCACCGCACCCAGCGGTTTCATCCATAATTTACCCATTACGTTAGCCTCCTTAAGTTTTAACATCTCTATCTCAAATCGATTTGATACCTAACAGACGGGCTTAATTCCATAATGTTGCACTTGACAGCCATAAAACGCAAAAAAGCCCCTTTCGGGACTTCTTCATTGGGTTCAAATCATATCTTATTGGTTCTCAAGCTCTTCCTTGCTTACCAGACTAACTAAAGCGTTTACAGCCTGTTCGGCGTCCGCACCTTCTGCACTAATCTGGATTTCCGTACCAGTACTGATTGCAAGGCTCATGATCCCCATGATACTTTTTGCATTTACTTTTTTGTCGTCCTTCTCGACGAACACTTCAGATGAGTACTTATTCGCTTCTTGAACGAACAGTGCCGCAGGTCTGGCATGGAGACCCGTTTTCAAACGGACAACTACCGGGTGCTTTGTCATGGAAACTTACCCCCTATTATGAAATCTGGACATTAAATACACAATTATATTTATAACATTATACCATATAACCAGAGCAGGACACTAGAAGAAAAACTCAGGGTAATTGGGATGTCATTATTATGACCCGTTTTAGCCTTTTTACATCGCCCCATTACACCTGAGCTGCCTCTCCTTTTTCAACCGTAACGCTCGTTACGAACCTTCTCAGCCAGCTCATCAATTTTGCGAAGCCGGTGATTCACTCCGGACTTGCTGACTGTACCCTTAAGCAGTTCGCCTACTTCCTTCAAGTTGATATCCGGATGGGCGAGTCTGACTTCAGCCACTTCACGAAGCTTCTCGGGCAGCGATTCCAGACCAACTTCCTTTTGCAACAGTCTGATGTTGTCAATCTGTCTGACTGCTGCTCCAATCGTTTTGTTCAGGTTAGCCGTCTCACAATTGACGATTCGGTTGACGGAATTACGCATATCTCGCATGATCCGCACATCCTCGAACTTGAAAAGGGCCTGATGTGCACCAATAATACTGAGCAGCTCAATGATTTTCTCGCCTTCCTTAATGTATAGGATGAATCCTTTTTTGCGTTCTATACACCGGGCATTGAGATGAAATTCATTCGCCAGGTCCACCAGGGCCTGACAGTGCTCCTCATACATGGACGCAATCTCCAGGTGGTAGGATGAACCTTCGGGATTGTTGACCGAGCCCCCCGCCATAAATGCTCCTCGGAGATAAGCCCGTTTACAGCAATTATTATTGAACAGCTCTCCACTGATCCCGGGAGTAAACAGAAATCCTTCGGAAACAATGTACAGCTCTTTTAATATCTCTTGTACCATGGTTGGAATTCGAACAATATACACATTGTTCTTTTTCAGCCGCATTTTTTTGCGGACAAGCAATTCCGTATGCACTTGAAAATGCTTTTTAAGCAGAGAGTATGCCCGTCTTGCAATGGCGGCATTCTCCGTCGAAATATCCAAGATGACTTTTTTATTCGATAACTGCACCGCACCAAGCATACGGATGAGGGCTGAAAGTTCCGCCTTTTCGCAGCACGGTTCGCTTTCAATCATCGTTAGTTCTTTTTTGGTCTGTGCTGCAAACGACATGGGACTTCACCTCTTCCGTAACATCCAATTTTGTACAAGTTGATAGATGTGATGGCTCAGCTTGTCGGCATCATGACGCAGATAAGTCCGGAACAGGACCAACGTATCCGCAACCACTTGATAGCCGGCACTCTTCAGCACATTCATATCGAGCACAACCGGTTTAGCTCCTTTTTCCGCATACTTATTCTGCACCTGCAGCGGAATATCACCATTATTTACAATGACATAGTCGAAAATCTGGTGTCCTATATGTTCATGTACCGCCTTGAGGTGGTCACTCACCGTGTAATTATCCGTCTCTCCCGGCTGTGTCATCACATTACAAATAAACATTTTCACGGCGTCAGCCTCAACGACAGCTTCAGCCAGCTTAGGTACAAGCAGATTGGGCAGAATGCTCGTGTAGAGACTACCTGGCCCAATCAGGATGGCGTCTGCCTGACGAATGGCTTCCACAGCCTCTGGCAACGGCTCCACGTGATCCGGTTCAAGGAAAACGCGTTTGATCCGTAAGCCAGCCTCAGGGATCTTGGACTCGCCCGTAACAATCGAGCCATCCTCCATCTCTGCATGCAGAATAACGGCCTGCCCGGCTGCGGGCAACACCTCACCCCGAACGGCAAACACGCGGCTAAGTTCCCGCACAGCGGTCACGAAGTCGCCCGATATATCCGTCATTGCAGCCAAAATCAAGTTACCCAGGCTGTGGCCTGCAAGCCCCGCGCCTGTATTGAAGCGATAATTCAGCATATCCGACAACAACGGTTCTACATCCGCTAGCGCCGTAAGTACGTTACGAATGTCGCCCGGAGGCGGCATTTGCAGCTCATTACGCAGGATGCCCGAACTTCCTCCGTCATCCGCCACCGTCACGATGGCCGTGATGTCCAGCGGCTTTTCCTTCAAACCGCGCAGCATCACGGATAATCCGGTTCCGCCGCCCATGACTACAATTCTCGGACGTTCTCTTCGTGGTCCGGCTTCTTTCATCCCTTCACCCTCTTCAATGACGGTCCCGGTCGGCGTCGCGATGGCTCACGGTGACAGCCTCAGTTTCGCTGCTTCCCAACATTTTGCCCAAATATTCCGATATTGCTACCGAACGATGCTTGCCTCCGGTACAGCCGATTCCAATAATAACCTGGCTTTTGCCTTCCTTCCGGTATTGCGGAATCAGAAAATGCAGCATATCCAGCAGCTTGGTCAGAAACGCCTGCGTCTCCGGCCATTTCATAACATATTCGTATACATCATTATTCTGTCCCGTATTCGGACGTAAATGCTCAATATAATGCGGATTTGGCAAGAAACGAACGTCAAACACCAGATCCGCATCAATTGGAATACCGTATTTGAACCCAAACGACGTAATATTTACCGACAGCATATGGCTTTCCAGATGAGAAAAGCGGGATATGATGCGCTCTTTCAGTTGAGCAGGCTTCATTGTACTGGTATTCAGCACCTGAGTGGCGGAATTTTTGAGCTCCTCCAGCATTTTACGTTCCAGCCGGATGCCGTCCAGCGGCATGCCCTCAGGAGCGAGTGGATGTCTGCGCCTGCTCTCCTTATAGCGCTGGACCAATACAGAGTCTGTCGCGTCCAGGAATAATATTTCGCAATGAATGGTAAAATGATCTTTAATATAGTTCAGTGACTCGGACAAAGCCGTAAAGAACTCACGCCCGCGAAGATCGATAACAAGTGCGACCTTGCCAATTTTGCCGTTCGATTGTTCAATCAGTTCCGCGAATTTCGGAATCAATACCGGCGGAAGATTATCCACACAGAAGAAACCAAGATCCTCCAGGCTTTGTACTGCAATCGTCTTGCCTGCCCCGGACATGCCCGTAATGATAATGAGCGTGGCGCCTGTGCCCGGTGAAACTTCACCTTCAAGCATAAATGTCCCCTCCTTATCATATTGCTGTCGGATTATACTGTTACGAGGTTACTAGGAACGCAAGAGAAGACCAGCCGCGCCAACAATACCTGCATTATTGCCAAGTGTTGCTTCAAGAATTTTAACGCCTTCTTGCAGTGGTTCAGGTGTCAATTTCGCAAATACAGTGCGTACTTCATCAAACAAAATATTACCCGCTTTGGACACACCGCCACCGATAATGAACATCTCGGGGTTAATTACAGCCGCTACAGCCGCCATCGATTTACCCAAATAGAACGCTGCACGATTGACGATACGCAATGCAACTTCATCGCCCGCCTTGGCTGCATCAAATACTTCCTTGGCTGCGATTTTGTCAACGAGTGCCAGTGATGTATGATCTCCACGCTCTACAGCGTCTTTGGCCATACGAATAATTCCCGTTGCTGAAGATACAGTTTCCACACATCCCATTTTGCCACATCCGCACTGGATCGCTTCCAGATCAGGGACAACACTGACATGACCAAGCTCACCAGCCATACCGGAGAAACCCTGATAGATCTTGCCGTTCAGAATCAGTCCGCCACCAACGCCTGTACCAAGCGTATAGCACACACAGTTGTCCACGCCCTTACCAGCGCCTGCCCATGCTTCACCCAGTGCAGCCACGTTTGCATCGTTATCTATTTTGACTGGCTTGCCCAGACGTTCTTCCAAAATCGAACGAATGGCTACATTCCGAAATCCAATGTTGGGGGCAAGAACGATAATTCCCTCGCGTACATTGGTGAACCCAGCCACGCCCGCTCCCACACCTTCAAGCTGCTCCCAGCTGAAAGGCGATTCGGCAACGATATGACGGACATACTTCTCGATGTTGGCAATGACCGTGTCAACGCCCTTATCCACTTCAGTCGGTCCTTCATACGTATACATAAGCTGACCGTGTTCATCACATATACCGACCTTGATTGCTGTTCCGCCGAGATCGACCCCAACGTAGATTTTCTCAGACATGCTACAAGCCACCTTTATCTATCTATAATAGTTTAATCCTACGTACCAACTATAATTGAAGGATACGCCTGGGTCAAGACGATAAGACCTTTGCTGTGATTAGCTTCCCCGCTATTGTGAACAACATCACAGGCTATTTTTGAATACGTATACAACCCCATTTGTCTCTATTAAAAACGCAAGCTTCATTTCTTCCTCCATAGAAGAGGAAGCCTCAACTCATGATATTGCATATCCACTCGTTCCATGCGTAAAAGATGACATTTGTCATCTGAAAGTTATGACAGCTCTTATTAACCCATACCCAGTGCGTTCAGGAAACAGATACCTTCTCTGACAATGTCACCTTAGGGAAAGAGAGCAAAAACGCCATCCAGAAAATGGGTGGCGTTTTACATTTCTTTGAACAATTACCTAGCATTCAGCAGCTATTCAGCTACTGGTCACAACTTCGTTTCCACACGAATGGGCTCTTCCGTTTTTTCCATCTTGTTAACATCCAGAATATCAAGCAGGAAGACAAAGATCGGAATACCGATGATAAGCCCCCAGATTCCCAGGAAATGTTGAGACAGAATCAGTACGATAAACGTGTAGAACATCGGCAATTTGGTTTTGTGCGCCATCAGCTTCGGATTCAGGAAGTACGTCTCCAGCGCATGAATGATGATGATCATAATGATCACGATTACGCTGAGCTGCAATCCTCCTAGTTGATATCCTATTAGACACAGTGGAATCAATGAAATGATAACCCCCGCAACAGGTACCAGACTCAGCATGAACACCAGAATGGTCAAGGCGAATAAGTACGGGAAACCAAGTATCCATAATCCCAAAATCGTCAAAGCTGTATTGAATACCGCAATCAACAACTGCGCCTCAATGACTTTACCGAAGGAAGATACAAATTTATCTCCAAGGTAAGCCACTTCATTATAGAACCAGCCAATCTTGCTTGTTTTGAACTTGGAGGTAAACTTGGAAATCTCCCGCTTTTGCAACAAGAAGAACAGACTGAGGATGATGACCAGCAGAATGAACTCCAACCATTTGCTTAACGCAAAAATATACTTCAATGCATCGTTGGTATAGTTTTTAATATCGAACGATTGCAGATAACCTGCAATTTTGGAAGCAAAATTATCACCGTCCGCGGTATCAAGAAACTTCATGATCTCATTCGTTAACTGAACGACCTGATCCACGATCCGTGGTGAATACCTGGAGATACCCAGAACAATGGCTGCAATAACGATAAGATAGAGCAGGATGACGACAACTTTATAGTTAACCGGAAATAAACGATTCAACTTCTCTGTAATAAAATGCTGCAACCTGTTCATGACATACGTCACCAGGAATAACAGCAAAATCATGTGCAGCATACTCCCCATGCTGAAAAGCACCAAACAAAACAACAGCAGGATCAAAAATCGCCGCACTGTTGCATTCTGTAACCAATCTTTTATCATTTCCCCCAAAGTCTTCACCTCACAGCTAATATGCCCATTATGTATACGATCTGATGCTCATTTTGGTTTCAAAAAAAGAGAAGCCTTCCGGCTTCTCACATCATGAGACTTCCCGTTGTCTCTATTACTTAATTTATGCCAAACCATACCCTTTTCATGCTTACTTATCCAGTGTTTCGCTCCAGTCATGCACAATGCTGCCTTCAAGGAATTTCTCGCAGTCCATTGCGGCCATACACCCTGAACCTGCTGCTGTAATGGCCTGACGGTACTTCGTATCCTGAACATCACCACAGGCGAACACACCCGGAATGTTAGTCTCGGTAGTACCCGGTTTAACGACAACATAGCCGTGTTCATCCAGTGTAATCTGATTGCTCAGGAAACCCGTATTCGGTGTATGCCCAATTGCAATGAATACGCCGTCGGCTTCAAGCAACTCTTCCTGCCCAGTCTCGTTATTGCGCACCTTAAGCCCTTTAACGCCAAGAGCTTCAGGCACAACTTCGAGCGGTGTACG
Source organism: Paenibacillus sp. UMB7766-LJ446 (assembly GCF_030226665.1). Lineage (NCBI taxonomy): Bacteria > Bacillati > Bacillota > Bacilli > Caryophanales > Paenibacillaceae > Paenibacillus > Paenibacillus sp. UMB7766-LJ446. The sequence continues at coordinate 146,454 of NZ_JASOYM010000015.1, forward strand.
GTTCAACGCCCATTTCACCTTCTCGTTGCCGCGAGCCCGATCCTGCATAATTTTCGATGCACGCAATTCGTCCCGGCGGTGAACCAGGGTAACGTCTGTTGCAAAACGGGTCAGGAAGCTGGCCTCCTCCATCGCGGAGTCTCCACCGCCGACAACGACGATCTTTTTGCCACGGAAAAAGAATCCGTCACATGTGGCACATGTGCTTACCCCACGTCCCACATTCTCCTGCTCTCCCGGAATGCCGAGATAACGGGCCGAAGCGCCGGTAGAGATAATGATCGAATCGGCTTCCAGTTCACCGATGCCTCCAACTTTAACCTTGAAGGGCGGTTTGCTGAAATCCACTTCCTCCACCCAACCATTTTTGAACTCCGCGCCAAAACGCTCCGCTTGCTTGCGCATATTGTCCATCAATTCCGGACCCATGATGCCTTGTGGAAAACCAGGGAAATTCTCAACTTCCGTTGTCGTCGTCAATTGACCACCCGGTTGTAGACCTTCGATAACCAGTGGGTTAAGATTAGCACGAGCCAGATATATCGCTGCTGTCAGACCCGCAGGTCCGGTTCCGATCACAATCGTTCTGTATTTAGTCATATAGATACAGCCTCCTTAATAAGGTTGAGAGTGTGTTGAGTGGCGATTAACTTGCTATGATGATATCCTACAGGCATATCGAGACCTATTCGTTAAGTTTACCCGTTTTCCAGGCCAATGTATCCTTCACGCCATGAAGTCTTTCCCAAAGCGAGATTTTAAGGAACATTTACAAGATCGGTGGGTTGGAGTTGCACACTTTGTTGATTTGCCGTGCATATTTGCTGACTGTGGCAGCTGATATGCCATATCGCTCGGCTATGCTTTGGTAGGTCACTGGACGACTATGAATCTTGGCCGCCAAATATTCCAATCCCGCAGCCAAGCCTTCAATTTGCTTCGTACCAGGCACCTCCGGGTGTACGCGAGATATATAGTCGGTCCACAGCCGTTCCATTTCTTGCTGCAATTCGGCTTTGGCTTCAGACATCTGTAACGCACGGTCCACGACCGCCTGCCAATGCGAAGATGGTTTTGTCTCCGTTTGTTCCGTCATCGACTCCATCTTCGGAATGGTGCGTTTGCTCAACGCAGTTAACGGTAGTAGAACAGGAGAATCATCCTGTTTAGCTTCTTCTGATTCAAGACCATGGAGTACGGAACGAGCGGCTACCACCAGCTCCTGATCTTCACCCGGTTCCTGGATAAAGGATTGCAGTGCCTGCTGCACCTCATAATCACCAATCATGCCAAGAGCATGAATGACCTGAAGCTTGGTAGCCCGATCCCCATGTCGCAGCGCCCAGAAGAAAGAGGAACGGATCAAGGGATCGTTTTTCATCTCTTCAGGTATGCCGTTGCCATAGTCCTCCCATTGTCTGAATTGCTCGTCAAATGGCAGATGATAGTGATAACTTAGTTTTTCAGGATCTTTTTCTCCCTGTCTCACAGCCTCAAGTCCAGACAGATAGTACCGGGATACTTCCGAACCCGGGTCCAGCTTGCCCACGTGACGCCACAGACGTTCAGCAGAATCGTAACGTTCCGTATTATAAGCCGCGACTGCTGCATAATGTGCGAGAGCCGGGTCTGCAGCGGTTTCTTCATCCTTCAACAGGCGACGGAAATGTACATAAGCCGTATCATGTTGTCCCAGGATACCCATCGTGGTAGCCAGTTTGTAGACCTGTTCGTGCTGGAAAGGCACGATGACACGTAATTTTTTGATCAGAAGCAGCACTTGGTCAGCTCGATTCTCGTTCTGGTGAAAGATTGCGAGATTACACAATGCATGCAAATTACCAGGCTCCTGCTCCAGTACTTCGGCAATCGTCTCTTTCGCTTTGGGAAACAGCCCCATATAATAATAGGCAAGCGCCAAGTTGTTGCGAGCAGCCAAATAATCAGGATAATCGGGTGCCATGCCTTCCAGCAGCTCAGCTGCCTGTGCAAACTTCCCTTGTTCCAACAATTCCCGCGCCTGATCGTGCTCCACGACACCTTTACGTGATTTGATCCGGTTCAGTTTGGCTGGTCGATCCAGCTCATAGTACAGAAGCTCCATCATCTCTTCGGCTTCCGTCATAAACTGACCCTGGGTATCCTCCTCCAAATACGTAACAAGCGCTTGCTCAGCTTCTTCAAACCGATCCATATTCGCATAATTGTTCGCCATGTAGAAATAACATTCCGTCATGGACGGATCTACCACGTCGAGCACATGCGCAAGAACGGCATTCGAAGCCTCGTAATCCCCCTTCTCTGATAATATACCCGCCATATTACAATGATTCACCGGATTTTCCGGTTCATATTCAACAGCTTTACGAAAATATTTTAATGCCTTGTCGACGTGATTACGGTCCAGCGAGCGGACAGCTCTCTCAAAAAAGAAAGAAGCATCCAAGTGAATCGGTATAACATTGGCAAGGTGTCCCTCAGCCCGCAGTAGCTTGCCCTTCATCTTCCAAGGCACCCCCTCTTTGCTTTCATTCATACTCTCCAGTATACCACATCTTAAGGCCCACTTCTCAATATGTAGTTTCATGTCGTTTATGCCAAAAATGCGCAAAAAAGATGACACCTCCTCATCCCTTTCGAATGAAATGTCATCTTTTTTCTTCTTGTACTCTTTCGTATAAAGAGAATCATCAGAATTACAGCTTCAACGCCATGGATGGCGAAAGAGAGATATGAACCGTCTTGTGGAAAGGGGTCATAAAGTTAACCAGCACAACCTTACACTTATCGGGCAGCTTCGCCTCACGTACGGTTGCCGCCAAATGCCCCATCTCGCCTCCGGTCAGCTCAATCCAGTCATCTCCACAGGAATAACGCAATGTGCCGCTCTTCCACAGGTAATGGCCCTCATCCGTCTCGTGCAATTCCCCATGGGAAAGCTCGCCCTCGCTTCCGAACACGAAAGACAGCTGCACCATGAGCTGCTCCGGCTGCTCTCCCGCCAGTTTCAGTGTCCAGCCATTTTCGGTTGGTAACACTTCCGTCTGTACACGGAACGTCTGCTCATAGGTGAGCGCTCGACTCTGATGGGGTAACAAATACCAAGGGCTGATGGCTGTTCCTGCAGTCTCAGGCAGTTGGCTATCAGGGATCGGACCATAGTAGCCCTTCTTCTGCTCGCCCGTTAGACTATAACCTGCTGGCAATCGAGACATTTGCTGCATCGGCACATACCCTGGATTAAAATAGGAGGCTAACTGAACAGCCAGCAGTCGTACCGCACCATGACGAAGGGCAAAAAATGAAGGCACCTCCGTCATTACGGTCGCGCTTGTATTACCCCTCCGAATACGCGCTACAGGTGCGCCGAAGTCCGTATGCAACCGGCTGTGTGAGATGCGTCCATGATGACCTGCCGATTCCATTCGCTGCAAATAGTCCTCCCGTACAAATCGCTCGTTCAGTATGATCTCGTACCGCTCAGGCAAATGATCACGTGCCTTACCTGCCTTCTGAAGCTCAGGCTCCAGCAGCAGCCGAACGAGCGCATTGACCGAGCAGACGCCGGGATCTGTTAACATTTCTCCCGCCCATTCAGCCATGCCGGTGAAGATCGGATCACCGTCCAGCCGGGCCAACATGGCATACGGCAAATAATACGGAGATAGATCATGCACGCTCCCCAGATCCTGGCGACCTGAGTAATCCGTAACAACCTCACCGGTTGGATGTACTAGATACACCATCATGCGCAGATTGAGCCTCACCGGTTCCAACAACTCGGGACGATTTAACAGACTCGCCGCATGGATTAACATGATATCACTGACCGCACTGTAAATTCCGTTGCTCCGTTCCGTCCATTCCCCTTCAGGCGTAATATCCATACCCTCAGCCAGCCACTGCTCTGCACGCTGCACGGCTTCCTCCAGGTCAAACAATTGATGCAGGAAACCGAGCGCCGCGCACAGCACCCAGCGATGGTTCGGGGTATGACAGCCCCCGGTTAACATGACCGGAACAGTTCGTTCCAGAAACAGGCGCATATTGTTCAGCACAGGCTGCAATGGCTCCCAGTTCTGCTGCTTAAGAAGTTGATACAACTGAGCATATCCCACGACGACAAATGCTGTATCTGGCGGAGAATGGGAATTGGTCCAGCCGGGGGAGATGGAGCCATCTTCATGCTGATTACGGAGTACATACTCCGATGCCAGAAGCAGGCGATCAAGCAATTCATTGTCTTGGAAATAAATCGAATCGGGATTAACAAGCGCCGCTCCCCAGTAACACATATCCGTAGGCGTTCCGGTCGTGTGGTTGACCCAAGCGATACCTGTATAGGGATCAATCGTTCCTCCGTAATAGCGGCTCTCCGGGTCAAGTACTTGCCGGGTAATCCCTTTCTGAACTGCTCTGTCATTGCTGTCCACCAGTTGTCTGTACATGTCTAGTCCCTCCAAACAAATGCATTTACACCGTTGTCATCAACCCTTGACTGCCCCAAGCATGGCACCGCTAACAAAATACTTTTGCAGCCACGGATAGACGAGAAGAATGGGTACAGTCGCAAAAACGACGGTCGCAGCCTTAAGGCTTTCCGGGGTTAATGGAGCGCGATTAGCACCCTCCATCAGCGTAAGTTCGCTCACCATATTGTTTTGTACCATTTGGAAGAGCTTGAGCTGTAAGGGATATAGCTGAGGATCATTAATATACAAAAGGGAATCCTGGAATCCATTCCAGCGTCCAACCGCATAGAAAAGGGCCAACGTAGCCAATACAGGCATGGATAGTGGCAATATAATTTTAAAGAGCGTGTGTACATGTGAACTGCCGTCAATCTCTGCCGACTCCTCCAAACTTTCCGGTATGCCTCTGAAGAACGAAATCAGGATAATCAGGTTAAACGGACTCACCAGACCAGGCAGAATCAATGCCCAGACCGAATTAAGCAAGTTGAGATCACGAATGAGCAAGTACTCAGGTATCATCCCGCCGCTGAAAAACATCGTTATAATGATGACATACATAAAGAGCTTGCGCCCTTTCAGTTTTTTCTTGGTTAACGGATATGCAGCTGCAAGTGTGAACAGCATGCACAGCACTGTGGTCACGACAGTTAGAACCGTTGTGAAGCCTAGTGAATAGAGCATCGATTGATCAGAAAATACCTGAATATACGCATCCCAATTGATTTCTTTGGGGAATATGGTCACTTCACCTGACGTAATCGCCCGGTTCGAACTGAGCGATATCGCAATCGTGTGCAGAAACGGAGCCAGACAAAATATAACAAACAAAATGATAAAGGAGATATTAACGATATCAAAAATCCGGTTTGAGGTGCGTTCACTCATATGCACACAGCTCCTTTACTGATGGTCTATACAAACAAGCCGATTGGCGTATCTTTCATTCTTTAATAACCTACAAAATACCTTCACCGGTTGCTTTTTTTGAAATATAGTTGGAGCCAAGTACAAAGATAAGTCCCACAACGGCCTGGAACAAACCAACGACGGTTGCCAGTGTGTATTGTCCTGATTCAAGTCCAACTCTGTATACAAAGGTACTGAGTACATCGGAATATTCACGCACAGCCGTGTTACCGATAATATAAGGCCGATCAAAACCGATACTGACCATATGTCCGAGATTGAGAATAAGCAAGGTCACGATGGTTGGTTTGATGCTCGGCAACGTAATATGCCAGATTCTCTTCAGCCGTGATGCTCCATCGATCTCAGCTGCTTCAAACAATTCCTTGTTCACGCTGGTTAATGCGGCCAAATATAGAATGGTTCCCCATCCTGCACTTTGCCAGACACCTGTGAACAGGTACGTTACAAGCCAAGGATTCTTCTCTGTCAAAAATGGTATAGAATTTAATCCCATGCTCTCCAGCACACCGTTAACCATACCCGATTGATTACCAAACAGTTGGTATACAATCCCCCCGATGATCACCCATGAAATAAAGTGAGGAATGTACAGAATCGTCTGCGATATTTTTTTAAACCATTTAAATCGAACTTCATAGAGCATGATTGCCAATATAATAGGTGCAGGGAACGAAACAATCAGATCAAGAAAATTCAGCATAAAGGTATTGCGTAGTGTGGTGTAGAAATCACGCATCCCAAATACCTCACGGAAAGCATCGAAACCGATCCACTCACTACCGTTAATGCCCTGAAACAGGTTGAAATCCTTAAAAGCGATCTGAACACCGTACATCGGTCCGTAGCGAAAGATCAAAAAGTAGATCAGGGGCAGTGAGATCAGTGCATACAATTGCCAATACCTTTTCAAGTATGTGATCGTCAAGTCGGTTTCCTCCTATCAACAAAGAAACGGCTGTGCCGCACAAATCAGCGGCACACGTCCCTTCCAAAGTTATGCGGTAACATGCGTATCTTATTTGGAGCCATGATGTGTAAGGATTATTTATTGAGTAACGATTACTTACTGAAGTGCTTCTTCAAGCTCTTTCTTCAATTCTGTACCACCGAGCGACATGAAATCATTCATTTCCTTTTCATAAACAGCTTCAAATTCCGCCGGCTTAGCCATCGCTGTTTTTACGATAATCACTTTTAGCTTATCATTCAGCGCCGTCCCATATTTGGATTCCGCTGCAATTGGTTTGCTAAAAACGATCGGACCGATGGTGTCGGTATTGGCAATGTTAATGGATTGTCTCATCAATTCCTGATTATTCTCCGGGAAGCCCGCGATCCATGCTGCTTCATTTACTTCCTGGTCTCCGATCACTTTGCCATTGGCGATAATAGCCATGTCACCGGAATTGTAGATGCGATCCTTCATTTCCTGTGTTGCGTCATTTTTGACAACTGGAATTCCATCGACCATCTCGTAATTTTCACCTTCGACGCCGCTGTACATATCAAGCAGATTATTTCCAGAAGCCATCCAATCCAAATATTTCACTGCTTCTACAGCTCGTTTGCTGCTCTTTGGAATCATGATATACATTCCGTTGCTGCCGTAACGTGATTTGATATATTTATTGTCAACATTGGCGTTTGTATAAGCGTCGATTGCTGCGACTTTGCTACCCGGCACGTTTTTGTACAAATTATCCAACATACCGTCTGCGTACAGAATCTGACCTACATCTTCCGACATATAACCGATGTTGCCGTTTTGGAAGTCCTTAACCAATTGAGTTTTCTCTTCATCGAGACTGAAATCTTTGCTGATCAGACCTTCATTGTACAATTTGTTAAGGAACTGCATCGCGTCCTTAAAGCCTTCATGCAACGGTAGTTCGTATCGTTGACTGTACGTCAGTCCATCCTGAATCGGCTTGATAAACGAATAAATCAGTGTCTCATACTGAGCTGGCGCAAGTGCCATACCCATTGGGATGTTTTTGCTTCCCAGATTACCCGGATCTTTCTCTTTAAATGCTTTTAGCGTTTCGTAGAGCTCTTCTGTTGTCGTTGGAGCCTTCATTCCAACTTTGTCGAGCCAATCTTGGCGGATATAAGAATTATAACGAGCAGTAATGGCACGTTTACCCGGAATGGCGAATTGCTGACCTTCAAGCTGACCAAACTTCAACAAGTCTTCACCCAAATATTCTTTCAGGTTAGGTGCATGCTCATTAATAAGCTCACCTACGTCGGTAAGTCCCCCCTGCTGGGCATAGCGATAGAACACACTCGAGTCATATACAAATACAATATCCGGAACGTCGCTGGCGCTAGCCATCAGCACATTGAGCTTCGTCGTTTCCTCCGAACGCTGAACCGGTACGAATTGCACATCAATGTTATTTGGATCACCAAACTGTTCCTGAATCCATTTAGTCATATAGTTGTTGGTAATCGTATACGGTGAAGGGCTGTTACCACGATCAAAAACCTCGACTTTCAAGGTAACGCGCTCACCCTTGCCCGATGCGCCGCCCTCTGCTGTCTCTTGATCTGATGCAGATGAGCATCCAGCAAGTAGAGATACTCCCATTACCATCGTAAGTGCTAATCCCATCCATTTCTTAAGATTGCCTTTGGTTGCTTTTCCTGTCATTTTGTCATCCCCTTTGGCTTTGCGTGAATGTTTAAAGCTTGCCCAGAGTATTCCACATCTTTCCGTACCCTGGCAATAAACCTGTTTCGGAAACGCTTACATAAGGATAATGGTTTATCCCTAGCGACGATTTTCGCAGACTGACGATTTTCGTAAAGGGGCCACAAACAGGAGTAAATCAGGGGCTTCTTGCATAAACGCAGGCTCCGGTCGGATTCCAGGCTTACACCAGCAGCAAAAAGGCGAACTTCTGCATGGCGCCTCCTGAGAGATACACCTGCATGAAGTCCACCCGTGCTTAGATGATTTAATACGCAGCATGAGCCTATGGTTTACGACTCGGGATCGTGATGTTCACGTTTCATACGGCGGTAGTCACCTGGTGTAATACCCGCAACCCGTTTAAATACTCGTCCCAAAGTAATCCCATTGGCGTAGCCCACCTTCTGGGCGATGTCCTGTAACGAAAGATCCGTATTCTTGAGCAGCCGTTCCGTTTCCTTCATCCGCAATTCTGTAAGGAAGTCTACAAACTTCATATTGAACTCTGTCTTGAACAAATAACTCGCATGTTTGCCGGTAATCTGGAATCGATCACTCAGATGTTTCAGCGAAAGATCTGGATTCGCAAACTGTTCTTCAATATAGTTTCTCATTTCATTGACCATCGCTTTGTAGCTCTTGGTTTCAGTTACCGACACATAAGTTCTGAACAAATCCGTGAGGTCATCAAAAAGAATGTCCTTAACACCTTCAAGTGTCTCCGCTTCTTTCATCAGCATTAACCACTTGTTAATATTTTTCTCCGATAATTTCTCCTGCAGCTGTTCAGACATGACCGCTACTTCACGGCTGAGCATCTGCAGCATCGCCTGAATCAAGGAGTGAATCTCATCATCCGGCAGCTTATCACGTTCAAAAGCCGCGAAAATCTCCTCCAGCTGATCACGCCACTGACTGCTCGACATCCGAAACCGTTTAACAAAATCTGCAATCATCTGCAAATAAGTATAGGTATCAAGCAGCTGCTGCTGAGTTTCTCCATACCCGGCCAGTGCCACATCCCCGTCTCTCAGTAATCTGCGGTGCATCACAGTCTCAGCCGCCACGTATGATTCACGAATGGCCTTGATACCCTCTGCAATCGGTCCGATACCGAAACTCAAGGATATACGCAGATTCTGCTCAACCCAAGATCGGCATTCCTCTGCAACCAGGCGAATCTGCTCTGTCATATCCACACTGCTGTCTGTGGACAGGAAAAGGATCGCAATCTGATCGGAGCTGACCCATTCCGTCCAGCATTGCATATCTGCATTGCGTGAGAGCTCTTGCAGAACGTTCATTAGTGCAAATTTAAGCGTATTCTGCTCACCTCTCGTAAACTGTTCCTGGAAGCCCTTCTCATAACGGTTGATTTCGCCAACCACAACAGCGAAGCGTGACGAAGTATCCATACCCGTTAACGGGGAAAGTTCCTTCAATCGTTCTACCGCATGATCCAGATTTTCTCCATTCAGCAGATCGTTAAAAAGTTTGCTGCGTTGCAGTAACACGTTTTCCCTGCTCTTTTTGTCCGAATCCATCATATGGTTGATCAGGTTTTCCAACACGCCATCAATCAATTTCATCTCATCGGTACGAGAGCCGGATTGTTCCAGCACCCGAATCTGATGGGCCTCAATCCGGTTCATAATGATCTGAATAGGCTTATAATTACGACGTGTGATATAGATGATATAGATAATAGCGCAGATGACTGTTACAACCGCAATGGCCACCCACACATAGGAAACGACCGAGACCCAGCCATACAGGTTTCCTTTCTTGATTCCACTGGAGATCGTCCACCCCAACCTTTCCAGCGAAAGGGTGTTCAGCTCTTGTCCTTCTACGGCACCTTCACGATCTGAATGCGCATCGTATACAACCTGACCGTTACGGTCAAGAATGCTCATGAAGGAAAGCTGTCCATTGACCATACTGTCAATACTCTGCTCAATACTGCTCATCTTGATATTAATGACAAGCACTCCATCCGAACCAAATGGCAGGGGCATGTCTTTATCTACCGTCAACACTCGAATAGGCGTACGCTGATTAACCCCCGCATCGTATTCCCTGACAGGCTGCCAGCCTGAAGCAAGAGAACCGGACTCCATTTGGTTGATCCACGCCTTGTCTGAAAAGCTGTCTATATCCTTGGACCCGCTTGACGTTAAAACGCTTTCATTTTTCTTGTCATATAAATAAATCGATTGAATCCAAGGGTTAGAGCTCGTCAGCTCACGCAAACTCTGTGCAATGCTATACACGGTCTCTTTGCCCACCTGATTCTGGCTATTAAAATAGTACTTGTAGGCCTGTTCACTCTGCACCGCTTCCATCAACGAAAGCTCAATATCCCGGAGCGTCCGGTCCAGACTGTCCGCCAAATAACTGGAGGAGATGCGATCTGCTTTCCTTGTTTCTTCCCTGGAGATGTCATTAATGAAAACAAAAGCGATAAAAATGAGTACGGTCATGGTAAGAAAGAAAATAGGAAAATAAGAAAATAGTAGCCGATAATACCAAGTCCGGGACAATAGACCCCACTCCTCACTCCACGACACCGGTGTATATTGCCGTGGTTCTACTGTTCATTACATCCGTCACATCTCTGGGATTGAGTCACCCTAACAGCACGCAGCCATAGAACTAATTTTAAGTTATTATAGCACAAGCCTTCAGGCAGCAAAGCAGGAATCGATTGTCTACGCTCTCTTATCACATCGGAATCCTTATCCTCATCCATGGCATCCATGATCATAAAAAAAACAAAAACCGTGCTGAGCAGCAAACTACTCCAACACGGTACAGTAAATCTGGATTCGCACATGTCTGTGCAGCATAGTTAAATCCCTGAATCTTTGAACAGCGTAGCCATAGACCCACCATCCACAATGATGCGAATAGCACGAGCAAGCATTGGAGCTACAGGCAGCACTTTGAAGCATTCGGGATGATCATCAGGCAGTGCGATGGAGTCTGTGACCACCACCTCGGCTATAGACGGGTGATTGAGCTTACTTAGCGCCCCATCCGAGAACAGACCATGTGTTGCGCATACATATACGTTTTTGGAGCCTCGCTCCTTCAACCCTTCAACAACATTGAGAATTGTCGTTCCTGTATCGATCAGATCCTCAATAATAATCGGAGTTCGACCCTCCACATCCCCAATGACGTGTGTAATGATCGATTCGTTATGGCTTGGCCGCTTCTTGATCATAATGGCAAAAGGAGAATCCAGACGATTCGCCAGTTTCTCCGCCATTGATGCTCGTCCCGCATCAGGGGAGACAACCACCGGATTTTCAATGCCTTTACTCAACAAATAATCACTAATGAGATCCAAGGATGTCATATGGTCCACTGGAATGTTAAAGAATCCCTGAATTGCTGCTGCATGCAGATCAATGGTTACTACCCGGTTCGCTCCAGCCGTAGTTAACACATCTGCAACCATTTTGGCCGAGATCGGCTCACGCGGAGCAGACTTACGTTCCTGACGGGCATATCCGTAGTAGGGAACAATAATATTTACCGTACGGGCAGAAGCCCTTTTGGCTGCATCAATCATGACGAGCAATTCAACGAACAACTCATTAATCGGATGAGATAAAGATTGAATCAGAAACACATCACAGTTGCGGATCGTCTCTTCGTAGTGAACGTATATTTCTCCGCTCTTGAACCGGGACAGTTTGATCTTGCCTAGTTGTACACCCAGCTTGTCGCATACCTGTTCTGCCAGCTTAGGGTTCGATGAACCGGAAAAAATACGTAACGAATGCTGCATAATGCCCTCCCGAGGGTTGAAGTCCCTATATAATCCTTATCTAAAAGGTTATTTCCTACCCTCATTATACTCCACTGCTCTATACATTTAAAGAAAGGAACGAGCGCTGACGTCCTTCAAAAACAGCTACCTCCGTACAGCCCAGCTCGCGCAGGAGCGCCTCGGCTTCAGGCAGGTAATCGCCAAGCTTCAACGGATCATGTGCATCGGAGCCAAGCGTGAGCGGAATCCCCAATTGAATAGCCTTAGTTAGCATTCGGGGACCGGGGAACATCTCTGCACATGGTTTCGATAATCCTGATGCATTGAGCTCCATAGCGCAGCCACTCTTTGCAATGGCTTGCAGCGCTGCATTTTCCAGAGCTACCCGCTCTTCCGTCTGCTCAGGTGCCGGAGCGAAGCCAAATCGCTTGATCACATCCACATGGCCCATAATATCGTACATTCCTGTAGCTGCCGCTTTGCTCACAGCATCATAGTATTGACGGTAAACTTCCAGTACGTCTTTGCCTTCCCAATGATGGGTCTGGCGAAAATCCGTAATGTCCCATTCCCCGAGAAAGTGAACCGATCCAATCACATAGTCCCAAGGGTACCGCTCGATAATGGCCCGAATTTCTGTCTCCCAGCCTTCAATATAGTCGCCTTCGAGGCCGACACGTACATCAATCTGGCCACGGTACCGCTCCTTCAGAGAAAAACACTCTTCCACATAACGCGGCAGCTCGTCCATAGGCATAGCCATCTCGGGATAATATTGAGCGGGATCTACATGCAGCAATGGCATGTGATCCGACAGCCCAATCTGAGACAGGCCAATTTCCACCCCACGCTGCACATAAGCCTCCAGCTTGCCAACAGCATGACCACACCGCTCATGGTGTGTATGATAATCTATGCGCACAGGTTCGCCTCCTAATCGCGGCGAGGCCGCTCGTGGCGACGGCTCAGCTCTGACATGATGTCATCCAGCGGCAGCTTGCGCTCTTGCAACAGTACGAGCAAGTGATACATCAGGTCACTGACCTCAAGGCGAAGCTCGTCATTGTCTTTATTTTTGGCGGCGATGATCGTCTCGGACGCTTCTTCACCGATTTTTTTCAAAATTTTATCCACGCCCTTATCAAACAGGTACGTCGTATATGCGCCTTCCGGACGCTCGCGTTCACGCTCTGCAATTACGGATTCCAGTTCAGCCAGTACTTCGAAACGACCTTCCGAGATGGAACTTGCAGTCGTTGCACCCAATTCACTTGAAGCTTTGTCTCCGGGTTGCTCTGGCAAGCCCACGATTTCATTATGGAAACACGTTACTGCTCCGGTGTGGCAAGCAGGCCCATTTGGCTTTACCTCAACTAGCAAGGTGTCACCATCACAATCGTATTTCAATGAAGTAATCGTCTGTACGTTGCCTGAAGTTGCGCCCTTGTGCCACAGCTCTTGACGCGAACGCGACCAGAACCACGTTTCACCGGATTCCAGCGATAATTTCAGGGATTCCCGATTCATATAAGCCATCATCAGAACTTGACGGGTCTCAGTATCCTGCACAATGGCAGGTACCAATCCGTCGCTCCAACGAATGTGCTCCACAACCTGCTCCAAGGATAATTGCTCCTTGATCTCATTGCTTACGTTAGTCACGGATCTCCACCCCTTGCTCTCTCAAATGTTGTTTTAACGCCGGAACGGCGATTTCTTTATAATGGAATATCGTTGCCGCCAGACCTGCATCCGCTTTACCTGTCGTGAACACATCATAGAAATGCGATTCCTTGCCCGCACCACCCGAAGCAATCACCGGAATACGTACCGATTCGGATACCGCTGCGGTCAGCTTCAGATCGAATCCGTCCTTCGTTCCATCCGCGTCCATGCTTGTCAGCAGAATTTCTCCAGCACCTAATGTCTCCGCCTGCTTAACCCATTCCAGCGCCTTGATCCCTGAAGGTTTCCGTCCACCATGCGTATAAACCTCCCACTCGCCCCAAGCCTCATTATACTTGGCGTCTATTGCTACGACGATGCACTGGGAACCAAAGCGGCGCGCCCCATCTGCAATCAGCTGAGGATTAAGAACGGCTGCCGTATTTACAGCAATTTTATCCGCTCCTGCACGTAGAATGCGCTTCATGTCTTCCACCTTGGAAATGCCTCCACCCACGGTAAAAGGAATAGCGATCTCGCCTGCGGTCTGCCGCACTACTTCTTCCATCGTCTCGCGGCCTTCCACCGAAGCGGAGATATCGAGAAATACCAGTTCATCCGCGCCCTCGCGGTCATACAGCGCCGCCAGCTCTACCGGATCACCCGCATCGCGGAGATTGACGAAGTTAACGCCTTTGACGACCCGGCCGTCCTTCACGTCCAGACAAGGAATGATTCTTTTTGCCAGCATAATCCTCTTCCTCTCTCCTGATGATCGCATACCTGTATAAGTTCAACTTAGAATATTCACACTAGCCACTCCGATGACAGAACAACCTTACGATCGCTGTTATCCCCAGATTTTTTGATCCTTTTTTAAAGGGAAAATCCGGGGATAGCGTATGCTTCCGATGCAGCTTTCTTTCAGAAAGCTTTCAGGCGAACGTTTCACTTCTTCAGGTTATTTCTGTCCTCTCCGTTATCGTGCGAATGTTTATTTGAGCCTATATAGTATCGCTATTATTTATTTACCGCACGAACCGCTTCGGACAGATCGATGCTGCCCGTATACAGCGCTTTGCCCACGATTGCTCCTCCGACACCATCTTCCGCATGCTTGCTTAAACGAAGCAGATCATCCATCACACTAACTCCCCCGGAAGCAATCACCGTACGACCACTCGCCTTCGCAAGAGACACAATCGCTTCCACGTTAGGACCCTGCATCATGCCATCACGGGAGATGTCCGTGAAGATAAAGGTTTCCGCACCGAATGCCGCCAGTTCCTTCGCCAGCACCTCAGCCTGAACTTCCGATGTCTCAAGCCAGCCGCGTGTTGCCACATAGCCGTTACGTGCATCGATACCAATCGCTACTTTGTCTCCATATCGTCCCAGTACTTCTTCAGTAAAAGCGCGATCCTCGATAGCCGCTGTTCCGATTATAAGACGACTCACGCCAAGACCCAGCAAACGCTCCACATCAGCTACTGTACGAAGACCCCCACCTACCTGTACAGGTACGTTCACGGCCGAAGCAATGCGTCCGATCAGTTCATCATTCACCGGATGTCCTGCTTTGGCACCGTCCAGATCCACCAGATGAACGTATGTACCACCTTGCTTCTCCCAGGAAAGAGCAACTTGAACCGGGTCATCGTTATATACCGTCTCCTGATTGTAATCTCCCTGCACCAGTCTTACACATTTGCCGTCCCGGATATCAATTGCCGGATATATGATAAAAGATGACATACAAGGCCTCCTGAATATATTCATATTTGTCTCTATATAAATTGAAACTAAAGAATATTTACACTTGCCACTCCGATGACAGAACAACCTTCCGATCGCTGTTATCCCTAGATTTTTTTGAATCCCTTATTTAAAGGGGAAAATCCGGGGATAAAGGCGACCGCTCCGCTTCTTCAGGTTATTTCTGTCCACTCCGTTATCGTGTAAATGTTTAGTTCAATTTATATAGATTAGATTTTATATAAGTTTAGCTACGTATTATTTTATAAGGATGAAAATAAACTTCATATGATCCCGAATTATGGTTACGCCTTCGATCCAGTCAATGCCAGGAAGTTTCCAAGCAGCTTCATCCCCAGCTCTCCGCTCTTCTCCGGGTGGAACTGCATGCCGAAATTGGAGCCTCTGCCAACAATCGCCGTAACCGGATGTCCGTAATCCGTTACTGCCAATAGATCGCTCTCTACTTCCGTACGTGCATGGTATGAATGGACAAAATAGACATGACCTGCCTCAAGCCCCGCGAATAATGGATTTTCCGGATGCAGGAACTCCAATCGATTCCAGCCCATATGTGGAACCTTTAATTCTCCCGGTGCGAATCGCACCACTTGACCCGGCAAGATGTTAAGTCCTTCATGCTCGCCATGCTCCTCACTTGAGCTGAACAACAACTGCATGCCCAGACAGATCCCGAGCAGTGGTTTGGGTCCAGCTGCAGCTTCCTTCACCACAGCGTCCAAACCATTTTCCCGTAAGTGCACCATGGCATCGCCAAACGCACCTACACCTGGCAGAATCACACCATCTGCACCAAGAATAGCATCCCGATCACCTGTGACCAGCGCTTCGTAGCCAAGACGTTCGACCGCTTTGCCGACGCTGTGCAGGTTCCCCATACCGTAATCGACAATTGCAATCGCCATCGTCTACAGCACTCCCTTCGTGGAAGGCACACCTGTTACACGTGGATCAATTGTAGTCGCCTCATCCAGTGCACGACCCAGTGCTTTGAAGATCGCTTCGATCATGTGATGTGTATTTTGCCCGTAGTGCACAATAACGTGCAATGTAATCCGAGCTTCCAGCGCTAATTTCCACAGAAACTCATGCACCAGTTCGGTCGAAAAGCTGCCCACTTGCTGGGATGGGTAATCTGCACGGTACTCGAAGTGAGGTCGGTTGCTCACATCAATCACGACCTGAGCGAGAGCTTCATCCATCGGCACAAATACACTGGCATAACGTTTGATTCCGCGCTTGTCTCCCAACGCTTCACGAAGTGTCTGCCCCAGACAGATCCCGATATCCTCCACCGTGTGATGGTCGTCAATATCAACATCGCCACGCGCCTGTACGTTCAGGTCGAATTGTCCATGCTTCGTGAACAGGTCCAGCATATGATTCAGGAAAGGTACGTCTGTTTCAATCTCGGATTGCCCCGTTCCATCTACAGCAAAAGCAAGCTGAATGTTCGTTTCATTTGTCTTGCGGTCTACCTCTGCCTGACGTACAGCCCCCTTGTGCTGAAGGTCCAAACCATTATTCTGCTTATCCATTATCCGATTCCGCCTTTCCTTCCTGTTCTAACCGTACAGCGATCGCACGGGCGTGTCCTTCGAGCCCTTCATGCCGGGCCAGCTCTATAATAGCCGCTCCGTTTTGGAGCAACGCTTCCTTGCTGTAATAGATCAAACTCGATTTTTTGATAAAATCATCCACGTCCACAGGTGAACTAAATCGGGCCGTTCCATTGGTCGGAATAATATGATTCGGTCCCGCAAAATAATCCCCTACCGGCTCCGAGCTATACGGGCCGAGGAAGATCGCTCCGGCATTCTCGATCCGGCCAGCATAAGCCATGGGCTCCTGCACCATGATCTCCAGATGCTCCGGTGCGAGCCGGTTCACCACATCGATTCCCTCATCAATGGAATCGACCACAATAATCGCGCCATACTGCTCCACGGAAGCAGCAGCGATATCGCGCCGCGGCAGCACTTCCAGCTGCTGCCGCACTTCGGCCTGCACGGCTTCCGCCAGCACGGCCGAGGTCGTGACGAGAATGGCCGATGCCATCTCGTCATGTTCCGCCTGCGACAACAGGTCTGCGGCGACATACACCGGATTCGCCGTATCATCGGCGAGCACCACAATCTCACTCGGCCCGGCGATACTGTCGATATCGACCGCGCCGTACACCTCGCGCTTCGCGAGCGCCACGTAAATATTGCCCGGTCCACAGATCTTGTCGACCGGGGCAATACTCTCCGTGCCGTAAGCGAGGGCGGCGATCGCCTGAGCGCCGCCAACCCGGTACATCTCGCTCACGCCTGCTTCCGCAGCAGCCACGAGAATGTACGGGTTAATGCCTTCGCCGCCGTTCGTTGACGGCGGCGTCACCAGAACAATCTCCGGCACGCCAGCCACCTGTGCCGGAATTACATTCATCAGCACCGACGATGGATATGCTGCTTTGCCGCCAGGTACATAGACACCGACCCGCTTCAGCGGCCGGATCACCTGGCCCAGCAGACTGCCGTCCGGCTGCCAATCCATCCATGAGTTCCGCTTCTGCTTCTCATGAAAAGCACGAATGTTAACGGCGGCTTGCCGGATCGCCGTCACGAAGGAAGGCTCTACGGCTGCATAAGCCGCCTGCAGCTCTTCCTGCGGCACGCGCAGCTCTGCGGCCGTCAGCTTCGTGCGGTCCAGCTGCTCTGTGTAACGCAGCAGTGCCGCATCTCCTTCCCGGCGAATGTCGCCGACAATGCGCCGTACCGATTCATTTTGCTCCGGTGAACCGTACTCCACTTCCCTCTTCAGATCAAATTCCCGTGCAGGTATAATTTTCATGCGTACAACCTCCTTATCCCCTGTATTACGTAATCCCTGTCATGTATGTGCAGATTCGTTCCTATTGTTTCTCATTACTTTCTTCTATCGTTTCATTCTTTGGTTATTTCCATTTTCTATATTTCCCGTTCATTAAAACCTTACATTCCTTGATTATCTATGGTTTAACCTCGAACTATACCCGCCGACCATTCATTCGATGCTGGAATGACCTGTTGGAGAGCATCGCATAATGCCTGAATCCGTGCGTTCTTCATCCGATAGCTTACCCGATTCGCAATAAGGCGGCTCGTGATATCCAGGATGCCTGTCATCTCAACGAGTCCGTTCTCCCGCAACGTCTGTCCGGTCTCTACCAGATCGACAATCCGGTCAGCCAGACCAATCAAGGGCGCCAGTTCGATGGAACCGTTCAGTTTGATGACTTCTACCTGCTGTCCCTGTTCACGGAAATATTGGGAAGCGATTCTCGGATATTTTGTTGCCACCCGCTGCTGAATGCCAGGCGTCCAGTCAGGTAGTCCAATAACAGACATACGGCACTGCGCGATTCCCAGGTTCAACAATTCGTACACATCCCGATTTTCCTCAAGCAGAACGTCTTTGCCAACAATACCAATGTCCGCTACTCCATATTCCACATAGGTTGGCACGTCCACAGGCTTCGCCATAATGAACTCCATCCCCGCTTCCGGCACTTCAATCACCAGTTTGCGTGTATCATCTACATCAACGGGAATATCAAGCCCGGCCTCACGGAACAACTTGGAGGCTTTCTTATAGATTCGGCCCTTTGGCATGGCAACCTTCAAAATATCCGACATCTCAGCGTCCCCCTCCATTTTCAGATCCGTATGTGATAACCTGCTCAGCCTGGATTGACTTGTTGCCTGTTAGAGCACCAGTATTCGTACTTGCCTCTGTTCCATCTCTAGGAAGAAGTTGCGTTACTACATTCTGACCGATACTGCGTAGTCGCGCCGCCTCCGTTAAAGCCTCAGCCCGGCGTTCCGAGTTATATTGAATAAGTACAGGCTTCTTCTCTTCCATTGTAATTCCATGAACACCATCGATAATCCGGTTCGTTTTGAGCGCAAACCCTGTAGCTGGAAGTGAACGGCCAAACTGCTGTAACAGATTGTCATATCGTCCGCCGCTGCATACCGGGGATCCGAGTTCACCCGCATACCCTTCAAACGTCATGCCCGTATAATACGAGAAATCACCAATCATCGTTAGATCAATCAACACATGTTCGGAAACACCGTACGCTTCCAACACTTCAAATACCGCACACAAATGTGCAATCGATTTTGCTGCTTCAGTACTTGAACTCAGCTCTGCTGCGTGTGTACATACTTCTTTACCGCCACGCAGACGCAAAATGGCTTCAAGCTGCTCCTTCAGTTTCGGTTCCAGATTCAATGCTTCAATGGATTGGCGATAGCCGACATAATCGCGTCCCAGCAATCCTTCTTTCAACTGCTCCTGCTGTACCGTTTGCCCTGGAATGACTTCTTCCAGTAACCCGTTCAGAAATCCCATATGACCCATTGCAATTTTAAAGGAAGACACACCCGCTGCCTGCAAAGAAGCAATTGCAAGTGCTACAACTTCTGCATCTGCCTCAGGCGAATCATCACCAACAAGCTCTACACCCGTTTGGAAAAATTCCGCCTCACGTCCCGCTTCCTCTTCTATAGAACGAAACACATTCGCATGATAGGAAAGACGCAGCGGAAGCTCTTCATCCTTCAACAAAGAAGAAACCACTCGTGCAATTGGCGCTGTCAGATCCGATCTTAGCACCAACGTAGTCCCGCGACTGTTCAATAATTTAAACAACTTGCGATCCGATGTGGAGCTCGCTACACCTACGGTATCGTAGTATTCAATCGTTGGTGTAATGATTTGACGGTAACCCCAGCGTTCCATGCATTCCAGTACATTTCGCTCAATTGTTCGCAGCTTGGTCACCACATGTGGTGTATAGTCACGAAAACCTGTCGGTTTCTCAAAGCCTTTTGGTTTGGACATTGGTATTATTCACCCCGAGTCAGTAATTTAAGATTGGTAGACGTTCTATTTCAACAGGATTTATGTAGTGTAAATCCTCATTCTATCTTGTAACCTGATTTCTTACGGTTGCTGCCAGACAGCCTTCAAAACGTGTTTCGTAAATGTTTAATTATGCTTAACTATACTTAACTTTCATCCCAATTCTTTAACATGGTAAAGTGCTAACAAACTAAAGGATATGGGATATGATAACATGAATGACCATCCATCGTCAACAATACGGCACCTTTGGTTTACTTGTTACGCATCCTCCATTTGTGATCACTTTGCTTAAGAAAAATCTAATTATTTGTATACGAAAAAAGCTGCCATCAGCAGCTTCCTTTTTCCAGTCAGTTCAACTTTTATCTTTCCCTGACTGAACCAATACAGGTTAATTTCCGTATATTCGTTAACCATCTTTTCAGATATTTCTTAATCCCTTTTCGGTATATCATTACATTTTTTCCATATACCTTTGTTTCCACCTGTTCTTGATTTCTTATGACGCGTCTTCTTACTCCAAATTACCAGGAACAGGTTCATCAGCATTTAATACGATCTCCTCCATTGAAGCATTCGAGCGAGACAGATCACGAAGTGGATTTCCTCCAACAAAAGCCCCCGGAGCTACATCCTTATGAACCACTGCTCCTGCAGCTACAACCGCACCATCCCCAATAGTCACACCTGGCAGAATAGTTGAATTTGCACCGATCAGCACATTTTCCCCGATAATCACCTCACCGAGTCTGTACTCCTTAATGAGATACTCGTGAGCAAGGATCGTAGTGTTGTAACCAATTACGGAATTTTCGCCCACCGTAATTTTCTCCGGGAAGAACACATCGACCATGACCATCAGTCCAAATGCCGTATGTTTACCCACCTTCATGCCGAGCATGCGACGATAGATCCAGTTCTTTACTGATAGAATCGGGCAGTACCGTGACAACTGAATCCAGATAAAATTGCGCACGCCCTTCCACGGACTCACGGTCTTGTAGATATGCCAAAGTGCGTTATGGCCTTCTACGGGATAGCGGGTTACTTTTCTCATGAACGTTCCGTTTCAATCAGCGTAAGCAAGTCCTTCATGTCGTGCAAAATGTAATCCGGTTTATATTCGCTCAATACGGCTTCTCCCTTAAGCGACCAGGCTACGCCTGCCGAAAGTGCGCCCGCATTCTGTGCCGATTGAATATCGACCGGACTGTCACCCACCATCAATGTTTTGGAAGGATCTGCACCCAACTCCTCGATTGCTTTCAGGACGGGTTCAGCATGCGGCTTGGGATGGGTTACATCGGTAACCGTCACAATCGATTTCATATATTTCAACAGGTCGAAACGCTCCAGCACCTTTAGTGAAGATGGACGAATCTTCGTTGTGACCACACCCATCACAATTCCTGCCTTATGAAGAGCTTCAACGACCTCAATGACGTGTGGAAATGGTTGCACCATCGCATCGTGATGTACATCATTGTACGCTCGATATCCTTTTACATACTCGGCAACATCCTCTTTCCCAGAGAATGTACGCATCTGATTCTCCAGTGTACCTCCCATATGAGGAATGATCTGTTCCCGCGTCCACGGCGTGGACACCTGCAGATCCTCCATTACGTGAAGGAAAGAGTTGATAATTAGCTCATTCGTGTCGATAATCGTTCCATCCAGATCAAACAAAACCGTGTCAATCATGCTGCATTACTCCTTTTTCTCTTCAGCTTGCTTCGGATCCTCTTTGGTCGAGACTGGAGTTACCGTGTCCTCTTTGCCTGCAACCGGGCCTGTATGCACCATATCATCCGATGATTCTGAAGGAACCTTGGAAGATACAATCGGATCGCTATACCGCACATCTGCCTTGCCTGTCATTCTTCTCACAACGATGAAGACAATTGCAACAACAATGATGCCAATAGCCAGCAGCTGCGAAATTCTTACATTACCGTAGGCCGGATCAAGATATCCTTGCTCGAAGCCCATAGCTGTCATCGGGGACCATAATCCATTAACCATGGAGGCAACCCATTGCGGTGCCTGGAATCCCAGACTGTCGGTACGCAGCGCTTCGATAAAGAAACGACCAATCGAGTACCAGATAAAATAGGACATAAACAGCTCACCAGCACGCAGAAACTTCTGACGACGAAGCACTAGTAAGATGACCAAACCAACAAGACTCCACATCGATTCGTACAAAAACGCAGGATGGTGGAATACACCTTCCACGTTCATCTGATTTACAATAAAGTCTGGCAAATGAAGCTTGTCTCTCAAAAATGATTCTTCTACAGGACCGCCGTAGGCTTCTTGGTTTACAAAGTTACCCCAGCGTCCGATCATTTGTCCAACGATCAGTCCAGGTGCACAGATGTCGGCCATGCGCCAAAAATTATACCCTTTACGACGGAAGAAAATGACTGCACATATGATCGCACCAATCAGTGCGCCGTATATGGCGATACCACCATTCCATATTTTAAAGACATCCCAGAAATTATCCTTATAATCGTCCCAACGAAATGCCACGTAGTATATGCGGGCACCGATAATAGCAGAAGGCACACCAAGCAGAACCATGTCCATGAACACTTCCTGCGGAATGTTATACCGTTTGCCTTCCCGGATCACAAGCAGCAAACCTACGAGTGCCGCTGTACCGAGAATAAGCCCGTACCAGTGAACCTTTAACGCTCCGATGGAGAACGCGATCGGGTTCAACAGTAATAATGTATCCATTCATTCACACTCCTATAAATTGACTCATTCATACGCATGACCAATTGCTGCATGTCTTCAACACTCTATACAGAGTACATCACATCAACAATTGGTCTTTTAGCATATAATAGATCCTTCTCTTCTTAGTCCATGTCTTCCATATCTTCAGAGATCGTTGCTGTCAGCTTGTTCGTAAATTGCAGTGCAGCATTCAGACCCATCTGCTTCAAGCGATAGTTCATTCCTGCTACTTCAATAATAACAGCCAAGTTCCGTCCCGGACGAACAGGGATCGTTACAAGCGGTACATCCGTATCAATAATACGTGTCGTCTCTTCATCCAGACCAAGACGATCATACTGCTTATCCTGCTGCCAAGCTTCCAGACGGACTACCAATGTAATCCGTTTATTATTGCGGACAGCGCCCGCACCGAACAATGTCATTACGTTAATGATGCCGACGCCACGGATTTCAAGCAAATGACGGATCAACTCCGGTGCAGTTCCGTGCAGCTGGAAGTCTGATGTCTGACGAATTTCTACCGCATCATCGGCAATCAATCGGTGACCGCGTTTCACCAGTTCCAGTGCCGTTTCACTTTTACCAATACCACTGCTTCCGGTGATTAGCATCCCTACGCCATACACATCACAGAGTACACCGTGAATCGTTGCTGTAGGCGCCAGCTTTTTCTCCAGGAATCCGGTAATCCGGCTGGACAGAATCGTTGTAGCCATGTTACTGCGCAGCACAGCCAGGTCCTGTTCTTCACTGATCTCAACCAGCTCCTGTGGCACTTCAAGTCCACGGGTTACTACGATACACGGCGTTTCTTCCGTACAAAGGCGCTGCATCCGATCACGGCGCTCATCTTCTGGCAGCATTGCAAAAAAGGCCAGCTCTGTTCTACCAAGCAGCTGTACCCGTTCTTGTGGATGATATTCGAAATAACCGGCCATTTCCAGGCCAGGACGGTTCAAATCGTCTACTGTAATGACTCTCTTCAGTCCGTGAGATCCAGAAACAACCTCCAACTGGAACTGTTGTACCAATTCAGATACTTTCACATTTTTCGCCATTTGTCTCTTCCTTTCAGCATTCGCTGCCCTCTATGTACATCAGCATTAGCGTCATTCCATTGCATTAATAGCGCATTCATGTTCTTTGTTAGTTGTTTGTTACAGCATCTAACCTTCAAATAATCTTAAATGAATTCCGGGATGAATGCAATCTTGGCTTCACTCACCGATGAGTCAAAAAAGCCCCTTCCAGCAATAACGGAAGGGGCTCAGATTACAATGTATGATTGCGTTAACTGACAGATTCCATCGTTACCGATGAATCTCAGTGCTATTAGTCTTGAAGAAGAACGTTTGCTTCAGTCTCTTTGTCAAAGATATGAACTTTGTTCATGTCAATTGCCATTTTAACTGTGGAACCATCACGAGTGTTGGAACGTCCGTCTACACGTGCGATTGTAGTATCATTACCTACACCGCTCAAGTAGAGGAGCATTTCGTGACCCAGGTTCTCTGTTACGTCTACGTGTGTAGAGAATACAGAGTTCGGGGATGCTTCCAGGAATACTGGCTCTTCGTGAATGTCTTCTGGACGAACACCCAGAATCACTTCTTTGCCAATGTATCCTCTTGATTTCAGCACTTGTGCTTTACCTTGTGGGATTTCAACGTCCACACCAGGAGCTACGAAATGCAGGCTAGCACCTTGCTCAGCCAGTTTACCCGAGATAAAGTTCATTGTCGGGGAACCGATGAATCCAGCTACGAACAGGTTCGCCGGGTGGTTGTATAGCTCTTCCGGAGAAGCTGCTTGTTGGATGATACCATCCTTCATAACAACGATCCGATCACCCATTGTCATTGCTTCGATTTGGTCATGCGTTACGTAGATAACGGTTGTTTCCAAACGTTTCGCAAGTTTAGTGATCTCAGCACGCATTTGACCACGCAGTTTGGCATCCAAGTTGGAGAGAGGCTCATCCATCAAGAACACTTGTGGATCACGGACGATCGCACGTCCCAGAGCGACACGCTGACGTTGACCACCGGACAAAGCCTTAGGTTTACGCTCAAGCAAATGCTCGATATCCAGGATTCTAGCTGCTTCACGTACACGTTTGTCGATCTCATCTTTTTTCACTTTACGCAATTTCAAACCAAACGCCATGTTTTGGTATACGCTCATATGCGGATACAAGGCATAGGATTGGAATACCATCGCGATATCGCGGTCTTTAGGAGCAACATCATTCACGACACGGTCGCCGATATAGAGTTTACCTTCAGAAATTTCCTCAAGGCCTGCGATCATACGCAGTGTTGTTGATTTACCACAACCGGACGGACCTACCAGTACCAGAAATTCTTTATCTTTAATGTCCAGGTTAATATCAACTACTGTTGCTTTATCAGAACCCGGGTATTTTTTGAAAATATGCTCTAAACGTACACCAGCCATGATTGTTGCCTCCTCAGAGATCATTTTGTAATCGAATACATTTTGTAGTTTTATATTAACCCATTTGCATGATGTTTGACTATTCGCAAACTGCACAAAAATATCAAAGCTTTTTCGTCACTTTGTACATAAGCAGTAAAAGCCGCACCAGAACAGCACTTTCGAAGTTTCTGACATCATATCCAATCTCCTGTTTGATCTTATCAAGGCGATATACCAAGGTATTTCGATGAATGAAGAGGCGCTTTGCCGTCTCGCTGACATTACAATCCAGATTGAAAAAGGTTTCGAGCGTAGCCAGTGTCTCACTATCACTAAACAATACAGTGCCCTTTCCCGTTTCCTGTATAAAACGAAGACGTTGCTGCACAGGAATGCTGTCTACCAAACGTTCGAGGTGCAAATCCCAAGGAAGATGAATGTGCTGTGCAACATGGAAGGCCCGGCCCAAGTGAACACTTTCTTGAAGGAGCGCCGTTACAGAAGATAGTTGCCTCGTAGGGATACAGGGTAAGGAAGCAGACAAATGAAATACACCCGCCCATTCACTGGCTACCAACTCATATAGCCCCTGACAAAAGGCATTTAGCAACTCTTTTCTGGCTTCAGCGGTATCCTCTTCGGCTTCACCTGTAACGATCTGTTCATCACCCAGAAACACCCACTCCTGCGCCCCTACAGGAATCAGTATAATTTCTTCACCAAAATAACTTTCGAGCAGTTTATTCAGTTCCTTGGAACGAATGCGATGAGCATCAGGTGTCTCACATTGCAGCAAAAATGGGATCTTCTCTGCTTTCAATTCTCCAGCCAACGAAAAATAATCCGGGATAGCCTCCTGCTGAGCTGGGTGCTCAATCTGCTGTCGAAGCCAATGCCCCAATTCAGCAAGCTGTTGCTCTCTATCATTTTCATAAATCACAGGCTGTTCTTCATCCAGTAATCGATTATGATTGCTAATGAGCAGCTCAATTAATCGCCGTACTTCAAACGTAACAGAGTCAGCAGAACATCTCCAACACAAGACATTGCCTTCTTGTTCATTCAAACCGACTTTGAAATAAACATGTTCCTCTGCAGTCCAACTTCGTACATCTGTAACCGGATCATTTGAGCTTTCATCTTGAGGTGTAAGATCGTCGGTCCCTTCTGTCCCACTCAGGGTCATTTGTTTAGCTTCCTGACCAACTGAGTTTAATGCAAACTGATTCCATTCTTCTATAGTTAACACAGATTCGTCCAATGTAGTACCTATGATTGCTTGGATTTGTTGTTTTAGATCAGGTATGAGCTTCATATAATGAACGCCACCACTCTGCTTTTTTCTATTATTTTATCATATCTTGGACAGCATCGCCTTTATCGGTCCACATATGAGTTTCCACATGAACAATCAAATTATCCATAACAAAAAAGAGTGACTAATCAAATTAATGATCAATCACTCTTTTTCAAAAGATGAGTCATGAAGGGCTCGAACCTTCGACACCCTGATTAAAAGTCAGGTGCTCTACCAACTGAGCTAATGACTCGTAAAACTGGTGGAGGATGATGGATTCGAACCACCGAACCCGTACGGGAGCAGATTTACAGTCTGATGCGTTTGGCCACTTCGCTAATCCTCCAGGATTACATGGTGGCTCGGGACGGAATCGAACCGCCGACACGAGGATTTTCAGTCCTCTGCTCTACCGACTGAGCTACCGAGCCTTATTCAATTTTGGGATTAATGGCGGAACCGACGGGATTCGAACCCGCGATCTCCTGCGTGACAGGCAGGCATGTTAGGCCAACTACACCACGGTTCCAGGCATTAATGGTGCCGGCGAGAGGACTTGAACCCCCAACCTACTGATTACAAGTCAGTTGCTCTACCAGTTGAGCTACACCGGCGTATATGGTGGAGGCTGAGGGGATCGAACCCCCGACCCTCTGCTTGTAAGGCAGATGCTCTCCCAGCTGAGCTAAGCCTCCTGGGTAATATGGTAGCGGCGGAGGGGATCGAACCCCCGACCTCACGGGTATGAACCGTACGCTCTAGCCAGCTGAGCTACACCGCCATATTAAAAACCAAATCCTAATTGCTTGTCCATCTTAGGTAAAGATGGCGGAGAGAGAGGGATTCGAACCCTCGCACCGCTTACGCAGTCTAACCCCTTAGCAGAGGGTCCCCTTATAGCCACTT
>NZ_JASOYM010000032.1:0-1463 GCF_030226665.1 Paenibacillus sp. UMB7766-LJ446
TAGTACGTGGACGTAGACCCGAAACCGGGTGATCTACCCCTGTCCAGGGTGAAGGTGCGGTAACACGCACTGGAGGCCCGAACCCACGCATGTTGAAAAATGCGGGGATGAGGTGGGGGTAGCGGAGAAATTCCAATCGAACTCGGAGATAGCTGGTTCTCCCCGAAATAGCTTTAGGGCTAGCCTCGGAAAACAGAGTCGTGGAGGTAGAGCACTGATTGGGTGCGGGGCCCGCAAGGGTTACCAAGCTCAGTCAAACTCCGAATGCCATAGACTTACTTCCGGGAGTCAGACAGTGAGTGCTAAGATCCATTGTCAAAAGGGAAACAGCCCAGACCATCAGCTAAGGTCCCCAAGTGTGTGTTAAGTGGGAAAGGATGTGGAGTTGCACAGACAACCAGGATGTTGGCTTAGAAGCAGCCACCATTGAAAGAGTGCGTAATAGCTCACTGGTCGAGTGACTCTGCGCCGAAAATGTAACGGGGCTAAACACACCACCGAAGCTATGGCTTGATGCTTTGCATCAGGGGTAGGGGAGCGTTGTATAAGGGTTGAAGGTGTACCGTAAGGAGCGCTGGACATTATACAAGTGAGAATGCCGGTATGAGTAACGAAAAGATCAGTGAGAATCTGATCCGCCGAAAGCCTAAGGGTTCCTGAGGAAGGCTCGTCCGCTCAGGGTAAGTCGGGACCTAAGGCGAGGCCGAAAGGCGTAGTCGAAGGACAACAGGTCGAAATTCCTGTACCACCGTAAGCCGTTATGAGCAATGGGGGGACGCAGCAGGGTAGTGACGCGGACTGATGGATGTCCGTCTAAGCAGTGAGGCTGATGTGTAGGCAAATCCGCACATCGTAAGGCTGGACTGTGATGGGGAGCGAAAATTACAGTAGCGAAGGTCATGATCTCACACTGCCAAGAAAAGCCTCTAGCCAGGTGATGGTGCCCGTACCGCAAACCGACACAGGTAGGCGAGAAGAGAATTCTAAGGCGCGCGGAAGAACTCTCGTTAAGGAACTCGGCAAAATGACCCCGTAACTTCGGGAGAAGGGGTGCCCCGGTAGTGTGAATAGCACGAGGGGGCCGCAGTGAAAAGGCCCAAGCGACTGTTTAGCAAAAACACAGGTCTGTGCGAAGCCGTAAGGCGAAGTATACGGGCTGACGCCTGCCCGGTGCTGGAAGGTTAAGGGGAGCGGTTAGGAGCAATCCGAAGCTGTGAACCGAAGCCCCAGTAAACGGCGGCCGTAACTATAACGGTCCTAAGGTAGCGAAATTCCTTGTCAGGTAAATTCTGACCCGCACGAATGGCGTAACGACTTGGGCGCTGTCTCAACGAGAGATCCGGTGAAATTTTAATACCTGTGAAGATGCAGGTTACCCGCGACAAGACGGAAAGACCCCATGGAGCTTTACTGCAGCTTGATATTGAATTTGGGTACGATCTGTACAGGATAGGTGGGAGCCT
>NZ_JASOYM010000016.1:0-172971 GCF_030226665.1 Paenibacillus sp. UMB7766-LJ446
GGTCGCAAAGTTGGACTTATTTAGTTAAGTCCCCGCTTTTCCCGAATTGTTCGGTTATAGCGGAACAAGTCACACGTAATCTTCATTGAGCACCATACCTCCATATGTGGTAAACACCGCTGCAGCCTGCGCAGACCCGTTCAACCACTCACGAATCAGCATGGCAGGTGTACGATTGGTATTTTTGACGGTTACTGTGAAAAAATCCCCCATTGCCAGTGTATATCTACGCCCTGGATCGTCTGAAGCCAGCAAACCAGAAGAAGGAAACAGCTTTGCTTTAATCTGAGCTGAATAATAGCCATCCTGCACAGTTTCATAGGCTCCTGAGAATGTGCTCTGATCCATCGGATCTGAATAATGAGGTACATATTTTTTGTGCAAATGCTCCATGGCAATCTCATAGGCGTTACCCGTTCGAGCCATCTGCTCTTCGAACTCTGCATACATGCCGGGCGAAATATATCCCTTTGTTCTGACCGCATCAACAAAACGTGTAACCGTCTGAACAACGGCCATTCGTGCCATGTCATCCTGTCGATCCGCAGTCTCTGCTGCCGGGTATACATAAAGCAAAATCACTGCCAGCAAAACTGCTAGCAGCTTGGATGCGGCATTAATCAAGGTGTACTGGCCTCCTTCCAAAATGCAATCTTCAGCAGTTCACCAGCCTCACTTCTTATGAACTCAGGTCTATACGAAGCACTAAGCAGGACTGGTATGGTTACTTTTCTGTTTACAAGGGGATCAATGACGTATGCATTGCCGTCTACCTCTACGCTGACCGTTGTCCCTGTCATTTGCCTTACAGTGTGTAAGACCTCAGCACCACTATAACGGGTTGGTTCACTGATGCGTAAAGTAGTGTTCAGCCTCCCTTCCATCTCTGTTGTCGTCTGCACCATGTGACTCAGAGCGTCTGATAGAACCCTAATATTTTGCTGCCCGTACAGGCAGGCTGTCACAAAAAGGACAACCGCCGTACAGAACAACATAAGCTGCTGTGTATTCTGGGACATCTTAAACCAACTCCTGTCAGGATTGCTGGAAAATAAGCCCTCTTACCACGTTAGATCTGTCTTTTACAATAATTGCTTTGAATTTACCGCTTGGATTGACATACTGATTATCTTTTTCACTCATGGTTTGATTAATAATGCCGACTTTATCATCTGGAGAAATCACTGAACCATAATCCGCATTATTGAGATCCTGGGAGATGTTTAACTGATTACCGTACCATTGGCCTCCTTTATTTTTACCTGTAATAACTTGAATACCGAACTGATCCTTGTCCGCATATTTACGCAACGCGTTTGTAACCTGTGATCCGCTAATGGTAGTTCCGTCATAGACCGTAAATGCAGCTTGGGATAACTCGGTCTGAATATCCGCAAAATTGTTTTGTGCCGTTTTGGTCGCCTCTTGAGCCGAAATAAACAACAAAACTACAATTGTAATAAGGGCGATGGTCAGAAAGATACCTGCTGCCACCTTTAAAGCGCTTGATGCATTGTTCATGATAATCCTCCTAAATATATTGTTTTTAATTTATTTCAGACTGTGACGTACATGACCGTTACAGTTTCTGAATCTGTTCATAATAAATGTTCATTTGCAGGAAACTCATACCTACCAACGGAATGACCAGATAGAGGAAGATCAAGGCATACATCGGTGTAAATCCGATCATTCTTCCCCAGGACGCTTTGACATCAATCATCTTGGTATATTCCTGCTTGCGTTGTTCAAAATAAAAGGCCATCATGCTATCCAGATCGTCAAAAGCTTCCCGAATTGAAATTTTCCCGAGTGCAAGTTGCAGTTTCTCCACCAGACGCTGAAATTCAGGCAAACCTGCTTCCTCTTTTAATTGTTCAAGTGCATGCTCCGGCCCATGTTCAAAATGCAACAAACATTTTTGCAGCGGCCTTTTGAAAATGACTGCAAAGCGATTGAGCCATTCCAACATCTCCTCGACAGACATACGGTCCATTTCCCGCAAGATCGAGATCACCGTCTGAAACTGATAGATTTCATGTTTCATGTCCATACTGCGCATCTTGCGCTGGAACAGCATGAGCCAGATCGGCATGTGATAACCCGCTATACCTATCATCATCGCAATAATTAGCTCCCACCAGTGGAGGTACTGCTTGTTGTATACTTCCAACTTCTGCAGAATGCGCGCAACGGTTTCCGTCTGAGTATCATGATCCAGTTGCACAGGATTCATAGACTGCAATGCATTGGAGACTTCATCAAAAGTTGCTCCACGCCTCATTTCGATGCTTTCAAGTACCGCTTGATCCAAGCTTGTCTTTTCCGTAGCCTGCTTCAATTCCGCCGCTCCCATCGCGCCAAACATCCGGTCATCTCTCACAGGATCATGTAAGATATGATTTCGTTCAACCTGATGCAGCAGAAAGACGCAGCCAATGGTCAGGACAAAACTGCTTGCAAATAACATCAGCCTTCGTATTGCAAGCCATTCATATTTCAGTTCCGAACTGCTTTCCCGCATTAGTCTTACGGTTTGACTATAGTTGGTACTACCAGGCTTGGCCGCGAACAACATCGCGACTTTACGGATGAATGTCTGCTTGTATAAGAACTGATCAATCCTGGAGTGTTTGCGCCCAGTCCGATATCGGGTTTCATCATATTGCTGCAGTCTTTGCAAAAGCAAGTAGGCAAGTATGATAATGACATAGATTGAAATTTTGGTAACAAACCCGATTTTGCTGCGATAGAATTCATCCATAGTTGGAAAACTTCCTCTGGCCCAGCGTTCAATTGGAGCTGTGAATAGAACGGGGGCGAAGGCAATGATATTTAACCCTTTTAACAGATAGTCCAATTTGTCCCGCCGCAAAATCTCCAGATGAATTTCCTGCGTCAGATTCCCCAGACCTTTCAAGTAAATCGAACCCTGTGCTCTGTCTTTATCACCGAATTCCATCACCATATATGAAATACCGGCAAAACCTTTAAGAAAACGATTAGGTGCAATTTCATAGTAACGTTCCAAAGCTTCGTTCGGGTCCGGCGAAGTCAATGCTTCATATATCAACAGCACTTGCTCCGCAGCCTCTCCTTTACCTGCTTCCGCTGCTTCATACAGTGCTTCCTCTACCATTCCATGCTGATGATACCGATGCCTCACGTCGGCAAACAGATCCAGCATCTGTACCAACAGTCGCTTCTCCATACGATTCAGACACATATCCAGCACAAGACTGTTCAGAACTACAGCGCAGAGTACTGACAATATGACAAAGGCGATACCCGGCTGCATAAGGAACAGGATTACACTGATGCTCCCGTATCCTGCGAAAATAATTAGAACCACACTCATCGTCATTCGTCTTAATGCTGGTTCGTCGCCAACATGTCGATATGAGATTCGTTTCTGTACTTGTAAAATATAAACAGAGAGCAGCGGCACTTTCATGCCCCAGCGATAAGACTGTAGCAGGAACGATCCCCACCGCAGCGTACGATTTCCGTTCAGTGTAGCGATCCCTTTGTATTTACTTGAAGTATCCCCTCCTCTATGACGTAACAGATTCAGTATAAATAGCGTGATTACCAGACCACCTGCACATATCGCCAGCACCAAAAGAAGAACTAACTTAACGGTCATAGATATCACCCCAATGTTGCCTGATGAACTGTTCGAACAGCGCAGCGTCCTGTAGTGTCATCTGATCCCGCATATCTGTGATACTGCCCATTGAGATTGGAGCTGTGACGACGTAATTGCCATCCCTGTACTCGACTACATTGCGAAACGTAAAACCCGCCCGTTCTTCCACGCTGTCTCCTTTATTCGCACGTGGCAGACATTCCGTGATTCGTTCTATATATCTTCGTCCCTCAGCATCCTTCTTCATATGTACATCGAAATTAATGACACTAACTACTTGCTCCTCAGCAATATGTTCATGTTGGAACATACCTGTTTTGAGCAGTGAATTGCGGAGGGAGAAGACCAGATCACGGAACGTTTTGGCATGATGGGTAAACAGGGTGAACAGACTGGCAACCTGGGACATCTGAATCATCCAGGCTGCAACTTCGTCACTTGCTACTTCGCCGAGAATATTAACAGTACCATCCGTCTTTTTCTGTAAATCCAGTCCCTGTTGACCTGAAATATGCTCCGTCTCCCGGAAGCTTAGAATGTTACGCCGACTGTATATACGCCGCAGCTGCAGCTCGAAAGCCATCTCCTGTACACGCAGCGTATAGGAAGCGTAAATATGCTTCACCATTGCCATAAGCAGCGTCGTTTTACCCGACCCCTGTGCTCCAGTTACAGCTGTTATTCGACTGCCTTTCATCAAATATTGCAGCAAAGTAATGGGCAGATCTGCGTTGTTTCCGGTAATCAGCTGCTCCAGTGAGGCATTGGGAATATCGAATTTCCGGACAAAGAATGCCCATGATTCGGCAAAGGGAGGTCGGACAACAACGACACGTGATCCGTCCTTCATCTCGTTCACTTTGTACCCATTCGCTTCCGAAAGCTGTCCCGGATAGTTGTATTTATAAATATTTTGACATACCCTCTTCAGTTCACGGATACTGCCAAATGACAGGAAGGACAGATGAATAGACTTACCTTTATAGAAGATCCAGACACTTTCCATTCCGCTAAGTGGTTCTTCGAGGGGAGCGTCTTCAAGTCCATCCTCCAACAGATCGTTCCACGAAGCTGGCTGTCGTAGCCCCATATCCTGAACTGCATCCAGCATGCCGCTAACACCACCACTAACGCCATCTATCCGTTGATCTCTTATTTCATCAACAACCGAGAAGCCTTTGTAATGTTGATAGATGCGTTGAACAATGATATCTGTTTTTTCTCTAAATCCAAGTTCTCTATACTCACACTCAAACACATATCGGATATCCTCTTCGGAGATATAATAACTCCCTCCGTCATCTGCACTTTCATCCAGCCTCAGTCTGCCAAGGTCATAAGTATCAATCATGCGCGACAAGGCATCGACACCGAATTGCTGCCGGTATAGATAAAACACGATTTCGAATTGATCCTGAATCGTCAGCAACTCCGTTTCTCCAAAATAAATGACCTCATCGATATTTGACTTGTTCAGTCCTATGCTGTGAGTGAGCAGATCACCGATCAGATTTTTGACATACGTTTTGTCACTGATGCTTCCTGATACACAACCTTTAAGAGCCTTGCGCATCTCGGCACGCTGATTGATTCTTCGACGATATTCTTCTTCATGCAACCCGGCATCAGCAAGTTGGCTATGACTAAGCTCATGAAGCGAGTTCTTTACTTTCTCTGTCAGCACTTCAATTGTGAAGGATTCTCGCTCAGGAGCACGGTTATTCTTTTCACGATGGGAAGCTCTATATTTGAACCAAACATACGCAAGACATAACAGCAAAATTAATATTAACCATAGGGAATTCCAGAGCATCGGAGGTTCAGGCTCCCCTTTCCAACCTCTTTAGTACGGTACGCATTCCTGCGCCGTCCATAATGAGGCGAGCGAGTTCAGCCATACTTGCGGCAAAGCTCCCTTTACGAATGTCTTTATGGTTGCTAAGACCTTCCAATTGCAAGTACGCGGCCGCATCACGACGATTGAAGGCATCCAGAAATCCGGTGGTATACGGCAGCACCGATATCGAACCCTTGTATCGAAAACGCCGACGAATATTGGTAATGGTTGCGCGTGAATGTGGATCATACTTATTCAGTACGACATGCAGCTTTTGATCACTCATACACTCAGGTCTGATCTTTTCAAAAAAATGTTCCAGGTCCCTCATATTTTGATTCAGGTTTACCACAACATAGTCAGCTTGATCCAGCAGAATCTGAGCACTTGTGCCTGCGCGGTCTGCATCCAGAAGAACGAGATCATAGTATTCATTGGCTACATCCAGCAGCCTTTTTAAAGTCTCCACATGCTCTTGTGAGGTACGCTCCAACCGGTTAATTCTTCCAGTCAACAAATCCAGACGGTCTTTAAGGAGTGGCTTCGTATAATCCCTCAAATTATGCTTGTTCAGGCTCCCGCTTATATGCAGCCGTTCTACAGCATCCCATCCCCCCTCCTCAAATGTGAATACTGAACCCAGATCCTCTATTTCTTTTGGTGGAAGGGCAGCTTCAGTGCTGCTCCCGACTGGACCTGTATTTACAAGCAAAATTCTTGTCCTATATTGAAGTGCCATCGCATAGGCACCGATTAACGCACTTGAGGTGCTGCCTGTTCCTGAAAAAGGACTCCAAAACGTAATGGTGCTCATGCCCTCATCCTTTCTGCTTCTTTCATGGCCCGACGACTCTGAACATTTTCCCACCCGGTCAACTGCTCCACTAATCTGCATAGCGATTTTTTATAGTTCCGTGACAATGGCCCCAGGCGAATTCGACGATGGTGCTCGTTTTCCAGTTTGACTGCCGCAGTCAGCTCATCCCAAGGCAACATTAGCGATTCACCTGTCCATACAAACGGACTACCTTCCAGATATGCCCACAAATATCGAGCTTCCAGTTTGCAATCAACAGCATTGATCAAGATGCGTTGAAACGGCAGTTCTGCTGGCAGGGACTGCTCTTCCAGCAATCGCTTAAGCCAGCCTTTGCCCCGTTCCAGATTGTAGCGTTCATAATCACTGACCCAGACACGGATATCTGCCGTGAGCCATAGATCACGGGATGCAAAGTGTGATGTTTCCATGTCGTAAAGAACGTAATCATAGGTCTCCAATTTCTCACCACTCGCTTCAAGATGGCTCTCAACCGCTGTTGAAGTTACGAATTGACAGGCGATATCAAAACCTTCAAACTCTGTAATGCGCAGAGATTGCTGGCTTTCCCCAACGCCGTATCCATATTTCTGCTGTAATGTTCCGTCAACGAGCAAGACACGTTTACCGGAGGCTGCCAGTATTTTGCAAAGGTACAGCATCAGGTCATTCTTCTCACATAGCCCGGCAAAAATCCATGTTTGCATAGCTATCAAAGCCTCCTTAAGGTTCAAATACTCATTGTTATATGAATTATCAATCGATTTCCCTGCATATTTTACTCTCCGCCCGTCAGCAAGCTCTTCTGCTCATCCGCACTCGAAGCTGACGCTGAACCATTATCGCTCCCATTGCCTGTCGTTCCTGCGTTGCCCGAACCATCATTCCAGATGACACCATCCGCAGACGAGGAGTTATTCGCTCCAGGACGGTTATTGTAAGAGACAGAGGATTGTGCAACATCCTGCTCCACGCCTTGGGATGGCGCTGACATGGATGCGGCGAGTGAGCTTTCTAGCGAACTCCGCACTTGCCGCGCTAACTCCACTTCAGCCCGACGCACAAGATTAGGATCACTCTCCAACAGTTTTAACACTTCATTGTTGGCAGGGTATGTCGGGATTGCTGGAGTCTGGAACTGTGGTTCTACATAGGTTAAGGCATAGATTGAAGCTTTATGTAAATAGGCATCTACAATTGCACTTGAAAGGGACAGGATTTCCTCCTCTGTCATCGTAATCCATAGGGTAGCTGCATTTAATCTTTCGACTTTCTTTTTGGACAGGAGAATGTAGTCTTGACCCGTTGGAAACTGAATACGAATATCAATGTTATCTCCTTTGACGAGTGAAGATGGCAATAAAACGACCTGTAGTTCACGGTTTCTTAAATCCGGCGGCGCCGGGCTATCCTCGTACACCATTTCAGTCGTAATGGCTGTTCCTTTTTTTAATTCTATTTTTGCCACTTGACCATCCATCTGCTTGGAGCTGGACCACAGATTCCTTGGTGCCTGTGCATCCGGAACTGCAATGAGTTTGATATCCTCAGGCAATATCGGCTCCCCTGCTTCAACATCCCGTACGGTCACCCATCCCTGTGCCCCTGAGTTCCACTGTTGCATCAATTCAGCTTCTTTTTGTTCATAAGCTGACGAGTAACGAGCCTCCACTTCAGACCTCGTATCACTCATGGTTTTGACATTGTAAATGACATATGCCCCAAACAACAGACCAATCGCTCCCGCTCCCGTCAGTCCAGCATAGATCAGTTGACGGCTTTGTTTTCTTAATTTAGACAAAAGAGGCTCTCCTTTCGCAATCTCTTCTAATCATTTACTCTTTTTCTTGCAAAAAATGAACGTTTCTTGGGAAGCTGCCCCATCATATGAGTCAGAATATGAGCAAAAACCTTATCCATCTGCGGTTCGCGATCAAAGGGATCAATATGTAAGGGCAGACCGTAGACACTGGAAGTGTCCAACGTTTTACGTATGCGCTGAACGGCATCAGCAGATGCAAGAGGCAGGCAGTAGATCCATTTGTCTCTCGGGTACCGGTTGTGAGAACGGACAAAAGATCCAATCTCAGCCTGTCTCCATTCGGCACCGGAACCTATAACAATGGGCAGATCGGCTCTTAGAAACTCTTCGAGACGGTTCTGGTCCTGACCACTCCCCAGATCCATTATAATGAACTGATAGCTACCACCTAGCAAAGACAGGATGTCTGCGCGTCCTGATTGTTTCCAGTAGTGCACACCATCCACTGCAAACTGTCTGCCTGCTGGCACGGGTTTACCGGCATGCGCCACTTGTTGAATTCGTGCAAACGATTGAGAACGTGGCGACATCTCGATTATGGCCACTTTGAAGTTCTGCCGCTCCAGATAGTGACTGATGGCTATGGCCGTATGCGTAACCCCAACTCCGGATGATGCGCCTGTCAAAGCAATTACTCTTGTCCCTCCGCTTATCGTCACCGTTGTTTCTGAACCACCAGTCGCTATTCCCGGTCTGCGCAGCAGTTCTTTACGAACTTCATCAGCAGATTGAAAGCGCTCATTCGGATTCAGTCGCAGTAACCTTCTCGCAACAGGAATATAGGTACGTGGAACATCACTGCGAATGGAACTTTCTACTCCCTGAATCCATTCCGTATAAGCTCCACATGTCATGAGATAGAGCAGCAATGCTCCAAGCCCATACAGATCAGAACGCGCATCCGTCTGTCCCGAACCATATTGCTCCGGTGCAGCGAATCCGGCTGTCCCCAATTTAACCGTGTCATCGACGCTTTGTGCTTTATAACTCCGCGCTATCCCAAAATCAATCAGTCTGACTTCATGTTCCGGTGTAATCATAATGTTGGATGGTTTCAAATCCCGATAGATGACGGGTGGGTCCAGACTGTGCAAATAACTTAGTACATCCAGCAGCTGAAGCACAAACTCCGTCATATGTTCAAGCGGAATCTTCCCGCGACATTGCTTGAAATAGTCACTGAGAGTCAATCCCTCAATGTATTCCATCACAAGATACGTATACCCGTGCTCATCCGGGACAAAAAAATCTACAATTTGCGGCAATCTGGGATGACGCAGAGAGGTCAGGAGAGCTGCTTCCGACTCCATACTGCCCTCGTATGGCAATGCCGTCACGCTTTCTTTGATCGCCCAGGTTTTTCCAGGCAACTTCAAATCCTCTGCTTCATATACATGGCTCATTCCACCCGAACCGAGAATGGACACGATACGATATCTTCCTCCCAGCAGGCTTCCACGCTCGAGCCTGGCCGGATGTCTCATATAGACTCCTCCTTGTTATGCATAACAAAAAAGGGAAAGCTTCACCGAAGCGGAACAGACCGGATTTCCGGACTCGTTCACTTCGGGATGCTTTCCCTCAACTTGTTATGGTTAATATTGGTATCATTATAGTATAGGAAAATAGGTATTGTAAAGCATAAAATTTAATGCCATTAATGACTTAATACTTAATCATATATAACGTGATTTCTTCACGGTTGTGAAACAACTGTTTGGAGCGTTGAATCTGCATCCGTGAGCGTTCAAATGTGTCGATGACTTCTTTAATCAGCGCAAGCGGCTTTTTATGCAGTAACTTCACTGTCACAACCGCTGTCCCCCCCGACTGGAGACTGTATAACAGGTCCGATATAAGACGGCTCATCAGTTTGGGACTCCAGCTCATGTCACATACGAGCAGATCAAATTCCCCTTCGCGGAAGCGTACATCACCTGCATTTTTTTTCAAAAAGGTCAGCTTTGGCGATTCCAACAGGGTCGCATCCATCTTGGCCGGATCAACAGCTGTAACTTCGAGCCCGCGCTCAAGCAGGAAAGAGGTCCAACCACCAGGTGCAGCACCAATATCCAATGCTTTGTGGAAAGAAGTAAAGTCGATACCAAACGTCTGCTCCGCTTCAAGCAATTTGAATTTGGCCCGCGAGATTTGCCCCTCTTCCTTCTGAAAACGAACGGCTCCCCCACTCCAGTCCGACAGATTTTGATCAGGTCTGGAAACGCCGGCATATAACATGTCATTTGCAACGAAGACAGATATAACATGATCCGCCTCACGGACAACCCACTCACAGCCAAGGGCATCCAGCTTCTCGGTCAGCAGTTGTTTCAAAGAAACAGCGTTCTCCTGCCAGAAGGCCCCTTCGGTTTTACGAACTTGTAATGTTACTTTAGTACCTGTTAACTCGGTATGATTCAGTACAAATGAAATCAATTTTTCCATCGCTTGCGCTGAATCTTCGGTATTTTCCTGAAATTGAACAGGTTGAATATGACGTAAAAACGTCGGGTTCTCTTGCAACAGCTTAATCGCTACCTCTTCTTCCGCGATAGGAAGACCGGCCAGCAGAATTTCACCCGGTACGAGTACCGTGCTCTTGACTGCACCAAACGTGCGGCGCAATTCCTCTTGAGCATATGGCGCAAAGCCATGGTTGGCTGTGCAAATAAAACGGGAAAAGTCTCCTTCACCCCAAGATGACTGTGTACTCAAAATGTGTTACCCTCCAGAACGTACGCGGATCCAGGGACGTCCATCATGCCACTGGATATCAACTGGAACATCGTACGTATACTTAATTGTATCTTGTGTTAAAACTTCATGCTTGAGACCTGCCGCAGCAATACGTCCATCACGGATCAAGGCCACATGTGTGAATAATGGTACGATCTCCTCGACGTGATGCGTCACATAAACGACAGTAATATTACGCTTACGCAGTCGATCAATTTCGGCCAACATTTTCTCGCGTTCGTATAAATCAAGTCCGGCACAAGGCTCGTCCATAATCAGCAATTTGGGATCTGCCATCAGTGAACGAGCCAGCATTACTTTTTTGCGCTCTCCTTGAGAAAGGGTGCCGAGTGGATGATTAGCCAGCTTGGCAAAGCCCATTTCATCAAGCAGGTTCATCGCTTTGGCCTTCACATCATCCGGAATCGTTTGATAGAAACGTAAAAAGGCATAAGCGCCTGTTGCAACAACTTCCCACACCGGATCCCGAAGTGTAAGTTTCTCAATCAATGTTTGGCTGATATAACCAATTTCTTTCCGAACCTCCCGAACATCACATTGTCCATACAGGTTACCCAGTACCTCAATGCGCCCCTGACTCGGAAACATATACCCATTCATCATTTCCAGCAGCGTGGTTTTACCTGAACCATTGCGCCCGAGAATCACCCAATGCTCGCCTTCTTTAACATGCAGATGGACGTCATCCAGAATCTGATTGTCTTCTCGTCTAAGAGAGACATGCTCCATCGAGATTACACTCATTTTAGCACCGCCTTCCGGATTTCTCCTAACAGATGCTCGACAGAGTTCATCCGATAAACCATTCTGGGCACATCATGTTCTCCATTAAACAACATAACCGCAGGGACGCTCGAAATCTGAAATTGCTGCACAAGTTCCGGGATATCGTGAATATTCATCTCGGTCAAAATCCCTTCGGGCAGCAAATGTTCGGCGATTTCAAGCATTCGACGTGCCGCCGCGCAAGTTCCGCATAACGGGGTATAGATAAATACAGCCTGAGGCATGCCTTCCCATACGCCGCGCATTAACATTTTAGTCGTAATCGGCTTCATCAGCTTTGTTCTCCCGCAGCAACACGAAGCATAACCTCACCCGACATCGGACCATTATGAATGGTGACAGAGTCAGGTTTATTACTGTACAACAATTCGTACATTTGACGTTTGCCATACATGCTGGACGTGTGCAAATAGATCTGGCGCGGAAATAAGCCTTCCCGAACGATTGAAGCAGCAACTTCACCGCCATTCGGCGAATCCGGACCCAGTTCATAATCCAGGGATAAAATATCCACGTCACCTTCTCTAAGCAGCATCAGGCATTCTTCTGCATTGGTAGCCAGAACAAACCCTTTCGGACATGCCCGGTAATCATCCAAAAAAACATGCATTACAATCGCTCCTCTCCCCAATTAAAGCCAGGAACGCATGAGCTCAATGTCACCACGGTGTGTTCCATCTTCGCCTGATTCGGTCTCCAGCACAACTACAGCTTGCTGAAATTCAGGCGCACATAACAGTTCCTGCATCGCTTTTGTTCCTATATAACCCTGTCCAATCCGTGCATGTCTGTCCTTGCATGAACCGGAAGGATATTTCGAATCATTAAAGTGAACAGCCGCAAGAGCATCCCAGTATCCCAGCAGTCTGCCTTTCTCCAGCATCGATGCCTCATTGCCATTCGTCCACATACCTGAAGCAAAAGCATGACACGTGTCAAAGCAAAAAGCAATATGCTCGGGATACCGGCTTAGCTTGCGAATTTGTATCAATTCTTCCATCGTCGTTCCCATCGGGCCATGATCTCCAGCCTGATTTTCAAGCAAAACCTTAGCCTGTCCATCCCAATCTGCTAATGCGGTATCAAGACAGGTTATGAGATTCTGATATCCTTCAAGTGGTTCATTGCTCTTGATATGTCCAAAGTGAACTACAGTTCCTACTGAACCGCAGGCATCCGCAATATGCAGATCATTTTGTATTGATGCAATGGTTGCATGAAAACCCGCCTCTCCCCGGGTTTTGCCCAAAGCCGGATTCGTGGGATAGGGTGAGTGGGCAATGGAAGCCATCCCCTGCTTCTCACACCAATCCCTGCACTGTTCAGCATCCTTGAGATCCAGATCTTTCAGACCAAGGCTTCGCGGGTTCTTCGGAAAATACTGAAATGCCGTAGCCCCGATATCATATGCCCGCTTGGCTGCCTGAAGAAATCCGCCTTTGGTGCTGACATGTGCCCCGATTCCGC
This sequence comes from Paenibacillus sp. UMB7766-LJ446, assembly GCF_030226665.1. Taxonomy (NCBI): domain Bacteria; kingdom Bacillati; phylum Bacillota; class Bacilli; order Caryophanales; family Paenibacillaceae; genus Paenibacillus; species Paenibacillus sp. UMB7766-LJ446. The sequence continues at coordinate 13,136 of NZ_JASOYM010000016.1, forward strand.
TGTTAGGCCTCATGCTGGCAATCCGGACAGAAGAAAGCCTTCTTGCCCGTAATTTCCACACGCGCTATCGTTCCCCCACAGCGAGGGCAAGTTTCCCCTTCACGATCATATACCCGGCACTGCTCATCAAAACTTCCTGTCTTGGTATCTCCCTGCATCAACGGCATTTCCATATAACCGCCTTCCGATGCAGCTTCCCGCAACACGGATTGTACAGAATGGAACAAACGTGCTGTGAGCTCAGGTGAAGCAGCAATATTTTGCGTTTTGGAGCTTGGTCTCAAACCTGCTGCAAATGCAATCTCATCCGAATAACAATTTCCGATGCCTGCAATAATGTGCTGGTTGACCAGCGTAGTTTTGAGTGTACCCCGGCGTCCTTTCAACAGGGCAGCAAAACGTTCTGCATTCATGCGCCGATCAAGTGGTTCAGGTCCAAGGTCAGACATGGCCTCTTCCGTCTCTTTGGAAGTAAGCAGGTGCAGATAGCCTAAACGAAGCCCAATAAAGAACAACGTATATTCTCCAAACTGAATCTCCACTTGAGTGGAACGATCAGGACGTTCAGCTTCCGTACCCCAGAAAATCATTCCGCCCAGCATCAGGTGCAGTACAAGCCGCTTACCATTAGCCAGATGAAAGATCAGATGTTTGGCCCGGCGCTCTACAAATATGATACGATTCCCTGTCAGTTCACGGGTGAACACATCAGGATCAGTATTAATCGACTTTTCATTGTTAACCACTACACCTGTAATGGGCAAATCAAGTATTTTCTCGGACAGCAAGGTCCGGTAGTTTTCCATTTCCGGTAATTCCGGCATCGTACATCTACCCCTTCTTGGATGCTTGGCCTGTCGTCTGCGACAGCCACTCAATCAGTTTATGCAAATCTTCAAACACATGATCAGGACGAACCTTGGTCGCCTGGATGTGGCTATCCATATTGTCCCGTGTCGTTATTCCGGTAAGAACCAGTAGGGTCTCGCATCCTGCTGCTGCCCCTGCCGCAATATCTGTACGCATATTGTCTCCGATTACAGCAACTTCATCAGACTTTAAGTTCAATCGGCTAATGGCCGACTTCATAATAATACTTGACGGTTTTCCAATGACAGTAGGATGAACTCCGGTTGCTGCTTCTATCGCTGCCCCGATCGTTCCTGCTCCAGGTGTAAGTCCATCATCAGAAGGTAACTGCAAATCCGGATTGGTCATGACAAATTTAGAGCCGCCGTTGATCCAGCGAAGCGCATTGGTCAATTTCTGATAGGAAAATTCACGATCAATTCCTTGGATAACGTATTCAGGTTCATCATCCGTTCGTTTAAGCCCTGCAGCTTCAATCGCTTGCAGCAGCCCTTCTTCTCCGATACAAGCCACTTTCGCACCTGGAGTCTCTTTAGCCACGTATTCCGCAGCCGCCACCGCAGAAGTACATACTTGCGACGCATCGGCGGGGATACCCATCCCGTTGAGATGATCTGCCACGCCTTGCGGTGTACGTGAAGAATTATTAGTCACAAACAAATAAGGCATGCCTTGTTCATTCAATGTCCGAATAAGCTTATCGGCTCCTTCAATACGATGTCTGCCATGATAGAGCGTACCATCCAGGTCAATCAGATAGGCCTTAATCATATACAGCACTTCCTTTCTTTATTCCATTAACATTTCATGCCCTTAACTATTTGTCTCGAACTTCAATGCTAACCTATGTATACAGTAGTGCAAAAAGATGGAATGCTCGCATCTGCACGTAACACGTCGAACCAAATCGAACAAGGACGTATGGCAGCGCGCGCCTTCTGTACAAGCTTGTCATTTCCTGCGCTTTCCCGGAAAATAATATGAATCATTTCCCTGTTTATATTGCCCATCCTACACGCTTTCCGGCCAGATTGCAAAAGGGACCTCGGGAATAACTTCCCCTCAGTCCCGTGCAATTAACGGCTTCTTCTCCGGTCGTGTTTTGCTGTTTTGCTTCGCACATCCACTAATGAGACTCATTCTTGCAGTGAACTACTGGAATCAGTTCATGTTCAATCGCAAGTTTCGTATTCGGGAATATCGACTGTGCCTCCTCCAGCAGGGGCTGCAACTGGTCTTCATCTTTGTAGCGAGAGCTAAAGTGGGTCATGATCAGCTGTCCTGCATGTGCCGCTCTCGCCGCCTCAGCCGCTTGCTTCGAAGTACTATGATAGTACTCATGAGCCGTATCAGCCAAATCATGCAGAAACGTAGCTTCGTGTACAAGCACATCGGCATTGAGGGCAAGGGGCTGTACATTCTCACACGGACGTGTATCTCCCAAAATGGTAATGACCATCCCACGCTTTGGTGCTCCCAGCACATCTTCTGGCCGAAGCGAGTCTCCGTTGTCGAGGGTAATGGTTTCTCCTCTCTTCAAGCGACCAAATAGCGGCCCTGGCTTCAAACCATACTCAGCCATTTTCGCTGGGTCCAGACTGCCTGGACGATCCTTTTCGGTAATCCGATACCCATAACTGTCAATACGGTGCTCCAGCAATGCCGATTCCACAATAAAGCTCTCATCTTCAAAAAGCACTCCGCCTGTATGTTCCACAATGCTTAGATCATAGTTGAGACGTGATTGGCTTAACTCCATGGTTGTCATAATCATTCGCTCAGTTCCTGGTGGACCATACACCGTTAACGGTGTAGTGCCGCCTTGGTATGCTCTGCTGGAGAGCAGACCTGGAAGTCCGAATACATGATCTCCATGTAAATGGGTTATAAATATTTTCTCCAGTTTGCTCAATTTAAGCGGAGAACTTAAAATCTGATGCTGGGTTCCTTCCCCGCAGTCAAACAACCACAATGCTCTGCGCTCATCCAACATGCGCAGCCCTATGGAAGTTACATTCCGCTGAAGCGTAGGTACACCAGCGTTAGTTCCCAGGAAATATAGTTCCACTCTGGATCGCACCTCTTTCTACTGCCAGCAAAAAGCCTCCGACAATGCGGAGGGCTTTGCCTGACCTTTTACTTTTATGCCTTATCCACGTTAAAATACTTCGCTTGCGGATGGCTGAACACCATCGCCGATACGGAAGCTTCCGGTTCCATCATGAAACCTTCAGTCAGTTCCACACCAATATCCTCAGGCTGTAATAGTTTAAACAGTGGCCCTTGGTCTTCCAAATCGGGACATGCCGGATATCCAAATGATACCCTTATTCCCTGATATCGTGCTCCATGACGTTGCTTCATAGTCATCTGTGCTGGGTCCGGGAATCCCCAGATATCTCTCATCATATGATGGACCCGCTCCGCTAATCCCTCTGCTACTTCAAGCGCTACGGATTGTAGAGCATGTGAACGGAGATAATCACCCTTCTCCTTCCAGGCCGTCGATAATTCTCGTACGCCATGCCCGGCAGTTACGACCATGAAACCAACGTAATCCATTTGTCCGGATTCCACCGGCTTCAAGAAGTCGGAAAGGCACAGGAATGGTTCGACTTTTTGACGCGGGAACGTGAATGTGTGCAAGATATTATTGGTATTCTCAGGGTCATAGATGATGACACTGTTACCACTGGACTGAGCCGGGAAGAAACGATACATAGCGTGCGCCTGAATAATCCCGTCACGCACAGCCTCCTGCATAATATCATCCACGACTGCTTTCAGATCAGTGGCTTTCTGATCACCCGAAGCAAGCAACTGCTCTACTGAGCCACGCAAACCAAGATGGTGCCCGAGCAGCATCTGCATGTTCACATACGGTAATATGTGGGATAGCGGATAGTTCCGCATAACATGTCGTTCCAGATCCGGTGGAACGAGAACCGGGTTGTCTATTGCGATATCCGAGCGCTCTACCCGTGTAAGCTCGGGAAGTGATGTAACGGTTTCTGCACCAGCTGCGTCCGCCTCTTTTTCAGCGTCCATCTCCAGTTGCATCACTTGACGCGTGCTAGGGTTCATCAGCTTGTTGGCCAGATCCAGGCCATCCATTGCATCTTTTGCATATACAACCATTCCGTTATATTCCGGGCGTATACGATTTTTGGTGAATTTGCGTGTCAGTGCCGCTCCACCAACCATAATAGGTACGTCAATACCTGCTGTGCGCAAGTCCTGAGCTGTAAGAATCATCTGTTGCGCCGATTTTACCAACAGACCGGACAGACCGATCGCATCGACTTTTTCTTCTCTGTACGCCTCGATAATTCGCTCTGGTGGTACTTTTATACCCAAATTAATGATCCGGTAACCGTTATTGGAAAGGATGATCTCCACCAGGTTTTTGCCGATGTCGTGTACATCGCCCTTGACCGTGGCTAGAATAATCTTTCCTTTAACAGACGTCTCGTTCTTCTCCATGAACTGTTCCAAATAAGCTACCGAAGCCTTCATGACTTCCGCGCTCTGCAGCACCTCTGCTACGATCAGCTCATTGTTGTTAAACAGTCGGCCTACTTCTTCCATTCCCCGCATCAGCGGGCCATTGATTACTTCAAGGGCTGTATATTTGGTAAGTGCCTGTTCCAGATCGGGCAGCAAGCCTTCTTTGCTACCTTCAACAACATACGATGCGAGGCGTTCTTCCAAGGACAGGTTCGAAATTTTTTCTTTTTTCTCAACCTTTTTGTTACGAAACGCGGCTACGAATGCGGCCAGTGTTTCGTCATTCGTATTATATAAAAGCTCTTCCGAAAGTCTGCGCTCTTCCTCCGGAATGGAGGCATAACGCTCCAGCTTCTCTGTGCTAACGATGGCATAATCGAGACCTGCTTTGGTACACTCATACAAAAATACAGAGTTCAGCACTTCACGTCCTGCTTCAGGCAATCCAAATGAAATGTTACTGATCCCCAGTATCGTATGACATTCAGGCATCGCTTCTTTTATAACACGAATACCTTCAATCGTTTCTTTAGCCGAACCGATATATTGTTCATCGCCCGTACCTACCGGAAACACCAGGGTGTCAAAAATCAGGTCTTCGGCTTTTAATCCATATTTGTTCACCAGCAAATCGTAAGATCGCTTCGCTACCTCCAGCTTGTCCTCACGACTAATGGCCTGACCGCGTTCATCAATCGTTCCGACAACGACAGCACCGCCATATTTATGCAACAACGGAGTGACCAGCTCGAACTTTTCTTCGCCATCCTCAAGGTTAATGGAGTTAATTATGGCTTTACCTTGAGAGTATTGAAGTGCAAGATCAATGACGGCTGCATCTGTCGTATCGATCATGAGCGGCACTTTTACTTTTTTGACAACAAGCTCAAGGAACTTCTCCATGTCTTCAGCTTCTTCACGGTCCGGATCCTGAACACAAACGTCGACAACATGTGCCCCATTTTTCACCTGAGCCCGGGCAATTTCCGACGCTTCTTCATATTTGCCTTCAACAATAAGGCGCTTGAATTTCCGTGATCCAAGAACATTCGTTCGCTCACCAACCATGTAGGGACGATTATCCTGTTCAACATAGACTGGATCGATACCGGACAATGCTGGTGGATGTGTTCCGTTCATTTCTCTTGGAGGGTACTTGGCAAGCGTATCACGCATGGCGCGAATATGTGCAGGTGTTGTTCCACAACAGCCACCCGCGATGTTCAACCAGCCCTGCTCGGCAAAAGCACCGATCTTCTGTGCTAGCGAATCAGGAGATTCATGATAATTACCGTTCTCATCTGGAAGACCTGCGTTGGGATAACAACTTACCGCAACTGAAGCCATCCCGGAAAGCGAGCGAATATGGTCACGCATAAATTCCGGACCTGTAGCACAGTTTAGTCCCACTGAAATTGGGTTAAGGTGTTCTAAGGATATATAAAAAGACTCAATATTTTGACCAGCGAGGGTAGTACCCATCGGTTCAATCGTTCCTGAAATCATCAAAGGAAGCTTGATGCCACTTTGCTCGAATGCTTGCTGAATCCCAATGCTACCTGCTTTTACATTAAGCGTATCTTGTGAGGTTTCAAGCAGCAGCGCATCAACGCCTCCCTCAATTAAAGCAAGCGCTTGCTCGAAATAACTGTCGATGAGCTCCTGAAACGTTACCCCACCTGTTACAGACAGTGTTTTGGTGGTAGGTCCCATGGCACCTACCACATAACGCGGAGACTCCGGTGTCGAGAATCGATCCACAGCAGCTCTTGCAATCCTTGCTGCTTCGAGGTTGATTTCACGTGCACGGTCCTGAATGTCGTATTCAGCAAGTACAACAGACGTTGCACCAAACGTATTCGTTTCAATTAAATCAGCACCGGCTTCCAAATATTCCTCATGAATGCGCTGGATCAGCTCTGGACGTGTAAGTACAAGCATTTCATTACATCCGTCCAGGTCTTCTCCGCCAAAATCTGCGCCTGTGAGATCAACCTGTTGAATCATGGTCCCCATTGCACCGTCGAGGATCAATATTCGTTGTTTTAATGCATCGTGTAGGCTAAGCTTATCCAATATCGTCACCTCCGCAAAACGTTAAATCCTAGTTTAACAGAAACTAACTTAATGTGAAAGATCGGGATTAATCAGTCCCATTGCGGGTTTAAGTGAAGGCGGGACGAATTTGCGAATCGACAAAAACAGAGGAATCCGATATAATAGCAATTAAACCAAGTGGAAAAGAGGGAAAGAACATGGCTGAGATTGTAATCCGAAATACGAACGAACGTATCACTGGAGACGAAAATGTTCGAAATTTCTTAAACAAATATGATGTATTATATGAAAACTGGGACGCTTCCAAATTAAATACGGATCTGCAAAACAACTTTGGACTTACGGATGAACAAAAAGAAGAAGTACTCAAAACATATGACTATGAAATCAGAGATTTGGCTGCACGTCGCGGGTACCAAATCTGGGACGTAATTACGTTGTCTGAACAAACACCAGATATTGAAGAAAAGCTTGCCAAGTTCGAAGAAATTCACACTCATGCTGAAGATGAAATCCGTGCAATTGTAGCTGGTAAAGGAATTTTTGTCATCAAAGCTACAGATGATGTAGGCTACTTTAATGTAGAATTGTCTCCTGGAGACGTAATCTCGGTTCCTGAGAACACACCACACTTCTTCACATTAATGGAGAACAAACAAATCATTGCCGTGCGTCTGTTCATTGAAAAAGATGGCTGGATTGCAGATCCATACCCGGATCCAACGTTTATCAAACAAGCATAATAAAACGAATTCTATCCTTTGCTCAACAAACCCCTGTTCATTTCGAACAGGGGTTTCTGCATATGGAGATAGTATACAACATCCGAGCTCTATATAAAATAATGCGGATACTTTGCTTTCATCTTCTCTTGTTCCACAACAACAAGTCTGAGATGAGCTTCCATAACTTTAACAGCTCGATCGGTCTCACGTTCCGTGATAAGCCGGTATATTTCTTTGTGTTGTGAAATAATAACCTCTGCATCGGAATCTTCAGACAAGCGTAATAAACGAAGACGATTAAAAGGAATATTGAGCTGCTGCAGCATTTTCCATGTTCTCATTTTTCCTGTGCCCTGAAACAATATCTGATGAAACTCTTCATCCAGTTCAAAAAGCCGATAGAAATTATTCTTCCCTATGCATACTTCCTGCATGGCGATATTGGTTTCAAGTCTGAATCTGAATTCTTCAGGAAAAGCTGTACACGCCAGTGTGACAATTTCCTTCTCCATCTTCTCTCTCATAAATCGGCCTTCTTCAACGTGCTCCAGATTAATATGGGAGACAATGGTCCCGCTCTGTGGAATGATATCCAGTAATTCCTCTTCGGCAAGCTTCATGAAGGCTTCACGTACTGGTGTTCTGCTTACTTGCAATTCATCTGCAATTTCCTTCTCGGAAATCTTGGTACCAGGCTCAAGTTCAAGGTGCAGAATTCGTTCCTTTATCAGATTGTATGAATAAGCCCGGGTTGAACCTCTAATCTTTTGATTAAGTGACATTCCTTAACCTCTTCCTCTCAGCCGTATTCATCCATCTTAGCACAATTTGCCGCCCCACTAAAATTCCCTTAGTGAAACGGCAATTGGGGCGGACTTCAGTTTACAACTATTGTTGCTTGTTTTCTTTGTACTTCTTGTACGTGTCATTCGAAATCTGCATGTACTGGGACAAGCCTTGGCTCTCCAATTCCTTTACGAACGCATCAAACTCGGTAAGTTTACGTTCACCCAAAATAAATTTAAGCGTATTTTGATCTGAGAAATCCTTAAGTGGTGTGCTAAGCAGCGTCACTTGTTCCCGATCGATATCCGAGTAAGGAATGGGCGGCTCAGCAGGAACAACTTCTTTGGTATCTTTCATATCCTGCTGGAATTTCAGTTCTTCCTCGCTAAACATGGATTGCAATAAATCAGTCGTTCCGCCATAGGCAAATACACCACCGGAGAAACCGTAATCAATACGTAAATCCTTCGTACCTTTTGGGTTCAGTCCGTTAAAGTTCACATCTTCGGCCAGTTTACGGACGCCATCCTGTTTCGTGAAGGTTTCTCCTTCTACACCCCACTTGGCAAATTCCTGACCTTCATCACTGTAGTAGAGCCAGTCAATAAATTGTAGGATTGCTTTAAAATTTTCGTTATCCTTAACTTTCCCTGAAATCATGACACCGTTTTCAAGTCTGGAGCCAGACATTAACTGTCCTTTTGGACCACCAGGAACGGTAATTTTAGCGATGGAGAAATTCCCTTCACCTAATGTTTTGTTCATGTCATTACGGTGAAGAACAACTGTTTGGGAGTTACCATTAATAATAAACGATTTACCAGAAACGAATTTTTGTGTAGCCTGATCATCATCCTGAGTGAAACTTTCCTTATCAAGCAGCCCCTCTGATACAAGCTTATTAAAGTAAGTTAACATTTCCTTGTATTCCGGGGTGGTCGATGTGTATACAAATTCATCCTGATCTTCTTTATACGTTAAACCATTGCCAAATCCCCATCCAGCTTTCGTTCCAAAACCCGTAGCAGCAATATTCAATGTACTGTTGAACTTGAATCGATCCGAGAAAGGGATGGAATCTGGATAGATTTCTTTCAGCTTCTTGGCCGCATCATACAATTCATCCCATGTCTTCGGAATGGCAATATTGTTTTTCTCGAAAATATCCGTTCTCACGACGAGTGAGTAATCAGGCCATACCTCTTCATGCAGACCTGGAAGGACGTAGTATTTCCCATCTTCTTGTCGAAGGCCCTCAAGCTCATCCTGAAGTCCCCATTTCTCTACTTTGTCCTTGAAATTGGGCATCAAATCAACATAGTCACTCACTGGTAAAATCGCACCCGAGGATACAAAAGCAGATTCTTCACCCGGATAGGTTTTCGGAATAACCAGCGGGGCATCTCCTGAGCTAATCAAAAGGGATCTTTTCTGGGAATAGTCACTCATTGGAACGATGGTAGGCTCCAGCGTGACTCCGGTTTTTTCCGTGATTTTTTGGAAGAGAAGCCAATCCTTCTTGTACGGGTATGCAGGCTGGTCACTGTAAAGAATAGACAGATTAAATGGTTCCGTGGCTTTGAAGGTTTCTCCTACACCATAGGATTCCATGGCCCCCTTGGATTCTGGTTCGACTTTTTCACCACCAGCTCCGCTGCTACATGCTGCCAGAACGACACTCATCATTGTTGCCAATACCAACTTGCCTACCAGCTTACGTGGTCTCTGTTTCATTCAATTCTCCCCCTGAATGTGGTTTAGATTGGCCTTGCAATCAAGATGTTGAACTATATTATTAGGTCAGGATTACTGCTTAACAGATCCCAACATGATACCGGTTACAAAGTAACGTTGAACAAAAGGATAAATCGTTAAAATAGGCAAAATGGTGAGTACCATGGTGACCGATTTGATATTTGCAGAAATTTGAGTCAGATTATCGGCTGAAGCACCAGCCGAAGCCCCACCGGTTGCACCTGCAATCATGTTGCGCAAGTAGATCGTAACCGGGAACAGTTCCTTTTTGTCGAGATACAGGAAGGCTGGAAACCAGGAGTTCCAGTGTCCTACAGCGTAAAACAGAACCATCGTAGCCATGACAGCTTTACTCAGCGGTAGAATAATCCGTAACAAAATGCCATACGTATTCAGACCGTCGATAGCTGCCGCTTCTTCAAGTTCCTCAGGCATATTTTCGAAAAATGATTTCATAATTAACATGTTATAAATGCTGATTGCGCCAGGCACAACCAATGCCCACATCGTATTATTGAAGCCCAGGGAGTTAATCAGGACGTAGTTAGGAATCAGGCCGCCACTGAAAAACATCGTAAAGACCGCGAACATGGTCAAAAACTTTCGTCCCATTAATCTCTTTTTGGATAAGGCATAAGCGAAAATGGTCGTCATGAACATGGAAATTAACGTACCTACAACGGTATATATAATTGTATTTTTATAGTTGGTCCAGAACATGCTGTCTCGAGATATGGTCTTGTAGGTTTCTACATTAAACCCTCTTGGGATAATGCTTACCTTGCCTGAATTGATATAAGCCTCGCTACTGAAGGATTGGGCCACGACATTCAAAAACGGATAGAGCGTGATGAACACCACAAGCAGCAAAAAGATGGCGTTGAATACTTTAAATACTTTGTATGATTTTGATTCCAGCATATTGCTCCTCCTTTACCACAAGCTTCGTTGTGTCAGTCTGCGTGAAATTGCATTAACCGAGAATACCAGGATCAGTCCAATAATGGATTCGAACAAACCAATGGCGGTAGCATAGCTGAAATTGCTGGATTGCAAACCTACCCGGTACAGATAAGTAGAAATCACGTCAGATGTCTCGTAGATCAGCGGATTGTAAAGGAGCAAAATTTTCTCAAATCCAACCGCAAGGAAATTTCCCATGTTCAAAATCAGCAATGTAACGATCGTTGGCAAAATGCCCGGTATGGTTATGTGGATGGTTTGCTTCCATCGGTTCGCACCATCGATCCGTGCTGCCTCATACAAAGAATCATCAATTGTCGTCAATGCAGCCAAATAAAGAATCGCTCCCCACCCCATACCTTGCCAAACCTCAGAGGTGATATAAATCGTTCTAAACCATTCCGCTCGCTGCATGAAAGGAATACTGTCTCCAGTGAAAAATGAAACCATTCCGTTAATCGAGCCATTGACTGCCGTTAATTGCAGAATCATTCCGGCAACGATAACGATGGACAGGAAGTGCGGAAGATAAGAAGCGGTCTGCACAAACTTTTTGAAACGTTTGCTTTTCACCTCATTCAGCAGCAATGCAAAAATGATCGGAACTGGGAAGGTGAACAGTAGCGCGAGTCCACCGAGCATGAGTGTGTTTCCAAATACCTTCCAAAAGGTTGGGTCTTGAATGAACATTTGAAAATACCTGAATCCAACCCACGTCTCCCCAAAAATACTACCTCCCGGTACAAATCGTCTGAAGGCGATTACATTTCCGAGCATTGGCCCGTATTTGAAAATGATAAGATAGATAATTGGAAGAATTAACAGTGAGTATAATTGCCAATCTTTACGAAGCAGAGCTGCAGCCGTTCTTAACCTGCTTTCTTTACGTAAAGAAGTCATCGTTAGTGTGGTTTTAGCGGTTTCCGACTCCATATGTTATTTCACTCCGTTCCTTAGCTTGATAAACTAAAAGCGTTTTCGATCATTTCTCATCATCTCTTCTTTTCGTAGAAGACAAGTAATCAGATGACTTCACCCCCACCGCAGAATAAATTAAAGAGATAATGTAAGCGATATCAATTTTGGGAATCCCTAGAGGTATCCATTGTTTAAGAAACTTACCGTCATTTGGTACTTCATGTTGCCCGTTTTATTTCCAGAATTAATAGGTTTCCCTCAACTATGTAAAGCGCTTACAACGAATATGAAAATATTAGCGAATAACCCCCGCTTCCTCTTCATTCAAGTAAGTCAAAGAAATTCGCTGCTTTCATTCGCATACTAGTCATACTAGTATGTTAGTTACATTCTAAATCAGCAGTTCTATAATTTCAATAACTTTTAGTAAAAAATTTTAAATTACGTTAATACGGTATAGTTTTAGCTGTCTCAAAACAAAAAAACATTGTAAGGTTTCATGGATGAAGTACATCTCATGAAACCTTACAATGTTTGGTCAGAACACAAAAAAATACGATTTATGATGCACTAATAGAGAATTCAGCAATAATGCGTTCCAATTCGGATAAATGCTTGATTTCATGGTCAGGCACATACGATTCGGTATTCACTTTATTCTCACGGTTAATCCAAACAGACTGAATGCCTGCAGACAAAGCACCACGAATATCAGTCGTAAGCTTATCTCCAACCATCATGCTCTCCTTAGGCTGTACTCCCAGCTTACTCAATGCGTGCTCGAAAATCGAAGGGTCAGGTTTTCCTTTACCGAACGAACCCGAAATAATAATTTCGTCAAAAAAAGGAGCTAATTCAGGAACACCATCAAGTTTCTCTTGTTGCAACGCAGGACAGCCGTTGGTTAAAAGCAAAAGCTTGAACTTCCCTTGTAGATGACTTAATGTTTCCAGCGTTTCTTCATAGACATGGGGTCTCGATCTCCGCTCTGCCCCAAATTGTGAGGCAAGTCTTTCCGCCAGATCTTCACGATCAACACCAAGCTTTAACAAGCCACGACGCCATGACTCTTTACGATATGCAGGTGCAAGCTGCTCCAGCTGGCGAAACTCCTGCTGATCCCCACCCGTGAAGTTCGCCCAAAGACCTTCAAACGGATTGATCCCAATCATTTTGGTAAACGAAAAAGTTTCATAGGACTCATATAGATTACGTGCCTCATTACGAACAGCTTCTTCAAGGTCTTCAGGTTTAATTCCAGTCTCTTGCGCTGCGATCAGGCAAGTCTCATGAAAGGCCTCTCGAACACTGCGTTCATCCCACAACAAAGTATCATCCAGGTCGAACAAAATCGCTTTTAACGCCATTTCGGTCATCTTCCCCTTTATGCAATAATTACTTTTTCTCGTAAGTTTCCACGGTGATCTGATGTGCTTTGGCGAATTTTAGAAGACGTTCAGTAATTGCATCGGTATCATAACGATTGAGTAGTTTGGTAAACACCCATCTCTTACCTCGTGAATTATGCTCAATCACAACTGTGCCTGGCTCAATTCTGAATTTCACGATATCGTCAACTCCAATTGAACGCTCGCGATTGCCCTTTGTCGTCAAAATCCGGTTAGTTCCTATTTTGACATAAGGACGACGGAGCATGAAGATGACTGCCAAAAATACATACAGCAACATGGTCACCCAGTCCCAGGTGGTCATCGGAGCTTTAACAAGAAACGTACTCATAAAGAGGTACAGGAATGCTAGTCCGATCAGAAAAATAGGAAACAGAAGGCTGCGTCCTTTGAATACGTCCTCACCTGGTGTACCGGAAACCGGTTGACCGCTTTTTTTACGTTGCTGATTCAACTGCTTAGAATTTTTCCGAACCGTTCTCTCGAACGAACGCGACATGAGAATCCCCCTTAGATGTTCTTTGTATCGGCTTACATAAATGTAAACCAACATTTCCCCCTATAATTTGCAACCTCTAGATAACAGGAAGAAACCTAAATATCATATATGATATCATTAGGTTTCCTTAATGTTTGAGTTTGCCTTGGTGGCCTTGATCATTCTCATCATCTACAATTTCAATCGTATCCAGCTGCTGTCTGAAATTGCTTCGAATGTTATTCAAATAGATCTCTCTAAGCTTGGCACGTTCAGCGAGCTCTTCCTCTGTCAATCCAGTCGATTTTTGCTTACGGGCCAATTCATTAATACGTGCTACCAGACTATCTATATCCAAGCTTGTCCCCTCCAAAAATACAAAGTCTTATTAACTTTGACATGTTAAAGGCAGCTTGTCAAGCTGACACGCATTAGCGCGTGTGAATATGCAGTTTTATTCTGTGAATTGTGGCAGTATTAAGACTTGCCCCACCTTTATTGAAGTGGACTGAAGTTGATTCACTTTCTTAATTGCTTCTATATATACACGTGTATCCATCGTTTCCGGTTTATGATCCAATGATATACTCCACAGCGTATCTCCTTGTGAAACTGCCATCTTTCCTCCAGGCAACATATCGTTCTCATTGCCTGCAAATACTGTTAGCACTGTACTGCAACCAACTAATATAATTAATGATACGATTATAAATTTCAACACCCAGGTTGGAATATTACCTTTTGCAAAAACCTTCTTAAAATTTCTTATGTTAGTTTCAACCACTTCTGAATGCACCGGTTCGTAAATGCTTTGATAAGTAGAATATCTCATTAAATATCGACCTCCAAACGTTTGTTCCTATCCGTTGAAATCAATATAACACGAACACTTGTTTTGCACAATAACTTTTCAGAACAATTGTTCGCTTTTTTTTATTGAGTTCTATCACTCATCTTTCTTCTACTATCTTTCTTCTATAGTATGGCACTATCATTTGCAGTATTTGCTTAGAAGCAAAAGTAATTTTCATATAAATTCGCAAAAAAACATTTATTTTATGGCATTTTATTTAGAACTTATGTTTGTACGAACGGAGGTTCTATGTTATAATTTTCCCAAACGTTACTAAAATGGGGTTGATACGGTATGTCGAAGATATCCAGCAGGCAACAGGCTATTCTGGAGTTTATACGCAATGAAGTCCGGTTGAAGGGGTATCCTCCTTCCGTACGCGAAATTGGTGAAGCCGTTGGATTGGCTTCCAGCTCTACAGTACATGGACATCTGGATCGTTTGGAGAAGAAAGGTCTAATTAGACGTGACCCAACCAAACCAAGAGCCATTGAGCTTCTCAGCCAGGAAGAGTCAGAGCATTCACATCAGTTTGCTCACAGCGTTGCTCGCATTCCTGTAGTTGGTAAAGTTACTGCAGGGGTTCCAATCACAGCAACAGAAAATATCGAAGATTATTTCCCTCTTCCTACGCATTATGTGGGCGAACAGAAAGTATTTATGCTTTCGGTCGTGGGAGACAGTATGGTTGAAGCAGGCATTGTTAACGGAGATTATGTTATCGTACGTCAGCAGCAAACTGCAGATAACGGCGATATCGTAGTAGCCATGACTGAAGACGATGAAGCTACGGTAAAAACGTTCTACAAAGAGAAAGATCATATTCGTCTTCAACCGGAAAATTCGACTTTTGAACCTTTGCGTTTGAAACACGTTAGCATTCTGGGCAAAGTTATTGGCCTTTTCCGTGATATTCATTAATATGTTTTGAAGCAGCTTAGATGTTTCACAATAAGATACTTAAAGAGGTTGTCCCGTTGAACGGGACAACCTCTTTTTCTGCCTACTGCTTATATTGGTCTACGTAAGCTTGTTATTCACTGCGTTTAAGAATGCTCTTATGATGAGAAAATACATCAAAGCTCTGTTGACCATGGTAGGAACCCATTCCACTTTCTCCTACTCCGCCAAACGGAAGATAATGAGAAGTCATATGAGACAATGTGTCATTTATGCAACCACCACCAAAAGATACTTGATTCAGAACCTGAGCCTGCAGAGCCTCATCCTTAGTGAAGAGATATAATGCAAGTGGTTTTGGACGGCGAACAATCTCATCTAGCATAGGATTGAGGTCGTTAAACTTAAATACAGGAAGGATCGGACCAAAGATCTCTTCTTGCATCACAGGGGATTCCCAATCCACTTTTCCCAGTACTGTTGGTTCAATAAGCAGCTGATCACGTTCAGAACATCCCCCGATCAGTGTTTTGCCATCTTGGAGTAACACCGATAAACGGTCGAAGTTACGCGCGTTGACGATATGCGGAAAATCTGCGTTTTGCATCACATCATCTCCGAATTTATCCTGAATCTCTGCATCGATCAATTCCAGTAATTTGTCATGTACATTCTCGTGTACAAGCAGGTAGTCCGGAGCGACACAGGTTTGCCCTGCATTCAGAAATTTACCGCGAACAATGCGCTGTGCTGCCAGCTTCAAATCTGCATCTTGGTGAACAATGACAGGACTCTTACCACCTAGTTCCAACGTAACGGGAGTCAAATGCTCAGCAGCAGCCTTCATAACGATGCGGCCAACACCAGTACTGCCTGTAAAGAAAATATAATCAAACTTTTCCTTCAACAATGCTGTACTTGTCTCGACTTCCCCTTCCATAACAGCCACGTACTTCTTGGGAAATATCTCATCAACCAAATCATATGTCAGACTTGATACCGCAGGAGTTAATTCCGATGGCTTAATAATAGCACAGTTACCTGCAGCAATAGCTCCAATCAGAGGACCAAAGGCCAATTGGAACGGATAGTTCCACGGTGCAATAATAAGAGCAACGCCATAAGGTTCAGGATAAATCAGGCTTGTGCCATGAGGTATAGCAGAATTTGTAGGCACAGGTTTTGGTGTAGCCCATTCCTCCAAGTGTTCCAATGCAAAATCCAGTTCACCCAACACGATGCGAATCTCTGAGCCATAAGCTTCTGTTTCGGATTTATTGAGATCCGCACGAAGTGCATCAAGAATACGTTGCTGATACTTCTCAATTCCATGTCTTAATTGCTGAAGAGCACGAATACGGTACTCAATCGGCTTGGTCTGGCCTGTATAAAAAAATGTCCGCTGTGCGGCAACGAGTTGTTTCTCTTCTTCCATATTAACATCTCCAATTAATTGTTCAAAATTTAATTTCTAAAAATATAAATAAATTATACCGCAATTATATGAAACTATCAACATATAGATACTGTAGAGACAGAGGAAACAATTAAAACGTTCTCTTTTTTCACAGACGCACTTTCGTCTAATTAAATCCTACATTTTTCTCTTCATCATATACATTTTGAGCGAGAATACTTACACACATCTCTTTATGAGAACAGGATTGACAAAGAATGAGGTCATTGCTATAATCGCCCTCATATCTTAAGGAAGGATGATTTAGATGGTTCGTCGTCTAAAAAAACTAAAGAATGTAGCTACCGTATCATGCTTCTAAGTTACCCAGAAATATAACTTAGAAGCGAGGAAACTAAAATGAATATAAACCAATTTAATCACTGGTCTGAAATTAAGTATTTAAAAGACATTGTAACCAACCCATTCATCGAAGTTGGCGATTACTCTTATTACTCCGGTTATTATGATATCAATTCTTCTTTTGAAGATGGATGCGTAAGATATTTATGGGGAGATGACAAATCGAGGAGTTTATTCAACCCCATTGAGGAATTTGGTTGGCAAATAGATCGATTAATTATCGGTAATTATGTATGCATCGCAACTGGTGTCGTTATTCTTATGGGAGGAAATAACAATCATCATGCGGAGTGGATCACTGTTTATCCGTTTGCACATCAAATTAGCCATTCCTTCTCACCCAAAGGAGATACCATTATAGAAAGCGATGCATGGATTGGCATGAATGCCATGATTATGCCAGGTGTTACCATTGGTGAAGGTGCGATTGTTGCAGCAGGCTCAGTTGTAACAAAAGATGTCGCTCCTTACACGATAGTTGGTGGCAATCCTGCAAAAGAAGTAAGGAAGCGTTTCTCAGAAGAAGAAATCATGAAGTTAAAAGAAATGCGCTGGTTTGATTGGAAAAGAGAATCGATTGAAGCAATCGCTCACTTACTTTCTAGTTCTTCTATTGATGGGTTATATGAGTACTATTTATCGGAAATTAAGGACTAAGACCTATAGATATAAAGCCAGATAGAATAATAATATTCTATCTGGCTTTTTTAATTAACGAATAAGCTGATGAAGGAAGTTAAGCATTCACGAATGATATGCTTGATCACTATTATTTTTGGGGGACCATTTTGAGGCATTAATTTTTATCGTCAATTTCCCCCTTGCCCACAAAAAGAAAAAACCCTCAGCGCTAGAGCGCCAAGGGATTGAGCTATTAGTACAATGTGATATATTGATCGCGTTCCCATTGGTGGACTTGTGTTCTATACATGTCCCACTCAATTTCTTTCAGCTCATAGAAGTGAGCCAGGGCGTGGTCGCCGAGAGCATCACAGATAACTTCACTGCGGATCAATTCGTTCAAAGCTTCTTTCAGGTCAGCTGGCAAGCTTGGAATGCCTTCTTCCACACGCTCTTCTTCTGACATGATGTAGATGTTACGGTCAATCGGAGCTGGTAAGGAAAGCTCACGTTTGATTCCATCCAGACCTGCTTTCAATAAAACAGCCAAAGCCAAGTAAGGGTTAGCAGCCGGATCCGGATTACGAACCTCAACACGTGTACTCAGACCACGGGAAGCTGGAATACGGATCATTGGGCTACGGTTACTGGCGGACCATGCTACATAACAAGGGGCTTCATAACCTGGTACAAGACGTTTGTATGAGTTCACAGTTGGGTTCGTAATTGCTGCAAACGCACGCGCATGCTTCAAAGTTCCAGCCATGAAGTGACGTGCAGTTTTGCTCAGACCCAGCTCGTCCGACTCGTCTACGAATGCGTTCACTTTGCCTTGGAACAAGGATTGGTTACAGTGCATACCGGAACCGTTCATACCAAACAGCGGTTTCGGCATAAAGGTAGCATGTAGACCATGCTGACGTGCAATCGTTTTAACAACGAGTTTGAACGTTTGGATCTGGTCTGCTGCTTTTAGAGCATCAGCATATTTAAAGTCGATCTCATGCTGACCTGGAGCTACCTCATGGTGGGAAGCTTCGATCTCGAATCCCATCTCTTCAAGGGTAATTACGATATCACGGCGACAGTTCTCGCCAAGATCCGTAGGCGCAAGGTCGAAATATCCACCTTGGTCATTCAGTTCGTTAGTCGGGTTTCCTTTTTCGTCTGTTTTGAACAAGAAGAACTCTGGTTCAGGACCGACGTTGAAGGAAGTGAATCCCATTTCTTCGGCTTCTTTCAGGTTTCGTTTCAAGATGCCACGCGGATCTCCTGGAAACGGATTACCATCCGGAAGATATACGTCGCAAATCAGTCGAGCAACACGGTTCTCGGCTACCCAAGGGAAAATCAGCCAAGAATCGAGATCCGGATAGAGGTACATGTCGGACTCTTCAATACGAACATAACCTTCAATGGAAGAACCATCAAACATCATTTTATTGTCCAGAGCCTTGGTAAGTTGGCTCACAGGAATTTCAACGTTTTTGATTGCTCCAAGCAAATCGGTAAATTGCAAACGAACGAATCGTACATTTTCTTCTTTTGAGATGCGTAGTATGTCTTCTTTAGTAAAACTCACGATACCCTCTCCCTTTCTTCTCTCCGTAATTGGCTTGCCTGTTATATTTGTACATTAGAATATTGCATGGGTCAAGGAGTCCCCCTACCCAAAAGCAGGATTTCCCCTGACTTACGAGGTTATACGAACTTATTTTTTATTAAAGAAACGGGAAAGCTCTCCCTGAATGAGAGATACTTGTCCCGGTCTCTTACCTGACACCAGTTGTTGTTTCAACAGACGGTGCAGTTGGGAGTCCGAAAGTTCTCTGCGTTTCACTTCCGTATCGGGTGTAATAACAGTCGCTTCTTCTGACTCCTTGGATACAGGATTCATCACTTGTTTAATACCCGCGATGTTAACTCCTTTTTCAATCAGAGCCTTGATTTCCAGCAATCGTTCTACGTCATTGAAAGAGAACAAACGCTGATTACCTGACGTTCTCGCAGGAACAATCAAGCTGTGCTGCTCATAATAACGAATCTGACGCGCGGACAGATCCGTAAGTTTCATTACAATACCTATCGGGAATAAGGCCATATTTCTGCGAATTTCGTCACCCATCATTCATCAACCTTCCAGTCATCTTTTCTTCACTCTATTGTACAGTTAGTTATTACTAAGTGTCAATGATGTGTTAGATAAACTCACAATAATTTGCGTTCTTTCATCGTCTGTAATGCCATCAAAACGCCATATTTAACATGAGAGTATGTTAAACCACCCTGCATATAGCCAATATAAGGCTCACGGATAGGTGCATCTGCTGACAATTCCAGACTTCCACCCTGTATAAACGTACCTGCCGCCATGATGACAGGGTGCTCGTAACCCGGCATGTCCCAAGGTTCAGGAACTACATGGCTATCTACTGCAGCAGCCCGCTGTATTCCTTGCACAAAGGCAATTAAATGCTCGGCCGTACTGAATTGTACAGCCTGAATCAGATCTGTACGCATCTCGTTCCATGCCGGTTTGGTTACAAATCCGGATGCAGCAAACATCGCCGCAGCGAATGTGCTCCCTTTAATGGCCTGTCCTACAATTGTCGGAGCCATGTAAAGTCCTTGGTAGATGCCACGAGTTGTTCCCAACATCGCGCCAACCTCACCGCCAATTCCGGGAGCAGTCAAACGATAGGCAGCCAATTGTACGTACTTTTCCTTCCCGCATATGTATCCACCGGTTTCCGCCAGACCTCCACCGGGATTTTTAATCAGTGAACCTGCCATTAGGTCCACCCCAATTTCAGTTGGTTCACGTTCCTCCGTGAATTCACCATAACAGTTATCCACAAAAACGATGACATCTTCCTTGATCGCCTTTACACGTGTAACCATATCAGAGATTTCTTCAATACAGAAGGAAGATCTCCAATCATATCCTCTGGAGCGTTGAATACCAATGACTTTTGTCGCTGCATTGATACTTTTCTCTACCGCCACCCAATCTACTCCGCCATCTTCTAACAGAGCCGTCTCTTGATAGCCAATGCCGAAATCCCGTAACGATCCTGTTCCATCACCAGGCTTGCCAATGACCTTATGCAATGTGTCATAGGGCTTACCCGTAATGTACAACAATTCGTCGCCTGGACGGAGTACGCCAAACAAAGCCGTAGCAATGGTATGTGTACCTGATGCAAAATGGGGACGCACCAGTGCCGCCTCTGCACCGAACACATCGGCATACACTTCATCAAGTACCTCACGCCCGCGATCGTTATAAGCGTACCCCGTTGAACCCGCAAAGTGAAAATCGCTGACTTTTCTACGCTGAAAAGCATTAATTACTTTCCATTGGTTATGATCGGTGATACGGTCAATCTGTTGCAATTGCCCTTCAATTTGACGTTCAACCTGTTGTTGTAGTTCAATAATCTCTGAATCAAAACTTGCCATCTTGCTTCATTCCCCTTCATAGCACGAATCTGACGTCAAATATCAATTATCGTGTCAACTTATCATACAAATATGTCATCGACGTTACAGTTGTATGAAATCTTCAAGTAAATAACCGAATTTTTCATATTCGCCTTTTTGCAGTTCCACTTCATAAATTACATCATTATCTTCAAATGTGGTCTCAACTACATCACCAATTTTGTAAAGTACAGATGTAAGATCCCCACGGTCAGCCGGAATACGGAACCGTTTGGTAGCGCCAGTCAATTCAGCCTGGATAAGCTCACGAATTTTCAGCAAGTCATCTACATCCAGAGCGCTCACTTTGATATGTTCTTTATCCAAAGGAAGCATTTCAAGCTGCTCCGGTGTACAAGCATCCTTTTTGTTATACAATACCAATTGAGGCTTGTCCCCTGAACCCAGTTGCTGCAAAATCGTGTGTACCGTTCTCATCTGGTCTTCACGCATTGCAGATGATGCATCGACCACATGTAATATAAGGTCCGCTTCATTCACTTCCTCCAGCGTTGCACGGAAAGCCGCAATCAGATCATGAGGAAGGTTTTGTATAAACCCAACCGTATCTGTGAGTACGATTTCTTTACCACTTGGCAGTTCCATCGTCCGTGAGGTTGGATCCAGTGTGGCAAACAGCTGGTCTTGAATATACACATCTGCCGCCGTTAATTGTTTAAGCAAGGTGGATTTACCCGCATTGGTATAACCTACAAGGGCTACCTGAACGATCCCCGTCTTTTTACGACGTTCCCGGTGCAGCTTGCGATGACGTGTCACTTCTTCCAAATGACGCTTCAAGTCATCTATGCGGCCACGAATATGTCGACGATCCGTCTCCAGTTTACTTTCACCTGGACCCCGCGTTCCAATTCCGCCACCAAGTCTGGACAAATTCTTCCCGTGACCCGACAAACGTGGTAACAAATAGCTCAACTGAGCCAACTCAACCTGGATAATACCTTCTCTTGTGTTGGCGCGCTGCGCAAAGATATCCAAAATCAGCTGGGTGCGGTCAATAATTTTGAGATCCAACGCTTCTTCCAGGTTACGAACTTGAGCACCGGACAGCTCCTGGTCAAAAATAGCTGTTGTTGCTCCCATTTCCTCAGCCACTGCACGAAGTTCTTCCACTTTCCCCTTACCAATGAACCATTTGGTGTCCCGGGTTTTCAGGTTCTGTGACAATACACTCAGCACTTCCACGCCTGCCGTCTCGGCGAGTTTTACCAACTCCTCAAGGGAGTACTCCGGGTTAATACCCGAACGTTTGACCTCATCGGTAACCAGACTCACCAACACGGCGCGATCCTTCTTCACCATATCTGTATCATGTGTGCCATTTGTCATCGTGTATATTCACTCCTTCTTCTAC
The DNA here is from genome assembly GCF_030226665.1 of Paenibacillus sp. UMB7766-LJ446. Classification (NCBI taxonomy): domain Bacteria; kingdom Bacillati; phylum Bacillota; class Bacilli; order Caryophanales; family Paenibacillaceae; genus Paenibacillus; species Paenibacillus sp. UMB7766-LJ446. Next base: position 35,656 of record NZ_JASOYM010000016.1, read on the forward strand.
GTCTCCGCATATATTCTGTGCCACTCATGCTTACATGGCATGCTTTAAGCCGAACCGGTTAACCCGGCCGGCTGCGTTAAAAATTATATTATCGCTTACTTTTGCTCAAACTTCAAATCCTCTGTGCGGATGGTCATCAGCTCCAGTTTTCCCGGATTCCCCTGGGTATACTGCTCCAATAATCGAACTGCCTGATGGCGAATCGATCGTTCAATCGCATTTCGGACATATCGTGCGTTGCTGAACGCATGAAGAGACTCATTTTTTTCCTGAAGAAGATGCTGCTTTAGTTTGAGTATGGTCTGTGGCATGAGAATATAGTCACGTTCCTTGGCCATAATTTCGGAGATTTGAATCAATTGATCAATGCTATAGTCCGGAAACTCAACCTGGATCGGAAAACGGGAAGGTAATCCGGGATTGGTTTGCAGAAAAAAATCAATCTCTTCCGAGTATCCTGCCAAGATGAGGATAAATTGATTCTTATTATCTTCCATTGATTTTACAAGTGTGTCGATAGCTTCCTTCCCAAAATCCTTCTCGCCCCCGCGAGCCAGACTGTACGCCTCGTCAATAAACAAAATTCCACCCAGTGCCTTCTTAACCAGATCTCTCGTTTTCTGTGCAGTATGCCCGATGTACTCCCCGACCAGGTCTGCACGTTCAACTTCAATCAAATGACCCTTACTCAGAACTCCCATCTTCTGAAACAGCTTCGCAACGATCCGTGCTACCGTTGTTTTTCCAGTTCCCGGATTGCCTTTGAAAATCATATGATACACGTGCGCCCCACTTATCAGTCCTGCTTCGGTACGCATCTGGGCAATCTGTAAGAAAGCATAGATTTCAAATACCAAATCCTTGATATTTTCCAGTCCAACCAGCTGCTCCAATTCACCTTGAATTTCCTGAAAGTGCGTATGCTTGGCTAAGCCTTTTGCTGCCTGTATTGCCGTCTCCTCTTCTTTGACCAGCATCTGAGGTTCCTGGTTACGCAAAACAACATTAATTTGTCTGGATGGTCTGCCTCCCGGTTGCCCTCCTGCAGCCATGACCCGTCCGTTCATTCGCCATCACCTCTATTTTATCGGGCTGAACTCTCCTGATTATTAATGTATTCTATCAGGTGCTCTAATATTAGAAGGATGATGAAGAATTCTGCGACTTTTCCATGACTCAAATCTGAATATTTTTTTTGAACTCCCCATTCTCAAACAGGGTTTGTCTATGCTTCAGAGACAGTTGGAAATAAGGAAACACATGTGCATCAATGGCATGCAGCAAGTCCTTTGCTGTCCGGTTAGCCAGATCGTAATCCCCCGTCGTAATGTGCTTACGTGAAAGAGCATCTTCAAGTTCATCCTCGTCCAGCAAAAATATTTCTCCATCCTTCAGGACGACGACATCCAGATACAGATCATCAAACCACGGAACACCCTGATCAGTTATTCCCTGACTGCGGCAAGTATCAATATACCATTCAACAATCCGCTCCTGATCGTCAAACATAGCCGTTACAACAAAATGCTCGCCTTTCGGATAATACTGCAGCCAGGAATAACCTTTATCCGCAATGCAGAAGGTACTTCCTCCATAGGTTTTCCACAAAGGCTCTTTCAAATCTTGTATCGTATACAGCGTAATGTAACCTGTGAAAATTTTGGATTGAACGAACCGGCATGTAAATTGTCGGTTCGTAATCCGGCGCCAGTTCGCGCGGTCCCCGAATTTCCGTTTCATACGAACCCCTCTTTGCCGACTACAGGTCCGTGACCTGCTGAATATTGGTGAACAGCGAATACCGTCCGCATTACCGATTCCACAAGTCCCTGAATCGACTTTGCACAACGTATTACGAATAGTTACAGCTTACCATATTTAAGTTATACACTCAAAATCAAGCTTTGTCCCATCTGTTGCAGGGCTCTTGTTCCACTCCAAACATTACACAAACCCAAAAGCCTGCTTCCCCAACGTCAGGGAGCAGGCTTTAGGTTGTAATTAATTAATGCGGTTTATTCTCATTAACCACCGGTTCCAGCTTGGGAATCTGGCGGTGCATTCGTCTCACCAGTGTTACCACTGTTTCCACTATCTGGTGGCGTGACTACCTCACCCGGTGTCGTTACAGACCCATCATTGGAACCCTCACCCGTACCTCCAGGTTCTGTTGTTCCCTGTCCAGGCGGCGTGTTTCCTTCTCCGGTCTGTCCGTTCCCTTGACCTGTCCCGCCATTGTTTCCATTATTCCCGTTACCATTGTTGCCATTTTCATTTCCGTTCCCGTTGCCGTTGCCATTGTTACCCTCAGAACTTCCATTCCCCGGAGAACCGTTGTCCGGATTTTCTGTTCCTGGCTGCTCGGTCCCCGGTTCCGTTCCTGGCTCCGTGCCCGTATCTGGCTGTTCCGGTTCCAATTCCTCCGCTTCAATCATTAGAGATATGGTATTGGACGGATCCGTCTCCAGACCAGAGGCAAGATCATAGGCTGTTACATAATACTCATAAGTAAGCCCAGGGAGCGCACTTAAATCTTGTGCACTGGTCGAACCTACAGCATCAATGAGATGGGTGAACTGTCCTTCGGAAGATTCTTTCCGATAAATCCGGTACTGTGTTGACGAATCGCCTGTTGCAGTCCAGTTCAATGACACCGTTTGTGTAGATGGATCGTAAGAACCATTCAACCCGCTAACAGAAAGCGATGGTTGCTCTGGTTCTTTTTCCGGCGGAGGTGGTGTCTGGGCTCCTGCTGGAGCTTTGAAGTCCTTCACAGGCACTCCTTTTAACGCATCCCCCATAACTTTGGCAAAGAACGCCGCTGACAGCTTACTGCTATTCTTGAGCATATGGTTTGCATCAGGATTGTCATAACCCATCCATACTGCAGCAGTCCATTCTGGCGTGTATCCGACGAACCAAACATCACGGTTGGCACTGTTGCCGGAAATACCACTTTGAACGGTTCCCGTCTTACCGGCAACCGGTCGATCCAGACGTGCGGAACGACCTGTACCGTCATTCACCACGTTTTGCAGCATCTGCGTCAGGGAATACGCATTCTGCTCACTCATGACACGTGTTGTATCCGATTTATCGTGTTTAAAGGTCGTTTTCCCGGAACTATCCTTAATTTCCTTAATGGAATACGCCTGCTGGTACTCACCCAGATTGGCAAATGCACTATAGGCTTGCGCCATTTCCAGCGTATTCGTACCTTTGCTAAGACCACCCAGCGCAATCGCCAGGTTTTTGTCTTCATCCGTAAGCTGAATACCTACGCTTTTTGCAAACTGAACACCTGTATTCACACCAATTTTATTTAAGAGCCATACTGCCGGGATGTTCTCCGATTTTGTAATGGCATCCGTCATGCTAATGGTTGAAGAATAACCATGCAAGTTACCCGGACAGTAATTTCCGAAGCATTGCTTCTCATTACTGAGAGGTGAGTTTGCATTGTAATTACCTGACTCAAGTGCAGGTGCATAAGTCACAATCGGTTTAAATGCCGATCCAGGCTGTCTGCGACTCTGTGTTACCCGGCTATAGCCCTTTGTTTGATAATCCCGTCCGCCCAGCAAAGCGACGAGACTGCCATTTTCATGGTTCATAATTACCATGGAGCCTTGAACTGGTTGATCATCTTTACTTGACTCAAACAAGCTATCATCCGAGAACGCACTCTCCATGGCTGTTTGAGCCTGAGCATCCATCGTCGTGTAAATTTTGTACCCGCCGATATTCAGATCATCCTCCGTTTTACCAGTCACTTTTTCCGCTTCACGCAGAACATAGTCAATAAAGGCTTGATACTTCTGGTCTTTCTCAGGTGGAGTATAGTCATAATCTACTTCTTTGGCTTCATCCATCTCCGCCTTGGTGATGTAACCTTGCTCATACATCAGCTGCAATACCACGGCGCGGCGTGCCTTGGAATCGTTGGGATTGCTCAGGGGGTTATAGGCAGAAGGCCCTTTAGGCATCGCTGCCAGGGTAGCAATTTGCCATATTTCTAATCTGTTAAGGTCAGACTCCCCAAAATAAAATTCAGACGCCGCCTTAATCCCATAACGCTGATGACCGAAGAAAATCCGGTTCAAATACATCGTCAGAATTTCGTCTTTTGTGTACTTGCGCTCCAATGCCATCGCAATGGATACTTCCGTTGCTTTACGGAAGAAGGTCTTGTCACGGGACAAGAACATATTTTTCGCAAGCTGCTGGGTCAACGTACTGCCACCCTCCACCATGGAGCGGGCCATGACGTCTTTTACCGCCGCCCGTCCGATGGACCAGATATCCACGCCCTGATGCTCGTAGAATCGTTTATCCTCGGTCGCAACAAAGGCTTCCTTTACTAATTCCGGAATATCCTCTTCTTTGACTGGCTCCAGCTTTTGAATGGACAACTCGCCCATTAACTGTCCGTTGCGATCATATACTTTCGAAGTTTCATTGATTGTTGTTTTGTCCATATTGGCTTTGAGCAGCTTTTCCCCACTCACCATAATAAATAAATATCCGCCAAGTGCACAGAATATGGCGATTGCCATGGTAAAAAACAGTGTCCATCCAACGCGTTTACCCGTAATTTTTTTCTTTTTAGAGGTCTTTGGCTTCGCTTTTTTGGATGACTTGTTATTACTGTTGCGATTGTTAGACCTCGACAACGGATCGTTTGGCATGTTACCTCCTGACTCCCTTTCGGTTGCATAATTTCTATTCGTCTGCTGGCTCAAGCTTCTATAAAGCTTATTTACCCCGGAATGAAAAGAACAACCCTTATTAAGGTTGCTCTGTTTCAATTCCTATACGTGTAGACGAAATGGTTGATAAAAAGGTTTCGTAATTTTTTAAGCTTCGCCGCTATTATCTTGCTGCATCAGCGATACGCTGCGTTGCGGCGTGAACGTGGAGATGGCGTGCTTGTAGACCATTTGCTGGCGTCCGTCGCTGTCAATGACGATCGTAAAATTGTCAAATGCCTTGATCGTTCCGCGGATTTGAAAGCCATTGGTCAGATAGACCGTAGCTGGAATGTTTTCTTTCCGCAGTTGGTTCAAGAACGTATCTTGGATGTTGATGGACTTGTTCATTAGCCGTACCCCCATTGGTTCATTTGAATTCGTGTTTAAGTAATATTCAATATCGCTGAGTAGCTTTCGTGCTATTATATCATGAACGGATTCATATAATCCACAAAAACCCCTTGTCTGCTATTTTGCACCTTTGCCTACGCTTCGCCTGCAACTAGAAGACTTATCCATTATACACCGCTTGCCGGAATTGCAAAAGAGGGACAAATTCTCCCTTTTCGCCTGCATTCCTCTTCACTTCTCCTGACCTGTAAACGGTTTCTCTTCTTCACTGGCTAACGTCATATTTTGCCGATTTCTTCTATCTTTGATTAAGAGTTTCAGGTATGTATTGGTATGGATTAGAACGATAATTAACCAAATCAAGGCAACTAGACCCGCAATGGCAAACCCAATTCCAAATAATCCTGAGAAAAAGAAATATAAACTTGCCACTCCGCTCGGTTCCGCACTCATACAATCTCCCCTTCCGATGAAAAGCCTTTCACCCAAACTAAACAAGCGCATTTTATAATATTTTATTTTTTTAATTATTTTAATATTTATGTTATTTTTTTACAACAATTTTCTTCAATAGAATCATCACAGGCTTCCTATAACTGCATTATTGTTGTCACGATTTCATATAAAAAACCTCTACCTTTCATTTCTAAAAGATAGAGGTTCTTTAGTCCTAAACAGGTGGCAAAACCCACCTTCTATATTCAGTCAAATTTGCGTTTGATCAGCTCACATACGTGGGCATAATTGCCTGCAAAATCTTCGGTATCCGTCATATCTACCCATTCAATGTCCTTCATATGACGGAACCAGGACAATTGCCGCTTGGCAAACCGGCGCGTATCTCTTTTCAGCCACTCTACGGCAGCCTCCCAGCTTACTTCACCCTGAAGATAAGCCGCAATTTCCTTATAGCCGAGTCCCTGCATGGAGATATGCCCTCTCGCTACGCCGCGCTCCAGTAATGACTTGACCTCGTCTATCAGACCCTGCTCGATCATAAGATCAATCCGCTCTTCCACTCGGGCGTACAGCTTCTGCCGATCCATCGTCAAACCCACTATGAGCAGGTCATATGGAGACTCTTTTTTCTGGGTAGCCAGCTGCTCGGATAACTTCTCACCTGTGAGGTGATAAATCTCAAGTGCACGAACAATTCGTCGCTGGTCATTCGGATGCAGTCGTTCTGCGCTAACTGGATCAATGACCCTTAGCTTATCATGTAACGCCTGCGGGCCATACTGCTCGGCATAACGGAACTGTTCATCCCGAAACGCTTCATCCGAGCCGCTGTCCGAGAATTGAAAGCCGTAACTTACCGATTCCACATACAGACCGGTACCCCCAACAATAAAAGGCAACTTGCCGCGCTCATGAATTTCCCCAATCAGACGTGTGCAGCTCTCCTGAAATTCCGCCACGGAATAGGGGTATTCCGGTTCATGGATATCAATGAGGTGGTGGGGTACACCTTTCATTTCATCGCAAGTAATTTTGGCCGTCCCAATATCCATTTCGCGATATACCTGCATGGAATCCCCCGAAATAATCTCACAATTGAACGCCTGTGCAAGCTCAATACTCATTCTCGTTTTGCCTACAGCTGTTGGTCCGACCAGCACAAGCAGCTTCGGTTTAACTTCCGCTTTCAACATTAATCACTCCGTACAGTGTTTTTGCATTGCCCCGGTCGTGCACTTCAAAACCGAGTCTCGTAAACTCCGCGCTGCCGCGCTTCTCTTTCATGACCACCCGCTTACGGGCAACCCTTTTCGCTTCAATAATACTCTGTTCATCCAATGCATTATGATTTGCATAATCCCGCAAAGGCTTGATGCCACTTGAATCCATCATCGGTTCACGGAACATGGGGTCAAAATAGACCGTGTCACAGCTTCGATCTGGCAAAGAGCGCAGTAAATCGAGATGATTTGCATGACGCAGCTCAATGCGCCGGAAAGCTTCATTTACCGCTGGCTTAATACTCTCATATTGGGACATTCCCTCCACTAGCAGCGTATAAAGCGGAAGGGAGCTTTCGCATGCAATCACTCGGCCACTTTTGCCTACTGCAACCGAGAATACCAGTGCATCCGTGCCCAATCCAGCTGTACAGTCGATAACGGTATCCCCTTCAAGTACAGCCCCCGCCTCCAGCATCGGGTCAGCCTCTCCATTTAACACACGTTTGGCGCGTACAAATCCCATACTGGGGTGGAACTCAAGCAGCGGTGAATCCGGACGAAACAAACGTACTTTACCCTGAAGTACAACCAGAACCTCATCTATCCCATAATGTGCGACCAGTGCAGGCAAAGACATTTTTTGGCGCGATATATAGGTCCCTCCCGTTGTTTCCGCAAGGTTTCGTGCACGTTCCACAAGGTGGCCTGCTTCCTTTTCACCGGTTGTAATATACATAACTTCCTCCTAAATAGCTACATGACCCGTTTGAACAATTTCTCCAGATCATAGGTTGAAAATGACACCACAATCGGTCGCCCGTGTGGACAAGTATATGGTTGACGGCAGGAACCAAGACGCTGAATCAATACTTCCGCCTCCTGATCCGTCAATTTCTGATTGGCTTTGATAGAAGCCTTGCAGGAGCACATAATGGACGCCGCTTCTCGCATCTTGGCAACATCAATACTTCGTTCACTTAGAACCCATTCTGACATCTCTTCAATAATGTCCTTCTCATCCCCCTTGGGGAACCAGAACGGATGGGAACGCACCCGGAAGGTCTGTCCGCCGAAATGTTCCAAATAAACACCTGCCTGCTCGAACCAAGCCAGTCTTGTTTTGAGCTTTTCGGTCTCGGATGGTGTGAACTCCAGTGTAATGGGCAGCAGCAGCTCCTGTGAGGCTTGAGCGGGATTGCCAAACTGCTCGTAGTAATACTCATAATTCACTCGTTCATGAGCCGCATGCTGATCGATCAGATATAGACCGTCTTGATTTTGGGCAATCAAATACGTCCCATGGTGCTGTCCAATCAGGCTTAATTCAGGAAATGCAGGCATCGAAACATCTGATTTAACAGCAGATGCCAGTCTTTCCGGGTCCGGTAAACTTGCAGCCTTCCAGCTCCGCTCTCCTTTTGCACCCGGTGCAGACGGATTATAAGATGAACGACCTTCTCTAACCGGAGAATTCACCGAATGGGAACGATAGGCAGAAGCAGCACCCTGTGAAGCAGGAGCAGATGACCCAATATCCTCTGCGGAAGGTGCGGCATCTTGCGAAGCACGATCTTCAGCAGCACCGTTATTTCCACTCACAGCAGAAGCTGGACCGCTATGGGAATTTTCGTTATCACTATAATTATGCTTCAGTACATTAGATCCTGATTCCCCGCTTATCATCCCAAATGGATCATAGGAGGGCGGTATCTCAGGTGGAGCTTCAGGCAACGGTAACATCTGACCCACACCATTTCCATCAGGACCTGATTGCACATCAGCCGGAGCATCCAGATCATCATCCTCCGGAGTCAATTTACCAAGCTCAGGCTGTTTCCCCAACGGACCTTGTTGTCCATAACCTGCCGATTCGGATTCATCCTTCAAAGGACCTCTTGGAAAGAGGAATTGTTCCTGAATAAAGGAACTGTTGTCTCCACGTCTAATTTGCTGCTTGGTTACCTGTGGAATAAGCACTTCCTGCCGCAATATACCTCGCAGTGTGGTTTCAACAAACTCATACAGCTCTGCTTCCTTGCTGAAACGAACTTCCAGCTTCGCCGGATGTACGTTCACATCGACCAGGGACGGATGCATTTCCAATTGCACCACGACAAGCGGATACCGATTAATAGGCAGCAAGGTATGATACGCCTTTAGAATAGCCTGATTGAGACCGTAATTCCGAATATATCGTCCATTCACAATGGTTGACATGCCGCCACGATTGGCACGAGTCCATTCCGGCAAACTGATGAGCCCGCTCACACGATAATCCAGATTTTCACCCTGGATCGGGAGCATCGCTTTGGCAGCACTTGTACCATAGATCGCTGCCACCACTTGCAGCAGATCCCCGTTCCCCAGCGTCTGAAGCAGCACATTCTCATTATGACGCAGCCTAAACGAAATGTTTGGATGAGACATTGCCATGCGGTAAAGTACATCCGAGATATGACCCAGCTCGGTCTGGATCGTTTTCATATATTTAAGTCTGGCTGGCGTATTAAAAAATAGTTCTTTCACTGCAAATTCTGTGCCTTGAGGTGAGGTTGCATCCTCATGGGAGCAAAGTTTGCCGCCCTCAATTACGATACGGCGCCCTCGCCCGTCATTTCCACTGGCCGATAACACTTCTACCTTAGATACAGCGGCAATACTGGCCAGGGCTTCTCCACGGAATCCAAGACTTGTGATTTGGAACAAATCGCGGCCCTGGGCTATTTTGCTGGTTGCATGACGATAAAAGGCTGTTTCCATATCCTCAGCCTCGATACCGGAACCGTTGTCTTTGACACGAATGCTGAGCAGGCCGCCCTCTTCCACTGTTACTTCAATTTTGGTGGCACCTGCATCTACCGAGTTTTCCAACAACTCCTTGACAACTGAAGCAGGCCGTTCAACGACCTCACCCGCCGCAATTTGGTTGGCAATATGTTCATCAAGTACATGTATTTTCGCCACAGGTTTTCCCCTCCCCTATACTCAGGATAATTGCTGTGCCTTCAACTTAAGATCATTCAATATCTGCATCGCTTGAAGCGGCGTCATGTTCATGACATCAATATCTTTCATATGACGGATAAACTCCCGGGCGGGCTTGTCAACCGCAACCACATCCGGTTTCGCAGTTACACTTGGCTCGTCATCACCAAATATGGACAGTTGAACCACGTCCGCATGTTTGGAGCCCGACTGCTGCTTACCGTTTTGTTTCTTTTCGTGTTGTTTCTTGTCGTGTTGTTTACCTGCTGAATCTTCACTCAAAACTGTGAACTCAACAGGTACCGCAGACTCGCTCTCCCGGATCAATGACGAGTGATCTGCAGCCTGGAACTCCGCACCGCCTCGCACATCAACGCCAATCTGCTGTTTGCTATTGCCTGCATATTCGCTGCCGACTGCAACCTGGGCAGCCGCATGTTCGAAACCGTGCAGCAAGCCATTTGCCCGCTCAATGATGCTGTCTGGCAAACCTGCAAGCCGTGCGCAATAGATTCCGTAGCTGCTGCTGGCTGCCCCTGCAATCAATTTGCGCAGGAAATTAACCTTGTCCCCACTCTCCTGAACGGCCATGGAGTAATTCGCCAACTTGTCCAGACTCTCTTCCAGATGAGCAAGCTCATGAAAATGAGTCGATACAAGCGCTTTGCAGCCAATGATATCATGCACATATTCAATAACGGACTGAGCAATGGCCATACCTTCACTAGTGGATGTTCCACGTCCCAATTCGTCGATAATAATCAGACTGCGTGGTGTTGCTTTATCCGTCATCACCTGAATGTCAGCCATCTCCACCATAAACGTACTTTGCCCGCCAATGAGGTCGTCTGCTGCACCAATTCGTGTGAAAATGCGATCCATGATCGGCACTTCAGCTTGTCCTGCCGGCACAAAACAGCCAATCTGAGCCAGAATCGAAATCAGTGCCACCTGCCGCATATACGTACTTTTCCCCGCCATATTCGGACCGGTAATCAGCAGAATGTGCGCCTCGTCCTTCTGCATTGCAGTATTGTTGGCGATGAAAGCTCCATCTCGCATCACCGCTTCAACCACCGGATGACGTCCCTGTTCGACGACTAGATCATATCCATCAGTCAATGTAGGCTTTACGAAATTGCGCTCTGCACTGATGACCGCAAAGGACTGATACACATCAATCTCTGCGACCAGCTCAGCCAACTTCTGCAGCCTGGCGATCTCCTGATTGAGCCGTTCCCTCAATTCCGCGAACAAGCCGTACTCAATATCGACCATCTTGTCCTGCGCTTCGAGAATCAGTGTTTCCTTCTCCTTCAGTTCGGGCGTAATGTAACGCTCGGCATTGGCAAGGGTCTGCTTCCGCTCATAACGGCCTTCCGGCAAAGAAGCCAGATTCGACTTGGTAATTTCAATATAGTATCCAAATACTTTGTTGTAACCGATTTTCAGAGAACGAATGCCGGTCGCTTCACGCTCTCTGGCTTCCAGCTCTGCAATCCACTGCTTGCCATTCACCGATGCTTCTCGGAGCTCGTCCAGCCTCTCATGATAGCCCTCGCGAATTAAGCCACCATCTCGGACCGACACAGGCGGCTCATCAACGATCGCCTGACCGATTGCATCTCGCAAATCATTGCAATCATCCATAACACTAGCAATGTGCTGCAGGGTTGTGGAAGGCGAATCTTCACAATACTGACGCAGCCCCGGAATTTTGTCCAATGACAGCTTGAGTGCATTCAGATCCCGTCCGTTAGCGTTACCAAAGGCAATTCGACCTACCAGACGTTCCAAATCATAGATGTCTTTGAGTTCAGCACGCAGATCTTCCCGCAATATAAACTGGTTATACAGTGTATCTACCGCTTCCAAACGCTCATTGATTTTGCCTTTTTGCAGCAAGGGTTTATCTACCCAACGACGCAGCATTCGTGCACCCATGGACGTCTCTGTGCGGTCCAGCAGCCATAACAGCGAACCTTTTTTGGAACGCTCACGTACGGTTTCCACCAGTTCCAGGTTACGCCGAGTAAACGGGTCCAGTATCATAAAGTGGTCAGGCTCATACGTTGAAACCTGTGTCAATTGTCCGAGTGAACGTTTCTGTGTCTCACTTAAATAGGAGAAAAGACGCGCTATACACGCTTGGCGTTCAGGCTCCAGACGTGCCCATACCGCTTCGCCGAATTGCTGACGCACCAAATCTTCTTTACTCTTCGTCCACGGTGTGTACACCACAGGTCGACCGATTGGAGATGCCTGAGTAGCCACCGTATCCAGCAGCGCAGCATCCCCCACCAGTTCCGAAGGTTCGTAGATCCCGATTTCATCCTTGAGCCACTCTTGGGAGTATGGAACTGAGGTCACGTAGAGTTCCCCAGTAGACAAGTCACAGGCCGCCAGTGCAAGTGTGTTCTGGTTTCCAGTCAGGCAAACCATATAGTTATTGGACTTATCCCCCAATGTCTTGCCTTCCATCACCGTTCCCGGTGTAATGACTCGTACAATTTCACGCCGTACCATGCCTTTGGTTACTGTTGGATCTTCCATCTGTTCACAGATGGCCACTTTGTATCCTTTTTCAATCAAGCGCTGTATGTAATTGTCAGCCGAATGATAAGGCACGCCGCACATCGGGATTTTATCTTCTCCCCCTCCTGCGCGTGCAGTTAATGTAATTTCAAGCTCACGGGAAGCATTGACCGCATCCTCAAAGAACAATTCATAGAAATCACCTAATCTAAAAAAAAGAAAAGCGTCCTGCGCTTCGGCCTTCACTTGCAAATATTGTTGAATCATTGGCGTATACTGAGCCATGAGTATCCTCCATCCGTTCCAATGTTGTCAGGAAGAGACGCTGTACCGGAAGGAGCAATAAGGCGGTCAGGCAACTGATTCGTGCCACCGCCTCATGTTTCGGCCATCCGCCGCGTCCCTCACAGGTTGCTGATCCATTTCTTCCGTAACGATGATCAAAATCGACTTATTTCTCATTATACCAAAAAAGTGCCCACTCTTCATGAACCTGCTCGAATATTCCAGAGTTTACGTATATCCCGACTCTCGTCCCATGTCCTACCCTGTCTTAGCTGGCTAATTAAAGGAGCCGCGTATTGTTCATAACGTTCAAAACCATCCATTTTCGTCAGGTCATCCAGCAATGCCGGAATATACGCTTGCATCACCTCACGGTTCCCCTCATAAAAAGCAGTATGAATATCCTCCTTCGCCAATGGACGTTGACGCAGTTGCTGATAGTCTCTTGCGATAAGACCAGCCAGAGCAACGACACCTTTGGCAACCAGAGGAGATACCAGAAAACTGGGTAAAGTGCGGTATTCGAATCCACCGTAGGATTTCAGCCTAAAGTCCCCCAATGCCCCATAACGTGGACGTCTGCCAGAACCTCGCGGGTCCTGAAGAACAGCGAGTGGCAATGCCAGATAATTGTCAAGTGCACGCAGCAGCTCCCCGTTTAACGTAACGCCACTGAAATGAACATGTCCACCGAGTGGCAATCCACGTTGGGGCATTCCCCCTGCCTGCCAGATCAGCGAATGATCACTAATGCTTCGGGATGCGGCCGCAAAGGCTCTCATCAGATGAGCGAGCAGTTCACGCGGTTCAGAGCTTGGGGCAGGTCGCAGTTCGGCTACAGGATATATTCGTCGTCCACCAATCGTCACAGAATCGCAGCCAGCTACGCCTGTTCGTTCGAGAAATCTGGAGGCGGGCACGATTTTGGACTCTGGCATCTGCACAAGCAGGAACTCGGGGTCCATTCCAAGTATCGGGGCTGCATTATGATGCCGTTCTTCATCCAGCTCAGACTGAAGCTGCTTCCAGCCTGCACGATACATGGCAGAGAGATCAGTCATGCCCTTCCATGGCTTTGGGTTAATCGAAATGACTGCACAACCGCTCTTTCCAGAGGCTTCCAGTCTTACTGCACCGTGATCCAGTCCAACTGTGTACAAGGTTTTGGTTGCAAGCCGTTCAATACGTTTGAACAACGTTGATGCGGCTTCGCGATCCAGTACACTTTCTTGCGCTCCACCCATACCGCTGGTGTCCCTACGTTTGATACGGATCGCTTGCAGACAGCATATCTCTACATCGTAACGAACACGCAATCCCAACTCTCGATCACGCCTGCCTTGCGAAGCAAGCACTTCAATCCCGGATCGTTTCAGGCGATTTGTCCGTTCGCGAGGGAGCATGCGTTCATATCGGCGCACCGCCTCCTCGGCCTCTTCCATCACATTCATCCTGTCCATCCTCCCGTTTCTCGCCCAAAATGAAAAAAAGAGGGCTTACGCCCTCTTCACTGCCGCTCGCGGCGCATATGATACCTTAAGTTTATGAATTAAGAACGCTAAGCTTACAGCTCATCGTCAAGCAAGTCAGGATCGAGATCGTCATAATCTCCATCTCCACTGCCGAAGTCATAATCCTTGTCTTCGTAATCTCCACAGCCATCCGTGCACACTTTCACACAAACTTTGGTTTCGGCGACCAGTTCAACAGCGAATTCCCGTTCTACCCGGATAATTACGCTGCCTCCACCTGCCGACACCGTGGCTTCCACACAGCTTGGTTCCTGCGTTGCATCCGCAGATACCTCTACCGTGGTAGCCCGGTGTTTCGGGTCCAGATAGGACAAAGGCACATGCTCTACATACGACACCGTTTCTTTGGCTACATCCGTCTGTGAGTTTTTGTCATAGGAATACCAAATGTTGATATCGTAAGTACCAATAACTTCAATTCCGTCCCCCGCTGATACGGCTTCATATTGGTGGTTGATAATCCAAGCCCCCAAAATACTGGTCGGACCATGTGGCGGAGTCACGGTATGTGTTACGGTAGAGAACTTACGACCTTTGCCGCAGATCGCCTTCGTGATGATCTCTCTACATTGATGTTTATGACTCAATGACATCTTTAAACCTCCTCCATACAATCATTCTTTACAAGTGTATGCAGGGCATCCGTCTAGGGTGACAACTATTTTCTATTATTCATTTGTAGATTGGGACCGGTCCGATATCGGAGACGGTGCTTTGTCCTTCTTGGCTATTTTCAGATACAGCGCGAGTTCCCGGCACAGCTGGAGAATCGCGGAACGAATCTCGAATTCTTCCCTTGTATCCGGCAACTCCATTCGTTTGAATTCTTCTTGCACATCTGCGAGAAGTTTTTCTGTGCGTCCGGTGTAAGATTCAGTGAGTACATCCTGACTGAGCTGGTCGAACAGCTCCGATACCATTTCCGCATGCGGCATCTTCTGATAGATCTGGGATACGAGATGCATCATATGTTGGATGGAATCCAGTTGCGTTTTGCGCATATAAAAGTAGACACTCCATCCCTCGTTCGGGTGGATGACCTGATTTTCCAACGAGCGTTTGGCCGCTTCAATGCCGCCTAGCACCGCCTTATCGGCTTCAATCAGCTCTTTTCCTGCCCACACTTCATTCGGATTGCGCAGTGTAGCTGCAAACTCCTTGAAGATGACCGAGAATAATTCATCAATTCTTTTGCGAATACGCAGCATCTGCGGGTCCGCAGCCGGCATATAGGCCAGATTGACAACCATCGCGGAACCGAGACCAATCAGCAGCAGTCCAATTTGTACCAAAACCACATGAACATCCATCTCACCGCCGCCAAATACCCGGAACACAACGACAGATCCCGTCACAATACCTTCCTTGAATCCGGCTCGAACGATAACGGGAAACGCAATTAGTATGTAGACTGCCAGTACCCAGTAATGGAAACCAAGAAAGTGAAAAAGTACACTTGCAAATAAAAGCCCCACTACGGAAGCGAAGAATCTGGCAGATATGGTGCGAATACTTCTTTTTCGTGTTACATCAACGCCAAGAATGGCTAGCAAGCCAGCTGATGTTGGTCCAGGCAAGCCGCACCAGTCCGCAATCAGCACGGCCATCAGCGCGGCGATTGCGGTTTTAATTACCCTAAAACCCATCTAACATTCCCTCTCCTCTAAGCTGCAAAAATGTCAAAGCAAGCGAGCCATACCTATCCAGGTGAACGCCTGTCCACTGCCTAATAGCGTCTACTGTTCTATATCATATCCATAGTATTACACATCCTGCCAAAAACCATTTCTTCTCTAATCAAAAGAATTGTATTTGCAAGAACAGCATATCTCCATTACCTATTAAACTCATAAACGGCATCAACCGACATGCGCATGCATGTCGGTCACAATAACGCGCCCCGGATGAGGGACGCAGGCAATTTGATTGATGCGACGAAAAGCCTCTAGGCCCTCTTCTCCAATCGTCGCATTCATTCCGGACTGCGCGGAATATTCGTAATTGTATGGTACTTGATTTTACGGGTTCGGGCAACGTGACACCTCTTGTGAAATTGTATACATATTGTGAATGATTTTTTATACACGCACAATGCTTCACACCATTATCTGCGTCCTGCCAGCAGCTTGCGTTCTACATATACAACGAGCTGGTACATCGCTGTGGCGACAGCCGCAATAATCAGCAGGCTCGATAAAACAAGGGTAAAGTTGAATACCTGAAATCCATAAATGATCAGATAGCCCAGCCCTTGCTTGGCGACCAGAAATTCACCCACAATTACACCGACCCAGGCCATCCCCACGTTTACTTTTAAGGTAGAAACAATGGCAGGGAAGGAAGCGGGCAATACTACTTTGGTGAAAATTTCGGAGCGATCACCACCAAACGTACGGATAACCTTAATATAGTTCTGATCTACTTCATTAAAACTGTTATACACAACAAGTGTAGTAATAATAACTGTAATTGACAAAGTCGTCATGACAATGGCCGTAAATCCTGCACCAAACATGACGATAAAGATGGGACCCAGCGCGACCTTTGGCATGCTGTTGAACACGACCATATAGGGATCAAGCACTTTGGACAAAAAAGGAGACCACCAGATCAGAACCGCAAGCAGTGTTCCGACGAGTGTCCCCAGCAAAAAGCCGACTGCCGTTTCCCCTACGGTTACCCCGACATGCGCCCATAGTTCTCCACTGACGATGTCCTTCCAGATCTGATTAAAAATTTTGCTGGGATAACTGAACAAAAGCACATCAATCCAGCGCAGCCTTCCCGCCAGTTCCCACAGCAAAAACATAAACACCAGCATGGACAGCTGCACCGCCAGCACTTTATGTCGCCATCTGGCAACCTGCTGAATATGGCTTTGGTGCAGCTGTCTCATCCATTTATCACGCATTTCCTGCTTCTGGTTCGTCTGATTCACCCGTTCTTCTCACCTCCTCCGGACTGATCCAGTTCACTCCATAACGCCTGAAACAGCTCATTGAACCCCGGCTGCTCCCTTGCGTAAAAAGGCTGTGCATTCCGCAAATCTTCTGGAATGATGAACTCTCGCCGAATGCGACCCGGATTGCGATCCAGCACAATGACGCGATCACTGA
Organism: Paenibacillus sp. UMB7766-LJ446; assembly: GCF_030226665.1. Classification (NCBI taxonomy): domain Bacteria; kingdom Bacillati; phylum Bacillota; class Bacilli; order Caryophanales; family Paenibacillaceae; genus Paenibacillus; species Paenibacillus sp. UMB7766-LJ446. Next base: position 52,893 of record NZ_JASOYM010000016.1, read on the forward strand.
CGGCAATAGCTTCCGACAGATCATGGGTGACAAGCACCGAAGTTTTGCCGGATTTCTTCAATGTGTCCGAAACCAGATCCTCCAGCTGCAGCTTGGTTTGATAATCGAGTGCGGAGAAGGGTTCATCCAGCAACAGTATTCCCGGGTCCGTAGCCAGTGTACGTACCAAAGCCACCCGTTGCCTCATGCCCCCGGATAACTCGGAAGGATACTGGCTTTCGGTGCCAGCAAGCCCCATACCTGCCAACAGCTCACGCGTACGCTCACGACTCTGTTCATTAAGGGTACCTGTCAGTTCAAGTCCAATCAGGGCATTATCCAAAATGGTACGCCACGGAAACAGATAGTCCTGTTGCAGCATATAGCCGATTTGAGCAGATGGACCTTCGATACGTTTCCCCTTAACCTTGACCTCGCCAGTGGTCGGTGTGAGCAGCCCGGCGATGATCGACAGCAATGTGGTTTTACCACATCCGCTTGGGCCGACAAGACTTACGAACTCTCCCTGTTCGACCTGAAGATTCAAATTCTCGATAACCAGTGATGCTTCGCGCTCGCTGACATAGACTTGCGAAATCCCTTCCAGTCTGATCACCGTTTCGGATTCAGGCATACATGCTCACGTCCTTTCCTGAATACCTGGTTACTTCGTTGATGCTGCTTGCTCTGCATAGGAGTTATCGACAATCGTTTGAGAATCCACCCGCTGTTTCAGTTCTCCCGCAGCACTCATAACGTCCAGCAAGTTATTCCATTCATCTTCATCAATGACTGGATCGGTTGCATATGTGCCCTGTTCCTTGTAACGGTTCACACTGCTTATCAAAATGGCCGGATCAATATCTTTGAAGTAGGGCTTGATCACTTCAGCGATTTCTTCAGCCGTATGGGAATCTACCCAAGTTTGTGCTTTTTGCAAGCCGTTTGTGAACTTCTGAACGATGTCCTTGTTATCATGGATATAACTTTGTTTGGTCATGAAGACCGTGTAAGGCAGATGGCCACTTTCCGTTCCAAACGAGGCTACAACCTTGCCGCGACCCTCTTTCTCAAAGATGGACGCCTGAGGTTCAAACAGCTGCACGTAATCCCCCGTCCCTGAAGCGAATGCAGAAGCAATGTTGGCAAAATCCACATTTTGAATCAATTCCAGATCATTCTGCGGATCGATGCCATGTTTTTTCAGCGTGAATTCGCCTGCCATTTGAGGCATGCCACCCTTTCTTTGTCCAAGGAATGTACTCTGTTTCAGTTGATCCCAATTGAATTCGCCATCGGGATTACGAGCAAACAGAAACGTTCCGTCCGTCTGTGTAAGCTGAGCAAAGTTAATAATCGGATCTTCTGCGCCTTGTTGGTAGACATAAATAGACGTCTCTGCTCCTACCAATGCGATGTCTACTGAGCCAGCCAGTAATGCTGCCATCGTTTTGTCTCCGCCAGCCGTCGTCTGAATGTCCACTTCAAGCCCCTGCTCCTCAAAAAAACCTTGGGCCACAGCCACATACTCCGGTGCGTAAAACACAGAACGTGTGACTTCGCCAATCGTAATTTTGTTTACATCCTTATCTTTATTGCAGCTGGTGAGAGCCACAATGATAATGAGCAAAATGACGATGGCCCGGATGAACCAGGGCGTGTATTTCATGATATTTCCCTCCTTCACTGGTTTCAGCTGTTCTCTCTACTATGGATATGCTGATGCCTAACAAAAGGTTAAGAACTTGCATGCAAAAGAAGAGCCGGGCAATTCTGCCCCGCTCTTCAAAATTATATGTTGATGTTATAGCTGTCCTACAGCTTGTAAATCTCGGTATATTTTGCTTCCAGATAGTCTGCCAAATAGTCCGGGTTCAACTCTTCACCCGTTACGGCCACAATCAATTCGGAAGGGGTACGACTTTTGCCATAACGATAAATTTTGTCAGTTAACCATTCCTTGATGGGAATTAGGTTACCTTCGGCAATATGGGCATCGAACTCCGGCATTTCTTTGCGCAGTGTATGTAGGATCTGTGCAGCATACATATTGCCGAGCGAGTAAGAAGCAAAGTAACCAAAGTCACCGCCCGACCAGTGAACATCCTGAAGCACACCCATACCATCATTCGGCGGCACCACACCAAGATACTCTTTGTATTTGGCATTCCATGTCTCTGGCAGGTCCTTGACTTCCAGGCCTTCGTTAAACAGCATTTTCTCAATTTCATAACGAATGATGATATGCAGATTGTACGTCAGCTCATCGGCTTCAATCCGGATCAGAGAGCTTTCAACCCGGTTAATTGCCCGGTAGAAGTCTTCCAGTTCTACCTCGCTTAATTGAGGGAAGTGCTGTTGCAAATCTTTATAATAGCGCGTCCAGAATGGAAGGCTGCGGCCAATCATATTTTCCCAGAGGCGCGACTGGGATTCGTGGATACCCATGGACGTCCCTTCGGCAAGAAGAGTACCTGCCAGATTGTCGTCAATATTTTGTTCATACAAGGCATGTCCACCTTCGTGCAGTGAACTGAAGACCGCACTCGTCACATCATCTTGCAAATAGTTCGTCGTGATTCGCACATCACCCGGATTCAGGCCTGTTGCGAACGGGTGAACACTCTCATCGAGTCTTCCAGCTTCGAAGTCATAACCCATTTGTCCCAGAATAAACAGACTGAATTTTTCCTGTTGTTCCTTGTCAAACAGCTGGTTCAGGAACTCCGTGTTCGGCTTATTGCCCGACGCATTCATCTTCTCTTGCAGGGGCACCAAACGCGCTTTGAGACGGGCAAATACCGCATCTACCTTTTCAACGGTCAGTTCCGGCTCATACATATCAAGAAGGGTATCATACCGAGTATCTTTCACACCCCAGTAGTCTATGAACTCTTGCTTGAGCTTCACAATATCGGTGAGGTAAGGAGAGAACCCTGCAAAATCGCTATTATGCTTGGCATCTTCCCAAGCCGTTTCCGATTTGGCGGTAAGTACGGTATACGCTTGTACTTTTTCCGGTGGTACGGACTGACTGCGATCATATTCTTTCTGACAATCTTCCACCTGACGGCGGTCGATATCTTCCAGCTGTTCCAGCACCTCTGGACTTGTTAATGTATCCAGGTAGGATTTCATGTCAGCCGAGGTTTGCAGCTTAAATGCTTCGGTAGACAGCATTCCAAGTGTTTCCGAACGTGTTGGTACACCTTTTTTGGGCGCACCTGTGCGCAGATCCCAGTGAAGCAAACCAATGGCTTCATGATAACTCTTGATTTTGCGAGCCAGATTACGGAAGGATTCCAGCTGTTGCTGTGCTTGTTGTTCCATTATTAACGTTCACCTCTTCAAAAAAAAGTTGGATTCCCTATTGATGATACTTTTTGCAATGCGTATAATCAACTTTTGACAGATGCAAATTGCATTATTCCTCTAAATCGCGGAATAATGCAATTTGCTGACCGTGATATAATAAATGAAACCAAAGGACGTAGGACAAGCTGCATTGGATGCAAGTGGCTGTGCTCATCGTATTGGATAACAGGAGGCAATGGACATGAACAACATTCAAGAGATTCTGGCTTACAACAAAACATTTGTCGAGACTAAAGAATACGAAAAGTATACGGCTGGCAAGTTTCCAACCAAAAAGATGGTCATCATCACTTGTATGGATACCCGTCTGGTGGAAATGCTGCCCAAGGCCATGAACCTGAAGAATGGCGATGTGAAAATTATCAAAAACGCTGGCGCAATTATCTCTCAACCTTTCGGGTCTGTTATGCGTAGTGTTCTTGTCGCCATCTATGAGCTTGGTGCCGATGAAGTACTGGTTGTTGGACATACGGAATGTGGTATGGCTTCCCTACACGCAGAGACCATGATTGGACATATGGTCGAACGGGGTGTGTCTGAGGAAGTCATGAGCACGCTGGAGAACTCGGGCATTCGTTTGCAAAAGTGGCTGCGCGGGTTTGACAGCGTTGAAGAAGGGGTAAAACATACTGTGGAAGTGATCAAGAAACATCCATTGCTTCCGCCCAATGTACCCGTACACGGCATGGTCATCGACTCCTATACAGGTGAACTTGATCTTGTCGCAGAGGGCTATGGGCAATAGACATCTCTCTAAAATGGTTTGGGTGCTGACCTCCGGGTCCGCACTCTTTTTTGTCTAAATTGAGGCAGTTGTTCTGTCAGGTTGTCAAACCATACAGTTTCAGTGTACACTTTTATGAAAGCGGTCAATGAGAACAATTTGCATTTGTTTTCGCTGGCCCAGCCCTAATATTAAGGAGACATGTGCATGAACATACTTTCCTACGGATTGCTCGGGCTTCTTACCCGCGAGGAGTCATCAGGCTATGATCTAATGCTGAAAATCCAGCCACATTGGCAGGCTAAACACAGTCAGATCTATCCCCTCCTCTCCAAAATGGAAAACGATGAGCTTTTAGCCTCCCGCTGGGTGCAACAGTCTGACAAACCGGACAAAAAAATGTATGCAGTCACGGAAAAAGGTATTGAAAAACTGCTGGATTGGATGATCACTCCCGTAACCGCTCCGGTTACGCGTGACGAATTCAATCTGCGTATTTTATGTGTAGGCATTGCCGAAGATGGAAGCATGAGACGCATTCTGAACGAGCGCAAAAACTGGTTTTTGGAACGCATCCGTTATTTCGAGGATTTGAAGTCCCGTATCCCTCAGGATAATTTGCGAGTAGGCAGTCGGGAATTCGGAAGCTACATTCTGGTACAAAAAGGGTTGATGAACGCACAAACGGGCATCGAATGGTGTAACTGGGTTACTCAACTACTCGATGGTCAGGCCGCTATTCAGGATCCTTGTCCAACTCATTCAGAAAATTAAACAAATTTTGAAACGTTCCTGCAAGTTGACCGTATTACTTGAGTAAGGCCCAATTTTGGGTGATTCAAACAAATTAATCGGGGGGTTACGATCTTTACAATGAAGAAAAAATTCGGAATCAAACATCTTATGATGGTTTTCATGGCCTTTACATTATTGTTCGCAACAGTCGGAGTCGCAAATCCGGATTCTGCCGATGCTAGACGTGGTGGCGGTTTCAAATCGGGAACAAAAAGCTTTACTAACACACCTAAGAAGTCCGATTCCAACAGTAATGTGAGCAAATCAAATACGAATAACAACTCCAGCACTGGAGCAGCTACAACCAACCGTGGCGGATTCTTCGGCGGTGGCGGTGGATTTATGAAAGGCATGATGCTGGGCGGTCTTGCTGGTATGATGTTCGGCGGATTGTTCGGCGGCATGGGAGCTTTGGGTAACATTCTTGGATTGCTCGTAAACGTAGCCGCAATTATGCTGATCGTGATGCTCGCGATGGCCCTGTTCAGAGCCATTACGAATCGCCGTAAACCAGCAGCCGATGGTCGCTATGACCGCAAAAATGATCGTGATGATGATGACCGCAACAGAAACGGACGGTACTAATCTCTATGGTTCTAAGCATGGATGAAATTGTAAACGCGATTTGTATTCACATGGCTGAACGCAAGGGTGTACGCCCGACCGATGTCAATGTGGAACTGAGCTGGGAAGAAGATACGGGATATTCCGCTGAAGTTTGGATTCAAGGCCGCAGTCAGTATCTGGTCGAATCTAACATGATTGAAGCGATCCTGCGCTACCTGCACAGTGAATACGACATTCGGGCTTACCGTGAGAATGTAAGACTTGATCTGGATGAAGAAATCACAGCGATTGTGAATCAATAAATTAATAACTAATAAGCCATTTGCGGATGGCATGCATAAAGGACCGTCTCCATCATGTCACTGACATGAATGGGGACGGTCCTTTTGTGTTGCTGGGGAAGAAGATTTAACTTTTGCCTCTACCTTCCCCCGAATCATACTCTGTAATCCTCTTGCTACTTCAATTTCACCAGGCTGTAGTTTTTCTTGCCTTTGCGGATGATGATGAATTTACCGCCGATTGCGTGCTCCGCAGAGACCGTGAATTCCAGCTCCGTAACTTTCTCACCATTCATAGTGATAGCCCCTTTGGTGACATCCTCACGCGCCTGACGTTTGGATGGCTCCAGCCCAAGGTCCACGAGCCAGTCAACAATATTTTTCGCTTCTCCATCGGTTTCGAAGGTCGGCATTTCCTTGAAGCCCTGCTCGATTTCGTCTGCTGTAAGGGAACGAATGTCTCCACTGAACAGTGCTGCGGTAATGCGTTTCGCCTGCTCCAGCATATCGTCACCGTGAACAAACTTCGTCATTTCTTCAGCGAGTGCCTTTTGTGCTTCACGCTTATGCGGCTCCGTTTCTACCTTTTCAGCCAAGGCTTCAATTTCTTCTTTGCTCAGGAACGTGAAGTACTTCAGGTATTTGATCACGTCACGATCATCCGTATTTGCCCAGAACTGGTAGAATTCGAATGGAGTCGTTTTGTTTGGATCAAGCCAAATGGCTCCACCTGCGGTTTTACCGAATTTCGTTCCATCGGATTTGAGCATCAACGGAATCGTCAGACCGAAGGCTTTCGCTTCGGACCCTTCCTTTTTACGAATGAGGTCTAGGCCACTTGTAATATTGCCCCATTGGTCGGAACCGCCGATTTGCAGCTGTACATTCTCATGTTGGAACAGGTGCAGGTAATCGAGCGATTGGAGAATCTGGTAGGAAAACTCGGTAAACGAAATGCCGTCTTCCAGTCTGCTCGCAACGACATCTTTCGCCAGCATCGTGTTCAGATTAAAGTTTTTACCGTAGTCACGTAAAAATTCAATTACATTGATTTTATGCGTCCAGTCGTAGTTGTTGACCATGCGCACCTGATTGTCGCCATCGGTTACGAAGAGCTTTTTCATTTGGGCAGTCAGTGCGTCTACGTTCGCTTGTACCTCTTCCATCGTTTGCAGGGAACGTTCCGATTGACGACCACTCGGATCACCAATAGTTCCTGTTGCCCCACCAATCAAAATGACCGGGCGGTGGCCGGCGAGTTGGAAACGTTTTAGCATCATGAACGGAATCAAATGTCCAATGTGCATACTGTCTCCTGTTGGGTCAACCCCACAGTACAGCGAAACCGATGTCGTCTCGGTTAGCTCACGAAGACCCTCCGCATCCGTTTGTTGATTAATGGCGTCGCGCCATTCCAGTTCATCAATAATATTCAAAACAAACAACCCCTTCTCTATGCATTGGTATTAGGCCATGATCTACGTTAATTCACAAGCAGCTAAGCCGGGCGAGGCTTTTTTGGACACAAAAAAATCGCCGCCTTGTCTTCAATAGACATAGGGACGATTATCATAACCGTGGTACCACCCAACTTGCACAGACAACAGCTTATACGCTGTCCATACCGCTTTCGGCAAAATATCGTTTGCCATTCCGCTTGGCATTACCCAAGTACTCCAGAGTGTAATTCGCAGCCCTTGTATGTATCAGGTTCCATCAACCCCTGACTTTCTGTAACAGGGACAAAGCCGCTACTGCGCTCTATCAACGTAATTCATGTATTCAATTTATAGCCAGTATAGCCGAACGTTAATATGATTGCAAGGGCAAGTAAGCAAACTTAAGATAGAACATCAGATCAGTGCTTGCTCCAAACTTATAAAGTCATCATGTTCAACTTCCCGTGATCATATTCATATGGCTAAAACCATTGTTAAAGACGCTCACCTCCTGGTTTCAGCCTCTCCAGCTCCTGTCGTTTACCCGTCTTATGCCAATGTAAGTATGGATTACCGATCTGTTGGAAAGCCTTCTCAACACTTCGTTCCAGTTCTTGCATCACTTCGCCCGTATAGTTCAAGTGTATCTGTTTATTATCCACACCATGCTGTTCCAGCAATTCTACATGCGCCGCCGTAAAAATGATATCCCCCAGCAGCCAGTAGATGACTTCATCCGTCTGGTTCAACCGTTTCTCCAGCATGACAATACCCCGTTCGTATATACGAACAACATACACATCATTTTCGGTCTCAATATATGGAACGCCTTCCCATTTAAAGGCGTCAAACAATCGATTGACATACTTTTCCAACTGTTCCCTGTGGAAGGATGTCCGCTCAAGCAACTGTAATAACGTTTTTGCAATCTCTGGTTTGCTTTGTATATCCGTCATGAAATCACCCACCTAAAAAAGTCACACACGTCTATTGTGCTTGGCATGATAATGAAAAAGCTGCCAAATGGCAGCCTCTTCCCAGCATTTCTCCAATCAGGTCCCGCAGAACGTCTGATAGGAGGTATTGCACTGAGCAGGCAATTCTGCGTATTCAGCCTGTTCAGGAGAGTGTGCAAACGGGTTTGAAAGCACTGCAAGAAGCTTCTCCATCACACTGAGATCCCCGTGATTCTCTGCTTGTTCCAACGCTTCTTCCACCCGATGATTCCGGGGAATGACCGCCGGGTTGCTGTTTCTCATCAATTGTTGTGATGCTTCTTTTCCTTCCTGCTGTCTGCCCAATCTTGCCGTACGCCGCTCATTCCACTGCTCAAACTCTGGAGTTTCCAACAACAGTGAGCCCTTGAGCGGTGTGTCAAAGGTCAGCGCCACGAACGTATTCGTGTAATCGGCAATATGCTTCTCCATCAATTCAAGAAGATCCCTGATTAGCGCTTCATCCTCAGCCTCTTCATTAAACAAGCCCAACTTGCTCCGCATGCCCGAAAGCCAGTAGTGGTGATACAACTCAGAGAATTGTGCAATGGCATCCTGGGCGATTTGAACGGCCTGTTCTTCATCCTCATGCAGCAGTGGCAGAAGCGTCTCGGCAAACCGAGCCAGATTCCAGCCACCAATATACGGTTGATTGCCATAGGCATACCGGCCTTGTGTGTCAATGGAGCTAAATACCGTCGCTGGATTATAAGCATCCATAAAAGCACAAGGACCATAATCGATTGTTTCACCACTAATCGCCATGTTATCCGTATTCATTACACCATGAATAAAACCAACATGTTGCCACTTGGCAATAAGTGATGCCTGTCGCTTAATCTCTTCCTGAAGCAGCAGGAGGTAACGATTGTCGGCTTCGGCGATATCCGAAAAATGCTGTTGCAGTGTGTAGTCAGCCAAAGCTTTGAGATCATCGATTGATCCCCATCTGGCAGCGTATTGGAAGGTTGCTACACGCAAATGGCTTGAAGCCACTCTCGTCAGGATTGCACCAGGTCGTTCTGTTTCACGTATAATGTTTTCTCCAGTCGAAACGACTGCCAAACTTCGCGTGGTTGGAATGCCCAGTGCATGCATCGCTTCACTAATAATATACTCCCGCAGCATTGGCCCAACGGCAGCACGTCCATCACCTCCGCGAGAGTAAGGGGTTCTTCCCGAACCTTTGAGCTGGATATCCACTCGCTCGCCTTGCGGCGTAAGCTGTTCTCCCAGCAGCAAAGCCCGTCCATCACCAAGCATGTTAAAATTGCCAAACTGGTGACCCGCATATGCCTGAGCCAGAGGCTCGGCTCCTTCCGGAATCAGGTTACCTGCGAAGACCTCCGCTCCTTCAGCACTATTGAGAGCCTCAGCATTTAATCCCAAGCTGGTAGCAAGTGATGTATTGAAGATGATCATCTTTGGTGATTGAACAGGTACCGCTCCCTGCTTTGTAAAAAAAACCTGTGGCAAATGCGCATAACTATTGTCAAAATGCCATCCTTTTTTCTGTGTTTCTTGTTGCATGGTGATCACAACTCCTTTTCTGTAACTAGGGTACATCCCTGGTTTTATTTTAGCCTTGTGAACCAATGCTCATTTATGTAGTCGCATGGAAATTCAACAGAAAGAACATGTAACATGTTCATGATGAAACTTTAGCATATTTATATCCCTTTTGCATTCATCCTAACAGTAACTTTCGTGATTTTTACGATGACTGTTGAATAGCCCCACCCAATATTGTTTCCCAATCCCAATCATACTAAAAACCCAAGAGGTTTCTTTGGTGAATGAGTCAGAATCCGTCATTCCACCGCAGTTGAAACCGCCTTGGGTCCATTCTTGTGAGTCACAAGCCTGTAAATAAAACTAAATTAAGTATGTGCTTCTTGGGCCTGAACGGGCTGTACCGGCAGACTCTCCTTTTTAAATCCGAGGTTAAAGAAAACATTGAGCAGGATAGCGCACAGACTACCTGTAATAATGCCATCACCGACAATAATGCGAATACTTTGAGGCAGCTGGGCAAATAGATCAGGTACAGCTGTTACACCAAGACCAAGGGAAACCGAACAAGCAACGATCAACAGATTGGATTGCTTGCTGAAATCCACATGTTGCAGCATTTTAATCCCGGATGAGACCACCATGCCGAACAGAACCACCGTTGCCCCTCCAAGCACCGCGCTGGGGATAATCGTTGCAAATGCCGCAACTTTGGGGATGAGCCCGAGAAATATCAGGATGCCTCCGGCCGCAACAACCACATTGGTCGTTTTCACCTTGGAGAGCTGAACCAAACCGACATTCTGGGCAAATGTGTTATACGGAAAGGCATTGAAAATACCGCCAAGGACAAACGCCAACCCTTCCGCACGATACCCTCGTGCCAGATCCTTTTCGTTAATCGGTTGATCACAGATTTTGCTTAGAGCCATAAATACACCTGTCGACTCAATAATAACAACCGTACCTACGATAATCATTGTAATAATAGGGCCCAGTTCGAAGGTAGGCCATCCAAAATAAAACGGCTGCGGCAAGTGAAACCAGGAGGCTCCCTGCACGGAAGCGAAATTGACTTTCCCCATGAGAGCAGCAACAAGGGTACCCACAATAATGCCGAGGAGAACTGCGAGGGATCTAGCAAAACCGCGAGCATAGAGATTTAGTATGAGAATAAAAAGTAACACACCGAATGAAAGCGCCAAGTTATCCAGACTTCCGAAATTCTCGCTGTTTGCTCCGCCCGCCATGTTCTTGATACCCGTCGGAATCAGCGCCAGACCGATAATGGTTACCACCGTGCCGATTACGACAGGAGGAAACAGTTTGACGATTTTACTGAAGAAGACAGCACATATGACGATGAATATCCCTGCTGCGATAATGGAACCGTAAATGGCAGGTATCCCGTATTGTGAGCCAATCGCAATCATGGGTGTCACGGCAACAAATGAGCTTCCCAAAACCGCCGGCAATCCAATCCCCAGATACTTTCCTTTGCGTGCCTGAAGCCAGGTTGCAACCCCACAGGTTAACAAGTCAATGGATACCAGATACGCGAGCTGTTCAGCAGTCAGATTTAGCGCCCTTCCCACAAGCAGCGGAACCAAAATGGCCCCGGCATACATCGCCAATACGTGCTGAATTCCCAGTGAAAAAATCCTCATTCTCTTGGTTTCTCTCATCCCAACCTGCCCCCTGTAATTTAGAATCCAGTTACCGCTGCAAATCATGTTATGTTGATTCACATTATATAAACAATTGGGGGAAGTTCCATGATTCATAACATAAGATTGTTGGAGGATATAAAGAGAATCGATGTTTTTGGGCATGTTATACAAAGTGAAAGTAGCTCACGCTCATTTCATGTCATGTTAAATTACACGTAAAGGGTGACACAGTGTTCCAGCAGGATTAAAAAGAGGCAGAAATGGTTCGCTCCATGACAGGGGCCAACATTCCTACCTCAAAACATTTATTCTATCACACGACAATCCGCTAATATTTCCGGTTTGTATCGCATACTGTCTGATTCAGTGATTTTACGAATGACTCTGCACGGTACACCTGCCGCAAAAGAGTTCTCCGGGATATCCTGCGTCACGACGCTGCCTGCCCCAATTACGCATCCGTCTCCAATTGTTACCCCACCGCATACAGTTACGTTAGCAGATAACCATACATCGTTTCCAATAGTGACAGGCTTGGCGTAACAAAGAGATTTGGGTGTACCGTGTTGATCCAACATCTGCCGGCGCTCCGAAGCGATGAAGGGATGAATTGGCGTAACAATGGTCACATTGGGCCCAAAACTCGTATGATTACCAATGGTGACTTTCGCATCATCCTGAACGGTGAGATTGTAGTTGCCAAAGAAATAATCACCGATTTCGGTATGCACTCCATAATGAAAGAAAATCGGTCCTTGCATGAAGCAGCCCTGTCCTTTTCGACCAAGCAGCTCCTTCAATAACAATTCTCGTTCCTCGACCTGATCCTCAAATGTACGGCTATATTGATTGCTTAGTTTATGCGAACGCCGTTTCAGCGCTTTCAATTCTGAATCACTCGGACTAAATAAAATCCCCTTCAATATGCGTTCTTCTTCAGTCATATTTTCAGCTCCTGTTATCCTTTTTTGACATTCAGTATGATTCCGATCATATAAATATTATTTCGTAACTGCATAAATCTAGAACAGGTCCATCATTTTTTGAATCGTAATAAGAACTCCATTCTCTTGATTAGATTTGGTAATGAAACTTGCCGCTTTTTTAGTATTTTCACAGGCATTACTAACCGCAAAGCTATATTTAGCAATGGCCATCAGTTCCACATCATTCTCTCCATCCCCAAATGACATTGTTTCTTCGGCTGTTACGCCCAACATTTCTTGCAGTTTTTTTACCGTCTCGCCTTTATGTGTGTGCAGTTCCGTAATATCAAGCCATCTCGCTTCTGAATCCACGATGTAGATTTGTCCATCCAGCGTTAATTCAACATGCTTTCTCAGTGCACTACTCCTCTCTTCAGGATCATACACCGTAATTTTAATGAGCGGGCTATCGATTTCTGAGAAGGAACCGATTTTAATGACATGTTCATAGGAGCCTTTAATAACGTTGTACATGTCTTCAGGGATGGAAGAATGCACATATGCAGCATTGCTCGCGCATACAATTATGGTCATGTTATCAGCGAACCGCTGAATCTCTTCTATAGCGCTCAGAGCGATATCCCGCTCGATGCTGAATTCCTTCACAACCTTTCCGTCCTTCTTGATTCGGGCAGCACTGTCTCCAAGAATCCAGATTCCCTTTCCGTGCTCCCCGAACAATTTCTCCACACGCTCACATTGTTTTCCCGTACATGCAGCAAAAATAATTCCTTTCTTCTGCATTTGTTCATGCACATCAGTAAAAAGCTTGGTATCGAACAAACCCCGGTTGTTGAGAAAAGTACCGTCTAAATCAGTAACAACAAGTTTAATCATAAATAGTTCCTCCAATTAGTGGCTGCCAGAATGTAGTGTCATTTATTCCACCCCATACCGCCCTCTCAAATAAGTTCAGAAGTAAGAAGAATATATATATACTTTATAATGTTTATTTATAAAGTGTCTATAAAATAATGTAGTGAGAGGCACGCTTTGTCAATCCCAGGGAGCCGATCTACTACAACATCATTGTATTTCATGTAACTGGTTCCATGTCAACACCATCTCTCTTATCAATGTTTAGGTAGTGAGATCAACTTATCTGATATTCATCAGTAAACCTTTGTCCTAAAGAGGTGTAAAATGTTGCATTTACAACATATAAAAACTGATTTATTATATAGAAAAGTGCTTATTGGAAAGGATGTAACGCTCTGGCATGAATCGCATTATACATAGATCACCTAGAATTGTTGACTTTTGGACCGGAATTATCCTTCTATCCCTGGGCATCTCATTAACCATAACAGCCGGGCTTGGCGTCTCTCCTTTTGATGCCTTGTTGGTGGGGTTATCCGTGCATGTGGGGCTTACTGTAGGAAGTTGGGAGATTTTGCTTGCCCTGATCATGATTTTTCTCAATGCTGTCCTCATTAGACAGAAACCTGAATTCAAGGGATTGCTTACTGCTTTTGCAACAGGTTTGTGTATCGATACCTGGCTCTGGGTTATTGGACACTGGCTTCAGGTAGGACACTTTGTCAACTTCATTTATTTTATTGTCGGCATGCTTGTTTCCGGATGGGGTACAGCTATGTATCTACGTGCTCGCTTTGCTCGTATACCCGTCGATCATCTAATGGTCATCATTCAGCTCTTAACGAAAAAAAGTGTGATGTACTCCAGAACGTTGATCTATATTGTTTTTTTGATTCTCGCCTTTTTGTTTCAAGGGCCCATTGGGATCGGAACCGTATTGACTGTATGTTTCGGTGGAGCCATCCTTCATTTTTTCATGGGAAGATTGAATCGTAATAACGTCATTACAGCCCAGAAATCATAGAAATATTGCATATCCAAATGGATTTGTGTCAGCATCTGGACCACCATTTGGACCTTACTCAAAATAATAAAAGTCGCCTATTGGCGACTTCGATTGTGACGCTATTTATGTCTCCGGCTTTCGGCACCCAGAAACCAACTTTTAGATCGGGTAGTCGACTACGATCACATTTTCCACCCAACCTTCGAGCGAAGCTACGAATGCCTGATGGGCAGGATGGGGACCGTAGGAACGCAAAGCTTCCTGATCTGTAAAAGTAACTCTTAGTCCAAGTGTATAACCTTGAATATTATCGGTCTCCTCAGTCACGTTAATTCCCGCAGTCAATGCTGTGATTCCCGGAATCTCTTCCCTCAGGGACAATAATTGATTCACCAATTCTTGCTGCTTCTCAGGTGTAATTTTATCGTTGAATTTAAATACAACCAAATGTTCGAACATTTCTTCATTCCTCCTGTCTACATTTCTTAAGTGTTTTGCCTATTTCTTCAAAGCTCTGCTCTGAACATGATGCAGCAGCTTCTGCAGCCAGGTGATATCCTTCTGAATGGAGTGGTAGGCATGATCTTTCATTAATGACAATGTTTCTTTCAAATCCACCTCGAACTCTTCAATCTCTGGTCTATCACGTTCAATATAAGCAATTCTTTTTTCAAGTTTACGAAGAATATCCTCAATCAGATATGCAATCTTGTGTAAGTCCACCTTATCCAGATTGACCAGCGCTGCATAGAGGGATTGCACGTTCGTGAATTTTTGAAAAGCCGCATAGATCCTCTCTTGCAAGGCATCTCGTCCTTTTTCAGTAATACCATAAGTTGTTTTATCTGGTCGATTATCGGTTTGTATAATTTCGATTTTCTCGATCAGGCCCTTCTTCAGCAATACTTCAAAATTATAATAAATCGTGCCTTCCGTTACTTTGGCATCGGTTTGATCCAGATGTTTAAGAATTCTCTTCTTAATATCATAGGGATGGCACTGTTCCTCGCTTAACGTTCCAAGTATAAAAATTTGAATCGACATGTGACTGCCCCCATTTCTGCTAATCCAGAGGGCGAGTACAGTGAAGCACAACGAACCGGCCCTCTCTCTCTATTTTAAACCATAACAGACTGTTGTACAGTCTCCTTCACAGCATCGGTTTGGCGGGCACTTTTGAACTGATGAATTACGATGTTGATTGCCAATGCTGCAAGACCAACCAACGCCAAACCCATTCCGTAATCCGAGGTTTTCCCCCCACCAAAGAGTATATTGTAGTCCAGATGAGTCGAATAGAACATCGGTGTGATATGGCTCATGAATTTGAAATATCCTGGCATCATCTCGGGAGGCATGGTTGTGCCATTAGCAATCGTCTGACTGAGCAGAATCGGCAAGTTAATCAGCATGCCTCCCTGACCCAGCAGCATGATAAAGATACTTGTAAATTCAATGCAAACGAACAGCTAAACGCTGTGTAGTAACCATAGTTTCATAAATGTCTCCATCCCATACCCTTGAACCATAAAATATATGCCTATGGCAATCAGTGGAGCGATCAGTGAGATGAGCAGATTAACCAGACGAAGGGAGAAAAAAGCCTTCCATTTTCCCATCTGTTGTTGCAATGATCTTAATCCGCCCACACTTTGCATGGAATAGATCATCGCTCCTACATAGAGTGCCATGGTGATAAACATCGGGGCCATTTGATTTTGCATTCCTGCTGGTTGCGGATTGGTCATAACCAGATTGGAGGAAACTTTCCCCATCGCGGCTTCCACAATCTGTTTGGATTGATCCGCAGGAACCTGCATACTGTTTAGCACACCCTCGAAGCTCTGGGATTGAACTTGCGCTTGAAGTCCGGCTGTGATTTCTGTGGAGACCGTTTTCATCATGCTTGTAACGGTTGTTGGATTCGATTCATCAATCAAATTTCTATTTATTATACTTGAATTAAAGTATTCTGGTTTGTTATATTTGTCAACAAGGATAGTTTAAAGAAGATAGATATCATGGCCCGCTCCCTATCTGCTATCCGATCAAGCAGGACCTCATGATCAGATTCACCCAATCTTCGAACCAAGGAGGCGTAAGGAATGAGCAACCCGATTATTTCTTTATCCGAAATGACCGACTTTGAGTCCAAGGAAGACGAATTCAGTCCTCACCATTGGTATCGCCACATGCTGAAGCAAGACCCTGTCGTTTATAATGAAGCGTCCGATTCATGGCATGTATTTGGGTATGATCTTGTGAAAACGGTCCTTAATGACCATGAGCATTTCTCCAGTGAACGCCAAAGAACCATTGTTAATGTAGGGTATATCAGCGAGGATGATAACAACAACGAAGGGGAACATCATATCCCGGATCGATTGGATATTCATAATGTGGACCCACCGGAACATCGTAAACGGAGATCATTACTTGCCAACGCATTTACGCCAAGAAGCTTGCGGTTGTGGGAACCACGGATTCAGGCACTTGCCGAACAACTGGTAGCCAAGTTTGCTGATCAACCTGTCGTGGATATCGTCGAGGCATATACGAGCGTATTCCCCGTCATGATCATGTCAGATCTGCTGGGCGTTCCCTCGAAGGATCATCATTTGTTCAAGGAATGGGTTAACCAGCTCTTTCTGCCCTCCACCCATGCCACCTTTGCTGAAATTAACGAAATGAAAAAAACGGCCGGAGAAGAATATTTCAAATACCTGTATCCTGTCGTTGTCGCCAAAAGATTAAATCCGGGAGAAGATATCATATCTGATCTCATCCGGGCAGAGGTAGATGGCGACCACTTTTCAGATGAAGAGATCGTACGGACAACGATGTTTATATTGGGTGCTGGTGTGGAAACGACGAGTATCCTGCTCGCCAATTCGTTCTATGCCATGTTGTATGACCAACCAGGAGTCTATGCTGAGTTAAGAAAAAATCCCGAGCTGATTCCGAACGCGGTGGAAGAGATGCTAAGATACCGTTTCAACATCAGCAAGATGGATCGTATGGTCAAAAAAGACAACAACCTGCTGGGGATTGATCTCAAAAAAGGAGATGCCATTGTTGCATGGATGAGTGCAGCCAATGTGGATGAACGCGTATTTGAAGATCCATTCACATTCAATATTCATCGTTCCAACAATAACAAACAGATTTCTTTTGGGTATGGCACACACTTCTGTCTTGGCGCACCACTTGCCCGGTTAGAGGCCAAAATCGCACTCTCTACCTTCATTCAGACCTTCTCACGCATTGAGAACGTGGAGGGATTTATTCTGGAGGACAACCTTGTTCCAGCTGCCGTCGGACAATCCTTAAATCATTTGCCGCTTAAACTATATAAATAATGCAATCCTGTAGAATTTTCTTATAGATAACAAAAAAAGAGCAGATCATCTGCTCTTTTTCTATGGCGTTATTTATTCAGTATTCCGGCCCCGTTCAACAGAAAAGGAACTACCTGATCAGCCAACTCAGCCGGGGATTGCTGTCTTTCTTCCAAATTCCAGCGATACGTCACCCCATAGATGGACCAGCTTAGCATAGTTGCCAAATAAGCTTTTACACCAGAAGCGCTTGCCACATTGCATTAAGAGCTTGTTGGTCGGGCTTCATTGAAACCAATGTGCCCCAATGCCTTGAAGGCAGCGGGTACGTTGGTGTTATATGCGTTTCCACCTATGACGGAGAGAGCAATATCATCCAAGAAAGTTCCTTCTTTTCATATTATAATGGCATTAACTTACCAGAAGGAAGGTGCAGCAGGTGACTCGCGAAGTGCGAACCGTTGTGTTTGATCCCGATCTGCAGCTTGAAGCCTATCAATTTGAAGGCATTATGCAGAAATTCCCCAATCACTTTCATGACTATTACGTCATTGGTTTTATTGAGCAAGGTAAACGACATCTCGTATGTAATAACGAAGAATATCTCCTGAACACAGGAGACATGATTATTTTTAATCCGCATGATCCCCATGCCTGCGAACAGGTGGACGGCAGAACCCTGGATTATCGCTGCATCAACATTCAGCCTGAAATCATGCGCCAATATGTACAGGAAATTACCGGACAAGATTACTTGCCCCGATTTACTTCCCCTGTCCTCTACCAGAGTGAACATGTTGCTTCCTTACATGAGCTTCATCAGATGATTTTGGAAGAGCAATCCGACTTCTACAAAGAAGAGTTATTACTCTTTCTGCTGGAACAGCTGCTAAGAGAGTATGCGGATGCTGAACCACCCGTTTCCGCCCAGGACGTCACCATCGAGATCAGACGCATATGCGAGTACATAGAGTCTCATTACATGGAGAGTATTACGTTGATCCAATTGGTGGAGTTAACAGGATTAAGCAAATACCATCTGTTGCGTTTATTCACTCGCCAAAAAGGAATATCTCCCTACCGCTACCTGGAAACGATTCGCATAAATCAGGCCAAACGGTTACTGGAACAAGGACAGCTCCCGATTGAGGTCGCAGCGCAAACAGGATTTAGCGATCAGAGTCATTTTACGAATTTTTTCAAAAAGCTGATCGGCTTGACACCCAAGCAATACAGACGCATTTTCAACCATGATGTGGAATCAAAACGCTCCGCCAATGAGATGTCATGACAGATCCGAACAAAATCTCCACCGGACATCTGCTGGCCTTGCTTACAATCCTGATCTGGGGAACAACGTTCATCTCCACCAAGGTTCTGCTGATTGACTTTACGCCTGTTGAAATTCTGTTTTTTCGTTTCCTGATTGGCTATATGGTACTGCTCCTGATCTATCCGCGTTCAATGCGAATGACGTCTTTCAGAGAAGAAGGGCTGTTTATCGGGGCTGGATTATGCGGGGTCACGTTATATTTTCTCATTGAAAATATTGCACTGGTGTACACACTTGCTTCCAATGTAGGCATTATTGTCTCCATTGCCCCTTTCTTCACTGCGGTCCTTGCACATTTCTTCCTGGATGGAGAGAGAATGCACAGGCGGTTTATTGTGGGCTTCGGCATTGCCTTGACCGGCATCATCCTGATTGGACTCAACGGCAGTGTCATTCTGCAACTGAATCCGCTGGGAGACCTGCTCGCTTTCGTGGCACCTGCTGTATGGGCGATATACTCTGTACTCATGCGAAAAATTGGTAAACTTCCGTATCACACCATCGGTGCTACACGCAAAGTATTCTTTTATGGACTATTATTCATGCTGCCAGCCTTGTTCCTATTTGAATTTCACTTCGATCTCGGACGCTTCGCGAACATAGCCAACCTCTCAAACCTTCTTTTTCTCGGGCTGGGTGCTTCGGCCTTATGTTTTGTAACCTGGAACCGGGCAGTGAATCTGCTGGGAGCCGTCAAAACAAGTGTCTACATTTATTTGGTACCTGTCATTACCGTGATTGCTTCCGCTCTGATTCTGCACGAGCGAATTACCTGGATAACACTGCTTGGAACGTTGCTAACGTTACTCGGATCGTTTGTTTCAGAGAAGAAAGTACGAAGCAAAAAACACCTTAACCTGTTAGACTAGCCCATTGAACTTTTCAACAAAAAGAGGCATTGAATCCACGATGGATTAGTGCCTCTCTTCATTGTGCCAGGGACATGATTTGAATTCAATTCTTAGTCCAACATGGACAAAAGGTGTTCCAATTCCTGCTCCTCCAGATGTCTCCATTGTCCACGTTCCATTCCATCCAGTGTAACATTCATAATGCGGATGCGCTCCAGCTTGAGTACTCTGTAACCCAGGGCTTTGCACATTCTGCGGATTTGCAAATTAAGCCCCTGAGTCAATATGATACGAAATACGTTCTCGCTCTGCTTGTACACCTCACACGGCTTTGTCACCACATCCAGAATCTCTACTCCTTGCGACATCGCCCGAACGAATTGTTCTGTCACGGGTTTGTCTACGGTCACCACATATTCCTTCTCGTGGTTATGCTCTGAACGCATCATCTTGTTCACAATATCTCCGTCGTTCGTAAGCAAAATCAAACCCTCTGACGCTTTGTCCAGTCTGCCGATGGCAAAAATGCGCGATGGATAATTCACATACTCAATGATGTTTCCCTCCACCTGTTTCGCTGCTGTGCAGACAATACCCATCGGTTTATTAAGCGCTAGGTAAACAGGCTCACTATCGTCATGAGGAATTTCCTTGCCATCAATGAGCACGATATCCTCTGACTCAACATCCGCTCCTTTTTCGCATACTTCGCCATTGATCGTAATACGCCCGGCTGCAATTAATCGGTTAGTTTCCCGGCGGGAACAGTATCCCGTTTCACTTATGTATTTGTTAATGCGCATGTTTCACCACTTCTCATCTGTAATATTACCGCCGTTTCATTAGCGAGTTCATATCCTCATGTAATTTACTTCGTACAATAGGTCAGTACCTTGTACTGATTTTCATCCCACATCATCTCACTTATATTGAAACGAAGCAATGAATTGTTATACGAAAGTCATCGGAAATGCAAATTGAATTTTGAAATATATCGACTCCAGAGATCACAAATCAGCCCAGCGACTACGTTCTTTCTCACTTCTCACTTCTATCACTCTCCGTCTTTTCGGTTGGAACCCATGCTCAGGAAGACTTTCCTCCAGTAAACTTTGTACTCCAATGCAAATATTATGGAATACATCATTTGTTCTCCTTCACCCCATTCGACACGAAATCGTTTTAGGGTGAACATTGTGTGAGTAAGATCATACATTCGTCAAAGTTTAACATTATTTTACAATAAAAAGCATGTACAATTGCATAATTATGGTATAAGTTATATATCAAAGAAACATTTATTACAAAATATAAAATTTATATCCATCTTAGGAGGACAACTCATGAGAAGAATTTTCGCTTTAAGCTGCGGTTTCTATCTGTTAATCGGTATAACCAGCGTTGTGCTCGGTGCACTTCTACCCGTTTTATTGACACATTATGAGCGTGGTTACAGTGATGGCGGATTTTTGTTATTTTTGCAATTCCTCGGTTTTCTTGTCGGGGTGCTCGTCGCTCCTTCCATGACTGCCCGCATCGGTCGAAAATCCATGCTGACCATTGCACTGATCTGTATTGTGGCGGCTTATGCTGTTCTCGGATTTTTACCATCCTGGAGCGTGGTTCTTCTTCTCACCATTCTCGTTGGCTTTGGCTCAGGCATCATTGAACCCTCCGTTGGTGCATTCACGATAGAATTTACTGAAAATCAAAAAGCAGTCGCAATGTCCAAGCTTGATGTGTTTTTTGCTCTGGGCGCACTCCTCATTCCAGCAGTTGCCGCCTTATACATTTGGCTGGACCTGTGGCATCTCACGTTTTATACCGTTTCCGCGTTATCCCTTATTCTCATGCTATTATGGGTGACCATGCCCACCTCAGCCGCTTCTTATCTGAAACAAGCCGGTGAAAATACAGCTTCACATGCTGCAGGCAGAGCCAGGTATTCCAGAAAACATCTGGGATTGCTAACGATATTCGTTATCTTTTTCTTCATCTATATGGGGCTGGAGCTAGGGCTGATGAACTTCCTGCCTTCTATCCTTGTGGAACGATTGCAGCTGCAGGAGTCTGTCGCTTCATTGAGTGTGTCCATTCTATGGATTGCGATGATAATCGGCCGTCTTTTCTCTGGAAAAATTTCAGAAGCCGTTAACTATATGCCTTTCCTGATCTGGAGTACGGTGGGTACACTTCTGTTCGCAGTCGCCATGGTGTTCGTGACAGGGCAATGGGCAACGTACTTACTGATCTTCGGAACTGGATTATTCATGTCAGGGCTCTTCTGCATCGCACTGGTCTATGCCAACCTTTTAATTCCCGGCATGACCGAGAGAACAACCAGCATCCTGATTGCATCGGGCGGTATTGGTGGTGCCATCTTGCAGTATGTAACGGGTTGGAGCATGAGCGCATGGCCTGTAGTGAATACAATTTGGATCCTAGCCGGATTTTGTCTGATACTGCTCTTCACCCTCATTCTCTCTCAGCTCTGGAACGTCAGGAATAGCACCGTAAGTGGGACTCTCGCACATCCAAGCAAAGAGATCTAAACGCTGCTTCTTGAGAGGGGTGATGCCTGCGTAATCCGGGATTTTTGATCTTCGTCAGGCTAGAACATTACATTTTATGGAGGGAATCGTATGCAAACTTTAACCAAAAACCGTTTCAGAACCGGACAAGGGATTAAGTTGATTGACGATGCAGGCGTTGAGTATCTGGATGGTGTATCCGGTACATTCAATCTTTCACTGGGCTACAATCACCCGCATGTCGTGAGCAAAATTCAGGAACAAGTCGGCAATCTGACGCATATGTCTTCCTCCTTCACAGAACCGTATGTGGATGAAGTGCTCGATCATCTGATTGAATATGCTCCAAACGACATTAATGCCGGATGGATGCGGGATATTACGGGCTCAACAGCCAATGAATGTGCCACCAAAATTGCACAAAAATACACGCAATCCACAGACATTATCAGCCTGTATCTGTCCCATCACGGGCAGACCCAATTTGCAACCGGGATTTCGGGAAATGCCTTCCGGCGGAAACGGTTTCCAAATTCGGCTGTTCCCAACTCTGTTCATGTACCTGCACCATACTGCTATCGCTGCCCATTCAAATCTTCAAGCGGAGACTGCGGATATCAATGTGTTGAAGCTATCTCCGATGCCATAGAATATGCGAGCTCCGGCTCAGTCGCCTGCATGATCATTGAACCGATCCTCGGCAATGGCGGCAATATTATCCCTCCTGCGGGATACTTCAAACGCCTGCGTAAACTGTGCGATGAGTACAACATCATTCTTATTGCCGACGAAGTGCAGACCGGGATCGGACGTACCGGGTACATGTTCGCCAGTGAACTGTTCGATATTCAGCCGGATATGATTACCCTCGCCAAAGGTCTTGGCGGAATCGGTGTACCTGTTGCTGCGGTATTGATGCAGTCCCGATTGAATGTGCTGGAGAAGCATGAACATTCCTTCACCTCAGGAAGCAATCTGATCTCCGTTACCGCTGCCAAGTCTACCCTGGAGGTTGTATCCGAACCCGGATTTCTGGATGACGTAAAACGCAAAGGTGAAATTTTGGGCGGATTGCTGCAGGATTTGGCGATGAAGTACCCAAGCATTGGTGAAGCTCGCGGGGTCGGACTGATGTGGGGCCTGGAAATGGTCGGTGACAATAACGAACCGGATACGGATAAAACCAACGCCATTATCGACCGTGCCTTCACGGATGAACGCCTGATTTTAAGAGGATCACGTTACGGCTTCGGAAACGTCGTTAAGGTCAGACCATCACTTACCACAACCGAAGACGAATTGGTTGAAATTGTAGAGCGACTGGACTCGGTGCTTGCCAGCGTTAATTAGTACGTAATTCATATTATTATAAGGAGGTTTTAACATGTTAGCATTGGTATACAAATCGGCATGGGATGTAGCGCTTGAGGAGCGGCCTGTTCCTGAAATCACAAGAGACAATCAGGTGTTGGTTCGAATTCGGGCGACTGGAGTATGCGGTACCGACCTCGGTATTGTCAGCGGTAAATATCATGCGGTTCCTTCCGTCATTCTTGGTCATGAGTCTGCCGGGGAAGTCATTGCCGTGGGCTCTGCTGTAACGACACTGCAGCCGGGCGACCGGGTTGTCATTGACCCTACCTATTATTGCGGACAATGTGACATGTGCAGAACAGGCAGACAAAACCATTGCACACATAAGTCGGTTACGGAGACAGGTGTGAGTGCTGACGGTACATTTACGGACTATTATGTAACTGAGGATCGCTTTTTGTACAAATTGAAGGACCATGTGAGCTATGAGGAAGCGACCCTGACTGAACCGCTGAGCTGCATGCTTACGGGCATTAATCAGATTCATCTGCTGCCGAATTTCAGAACAATTATTCTCGGTGCGGGCCCGATTGGCATTCTATACAGCTACGCTCTCGCTTCCAAAGGCGTAACAGGCTGTCTCGTCGACATCTCCGAAGAACGCCTGGCTATTGCAGGGTCGATTGCACCGGAACGCTGGGAGGTTCATTCATCCTTTGAAAATGCGATAGAATCGCTGGCACCCACAACCAATCAGGTTGATATGATTGTGGATACGACAGGCGTCGTAGGCACACAGGTGCTTTCGCAGCTCGCCAGCGGCGGTTATCTCATGCTGGTCGGTCTGAGAGATGGGAACACATCCTTCAATCCCAAGGAAGTTGTAGACCGCAGCCTGAAAATCATTGGCTCCATCGACTCCCTGGGCACATTCGCAACAGCACATTACATGATTGAGCAGCAGATCATTCCGGCGAAAAAAATCATCACCCATTCCTTCCCGTTGGAGGATTACGAAGAGGCGTTCCGCACACTCGGCTGCGATATTCAGGGACGCACACTTCAAGCCTCTTCCCATGCCATCAAAGTGGTGCTGCAGTCGAGCGATTCCAGTTACTAATGTGGAATGTTCGCCATGATTGAGATAAATTAGAGATAATTGCTTAGAATCCTGGAGGAGGAATACAACATGGTAGCAAATAAGGAGTTTGGCGGATTGGGAGAGGCGAATGATGGCATCATTCAAGCGGTCATTTTTGACATGGATGGCGTACTGATTGACAGCGAACCGATTTATTTCGAGATTGAGCGCAACTCCTTTGCCCATTTTGGCGCAATGATGACAGAGGCAGAACATCACACCTATGTTGGAGTTACACTGGAATCAATGTGGCGGCAAGTATTGGACAAGCACCAGTTGACGGCTACCGTAGAAGAAGCCCTCGCCTACCATCAACATAATGTGATGCAGACGATGCTGGCCCATCCGAAGCTGACGGCCATGCCTTTCGTGGAACGCTGGTTAAGCTGGCTGCATGAGCAGCACATTCCGATAGCCGTTGCTTCTTCATCTCCACGTGCACTGATTGATCTAATCATGGACAAGACCGGACTTGGAAAATACTTTGAGGTACGAATGACAGGTGAAGAAGTCGCTCACGGAAAGCCAGCACCGGATATTTTTCTGACCACAGCTGAAATGATCGGGGTATCCCCATCGAACTGTCTTGTGATCGAGGACTCGCGCAATGGCGTCCAGGCTGCCAAAAGTGCAGGCATGCACTGTATCGGATATCACAATCCGGGATCAGGCAATCAGGACTTGTCCAAAGCCGATCTTCAGATCTCCAGTTATGATGAGTTATGGACCCTTAAGGATACGCTGCCGTTTGAAGGCAGATCACCAATTTTGACGAAGAACTGAGACAAACTAAATAACCCAAACGGCTTCAATTCATTGAATTGGAGCTGTTTGGGCTTTGCTTGCTGCAAGTTTAACGAAGAACGGTTACTCAGGTGATCATTTTAAACCGAAATATCCAGACTGCCACCCAGATTGGGATGAGGAGCCGGAACCGACTTTAACATTTCTGTTAGTTGCTGACCTTGCTGCTCTGCCATGTCTTTCGACATGGACATAACTTGCAAACTCGCCGACTGCGCCACTGAGACCTGACTCATGGCCATTGATAATGCTGCAATATCCATATTCTGTACTCCTCTCGTTTTCTAGTAAATAGACATACTTAATTTATATCGGTTAGATGGGAGGAATTATGTAATTCACTCCTTTATCTTCTAATGCTCAACCATTTTCCTAAAAACAAACAATATGAAATATTTGTATGTTACAATACACTATTTGAGGAGGTTTTTTTATGAACGGGAAAAAATTTGTTATGCTTTTTACTGTCATTGCCGGACTTTGCATTGGTACCTTTGGTTGTTTTATTTACTGGGTTTTGTCCGAGGTTTAAAACTATATAAACAAACACCTTAACCCAAATATTTCAAATCCCCATCTGTTTCCTTGGCTCTCAGGGTCACTTTGGCTAATAACTGTTCCGGTTGCTGGAAGTCCTCTTTAATCTCCGCCATCATTTCCTTTACCATTTCTTCAAGCTGTGCCAATGTTGTTTCTCTAGGTAAAATACGAGTTCTTGCGATCTCATGCTTACGAAACGAATCGTCGTACGATGGAACGGTTTCCTGCCCGAATGCACTTATTTCCAGCTCAACTTTTATTCCTTCCGACATTTGTTTTCACCTCTTCCACTCGTTTGAGACTGATTAGGACCCAATCAATCCATACTTCACAAAACTGTAGTACAAACCATCTTCTTCAATTGTTCCGGTTATATCATCTGCAATGGCTTTGAGACCTGGCTTGGCATTTCCCATCGCTATCCCTACGTTGCAAAACTCCAGCATCTCAGCATCATTCATGCCATCCCCGATGGCGAGGGTATCTTTACGGGACATACCCAGATGCTCCAACAAATCCGCAATAGCAATGGCTTTATGGATGCCCGGGATCATCAGTTCACCACTGCCTTCACCGAAGATGGGCACGGTGCACTGAATGACTTCGAATTTGCCTTCGAATTCCTGCTTGATCCGGTCGAATGGAATCGTAGAGCTTTCCAGAAAACAAACCTTGTTTACGTCATCCTTGTATAAATCCCCTTCGCCATAAGTCAAACCGGCAATAAACGGATGGGGTTTTTGTTCTTTTTTCGCTCTGGCATGGGGATCATTATGCACATCACCATAGATGCGACGTTCCAGATGAGATTGAAGATTGGCGCTGGCGTACAAGGCCGAATTGGATTCCAGGTAGAAGTCGATCTGATGTTCATTGAAGAAATCGACCATATGCCGAACGTCTTCAGCTGTTACCCTTTTGTGATATAACACATCCTGACCGAACTCAACATATCCTCCACCGGCACCGATCAGACCGTCAAACCCTACGTCCCAAATAGAATCATAGATTTCCGCCTTTGATCGTCCTGTACATAAATAGAGCAGATGTCCATTCTCACGTGCCTGTTTGCACGCCTGTTGTGCAGACACCGGAATGTTGCCGTCATCATCTACCAGTGTGCCATCAATATCTATAAAAACAATCTTTCGATTCGTTGTGCTCATCTGCGTTTGCCCCCATCATGTAGCTTGTCTATGTTATATCAAACCATTTAAAATCCATTAGTTGAAAGAAAATCTTTATAACTGGCCTACTGACTTTTCCATGTGTACGGTTTGCCAGTCATCGTCCTGCTCAGCAATAACCGTATACCCTTGACGTTTCCAGAAACCGACGGCCCCAGGCAAGAAGCGATGCGTATGTAAATACAACGTTGTATAGTGCAGTTCTGCCACCACCTTCTCCAGTTCTCTCACGAGAAGTGAACCGATGCCATATCTGCGATATTTTGAATCCACATAACATTTCACAATTTCGGCTGCAGACTGCTCCGGATATCTTCCAGACAATGCTTCGATGCGCCCATCATACGGCAGAATACCAATGGAACCCACAATCCGATTGTCTTCCATGACGGCAACAAGAAAGATCGCATCGGCTGAATCCAGATAATGTTCTCTGAATTGCTCCAAGTCAGTAGGTATTCTCTCATGATCTATCATTGGAAACACTTCTCTGCGTACACGCATGGCAAAATCAATTGCATCATTCATCAGGTGCTCCTGAATAGCGATCACTCTCGGTTTTATCTGAAACTGTGCCAAAAAACCACATTCCTTATTCATTATATTCGAGTCTGATGACAACTCCATCTACGAACCCATTTAGACGCAGGTTCCCCCTCTGCTTCTCATCTTACCGAATTTAGCCTTCCCTATCAATCTATCTAAGCTACTAACCAAAATAGAAGAAAGCCCGCGCGATCTGATAGGGTCCGCATACTATAAGGCGTGTCATCAATCAAATTCGAGGGGGAAGAACATATGTGGTTATCGCTAGGGATCTCTGCTGCAGTCCTGCTGGCGTTGGGGTTCGTCTATCGCTATGCGGAAGATAAACGTGCAGCCAAGAAGTTTCATCCCCATGCGCCAAAGCAGTTGTTAATTAAGTTCAAGGAAGGTACGACAGCCGACGAGATGCACACGCTGCATAAAAAAGCAAAATGCAGCGTAGCCGAAACGTATGAAGATCTGGGCTGGTATCGCGTCGAATCAAGAAAGAAAATGCACCGTATATTAAAGCATTACAAGAATCATAAGCTTATTGAGCACGCTGAACCCAACTATTATCTTCAGTCATCGTTTACGCCAAATGACCCCTTTTTCCCATACCAATATAACCTGCAAAAAATCAATGCTCCCGCTGCCTGGGATATTTCCCAGAGTAACCGTTCGGTCAAAATCGCGATCATTGATACAGGCGTACAACTGAATCACCCCGAGCTCGCTGGCAAGATCCTGCCTGGTTATGATTACGTTGATTACGACAATATCCCCGAAGATGGTAACGGGCACGGCACACATGTTGCCGGAATCGCCGCTTCCATTACCAACAACGGAGTGGGCATTGCAGGTGCTGCACCGCTTGCTTCCATTGTTCCGCTGCGTGTACTGGATAACAATGGACAAGGTACAACGGGCAACGTCGGAAACGGACTTGTTTACGCGGCCAACAATGGTATTCAAGTCGTTAACCTGAGTCTTGGCGGGCCTACGGGAGAAGCCTTTCTACAGGCTGCCGTGCAGTATGCATGGGATCGTGGCGCTGTCATCATCGCAGCAGCAGGTAATGATAATACTTCGTATCCGATTGTGCCCGCGTCTTATCCCAACGTCATTGCAGTAGCTTCAACCAATCCTTCCGACCTCAAATCCAATTTCTCCAATTATGGATCCTGGGTAGATATGGCTGCGCCAGGGGATACCATCTTGTCCACATATCTGGGTGGCTCTTATGCTTATCTTAGTGGAACGTCCATGGCTGCTCCCCATGTAGCGGGAGTAGCGGCTCTGCTGGCTGCACAGGGCAAAACGAATGCTCAGATTCGGGATGCATTATGCTTCGCTTCGGACCCTGTATCAGGCTCCGGGATCTACTGGACGTATGGGCGACTGAATGCCTATCAAAGTCTGCAAGTCCCATAACACAATTACAAATCACTCGTAATGGCATGGATCATCCCCACTTCCATTTCTCACGAATAAAAAAATCAAAAAAACCATGGGGCTTCTATCGAAGCTCCATGGTTTAAATAAGTTTATTTGGTTCTACACTTTTGCTGCCCAAATTTCGATTTCAATTTTAATTTCGGGTAAACCTAACTCCGTAATATATCCAATTGTCATCGCAGGATAATCATGACTGAATAATTGTCCCCACTCAGCGTATAAGAAATCCCACTCGATTTTCTCCGTCGCCCATACGTTAACTTTGATAATATGTTCAGCATCTAAATGCCCAGATTCGAGTACTGTTTTAATATTATTGAATGTATTCGTGACTTGCTCATTCAAACTGCCAGGAATGTGTCCCCAACGATCTGCTCCAATTTGACCCGACGTCACGAACAACTCTGCATTCCTCGGAATTCTTGTAATATGCGTGTACTGTCCTACAGGAGCTGGCATATTAGCTGGATTTTTTCTAGTAATTTTATCGGTTTTCATGTCGATTACCTCGTCATTCTTAAGATTTTTCTGCGATATCCCCTAGTATTCTTCCTAATTTGGGCACACTTCTCCCTTGGAATAGATTCTAGAAAAAGACAGCAGTGGAGTATCCATATCCCGGAGATATAAACGCAAGTGATTTTTTCTTCATGATTGGATGCTCCTCCCTTCTTAAGTGACAAGATTCTCTTGATCTCTTCATTATAGATATGAAACGAATTATGAGTCAAATTCATCCATCATAAGCAAAGAGCAATCCCGTTTGAACGAGACTGCTCTTTGTATATTCGAAAGGATTACACCTAGAGTTAAAAATATTGCGCCCCATTATTGGCGATAACCTCTTTGTACCAATGGAAACTTTTCTTTTTCACTCTGCGAAGTGTGCCCGTTCCATCATTGTTTCGGTCTACATAAATGTAGCCGTACCGTTTCTTCATCTCCCCAGTACCTGCGCTGACCAGATCAATGGGTCCCCAACTGGTGTAGCCCAGAAGCTCAACTCCATCCTGAATGGCCTCAGCCATCTCGGCAAAATGACGATTCAGATAATCAATGCGGTAGTCATCTTCAACGGTGTCATTGTCCAGCAATACATCCGTAGCACCAAGTCCGTTTTCCACAATAAACAACGGTTTACCGTAGCGGTCATACAGCTGGTTACATGTAATACGAAGTCCTTTGGGATCAATCGTCCATCCCCACTCCGATGCTTGAAGATAAGGGTTCTTCACCGAGCCAAATACATTGCCTTCCGTCGAATCCTTTAAAATCTCTGGATCCGCGCTTGTACAGCGACTGGCATAATAACTGAAACCAATGTAGTCGACCGTATTTTGCAAGAGAATATGTTCATCTTCTGGCAGCATATCAATCAGGATCTCATGTTCTCTGAAGAAACGCTTGGTATAACCTGGATAAGCTCCCTTGGACTGAACATCGATGAAGAAGAAGGATTCCCGATCCTGCTCCATCGCTTTCCATACGTCATCCGGATTGGATGTGTAAGGGTAGACCATCCCAGCAGCAAGCATACAACCGATCTGAGCACCGGGGATGATTTCATGACAAGCCTTAACGACAAGCGCACTTGCCACCAGTTCATGATGGGCTGCCTGATAGAGAACCTGGTCTTTATTCTCGCCTTCCTGAAGAACAATACCCGCACCGATATATGGTAGATGCAGCAGCATGTTGATCTCATTAAACGTCATCCAATACTTCACTTTGTCTTTGTAACGATTGAACAGCGTCTTTGCATAAGTCTCGAAAAATCCAATCATCTTGCGGTTTTTCCAACCGCCGTAAGTCTCGACCAGATGCACGGGAACATCAAAATGACAGATAGTGACCACAGGTTCAATATTATATTTTAATAATTCTTCGAAGACGTCATCGTAAAATTGCAATCCTGCCTCATTCGGCTCAACATCATCACCATTTGGGAATATCCGTGCCCAGGCAATCGACATTCTGAAACACTTGAATCCCATTTCCGCGAATAAAGCAATGTCTTCTTTATACCGATGGTAAAAATCAATTGCTTCATGGGAAGGGTAGAACTCCCCCGCTTTCGGGTCATAAGAATCTAGCTTTCCCATCGCAATAGGGAATCGATTGGCACCTGTTGGAATCAGGTCAACCGTAGTTAACCCTTTACCTCCTTCAAGATAGGCTCCCTCAAGCTGATTCGCTGCCGTTGCTCCTCCCCAGAGAAAATTCTCCGGGAAGGCTGTTAATTTTTCAAACATCGGCTGTTCCTCCTATTCGTATTGAAAACATTCAATTAACTAAGCACCGTAAGCAATTTGTCTTTCTCATTCACAACGGCATCTTTGGTTCCCACGACATCCAGATAATTCGACGTATTCGTAATAATAATGGGTGTAACCGTCTCATATCCGGCATCCTTGATGGCTTGCAGATCGAATTCCATAATCAGATCGCCTACATTTACACGGTCGCCGTCTTTCACGTGAGCATTGAAATGTTGGCCTTTCAGTTGTACCGTATCCTGTCCGATATGAATCAGCATCTCAACACCATCATCCGTGACCAACCCAATGGCATGTTTCGTACGATACACGGTTTGCACAACCCCATTAATCGGGGATACCACTCTGCCACTGGTTGGACGGATGGCGATACCTTTACCCATATGTTCGCCAGCAAATGTAACGTCGTTGATTTCTTTCAGTTCAACCACTTCACCAGCCATTGGGCTGAAAATTTCATATCTGTTGTTCGGGTTTGGATCAAGTACTGGTGCGGGAGTGGATACTGGCGCTGCTTCTACTTTGTCCTTGAATCCAACGACGTAGGTAAGAACAAAACCAAGTATGAACGCAACCGCTGTTGCCACAAGTGCCATGTAGAATCCGGAATCAACACCAGTGGCCGAGTTGATAAAGGTCGGATATCCGAATACGCCAAGTCCACCAAACATGTACATTTTAGACCCAAAGAACCCTAAGATGGCTCCACCGATACCACCTGCAATACAGCTCATGATAAACGGTTTTTTCAGCGGAAGCGTCACGCCGTAAATAGCTGGCTCGGTGACTCCGAAAATACCTGAAATAAAGGCTGGAATACTTAACGATTTCAATTTGGCATTTTTCGTTTTTAACATGACAGCCAATACTGCACCAATTTGAGCAAAGGAAGCGGCAAACGACATCGCTACCACCGGATCGGATCCAGACGTGCTCAGGTTCAGAAGCATAACTGGAACCAATCCCCAGTGAAGACCGAACAGTACAAACACTTGCCACAAACCACCGATGACCAAACCTGTAACGAGCGGGCTTAATTCATAGATGCCCGTTGCTCCTGCACCGATCAATTGACCTGCCCAAGTAGAGATTGGACCAATTACAAGGAATGTTGCTGGAACAATAACAAGTAATGTAAAGAATGGAACTAGGAACGTACTAACCACTTTAGGAATGACGTTTTTGAAGAATCTCTCTATTTTTACAGCAAAGAATGTAGCGATAATAATCGGAATAACCGATGAAGAATAGTTCATCAGGATAACAGGAATGCCCAAGAACGTAATGTGAATGGGTGATTCAAACAATGTACCTGCGAACAGGGTGTACAGTGGATCTCCCGTAGATAACCCGGATAGCGTTGGATAAACCAGCGTAGCTCCGATCGCCATACCCAGGAACGGTGATCCGCCAAATTTCTTAATCGCAGTATAACCAAGGAATACCGGGAAGAAGTAGAACAGACAGTCACCCGTTGCATTCAACAGATGGTACGTTCCTGATGTATTCGTTATCCATCCAAAGGATATAAACATCGCTGTAAAGCCTTTGATCATCCCTGTCGCAGCGAGTAGTCCGAGCAGAGGTGTGAATACACCAGAGATCATGTCGATAAAACGACTGAACAAACTCCCCTTGTTACCCGAATCTTCCTGTTCCTCTGCAACCTGTCCTTCAGCAGGCAGATTACCTGCCTTAACAACTGCTTTATATACATCCGGCACTTCATTGCCGATAACGACCTGATACTGTCCACCACTCTGCATGACGGTAATAACACCTGGCAGATTATTAAGTTCCTCCGTTTTAGCAACGCTTTCATCTTTGAGTTTGAAACGCAATCTGGTTACGCAATGGAATACACTGTTTACGTTTTTGGCTCCACCTACACCAGACAAGATGTCTTTGGCCAGTTGATCGTAGTTCATAGTAATTCTCCCTCTCTAAGTAGACTCCCGATGCTTGTGAAACAAAGAAAACCTGAACTACTGAACATACATAACGTTCCCGATAAGTCGGAAATAAGTCATGTTATTCAGCAATTCAGGTTTTGCCCTTAACGGTTGCAACCCTGTAAGGCTGTACACAGCGATATTCAGTTGTTACACTAACAACTTCATCTTAAAGTAAGTTGCAACCCATCTTTACGGACCCAGAGTGGTCGGAAGTATCGGAATTGCCTGATTGAACAGTTACAATCCGATTGATGTATGCGCTTACTTTATGAATTCATAATATAATAACCGCTGAACTTTTGCAAGCGTTTTTTTAAGAATCTTTATTTTGTAATATCGTTACTCTGATGTGGCGTGCACCACACGTTCGATATGAATGGTTAAGTACATCATTTCTTCGTTAGTCAGTTGATACGTGTAGTTATTTTCAATGAATTTCCGAATTTTCTCCGAGCACTTGTGCGCTTCAGGATACTTCTTCTGAATCATCTCAAATAACTCATCGTCGTTGTTGCTCTTGTAATGCTTGCCTTTCACCAGCCGTTGGGCGAAAAACTTCAGATGGGTCACAAATCGATAATAATTCAGTGAGTTCTCGTCAAAGTCCATTTTGAAATGATATTTAATAATCGTCAAAATCTCCTGCATCACTTGAGACATGCTTCGGATGTTAGGCATCTCTTCGTTTAGTGCCGCATTTACAAAATGAAGTGCCATGAAACCCGCCTCATCTTCCGGTAAAAGCACACCAAACTGATCACAAATCATATTCAGCGCTTCCATTCCTACCTCATATTCATCCTTGTAAAGCTGCTTGGTTTCCCAGAGCAATCCATTACGGATGGGCAGATGGTTACGATAACGTTCAATGGCAAAATGAATATGATCCGTCAGATGCAGGTAGATGCTCTCGTTGAGCTTTTTCCCCAACTTCAGCTTGGCATAGGCTATAATTTCCTCAGACACTTTCATGTATTCCAGTGGTATGCTCGCGATTAATGCCTTGAAATTTTCCTGGATATCTTCATTCTGTAAAGTAAATATCTTATCAATATGCTGCTCGGACACATCATCGCCAGCTCGCTTCTGAAAAGCAATGCCCCGGCCAATGACAATAACCTCACGTTCGTCTTTAATCGCCACTACAGCATTATTGTTTAACACCTTCTCGATCTTCACTTTATCCACTCCAATATACAGAAAAAGGCAAACCGTACCTTCCACGAGGTCACTGGCCTTGCCTTTTCACTTCAATATTAACTAATGTGCGTTCATGGTATTACATTTTTCTACAATGTGCAACAAAAAAATCGATGATGCTTTATCGCTAACAAACCACATGTTGAACGTCTAAATGAATCTGTTCAGCTGCTTTGTATTTTTTTCTGTTTGCGTATAATCAAGCTGTATTTTCCTGCCTTCCCATCAAAACCACTCCCTTAGCATGACGCCTTATCCAGAGAATTATACTTGACACCCGGAACGCCAAATCCTTAATTTCAATACCTGTCTGTATTAGACACCTTTTTACTGGCCCTTGACTTTGTGCATTTGACTTTGTGCATATAAGCCAAAATTGATAGAGACGTTCATAAATAATTCCGCTTCATTTCAGACAAAAAACGCTTGCACTTATTTACCTTTTTTTTATTTATATGCTTCTTAAAATCAAGTTGAATTCAAATCAAAAATATACAAAAAAAGCCCTTTATTTTAGAGTGCTTCATGTGTCTGAATAATGAAAAATTTCATACAAAAAATTAATTATTTTTATTTCGTCACGCTTTGCTCACTTTTTTGGCAGACATATATCATTTCATAACATTCTTCAGTGAGCGGTGTACCACATGTGATTTCAATAATCACGCCCTCCGTATTTGCAGCCCATTTGGAAAGGAATTTCACATCTTCAAGGTATGCATTATTCTCCTGATCGTATAACGCAGGGTTATCGTATTCTTCAGTATTATCTATATGAATAGTCATTCGTGTCCCTTCTTTTCGTGTAATCGTTTCATCATGATTTATTATTGCGGCTTTCCTTCTTCAACTCTGCTTCAATCCTGCGATTGATTACTTTCAACTGATCCGAATCCAAGTGTTCGACATTAGTCAACTGTTCATCTATCTTGTATTCTTCCGCTTCACCCTTGTTCATCAGTCCCAGATGATGCTTGATGGATCGAATATCCTCGCGCATACTCATGGTCTGACGATAATTGTCTGCAACAAGTGCAAATATAATAGCACCTGCCAGAATCGTACCATATGGGAACAGAAGACAGAGAACAACTCCTACTACTAAAGCCAAAATAATGTACATGCTTTTTCGCCTCCTCTTTCAATTACAGATTGAATCGTTCTTGGATGAGTTGAGCAACCTCTGTCGCACTCTTATCCGTGTTATTGATTCGAATATAATGCTCGTGCGTAATTTCTCCAGGCTCTGAATTCAATCGATATTTCTCCATGCTCGAAATCAGATCCTGCTCAGACCATTCGACATTCCGCTTCGTTGCTTTGTGCAGCAGCCGATGTGAGCTTTTATTACGAACCAGACGTTCCGTCGAATCAGCTTCCAGTTCAACATAGCATACCTCAGCACCTCCGGACTCGAACAACGCACTGATTTTTCGAATGTACTCCCAATCCTCTTTCATATCGAAAGCCCACACAAATGTAAAAACCAAACCGGGCAGCTCGCTCTTCGCCACTTCTTCAAAAATCTCCTGACGGAACAGGTTAACAAGCCTCTTTCCTTGAGGCGTACCATAACTGAAATAGGGCGACACCAGTTCAATCGTCATATGATTGTGAAACAATTTCAGATTAGTGATCTTCTCCAATTCCTGGCCAACCGTCATTTTCCCTACAGCCTGTGGACCAAAAATAATGATAAACTTCATTCCACCACTCCTGACTTCAGTTACATGTATTCCATTACTTGAATTTTATGGACATTAATCCATAATAACGCCTCGTGGACAAATAAAAAAGAGATTTCAAGCCATCCACTGAAAGTTCAGGGCTTGAAATCTCTTTTTCGGTTACACTTTTTATTCACACATTCATGTTCAGTCCAACGTTAACGTCCAATCAGAACCCATCCCCACTTCATACGTCGGAGTCCCATGGCAATAATCCATGAGAGCAGTATTGCTACAACATAAGACAGCATAATGCCAAGGCTAAAATGTGGAGCGAGCTCCACGGTGAGTTCTCTTCTCCAGAACAACAGTACTAATGGGTGTATTAAGAATACACCAAACGCCACCGTGCCCAATGAATTAAGAATGCGAGTTGCCCGATTACATCCGCTCTGTTTCCAAGCGCCCATTCGTTCACATGTCATCAACAAGAGCAAGCAGGCCGAAAGAGTAAACAGATTACGGAAAAGAAATAGCAGCGTATAGGTTAGTGCCGGAGATGCGGCGAAAGTCGTTTTTACATAAGTATTGCCATAAATAAAGACGGCCCCTCCGCTCAACAATGCAGCGATCAACACATAACGGTAGGAGAACAGTTTCTTCATTGCTGCATCGAAGTTCAACCCAATCCAGGCACCGAATCCAATAACAATCAGGTAACTTGGCAGCAAACTCCCCATCCTTGAGAAATGAAACTGCAGATGCAGGGCGTAAAAAACTGCCTGTGCCGCAATAAAGAACAACGGTAAATATTGATTAAATAAACGATAACGTGTAAACGAAAGAAGCAGTGGAAATACCACATAAAATTGCAAAATAATTAGAAAAAAATATAGATGCGTGTGTGCAGTGCCGGTTAACAATTGCTCCGAGAACTGCTTCACATGTGCCAAAGGCTCTTTGTTTGCTAGCCACTGCTTGACGATAAAATAAATGAGTGACCAAGCCAGATAAGGCACAAAAACATAAAATAATCGCTTTTTATAAAAAGTGGGCATCCAGCCCTTTTCCTTCATCTTGGAGCTGTAATTGTAGAACAACACCAGCGAGGAGAGGAACAGAAATGCAGGTACGGCGAATTGCAGAAAGCTGTTCCAAAAATAATAAAAGTCATGATCCAGCGTGTGCTTGGGATAATGGGCAACTGCCGTTGAAGTCGCATGAATAGCAACCACAGCCATGATTGCAAAAGCACGATAGAGATCCAGATACTCAATACGCCGGGGCCGATTAACCGGATAATTCATAATAAAACCTCACTTATGCCTGATAGAATGATAGTTTCCGGCCGCAATCCAGATTCTACTCTTTATTTTAAATCAGCAGACGTGGGTATTACAATCATAATCCATATTATTTTCGTTAAATTACAACAATTCTCAACATTATTCGACATCGCCTATCCAGAACCGCTCTACGATATTCCCATCAGGCTCAACATAGTCTTGATCCTGAATCCCTCCGTTACGAAGAATAACTCTTCTGGATGCCTCATTGTGCGCGTCACATACAACCAGCACTTTCGTGATCCCGAGATCTTTCGTGATTTCCAAGGAAAGCTTGAGGATTTCGGCACCGTATCCATTTTGCCGCTCGCCTGGACGAATCCCATAACCAATATGTCCTCCGCTATGAAACAGCTTCTCATTCAGCTCATGTCGTATATTCACGGCTCCAACCACTCGATCACTTTCCGTCACGAGCCAATATGTACTGTCCCTAACCCAGCTTTCCGGTATATCAATGCCTTGTTCATTACGTTCCAAAAAAGCTAACATCCCTTCAAAAGGGTAGGGTTCTTTCGAAATAACCCACGGTACCATCGATTCTCCGCTTGCAACCCAGTCTTCATAAAATGCCATATACGTTTCTTTATATTCTGCTGAAGGTTTGATTAGTCTAACTTTTTCTTTGCTCATTTTACGCACGTCCTCCTCACTCATATTGATTGCCCAGCTATTTCAACCTAATATACTAATTCACAGTCATGATGCTCCCAGACGTCGAACAGATTACCGTCCAAATCCTCGAAAGTAAAAAACTTCCCGTATACGCCCTCATCACTAACTTTGCCAACACGGACATGACCAGCAGTGAGCTCAGTATGGAGTTTGATGATATCGTCAGTAAAAAAAGTGATTACCCATCTCTTTTTCTGCCTCACTTGAAATACGGCTCTGGAATCATGATCACTTTCAATCAAATCGAGAATCGGTCTATTGTCTCTAAATAGGCTAATATAGCCTTCTCTAGGCTGCCTGATATTGAATCCAAAATGGTTTACAAACCATGCTGCTGACTGCTCTACATTTGTCACAGGAATGACATTGTATGCAATGCCCAGTATTTTTCCACTCGTCAAATTGATTCATCTCCCTTCATTGCATTAATAACTTATGATCCTCTTATCGATCTGAAGAACAGTATCTTTAACCAAGTATAAAAAGAGAACCTGCGTATGCAGATCCTCTACTCGGGTCCAGCTTTCGCTATTATATTAGTTCACGATCCTGTTGGCGGATTCCTCTAATCATACCCGTTATACTGATTCCGTCTGTTGTGCATAGACTTCCTGATCCGCTCCAAGCATCTTGTAAGTGAATTGATAGCTTCCTGATCCCAGCGCAATTCGTACATCGGTTCCCTGCGCTTGAAAATCATGAATACCCGCTACTTGGTCCAAAGCTTTCCCGTTCTCCCGAACGGTCTGTACATCTGCTCCAGGAAGAAGGATTGTACCCGTTGTATTGGCAGGAATCGTCACAAGAACTTCCATCTCGTTATGTTCACGACGATACCAGTTTGATGTCACACAACCGTACATCGTCTCGAAACTTGCTTCCACCCACTCCAGTCCAGCTCCCGGTTTGGGCTTGATGTGCACAATCCGGAATCCAGGCTGATGTTCATCCGTATTAATCCCCGCAACATAACGATATAACCACTCCCCTATGGCGCCATATGCATAATGGTTGAATGAGTTCATATCAGCACTCCACAGACTTCCGTCCTCCCGGATTCCGTCCCAATGCTCCCACACTGTAGTCGCACCTTGTGTCACTTGGTATAACCAAGATGGATAATCCTCCTGAAAGAGTAGCGTATAGGCCAGATCATGATGTCCCGTATCACTCAGTACCGGATTCAGATAAGGTGTTCCCACAAAACCGGTGGTCAGATGGTTCCCTGCGTCCGCAACCAGTTTCCCCAATTGATCAATAGTACGTTTCCGAGCTGTAGCATCCAATAGGTCAAAATGCAAAGCAAGTACATGCGCTGTCTGTGTGGGGACGGCAAGTTTGCCCGCAGGTGTCACGAATTCATCCTGAAATGCAGTAACAATGTTGTCATGAAGATTATCATAATACACTGCATCTTCCTTCTTCTCCAACACCTCGGCTGCTTTCCGTGTAAGAGAAACAGAGTAGGCATAAAATGCTGTCGCTATGAAATCCTTGTCTGTGGCCCCGATATAGCTGTCCGGTTTGGAATCCAGCCCGAGCCAATCGCCAAAGTGGAAACCTGTATTCCACAAGTAAGGATTCTCCCCTTGAGCATGAATGTAATTAATCCAGCGTTTCATGCTGTCATATTGCTCAGCCAACAGCCTGACATCCCCATACATCTCGTAAATCGTCCATGGACAAATGACAGCAGCATCTCCCCAGGCGGCAGAAGAATGATTGGTGTCTCCCCATCCCTCAGACGTCGGACTCCTCAGATCTGGAACAAAGAAGGGAATACCTCCATCTTCTCCCTGATCTGCCTGCACATCCCTGAGCCATTTGGTAAAAAAAGGCGCTGTGTTCATCAGGTATGAAGAGGTTCGTA
This sequence comes from Paenibacillus sp. UMB7766-LJ446, assembly GCF_030226665.1. NCBI lineage: Bacteria > Bacillati > Bacillota > Bacilli > Caryophanales > Paenibacillaceae > Paenibacillus > Paenibacillus sp. UMB7766-LJ446. The sequence continues at coordinate 93,052 of NZ_JASOYM010000016.1, forward strand.
TAAACATCTGTGCGTCTCCCGTCCAGCCCAGCCGCTCATCACGCTGCGGACAATCTGTCGGTACGTCGAGAAAGTTTCCTTTTTGCCCCCACAATATATTGTGATGAAGCTGATTCACCAAAGGACTGGAGCTTTTGAAGTGACCTGTACGCTCCATAGTGGAATGCAGCACAACTCCAGTGAAATCCTCCAGGTTAACGTGATCCGGGAACCCGATGAGCTTCACATAGCGGAATCCCTGAAACGTAAAATGCGGCTCATACGTCTCCACACCGTTGCCTTTTAGCGTATAGCGGATGCACTGAGTGGCACTACGGAGATTTTCTGTATAGAAATTACCTGCATGATCCAAAATCTCGGCATGTCGTAATTCAACCGTATGACCCGACTCACCCTGAATGCTGAATCTCATCCAGCCGACCATGTTCTGTCCCATGTCCAGCACACGCTCTCCTTGAGGCGTTGTCAGCAAAGCGATCGGCTTCAACTCCTGTACTTGCGTTACCGCCACATTCTCCTGAGCAACGATGATCTCTTTCGTATAATCCAGCACACGTACGGGTGACCATGTCGTTGAGGATGAATCTGTCCACTCGGACTCCAGGCGAGCATCGTACGTTTCACCCATATAGATATCCGACATGCGGATGGCACTAGACGTGCTCTCCCAGTGTTGATCCGATACAATGCGTTTCTCCGAACCATCCCCATAATGAACATGAAGTTCCAGCAGTAAAGCATGGTATGCTCCGTAGATCTTCTGCCTCTTATCCCATCCCAAATGTCCTTTATACCAACCATCACCCAGATAAGCACCGAGTAGGTTCTGTCCATTCTGAAGCTGATCCGTTACATCATAGACCTGATATTGCAACCGCTTCCCATAACTGGTCCAGCCCGGGGTGAAGTATGCTTCGCCCACTCTCTGATTATTCAGATGAAGTTCGTACAATCCAAGTGCAGTCACATATATTCTTGCCGCTGCAACAGGTTTTTTTAGTTCAAACAAGGTACGCAGTCGAGGGCAAGACTCATCCTGCTGAGAGGATGGATCTACTGTAATCCAATCCGCCTGCCAGGCATCTTTACTACCCATGAATCCCGTCTCGAAATACGCTGTCTCCGACCAGTTTGATTCATCTCCTGCATGATCCCAGGCACGAATGCGATAATAGTAGCGGGTTCGTGCTTCGGGTACCCAATGCTCCAGTTCAACATGAATGGACTGGTCAGAGCTCATTTTGCCGGAATCCCATTCAATCTGGTCCAAATCTTCTGTTCGTGACAACTGAATTTGATAAGCTGACTGTACACAATTTCTGCGATCGGATTGCAAATGCCAGCTTATCCTCGGAGACGTGATATCTAGTCCAATCGGATTTATTTTATACTCACAACGCAGATGATTTACAATCAACATCAGAGAAACATCCCTTTCCATCGTGGTTTCCAATTCAAGGTTACGATATAATTATATCGATTCTGTGTTCGGAAATACCTGGCGAAGAGGACTGTTTAACCCGGTTATCTGGTCATTCTCAACGGAGGAGGCTATCTTATGAATTCTACCGTCCAGCTGTTCAAGAGCGAATCCTTTTTCCAGAATAATCTGAAGCTGTTCGTGAACCGGTGTTCCGAGGATTTTGTGGTTCCCTTTCACGCACATGAATTCGTTGAATACAGTTATGTGGCAGAAGGAAAGGGCTTTCATCACATCGATGAAGATATTATTCCAGTACACAAAGGTATGCTGTTTGTCATTCCGGTTGGCGTTCCTCATGTATTCCGTCCGGCTACAGCGAATGTATCAGAGCATCCACTCATTATCTATAACTGTCTGTTCAATTCTGAACTGATCCACACCCTGTCCATCATTATTCAGGAGGCGGAGATTCGAAACCATCTGACAGATCTGGAAAAGAATCGGGTTCCTTATGTATCTATCACTGATTACAGCCAACGGATGGAAGAATTAATGGTAAAGCTGTACCGTGAATCTGCCGTTCCGGGAATCGGCTCATCCACGATCCTATATACGCTCGTTAGTCAACTCGTCGTAACGACCTACAGACACATTCATCAAATCACCTGCAATGAGAAGGAAAATACAACTGATATGGAACACATCCTTCATTACCTGGACCAACATGTTAACGAACGAATCCGTCTAAGCGAACTCGTGAATATCTCTGGTTGGAGTCAAAGACATATTGGACGTATGTTCGTGACCCACACCGGGCGGACGTTTGGAGCTTATCTGCAACATTTGCGCATACAAAAAAGCTGTGAATTGCTGAAGAATTCACAACATAAAGTCAGTTTAATTGCTGAACTTGTAGGCTACAGGGATGTAGATTCATTTTACGCCGTCTTCAAACGCATTACGGGAGAAACCCCGCAGGGCTATCGCAGGAACTTCAGAGCTAAACCATCGAATTAAGTGTTCCTGCCTTCTGCTCCTTTCCCTGGGTTCATCTCTTTACCGACTCACGCTTGCTCTCTTCATGTTCTGTTTCAAGCAGACGATCTACATATGCCTTTGCACCTTTCCAGGAGGTCATTAACGGAAACTGATGTTGCTCCCGCTCGTTTACATTCCATGGATGAGGGATGCAAATGACTTTCTTACCATCATTCAGCGCCGGTATCAGGTTATGTGCTCCATCATCAATTAACAGATCGAAGTTAATCAGGTTCTTCCGTTTACAGGTTATAAACTGTTCTGGAGATATGTATGGCATATGCTTCTGGAGCCAATTCCACTTCTCAACAACCGTCTTGGGCTCAGCCGCCGTCAGGATAAGCAGATCATAGGCTAGATGGAGCTTTTCCACCTCTTCCACCACATACTCGTCATAAATCTCCAGTTCCTCAAACAGTCCTGGCCGACCGTAAAATACATCATGTGTACATTCCGGATGGCGAATATGGGATGTATCCCAGTGCACCATATCCTCGTATCGCAGCGGATGAGTTGGAAAGTTGATGTTATTGTGGTATATGGCTCGCTTGACCAGATGGCATATGGTATCATCCATATCTACAGCAATAATAGGTTTCTTCATCAATATCCCCTCCAATAGGATCACAGTATATCATCCCAGATGTAACAGCGCTATCCTTTTTGAGCTCAAAATAAAAAGCGGCCCCTGCGCTGCAATAACTGCGGCGCAAGGACTGCCCCCGAAATCAACCCAATTCTTCGCCATTCGTAGCAATGACGTTCTGATACCAACCAAAGCTCAACGTGCCCTTTCCATTGTCATCCTGATCGACGTAGATCACACCATAACGCTTGGAAATTTCCGAAGTGGACGTACTAATGATATCAATCGCACCCCAGTTGGTATAACCCAGCCATAAAGGTTGGATAACTGCCTCGCACCTGTACGTCGGTATGCAGTAAATTCAGCTGGTTATCAAACTTAGCTTGCAATACATCCCCCGGTTTTGAGGTTGCCGGGCGATGTTTGAGTTTATATGGTTATGTAACATTTTACTTTTATGTTACATTAAATGAATATGTAACCATTGATATTTAATAATATGACCTAAACTAAACAGGAGGATTCATTTTGAAAAAAGTCATTTCAATGACCGTAGTCATTGCCGCCATGTCACTATTGTTATCTGCGCCGCTCACCTTGACCGCAAAATCCAATGACCTCTCGTTGATAGAGAATCAGGAGTCTGCTGAGCGCCTGGATCGGAAAACGCAAAAACTTTTGAGTGATGAACTAGTTAAACTCGTGGGGAAACAGAACATTCAATTCACCACAATAGACACATCATTTGATCCGTGGATCATTAACGGAACTATAGATGGAACTGGGTTCGCCGATTTCACACAAAGATACGATCCTGATACGAATCGTGTCTTGTCCACCCTTCTCACGTATGATACCGCTGATCTGAATAAAGTAATGGATAATGCGCTGCGCCTGAAGCTCGATGCCTTCTTAAAAACATTTGAAGATGAAGATATCTTCATTAAAGGTTCTTTCTGGCGTTTCAAAGCCAATGATCAGGAACATGGACATTTACTCCAAAACTACTGGGTCATTTTTGGACCAAGTCAACAACTTTACATCGATGTGGACAAAGGTAATCAAATGTCGGCAATCCTGCAATATAAAATCGATGATGTCTATGCCTGGATGACAAACATAGCACGAAATTCACTCAAAAAACTTGGAATCCCCTCAGTAAAAGCTTTTGATTACACCTTATTTACCGTAGAAGGAAAAGATATGTTATGGCAGTATCGGGATGACGACAATCTAAATTACGTGCATATCGGCAGCAAGACCGGAAAGGTATGGAAAGTCACCAACGAACTAGGTATTAACTGGAAAAATGATACTGATTTCAAAAAGTCTTTTGCCAAGCCTAAGCTGAGCAAAAGCAAAGCATTAGCCATCTCTACACCTACAGTCAGATCTATATTTGGTATTGAGCTAAAAGGTTATTCCGTTCGTATCCAAGAAAACGAATACACCTTCACGAAAAAAGGATCCATAACGATTATCGGTAAAATCAATAAAAAAGGTGCATTTTATTCATTTGAAGCCATTCCTTCAAAAGGGGAAAGAAACTAACTTACATATAAAAAACAGGCGGCTTGAACTCCGATTTCCGGGAGATCGAGCCGTTTTATTTTACTAATTAATCATTACCCATCTAAATTTGCATAAGAAATACTCCGCTTTATGATGACAGTCTGTTTAATCTTGTCATCATATGCGGAGTCGGTATCATTAATCTACGCAATGACGTACTTATAAGGCAGCCCTTTTTTCACAGAGGGCCTTCCATCATTGTTGAAACGTTACATTAATCTGTACAATCTCGGATCGACTGCTCGTGCGAATCGGAGGTCCCCAGAAGCCAAATCCAGAGGTCACGATAGAGTGCATTGACCCTTTTTGCAGATAACCCCAATCATTCTCGTAGATGGCCTTAGTAATAAACTGAGCGGGTGCGATCTGACCTCGATGGGTATGACCGGACACAACCAAATCTACATGGTTCTGCTCCGCAATATCCAAATCATAAGGCTGGTGATCCATCATGAGCACAGGCTTGCTCAAGTCGGTATCCTGCATCAACGCTGCCACTTCTGCCCGGTCCTTCTCGGTCCGGTCTTTACGCCCAATCAGAGTTATCTTATCGTCCAGGGTAATCTTGTCATCATACAGGACCTGCATATTACTCTTCTCCAGTGCGGCAATTAAATCCTCGATCGGACCATTGAATTTATCGTGATTGCCCAGTGAGGCATATACTCCGTAAGGGGCCTGAATGCCGCTGATAATATCCGCGATCCCACTCTTGAGATACATATCCAAGTTGTCATCGATAATATCACCAGGATATAGCACTAGATCTGGCTTCAGTGCGTTAATTTCCTCCACCATACGTTTGGCGTGTGCAGGACCGGACAGCAGTCCGAAGTGCATATCTGCAGCCATGACTATGTTGAGGCCGTCGACACCTTCCACTTTTTTATCAATCTGAATATTATATTGCCTGACAACTGGACTATAGGCGTTATAGATACCGTAACCCAGTGTAGACAGCAACAATACAAGTGTAACCACACCCGCCCATTTGTGGGCATGATGTCTTGGAATTCTTGTCAGTCTAAGAATCCATAACGTCAAATGAACAACCGGCAAGATCATTAACAGCAACGAGAAGATAGCCAGCCAGTATGAGCCGATTATGCTCAGGAAGGAGAAACTTCCAAACAACCGTGCCAGTATGAAGGATACTGCAAAGAATACAAGCGCAACGATGTAAAACCAACGGAATCTCGCTGAGACGACAGGCTTCATCCAGCTCCAGCCGCTCCGCCCTATGTAAAACACTAATAAACCATATACAATCAAAAACAATATGCCTGCAAGTACAAACATGCCCCGGTTAACCTCCACGTCAATAAGTTGATTGCTGAATTCAGTTAGAAAGCTTCCTATCCGTTTGAACAAGTATAACGTAGTTAAGGGGGTCAAAACATCTGTTTCGAATCATAGATACGTACATTTTATTACAATTTGGTGATACTTAAATTCCAAGCATTCATAAACGGACATTATAGGAATACATTAATCACATGCAGCACAAAAAAGCCGACTCTGTATCCAAACATGAGTTGAACTCATGAACGGACACAGGGTCGGCTGTTCATTTATTACGAATTATTCGTTGGTATCCATCCACTGGAAGTGGAATGAACCTTCTTTGTCCACACGTTTGAAGGTGTGAGCCCCGAAGTAGTCACGTTGTGCTTGCAACAGGTTCGCAGGCAAACGCTCTGTACGGTAGCTGTCATAGTAGGACAACGCGCTGGAGAATCCAGGAACCGGAATTCCTTGAGTTACCGCAGCAGCCACAACTTCACGCCATGCGCCTTGGTAGGATTCAACGATGTTTTGGAAGTATGGGTCCAGAAGCAGATTTTTCAGTTCTGCGTCTTTGTCGTATGCTTCCTTGATATTTTGCAGGAACTGCGAACGGATGATGCAGCCACCACGGAAGATCATCGCGATGTTGCCGTATTTCAGATCCCAGCCGTACTCGTCCGAAGCTGCGCGCATTTGGGCAAAGCCTTGCGCGTAGGATACGATTTTACTTGCAAACAGCGCTTTGCGCACATTCTCAATGAATGCTTTTTTGTCACCGGAGAATGCTTCAACCGCAGGTCCGTTCAGGATTTTGCTTGCTGCCACACGCTCGTCTTTCATCGCAGACAGGAAGCGGGAGAATACGGATTCTGTAATCATGGACAAAGGTACGCCCAGATCCAGCGCGCTTTGGCTAGTCCATTTTCCTGTTCCTTTTTGTCCGGCTGCATCCAGAATGACATCAACCATTGGTTTGCCGGTTTCCGGATCGTATTTGGAGAAGATGTCTGCCGTGATTTCGATCAGGTAGCTGTCCAGCTCACCCTGATTCCATTCGGAGAAGATCTCGTGCAGTTCTTCAACAGAAACATTCAGCACGTCTTTGAGCAAGTGATACGCTTCACCGATCAACTGCATATCCCCGTATTCAATACCGTTGTGCACCATTTTAACATAGTGTCCAGCACCATCTGGTCCGATATATGTGCTGCAAGCATCGTCGCCCACTTTAGCCGAAATGGCTGTCAGGATTGGTTCAACAAGCTCATATGCACTCTGTTGTCCGCCCGGCATGATTGCTGGGCCTTTCAATGCGCCTTCTTCCCCACCGGATACACCCGCACCGATGAAGCGGAAACCTTTGGCTTCCAGATCTTTGCTGCGACGTTGGGTGTCAGGGAAGTATGCGTTCCCTCCATCAATGATGATGTCTCCCTCGTCCAAGTGTGGCAGCAGTTGTTCAATCGTAGCGTCCGTTGCTTTACCCGCTTGAACCATAATCAAGATTTTGCGTGGGGATTCCAGAGAAGCTACGAACTCTTCAATGGTGAACGCACCTGTCAGGTTTTTGCCCTCAGCTTCTTTTAAGAGATCGTTCGTTTTCTCAGGGGAACGGTTAAAAACCGCTACCGAGAATCCTTTGCTTTCAATATTGAGGGCAAGGTTCTTACCCATTACTGCAAGTCCGATGACACCGATCTGTTGTTTACTCATTATGTCCTCCCAATACTCTTTATATATAGTAGGTTAAAATTCGAGATCAGCAATCCTTTATTACTGAACCGTTTTTTTCCAGTCAGCTGCAAACTTATCCATACCTTGATCTGTCAGCGGGTGTTTGGAAATTTGTTCAATGACGGAGAATGGCACAGTAGCAATATGTGCTCCAGCCATTGCTACACGTGTAACGTGGTCCGGATGTCTTACAGAAGCCGCAATAATCTGTGCATCCAGGTTATGTGTACGGAACAGCTCAGCAACTTTGGCAACCAATTGCACGCCATCTTCGGAGATGTCGTCGAGACGTCCCAGGAACGGGGATACATATGTTGCACCGGCACGAGCAGCAAGCAGCGCTTGGTTCACCGTAAAGATCAACGTTACGTTTGTTTTCACACCTTTTTTGGTCAGGTAACGGCAAGCTTCCAGTCCTGCAAGTGTCATTGGCAGCTTGATTGTGATGTTTTTGTCGTTGTTATTGATTTTGATCAGTTCGTCAGCTTGAGCAATCATCTCTTCGGCTGTAATCGCATCTGGTGTTACTTCCGCAGATACGGATTCAACTTCAGGTACCTCACGCAAAATTTCTTCAATGCGGTCTTCAAATTTCACGCCTTCTTTGGCTACCAATGACGGATTTGTTGTTACACCGGACAGTACGCCGATTTTATACGCTTTTTTGATGTCTACCAAGTTTGCTGTATCGATGAAAAATTTCATATTCAATTACCTCCAAGGGATATGTTTGTTTTTTTGATGTTACAGGTTTGCATTAACAGCCATAGGAATTTCAGTTGCATCTTCGGCCTGCTGATCGGCAGGTTGATCAAACCACCAGTGGTGCCCTTCGGCAGCCAGCATTGCATCCGACTCTACCGGTCCATAGCTTCCTGCCGGGTACAAATGAAGTGGGAGCAAATTCTCCTGGAATGCATCCAAGATAGGTTGCACCCATGCCCAGGACAGTTCTACTTCATCCCAGTGGGCAAAGAACGTTGGATCTCCATGCAATGCATCATGAATCAAGTTCTCATAAGCTTCGGCCAGATCCTCACGATCTGGTGACAGATCGATATGAACCGGCTTGAACTCTCCTTTGTTTTGCGGGTCGCTCGCATTCAGCTGCAGTGTCATGCTCTGGTCAGGGCTCATCTCAATCACAAGCAGGTTCGGTTTGGAGCCGTTAACCACGTTGGCCTGTCCGGATGGTTCCTTGAATTCAATGACGATACGAGTTGATTTCTCCTTCATTCGTTTGCCTGTACGGATATAGAAAGGTACTCCGCGCCAGAAGAAGTCATCAATCTGCAATTTCGCAGCAATAAAAGTATCATTCATCGTATTCTCGGCAACACCTGGTTCAGCTGCATATGCGCTAACGGATTTGCCTTGAATGTTTCCTTCAGCATACTGTCCGCGAATAACACTTGCACCCACAGTTTGCTTTTGCAAAGGCTGTATCGATTCCATGATGTGCTTTTTCTTCAAACCGACTTTTTCCGTGGTGCTGTTATATGGAAGCTGGATCGCCATCATCATGAGCAATTGCAGCATATGATTCTGGAACATATCCCGCACGGCGCCTACATGGTCATAATAGGATGCCCGTTCTTCCACACCAACAGTCTCGTTAGCGGTGATTTGCACATTGGAGATGTAACGGTTGTTCCACAGTGCCTTCATGATCGGATTGCTTTGATGCAGGGTTTCAAGACGCTGTACCATCGGTTTGCCCAAATAATGGTCAATTCGATAAATTTCTTCTTCGGTAAACGCCTCGCTTAATTTGCGATTCAGATCACGAGCCGATTGCAGATCATGACCAAACGGCTTCTCGATCACAAGACGTTTCCAGCCCGCTGTAGATCCAAGTCCACTTTCCTGAATGTTCGCTGCAATCGGTTCAAAGAATTCTGGACCAACCGAAAGATAAAATAAACGATTGGACGGAATGCCAAGTTCAGCCTCTCTCTGTTTAACCAAATCTAACAGCTCTATATAATCTTCCTTATGGCTTATATTCAATACACTATAGCGGAAAGCCTGCACGAATGACTTCACAACTTTAGGATCGGCCGGGCGTCTGGAAAATTCATTCAATGATTTTTCCACTTGTGCCTGAAAGAATTCATCAGACCACTCTCTGCGTCCCAAGCCAATCAGCGAGAAGGATTCAGGGAGTTTCTGCTCAATGTATAAATTATATAAGGCAGGATATATTTTTCTTTTGGCTAAATCGCCAGTCGCACCAAATAAAATAATGGTCGTTGGTTCCATCTCACTGTTCTCCTTCCAAGTAACTCTGGTATCTTTGCTGTAGTTACACTATAATACGTTTCATAGCCATACAAGTAATTAATATATTTCACAGGAGCTATAGACCATATCTATGACAACAAATTATGAATTATATAAGGTATTTTACTGGGCTGCCAAAACAGGAAGTTTGACTCAAGCTGCCAAAGCGCTATATATCACTCAACCAAGCGTTAGCCATGCTATCAAACAGCTGGAGGAAAGCTTTGGCCTCACGTTGTTTTACCGGAATTCCAAGGGAGTTGCACTGACACAGGAAGGTGTCAGTCTGTATTCCTATATCGAACAATCCCAGATTCTGATCTCGCTGGCGGAGGAGAAAATGGCCGCCCTGAAGAGTTTAGACAACGGAGAACTGAGGATTGGCGGAAGTGATTCCTTGTTTAAGCATTACATGCTGGCATATCTGGAAGAATTTCATGTCCTATATCCTAACATCAAGCTGCATCTGAGTCATGGAACAACGCCGGAAGTCATCACGTTTCTGAAAGAAGGAAAAATTGATCTAGGTGTTGTTCGAATGCCCATCGTTGATCCGCAACTGGAAGTTCGGGAAAGTATTCAGCTCAAGGACTGCTTCGTTGCGGGTGAACGTTATGCTCAGCTGAAGGATAAAGTCATGACACTGGAGATGCTGCTGGAGCATCAATTGATTCTCTTCTCCCGGAACAGCCGGGTGCGGATGGCGATAACGGAATTGTTCAACAGCTATGGCTATACACTCAAACCCGAGATTGAAGTCGGCAGTGTGGATTTGTTAATTGAATTTGCACGTCGAGGATTGGGCATATCGTATGTAACCCGTGAGTTTATTTCCAAAGAGCTGGAGGAAGGCTCTCTCTTCGAAATTCAGCTGGATGTTCCCCTGCCTCCATCCCATGTAGGCATCATGACAAAGCGGAATATGCCGATTTCCCTGGCAGCGAACCGATTTATGGATCTCATTTTTAAATGCGATTAGACTCTCGGGTCAACAAAAAGTGCCTCATCACCCATACGGATGATGAAGCACTTTTTATTATATACATATGTAAAATGACGAACGAGAAATTATCATAAAGAAAATCAAATTATTTATTGATAACTCCACCTCTTCATTCACATCAATAACGGATTCAATGTCATACTTCGAGTTCTCTTAGTCTTTCCTCAATTCTTCCAGGAATCAAAGCAAACAGTTGGTCCCAGGTCATAAACACATAGGGGTCAAGCACATATTCCTCAAACTCCATAGCAGGTACAAACGCCTTCGTCTGCAGGAATGCCTGCACTCTGGCATTGATCTCTTCATTTGTTTCAAAATAACCTTTGAACATCTCGTTGACTAGCAGGCCGTCACATCCAGCATTAGCCCCGGCTGCGCTGTACAGATCCGGTAACAGTTCAAATACCACAGGCAGCGGTGAAAACGCGTGTTTGCCTGGCTGCGAGTAAAGACACACATGGCGTCCAACCACATTAACCCGATCCTTCAGCAATCCCCTGAGCACTCTGCCATGAAAGCTGGTTTCACAGTCCACAACTTCGCCGTCATGGCCCACATAGATCCACACATGCTCCATTTCGTACAAATGCCCAATTTCGTAATCCCACCAGATCGCAAATTCAATCACATATCGGACGGCATCGGCTGGGAAATGAATTTCCCGGCTAAAGGATGGGGAAGGGCCAGAGCGTTCCAGTATTGAAACACCTACAAAATCCGGATAAAAAGGCTCATTTCGATCAAACATTAATACAGGGGCATAACTCATTGCGGTTTCTAGTATTATATGCTCAGTCATGGTCATAGATGGGTTCCTCCACTTTATTAGTGTATGATCAATTTATGAATTATGCTTGTCCTATTATTGCTCTCACTACTGTGACAAACGAATGTTATCCTTATATTAACAGAGAATTCTGACCGTGTTAATTTGGAACAAAACGTAAGCCCACAACCGAATTTCCTGGTCGTGGGCCTGAATGCGTTCATTGGAGAAGGAATTATATCGTTATCCCTTTGAGTTCTTGGATGATTTGGAAGCTTTGATCGCCTGATCGGAAACAGAATCCACGCATCCTATTGGCGGACCCAAAATAGCGTCATTCTTGATGGAAGCCACTGCCTTGGCATACGCCTCCTCATCAATGCAGTATGCACGATGTGCAACTTCAGGCGGTGTTGCAGCCAGAAAATCAGCCCCAAGCACAATGTCCGGTGTAGGTTGATCAAAAATCGTCAACAGATGCACATCGTCGGTCTCCGCCACAAACCAGTGAAACCACCCTTGTGGGAATATCGAAACTTGACCAGGCTTCAAGTGATAACTTATCCGCTCCCGCTTGAAGGGATCGTAGACAGAGGTTGTAACTTCACCGTTGATCAGAACGACCATCTCTGTCACATTGGTATGCCAGTGTGGCTGAACGATGATACCTTTACTCATGTGTACGTTGAAAAATCCATTTTTGATCGTAGGCAACTGCTCCCCAAACAACTGGGTAATATAATTACGCGAGTCACGCTGATAATTTAAAACCGTTGTCGAATCGGCTGCCAGTTGAACATTCGGGGATTGCAGAATCGGATTAATCATACCGCTGTTTCCTCCTTATAGGCGCACATCTCATTGTTGTACTGTATGCGTTAATACGCGGAGATAATACCGTGGACACGATTGTATTTCAATTTTTATCCGAATGTGTAGCTTCATCTGTCGATCAGGTTCAAGTGAAGAACATTCACTCTCAAGTAAAACACAAAAACGCCCTTTTCCTGTTGAAAACAGGTCTGGGGCGTTAAGTGCTTAATCTATAGTTTGCTATATCTTAAGCAATTCCCGGGTATCTTCCTCCGGCGGCAAATCCTTTCGGAGATATCCGTTCAATCTCTGCCAATTCATCAATGGTGAGAGAAACCTGCAAAGCACCAAGATTCTCGTGAACTCTCTCCAAACTACGAGTACCAGGAATCGGAACGATATGTTCTCCTTTTTCAAGTAACCAGGCGAGTGCAAGTTGAGAGGCAGTGCACCCTTTTTGCAAAGCCAGCTCCTGGATCAGGCGCACGACCTCCAGATTTTTCTGGAAATTCTCACCCTGGAAACGTGGATAATGACGACGATAATCGTCCTCCGGCAGGTCGTCTATCGTTTGGATCTGGCCTGTCAGGAAGCCACGCCCTAACGGACTGTAAGGGACAAGCCCAATGTTCAACTCGCTGAGCAGTGGCAAAATCTCATCTTCGAGCTCACGACTCCACAATGAATACTCCGTTTGGAGCGCTGTGATTGGATGAACGGCATTCGCACGACGAATCGTCTCTGCAGGCGCCTCAGACAGACCTATATATCTGATCTTCCCCTGTTGAACCAGATCGGCAAGTGTTCCCACCGTTTCCTCAATTGGAGTATTGGGATCAGGACGATGCTGATAATAGAGATCGATATAATCCATACCCAGGTTGTACAGACTGGCATCCACTGATTTTTTAATATACGCCGGATCTCCCTTGGGACCCTGGGTATGTGTTATACCAAACTTGGTCGCTACAATAGCATCGGCTCTTCGCCCTTTAAGCGCACGCCCAAGCAATTTCTCGTTACCTCCAAACTGCTGCTTTTCATATTCACCGTACAAATCGGCTGTATCGAACATCGTTATGCCTGCATCCAACGCACCATGAATTGTATGCACCGAATCTTGGTTGTCTGGCATCATCATTACACCCAGCCCAAGCCCGGATACTTGCAAATGATCGCTTCCCAACGTTCTTGTCTTAATCATGCCGTTCCCTCTTTTCGTTATTAAATAGAAAGATATTGAACTTGTACTCATTCTATTTCAAGAACGGAGGCCCAACCACAGTCTGTTTATGCTAGTACTAGAATTACCACCCTGATCGTTACTGTCACTCCACAACGGGTATGTACACACAACAATGAATACCTGACTGTTCATTCAGATTGCTCATGGAAAAGATATCATAGGCATAGGCAATGCCATCCGCCCGATCCGTAGTTTCGAGATAGATTCGGTTGACTTTTTTCTGTTTTATTTGGTGCAGGCTCCAAATGCTATGAAAATCCGTGCTGTCCTCGTTCAACTGTTGAACTATTTTGGAAAACTCAGGTTCACCCGGATACTTGTCATAATACGTACGAAACACCGCTACCGAATGCCGTGCAAATTCATCCCAATTATGCATACGTTCTCGAAGCGTTGCATCCAGAAATAACATTCGCATCATGACACGGTCGTTCACGTTCATCGAGGAAAAGGCGAACAGTTTTTCATTCGCTGCCTCATTCCATGCAAGTACTTCAGACCTTTCATTCGTAATAAAAGAAGGGTATGCAAGTTGACTAATGATGCTCTGCCATCCCTCTTCGAGATGTGAATAGGAGGCAGGAAATTCACGCTCTGCATTGGGGTCCCATAAACGAAATAGGTGGTCCTTCTCTTCCTCGCTTAACTGGAGCGCACGCGCAATACTTTCCATCACCTCGCGAGACGCGTTAACCTCTCTCCCCTGCTCAAGCCAAGTGTAGTAAGTTGCACTGACACCTGCTAGTACAGCAACTTCTTCACGTCTTAATCCCGGCGTTCTGCGCTGTCCATACGATCCGCTGATTCCAGCTTGATCTGGCTGAATCCGGCTCCTCCGAGATTTCAAAAATTCACCCAGTGTTTTACTTCGGCTAATACCTGTAATCATAAATAACCTCCCTTAGATATTTAGATTTCTATGGATTCAATTACGGCTCTATCCAAAATGGATGTGATTAGACGCCTTTGATATCATTCTTTTATTATCATTTTTGCAAAATCCCTAGTTCACAAGAAGCTTAGCATTGATTCATGCAGAACGAAAGGAGCACATCATGGTCCCAACGATCGGAGACATTTACTGTGTATACATCGAAAATTTACAACAATATGCCGCCTGCCAGGTAACTGGCCTGAAAGAAACCGGGAGTAAGGGGCCACGCCAGCTTGCCGCAATCCTGCAATTGGACTGGACAGGAAATCAACAATTTCAGGCCACAGTCTGAAGAAGATGTGACAGAACTAGCCAAACTGCCGTGTTTGACAGATATTCAAATAGACGGATATTCGGAATCACTGATACCATTCCTAGGAGCCGATTATCAATGAACTCCATATCACGAACCACGGTTAAAAGTCGCTGGACCTCAGTAAGAGTCATTTGACCAAACTCGTCATCGATGTCAGCGAATTGGAACTTCTCAATTTGAATACCAAGATGAAAAATCTGAATTTCACAGGAAACCTGTATTCTGGCCTTCGTATTGACGCATATGAGGATGGAAAGTAAAAAAGCAGCTCAAACTTACAAACAACACCTCAATAAAATTCGAAGATTAAGTCAAAATATGAGCGATTCGGGCGTTATATAGAAACAACTGATGTCATTAGTAGAGAAGTACACCGGAGACGTTTAATCAGTTGGACGCCAAAGCTAACTTTATTGAAACAATCGAACGTGAAGAAATTTATAACGCCCTTGTTGGATTGTTGGATCAACTGGAATCACAACCAGGAATGGACCAGACAACTGCTATAAAGGTTAATCGCAAGGAGCTGGGGGAGGTGTTTGAACGTCCGAGAGATTTTTAGATTCAGGGTGAATGAGACAAGAGATTTTTTCTCTTACTTTTATCCGCAAAACGGGCTAAAAGAAAAAGACTGACTCCATGTAGGAATCAGACTTTTATATTTTTCGTATCCATTCTGAATCATTTTACGATGCTTCAACAGTTGTTCCACAATACTCACAATCCGTATATAGCTTCCGATATACCTTCGTCTTGGCCCCACATCCCGGACAACATCAACGACCATATCCAATCTTTCGATGAGATTCTCTTCCATAAGAAGTCTGATCGGCATAGCAATTGAAAAGAACATAAAAAAGAGTCCAAAAAACGCTCTCATCTTCATTCCCCCAAATAACAAATAGAGCAAAACTGATGTTACAACTCGTATCAGCAAAATTAGTCATGGTGTCTATTATGTAAGGCTAGGAGAGTCTCATCGTTGTTCCACAATACTCACAGTCCGCAGACAAATTCGGATATACCTTTACCTTGGCTCCACACCCGGAACAATTCACAGATACAGGTTCTTGCGGTTGCTCGTATTCATGATCGTGGTATTCATCCTCATAATACCCTTCTTCATCATACTCCTTGTCACTGTCGTAATGATATTGATAATGATCAGCCTTGGGATGGAATTTAGGTCGTCTACACATTTTAATTCCTGTAACAAGTACGATTACTCCAGGTATAAAAAGAATAATCGTACTGATAATAGCCATATCGGTTCCCTGGGGAATTATTATTAAAGATAACAAGATTGTCAGAGATGAAAGTATAATGAATATAATTCCAAAAAATCTCTTCACAGCTTTTCCTCCTATGAATTTATGATTTGCTTGTCATGATCTGTTGATTCCGCTCTTTCAAACGGGACTTTAACCTGGACAGTTGCGAAGTGAGACGTTCACTATTTACCAATCCTTCTGCCGCATACTGTGTAGCAATTTCACCGTTCAACAATTCAATATCGTTTAGTATCTGAAGGTCACTGTACTCAAGTGAAACAGGAGTGATTGGGTCGCTATACTTTACCAGTTCAACTAATGATTGAACCGCCTTTCTGTCCTCCTCCATAGTCAGGATGGAATGATCCTCCATCGTATGGAGCAACTGTTGCAAAGCATTTTCGATGGATCTCAAGTTAGCCGTTTTCATTTGTTCATCTGCTTGATGATGACTTGCACTCCGGATATAGATCAATATAATTCCACATAGAATTACTGCCAGCGCTAGGGTTACCGTGTGTAACAAAACGAACCAGCGGAGACCATGAACTGCTGATCCTGTGAACAGGGAGTAGATCATCACACAAATCAGATAAATCACCAACACGATACCTATAGCTGTGTAACCAGGGACAAATCGTTTAAAGCGATCCATATGTAGCATGACATGCCTTACATAAATCCAAATCGCCGTAATCGCGACATAAGAAGCCACAAGATTCATCCAGAAAGAAAACGTTACAATGGCATGACTAAAGACCGTAAAAGAAACGACTGAGGATAACAGCATACAAATCAGATAAATAACATTTAAAATGAGAAGATTGCTCCGTTTAACCATCCTATGCCTGCCCTCCATCTTGCAGATTGTTTCCGCAATCCAGACAGAACTTCTGACCGGGCTTCACTTCATGTTGACATTGGCTGCATTTCAAGGACAGACTGGAGCCGCAATTGCCGCAAAATTTAGTTTGACCCGAATTCATATGATTGCACTTGGGGCATGGGCTAGGCATCGGTTCGTGACACTGAATACAAGCCAAAGCATTCTCCGCATTATCCGCCCCACAGGATGGGCATGCATGATATTTGTCACCACAATTGGGACAAAATTTGGTCCCTTTCTGCAAGGCATGTCCACAGTTGTTACAACCGGTGGTTGCTGATTTTTCGGCAAGTGAATTGCCACATTTGCTGCAAAACGAACTATGCTCCTGGTTCGGATGACTGCAATGCTTGCATATACGTATAGCAGGCGTTTCCGTAGTAGCCATCACTTTGGACATCTGGGACATCTCGCTGCTGAACGATCCTCCCAGTCCAACCCCCATCCCCATTCCAAGCCCAGCACCCATAATATCCGATTGCATGCTTCCTTCATTTTTGGCTGCACCTTCAAGCGTATCGAATGAACGCTCCTGTTGATAAGTGTACCCGATAATATCCATTTCGGCCTTGCGTGCCAACGCTTCTCTCAATCGAATGACCGAAGGGTCCTCTTCAGGCAGATTGACATTATGGATATACAGGTTGACTAACTCAATACCAAACTCTTCAAAAGCAGATGTGATCGTATCAGCAAAATGCCGTGAAATTTCGGCGATATAAGCATTGATTTCCAGTACACTTACTTTTCTATGTATTAGATAGGAGGACAGCATGGAGTTAATGTTCATAATAATTAGCCCACGAAAATAATTGACCATATTAACCTGGTTAAATTCAGGCAGCGTTCCCACTAGTTTGATAAGAAATTTGCGAGAGTCCGCTATTTTTATACCCATCTGCCCAAATGCTCTCACTGGAACGATAATATTATATTTTGGGTCCTGTATCTGAATTGGATTTGCTGTTCCCCATTTCACATCTAATGCGCTTACTTGATTGACGTACCACACTTCTGCTGCAAAAGGTGATTTACCTCCGAACGGAAGGTTAACGAGGCGGTTTAAGATCGGGATATTCGCCGTACTTAGCGTATGTCTTCCTGGCCCAAACATATCAAGCGCCCTTCCATCCTTAAAGAGGATCGCCTGTTGGGATTGATTCACGATCAACTGGGTCCATGTTCCCAATTCACTCTCAGGGTGCTTCCAAGCAAATACATCAGGTGAACCGTCATACTTGATTACGTCAATAATGGCCATTTCTCTTCCTCACTCCAGTAGTAGAATACTATAATTTCATTGTAAAATCGTATAACAATCGCTTGCTAACAATCTAAAATTAAATCATTTCATAGCTTACTTACCTGCTAATCTTTCAACAAAAATGTTTTTCATGTTTGGGCATTGCTATTTTACCATTTATAACCTCCTTTCGCACTAGTATAGTTCATATTTCATGAGATATTTTTCCTATACATGAATGGTAGAGACATTAAAGAACCTCCTGTATATCGACAATATACAAGAGGTTCTTGTGATGGCGGAGGCCCTCCAGTTAATTTAGGAGATTTTCCATATATGATGCGGGATCGCCCATGAACGCTTCGAACGTGGAGATCGTTCCATGCTCCTGATGTTCAATGTCTACGTAGTCAATCATTTTTTTGCTTGGATTCCAGACGATCAGGATATGGGAGTATTGATCCACGTCAGAGGATATGCGCAGCAGTTTCTGTCTGCCCAGCTTCATTTCCACCGTATCGATCAGATGGAAGAATTCGATGTATCCCACGCCGCACGGATTGCCCGGCAAGTCGATTCTGCGCAGACCTTCCGTTAGAAAACGGATTAATTCATTAGGCAGCTTGTAAGGTTTCAAGGCATGTAATTTATTGCCCAGATTGTGAAAGTCTTGGGGCTCATGGGCTTTCAAATACTCTGCCATTTCTTCATTTTTCTGACTGATGGCAATCGTGTATGCTCGTTCCCCATCCTTTTCTTGAATGTAAGCTCCATACCCTGTTTAATGAATTCTTCTACACCAGTAACGTCTCCCTTATAAATCGCCATGGCTTGATCAGGCAACGTTTCAAACGTTCCTTGATTTCCGATTTTGAACGAAGGTGTAACCTCCCTCCGGTTAAATATCTACACGACTATACGTCCTGTAATGCTCATTATTCATAGTATACCTGCTAACCTTTTCATTTGTACAAAGCCTCTACCAAAATCAGGTTCTTGTCCTAAAGCTCAAACCACCCCCGAAACATAAAGTTCCGGGGCTATCATCTACTTTTTAAACTCCATCAATTCAATTCACTCATTTATTCGCTAATCCTGTTGGGTCTGTGGCACAATATCAATGCCCTTCTCCAACCCCTTAATGGATTTAAGTTGGGAAGTGATGGCTGCAATAACGACAACAAACACGCCTGCAATGATAAACAAGAACCCAATGCCCCTTCCCGGACCAACGCCGATGAATGATCCTACGGTCAAGGCCAGCGCTCCACCTTCATCCAACAATGGGTTAAAGACATAGTCTGCCAAAAATCCTGCGATACTGTAGGAAACGATAAAGCCCAATTGCGATAAAATGCCGATGATGCCCCACACCCTGCCTTGCTTCTCGTTGGATATGTTATTACGCACCAATACATCTGCACTCATATTGACAAAGGGCAGGGAGGACAGAAACAGGAAGCCTGCAAGGATAATGAAATATATATTTGTTGTAAATCCCAAAAGGGAGAAGGACAATCCGGACATGATCAGACCCCAAACAAGTATTTTTGAATATTTTTTACTTAGGGTGAACATGCCAATGCACAGACTGCTGATCAACATGCCAATTGCGCTCACCGATTGAAATGTTCCAAGCGTTCTTGATTCAGAGAAGGATAGGATCATAGGACCTATGAGCGTTTCTAGGAATCCCAGATAGAACGTGATAATCGAAATAATGATAACAAGCAGAAGCACGCCTTTATTCGTCGTGACTTCAATCCAGCCTTCGTGAAGCTCAGTCAGCCAAGGTTTCCTCTCATCATCGGTTCGCTCCGCTTTAAGACTTTTCCGTATAACAAGCACTGCCAGGATCGCAACCAGATACGTCAACATATTAATGACCAGAATGACTTCAATCGTTGTTATACTGAGCAGAATGCCGGCTATAATGGGCGAAAATAGAAACTTGGATGATTCTGCAAGCTGCACCAGGCCGCTGCCCTTTGAATATTGATCTTTATCGAGCAAATCGGTGGCTGAAGCCTTGTAGGCTGGACTTTGAACGGCCGAGAACACGGAACTAAAAGCAACACCAGCATAGAGATGCCACAGTTCAATCTTCCCCGTCAGGATCATGGTCAAGATAAAAACTAAACCAGACGCAGAACCAAGATCACCTAAGACCATCATCGTGCGCCGGTCAAAACGATCTGCAAGGACTCCACCTATAGGACGCAACAAGATATTAGGCAGAAAGGCAAACAGGGTAATCAGCGCCACAGCTGTCGCCGTATGGGTTTTCTCAAATGCATACACACCAAGGGAGAATGCCGTCATTCCGATACCCATTGTAGATATGAGCTGCCCGAACCATACTATCAAAAATGTACCAAATGACCTGTGTCCCATCTGTTTCATTGGATAACCCCTCTCCAATTAACCGTGTTAGAACCCTTGATCCGTAAGCCATTTGCCTAACATATTCTCTCTCGTTTTAAGATCATGCTGCTTGTTATACTTGCCAAGGTTACGATCTGCCACCAGTTTGCCGTCTATCATGAATAAAACCCGTTCAGATCGTGCTGCAACCTTAACATCATGGGTGACGATCAATAGGGTTGTTCCAGAAGCATTAATGTCTCCAAGAATATCCATGATTTCGTTGGTTGAACGTGAATTCAATGCCCCCGTGGGTTCGTCTCCAAACAAAATATCCGGCTGATTGATCAGCGCCCTGCATATACCAATTCGTTGCAATTGTCCGCCCGATGCCTGAGTGATATTGTGGTTGGCGAGTTCCTCGATGCCCATTTTTTTCATCAGATTGAGAGCTCGTGTATGAATGGAATCCCTGCTGCTTTTTTTCGCCAGATAGGCAGACAGAATGATGTTGTCGAGCAGATTCAGGCTTTTTAACAGATGCATGTTCTGAAATATAAATCCCATCTTGTTCAAGCGAAGTTGCGCCAATTCTTTCTCTGAAAAAGCAGAAATCTCTTTGCCAGCAAAATAAACACTCCCGCTGCTAATCTGATCCATGCAGCTGACGTTGTAAAGCAAAGTTGATTTTCCCGAGCCCGACGGACCCATAATGGAAACAAATTCGCCCTTCTTCAATTGAAAAGTAATATCTTTCAAAATAGGATGCTTCTCACACTCACCAGTACTGTACGATTTATTCACGTTTTTGGCTTCCAATATCGTAGTCAAGGTCACCCTCCCTATTCGGCAATCATTTTGGAAATGCTGGATTCTTTAATGGATTGAATACTGATTATAGCTGTACAGATAATCGTAGCTGCCAGCAGCAGCGGACAAAGTACATATGACTTCAGCGGATCAATGACAAACACAATATGGGATGCTCCAAAATAAGCCATTATTACACTAATCATTAATTGACCTGCCGTATTCGATAGTACAGTTCCTATAAGAGCCCCAACACCCAAAACAATAAGGGACATCGTTACATATTTGAATTGGATTGAGGAAATTGAAAATCCCAAACTTTTTAATATCGCAATATCACCGTTATCCTTTGCAACAAGCATCTTCAGGAATAACGATGTAATCAGGATCGTGACCAATAATGCTACAACTAGCGCCAACACCGTAACCAGCTTCAGCTGATGAATCGTCCCTCCAAGCGTTTGATATAAATAGCCTTGTAAATCTGTCACCTTTGCCGGTGCAAATGTCTGTGCATACTCCGCAATTTTATCCGAAATTTTACTTCCATCATCTTTCAAATCCAGACTCAAGACATACCAGAGTACACGATCTTGGTTATAAGGTAAGCGTGCTTTTGCAGTTTTTCCGCCATTGGTCACATCCTGATATACACCACTGACAGTCATTGTTTTTTTCTTTCCATTTACTAACAGTATTAAGGTATCTCCCGTCTTCTTTTTCATTTCATTACTGTTCGCATCAGACAAGGCAATTTCATTTTCATTTTTTGGGGCC
This sequence comes from Paenibacillus sp. UMB7766-LJ446, assembly GCF_030226665.1. Classification (NCBI taxonomy): domain Bacteria; kingdom Bacillati; phylum Bacillota; class Bacilli; order Caryophanales; family Paenibacillaceae; genus Paenibacillus; species Paenibacillus sp. UMB7766-LJ446. Next base: position 115,404 of record NZ_JASOYM010000016.1, read on the forward strand.
CCACCCTTCACGTAAGATAAAGGAAACACATTGAAATCTCCAGTCTCCACGCTTAAATGATCATAGCCACCTTCACTGTTCAACACTTTAAATTGGCTTGTGACAAATGCTGAGTATTTAAGTACGTTTGTATCCTTTTGAATATAATCAATTAATTCGGAGTAACGCTGTTCGATATCTTCGGAGTGCCTCAGATCAATACGTATATCGCTTTGACCAACACCCATGTATGAGATGAAGCTTGGGGCTTGTAACGTATTGAGGAAATTAACAGGTACGATCATAATAAATGAACTTATAATAAAAACAAACAATAGCAAACGGAACATGTTCAACCGCTGAATGATGTCTTTTATACCCAGGAAAACCGGAACCGATAACCATCGATTTTTGGATAGGCTGAGCCTGTTTGGACTTATTCTGGTTTCGCCGAGACTGCCCGAACGCAATGCCTCAACAGCTGAAATATGATTAAAACGTCGAAGCACACGGTTGCAGAAAAATACAACGATGGCGAAAATGATGACGGCTGCAAATAATGTGATGACGTAGTGCAACCATGTTTTGGGGGCTGTTCCTATGTACAGCATCATATTGGACATCAGCAAACGGTTCACCAATAGAGAGGTAAAATAGCCTGTAATAGAGCCCAAACCTGCCATAACAACATATTTGCTCAAATAGAGTTTCTTAATATCACGCTCGGATATGCCAATAGCTTTCATGATGCTAATCTCTCGGTAATCCTCTTCAATGGTGGCGAGCATGGTGAAACGGATACATAGTACAGCGATCACTATTAAAATTAAACTGACAAGTATGACTACAGCTGCCACAACCCCGTCGGTTAACGCATTCAACAATTGGAACAGACTATAGTTAACCACAGGACCTGCATTCGGCAAATTCGTATTTTGATAGGCTTGAGTAAAGTCACTGATCATCTGAGGATCTTTAAGTAGGAATTCAATCAGATACTCCGTCTCGCCCGTATTTTGTTTTAAGGACTGAAATTCACCCTGACTGATGACAAAACGTTTGGAGTGAATAATGGATGGATTCATTTGAGCATCACGTACAAAATCCACGATCTTGTAGGTTCTGATGAAAGAATTGTCTTTGATGTTAATGCTGTCACCAATCTTCAGCTTCTTCTGCTGCAAGTAATAAACAGGAACCGCAATTTCTCCATCATTCACCTGCACAATCTCATTATCCAAATTCAGCAGAAAATCAAAATTCTGATTTTGTACGACAAAATCAATATCCATAATGCTGTTTTTCTCGGCTTCCGCTCCAAAAAATAAATGAGAACCGTCTATGTTAATCATTTCTACAATCTGGTGTTTCTCTACCATTTCATTGGCCTGTGCCCACTTATTCACCTTCGTTTCATCCAGTTCACCCGCGTGCATCTGCACAACATGAGGGGTCTCGGATTTCGTAAATAAATAGTGGATTGAACTTGTTAGCTCCATAATCATGCGTGTACCTGAAGACATAAGCAAAGCTGCCAGCAAAATAAAAACAAATAAAGCAATGTTGATTCCTTTTTTCCTCATAAGCTCATTTCTTAACATACGTAATAGCATGAACAACCATTAGCTCCTTTGCATGGAACACTACTTTGGATTAATCAGGACACTATATGTAATTTCTTTTATCGGTATGCCGAACCTTCTGTACCAAAGTTAACATCCCTTTTTGCTGTAAAATACCCCCATTTATATGCTGCACCGAGTGTATCAATAAACATGAACATCTGAATCAGTCTGTGGTCCAGTTTTAACTAATGCCGGAGTCTGAGGTTATAAATTGAGAACTTATTAAATCGTGTGATAAAATAATGGCTCAAACCTTTTTCTAACGACACTCAATTTATGGGATATGTCCCAATTAAGAAAGGACACTATGAACCCTTCATCCATACCATCCATGTTACAGCAAACCATCCCGCCGCTGGATCTGCGCAGTTGTCTTGTTAGCGTACGTGGCGAAATCATATACGAGCACTACCGTAATCAAGAAGCAGCAACTCATATTGCCAAAGTGAATTCCTGTACTAAAAGTGTGCTGTCCGCGCTCATTTGTATTGCGATGGATCACGGCTGGCTGCCCGAAGCGTCTACTCCAATCTCCACCTTTTTCCCACAGCTGGGGTCAGATCCTGACCCACGTAAACCGGAAATTACGTTAGAGCAGTTATTAACCATGACAGCTGGGTTCAACTGGGACGAGTTTGGTGGACAGAATTCATTTCCGCGCATGACGCGTACGGATCACTGGGTGAATTTTGCTTTGGAGCAAAGCTTAAGTCATGTGCCAGGTACATATATGGAATACAATTCCGGGGTTTCACAGATCTTGTCTGCCATCCTCATGCAAAGTACAGGGATGTCCGTAGCCGAGTTCGCGGAACGTTATCTATTTGGCCCGTTGGGGATTCAAGAGTATGAATGGGAAAGTGACCCACAGGGTGTACATACTGGTGGGTTCGGATTAAAGATGCTGCCGAGGGATTTGTTAAAATTCGGTCAGCTGTTTTTGCAGCAAGGCGTGTGGAACGACCAGTCGCTGATATCGAACGATCTTGTTAGCCGCTCTACAAAGCCAGCCATTACGGTTACCCCACCCAATCATGGCAGCTATGCTTGGCATTGGTGGGTGGATGCCTATACCCGCGAAACTTCTGAAGCTGAGGCTGGGATTAGGGAAAAACCCACTTCCATACTCCACTATTACTACGCCCGTGGATTTGGAGGTCAATTTGTATATATCGTCCCGGCTCTGGAACTCGTTGCAGTGCTCACCAATGACAAACGAAAGAAGGAAAAACCCCCACTGGATGTGTTCCCCAAAAGAATTGCTCCTGAACTGTTAGAATGCCTGTAACATTCTTCATTTTCGCTTAATGGGCATAAATAACCCCCAACCGTTAGGGAGTTTTCCCGATGAGTTGAGGGTTATTGTTTATCGCAAGCCTTTCAGATCCGCCTCTGAACTTCCAACCTCCGTCTTCCTTGCATGTGGAGATTTCGTATTGATTAGATAATATAGCGTTGCATAGATCGTTAGAATAAACGTGCCAAAGAACATACAGAAAGCGAGTGACGGCCGACTTACACTCTCATGCATAATTTCGACCAGCGTTTCACGATTGGTTAACGCATCCCAGCTGTTCAGTCGATACACACGTCCCAGCAGGACACCATAACTACCCAGAGCACACCCTACCAGCACAAAAATCCACGAAACCCATCGTCCCATTTTGTGATGAATCACTTCCTGAAGCTGATACATCGACAGGAATCCGAGCAACAAGCCCGTCCAGACGAACATCAAGACCACGATTAAGTCATACCAGTACTTGTAGTCCAATCCATCCCCTCCGCCATAATAACGGGAACTGCGTGCCGTCAGGTGAACGAGATCCGTTACAATGTAGGATGAGTTCGGGAAGAACAATAGCCAGAGCAGACCGCTTGCTACGGCAAGCCATGACGCCCCTTTCCATTTGGCATGGCTGAAGCCATAGGCCACATAGGAGAATACAAAAGGAATCCAGCCCAAAAACAGGTTCCAGATCAGGAAGCGAAAATAGCGCTGATCCAACCAATCCGCAGCTGCATAATACAAACCGAGGGTCACCACCGTGACCATACTAAGGAAAATCAATATTTTGATATAATTCAGTTTTCTCAATAATATTTACCTCACTTGATTCAATGAAATACATTCAGTTCCGAAAATATCGGATAATCTCTTCCCTGTTCTTTTCCACACGCAAATTCAACCCACGCTTATCCTTTAAACCATATTGCTGTAGTTCATGTCCTGGATCAAGCACCAACGGTTTGGTTACTACATCCTCCAACAAGTTCATCGTCAAATGATAGGCTTCACGCAGCTCATCCACCGGAATAATCGATTCATATCGCTTGATTAACTCAATCAAACGTTCCGCATACACCAGACGAACCATACTGTCTGCACTCGTCAGTTGTCTTGAAGCAAATGCTGTGATTGCAGCGATGATCAGCGGATTAGCATGATATTTGGCAATCGACGTAAGCTCATCAACCGCGTCCCAGTTCATAATAGATAATGCAGAGGTTAACTGACCTATTCTTTCTTCCATCCATGTCTGCTCCAGCTCTTGAGGCACATCCCATTGTTTATATTGTGCATAAACACCACCCCGATGCATCTGTACAGCGCTCCCATAATGCTTAACGAATAACGCTTTTGGAACATTCCAGTCCGTTTCCATCCAACCACCACCGTACCTGTCTCTATTTTTGCTTAAAACCAAAACACATTACATAAATTTACTGTTGAAGACCATACTAGGATCATACCACTTCCCAAAGGAGAATCAAATTTACCATGAATTCAAATTCAATGCAGCCTTCAAACCGAATGCAACCTGCAAACAACGCAAATCCAGGCTTCACACCTCAAATGAACCATGGCGGACATGAAATGTTCGATATGCACGAAATTCTGTCAGGGGCCATCAACGTGCTGGATCAATACATGATTTTCAGAACGTTTGTACAGGACACTGAACTGCTTCAACTTCTTGATCGTCAGTACAATTTCATGCTGTCCCAGTACAATCTGACGGCAGAATGTTTCTCAACTGGACAGAAACCGCATGAGGAGACGGCAACCTACATGATTCCAAACATCGTTCCGCCCGTATATGGCCTCAAGCCATCTGCACCGAAAAAGCCGAATCAATCACTCGCCGACGTCAAAGATGCAGGCATCAGTGGTCATATGCTGGGATTGATCAAGTCACATGCCTCTCTGCTGGCCATGTCTGCTCCTGAAATTTCGAATGGGACCGTACGCCGAGTTATCGCTTCGCAGGTACAACAATTTATCGAGATGGCTTACGAAATTTTCATGTATCAAAATCAACATGCTTATTATCAAGTGCCTCAACTGAATGCAAATGATACCACACAGATGCTTCAAGCATATGTCCCGGCAAACGGTGCACCTCAAATGCCAAATAACAACATGCCACCTCTTCATTAATTTAAAATAAGCTCGAATAACAAAGAACAACATCTTCAACCTCCAAGGTTGTAAGATGCTGTTCTTTGTGCTGCTACGGCTTCGATCCAGAAGTGAAAAAAGCAGCACTCCTCTCTAAAGGATGTGCCGCTTTAGCATGCATTCCGCGCTTCTTGTTCCATTCCAAGAATGTATTATGTCGATACCGATGTTAGTTTGTCCGGATTCACAACGAGATAGAATCCCTCAATCCGCTCTCCTAGAGAGTCCAGCTTGAGACACAGAACTTCGGACAACTGACCGTTATCCAGTAATGCAAGGTGAGGTTCTCCATTGATAAATGTGGGCACCCAATCTCGTTCTCGCAATCGGGTAAACACCCGGCGAGAGGTCAACAAGGCGAGTACACCTTTACGAACTTTCATCGTTCTCATGACCGTATGCACACGTCCACCGCCATCTGCCGTAAATACAGGCTGCTCGGCCAGCAGCTCCAGCATGGCGTTGACATCATAACTCAGAAAAGCCGTTGTGAAACGGGAGAGAAGTTTTTCTTTGGCAGCATAATCAGCAGAACGATGTTCCAGCGGGGGAAGATGATCGGGAAGCTTACGTCTGGCCCGGCTAAAAATTTGACGGCAATTGCTTTCCGATTTTCCAAGCCAATCTGCTATTTCCGCATACTCATACTGGAACGCCTCACGAAGTACAAAAACAGCACGCTCTATCGGAGAAAGCTGCTCCAGCATAACCAGATAAGCATAGGAAATCATCTCTTTCTGCTGCATGGTTTCTTCCGGAATGTTCCCTATTCCACTGTCACTCATCGGCTCAGGAAGCCATTCTCCAACATAACTTTCCCTTTGATTGCGGGCAGAGTTCAGCAGATTCAGACTTCGGTTTACGACTAGTTTAGCAATATAGGACTTGGGATTACGGATATTATCAAGAGACTTGCTCTGAAGCTCTGCAAAGCAGTCCTGCACCATATCTTCAGCCTCCACCACACTACCGAGCATGCGGTAAGCAATGGAAAAGGCGTAGGCTTTATAACGAATATACAATTCACCAACTTCCAGAGAAGACACTTCTGGCTCATTGATGAGGGAATCCAATTTCATGAGAATGGCCTCCTCTGGCAGATGGTCGTAACTTTACTTAATTAAAGCAACCAGGATACATCCCTGTTGTAATTGCGATCCGGTTCCAGCTATTAATGGTGTTGATCGCCATGATCAGATCCACCAGTTCAGCATCACTGAAATGTTCCTTCACTTTTTCAAACAATTCAAGTGGTACGCCTTGTTCCGAAACAAGCGTTACGGCTTCAGCCAGCTCCAGCATAACACGTTCTTTTTCCGTAAACAAAGGTACCTCGCGCCACACGCTTAGCAGCAAAATGTGATCGGCATAATCTCCCAGCTTCATCAGATCTTTGGCATGCATATCGAGACAAAACGCACAGCCATTGATTTGCGACACACGGATTTTCAACAGCTCATATAACACTTTATTATCTTCAAACTGACCCGAAACATGCTGCTCCAGTGCCATCATTGCTTTGAAAGCACCCGAATTAACCACTCTATAATTCACTCTTAAATTCATCTCATTCGCCTCCGTATTTTGGTCTACAACCTTAAGACAAATCAAGACTCATATCTGTGACATTTTCTATAAAAAATTTTCAGGATATTTGAGAACAGCATAATGCTCAACTATGTAAGATGAGTAAACTCAATGAAGCTTGCCCAACATGGATATAGTTTACGCAAAACGTTATGTATAATCAGATAATTCCGTATTTATGTTAGGTGTCCGCTGTATTGTTTGTCATTTTAAACAAAAAACGATTACACATATTGATACTCCAAACAAAAGAGTAGTAACATACGACTATAAAGTAAACTTTCCTGACATGAATAACGAACGATTCATTATCCCAGCAAGGAGTGACTTCCATGATAACTTCCAATTCCAATCCCCAACTTACTTCCGAACTGCCCCGCGGCTGCACGTTCTCCGCTGAAGACTGGCATGTCTTATCTCAATATTGGTATCCGATTGCTCAAGCAAACGAAGTGATAGATAAACCACTCGCCGCTCAATTGCTTGATGTCAGATTGGTTCTGTATCGAAGCAACAACAACGTTGTAGTTGCCAAGGATCTTTGTTTTCACCGTGGTGCTCCGCTCAGTAAGGGCTGGGTAGAAAATGGGGAAATCGTCTGTCCCTATCATGGTTTCCGTTATAACTGTGAAGGTAAATGCACCGCCGTGCCTGCACACCCCAGCTCCAAAATTTCTCCCAAACTGAAACTTATCGTCTATCCTGCGGTCGAACGTTATGGCCTGATCTGGACTTCACTCGCCGGAAACGATGAGCAAATTCCTTCATTCCCAGGATGGGATGATCCGGATTATGTCAACATTCTGCCTCCGAACTTTGATATCGCAGGTTCGGCAGGACGTCAGATGGAGGGATTTCTGGATGTATCCCATTTTGCCTACGTGCATACAGAGACGTTTGGCGATCGGAACAACACCGAAGTGCCCCAATACAAAGTAAAACGTGAAGGCAATCAGCTGCTTGCCGAATACTGGAGTTCTGTCAGCAATTATGGTAAAGGTCAGGATAATGTAGCCCCCGAAGGTTTTCAATGGCTGCGTGAATTCCGCGTATTTCCGCCATTCGCCGCCTCCCTTACGGTTCACTTCCCGGATAACGACAAACTGAACATTCTGAACTGCGCCTCACCAATTTCTGCACGCTTTACACGGTTGTTCTGTCCGATTACGCGTAACTTTGACAAGGATGCTCCAATTGAAGATACGATCAAGTTTAACTTGCAGGTATTCGAGGAGGACCGTGAAATGGTGGAATCACAGAAACCGGAGGATTTGCCGCTGGATTTGCATGCAGAAGCACATATTCCCGCAGACCGTACCTCGATTGCATATCGTCAGTTATTGACTGAGCTGGGCTTGGGAAGAAACTACACTTCATAAATTGAACACAAACAGACAAAAAAGATGCGTTCATGCAAACGCATCTTTTTTGTCTAATTGCTACACTTTCGTTCGTGAAGATGTACTGGGATTGACCTTACTTATAAAATGCTTATATCTGTCACTTACCCTTGATTATTCGTATTCATAGGAGGTTCTGTATAATACGGACAGCCTGGTTCGTGAATAATACGGGGATCTACCCATGTTCCCCAATACGGAAGGCGATTCACATAAGGCAGTTCGTTAGGCTGACTATTCGGATGTGGCATGTTGTTTGTGGCCGGCGATACTTGAGTTGCACAGTCAACAGGCGGCCCAATGATTACTGTTTTTTGAATGGGAGCAAGCGTATCCTTCACCTTGTTTTCATCGAGACAGTACGTATGGGCCAGGACGCTTGCAGGTGTAAGACGCAAAATGTCCGAACCAAAAATGGCTTCAGGAACAGGGGCATCAAAAATCGCCAGCAGATGCGTCTGATCTACCGTTGCAATTTCATAGTGCCACCAGCCTTGCGGAACATTTGCTACTTGGCCTGGGGTAATCGTTAAGTTTAACAACTCATTGGTAAATGGATTGATGAGAGAAACGACAGCTGAACCACTGATGCAATACACCAGCTCGGATGCATTTTGATGAATATGGGGTTCAACCACATTACCGGTGCTAAGAAAAATATCCAACAAGGATACGTTACCCAAAGTGTTTAATTGATGAATGGAGAGAAAGTTAATATAGTTATTTCCGTCTTTTTTGAATAAAAGTTTCTGGTTCACATCAAATGTAAATTGGGTGGTAGGTAAGGTGTAGTCCATATAGGAGGTTGCCAAAATAAAACGCCTGCCCTTCGCTCTCGGTTTAGGTGATAACCTATACGCCAGCTTATGCTCTGGGCTTCTATGCGTGAGCCCATTTGTGCCTAGTGCTCCTTCACCCGTACCACGTTCTATTAATTCCTCTGTGTCACTCCATTACATCGCAGCATAGGCTGATATCATCAATTAAACACTGGAGGCATGCATCATGGCTTACGGACCTGGTTCAGTACCTATCCCGCCAACTGCGGGTTATCCTTACCCTTATTATCCACCGCCACCCTATCCCTACCCTTATCCATATCCTTATCCATATCCTTATCCATACCCCTATGCACCCATCGTTCCGTTTCCGCTGCCCTTTCCCATCGGAGGCCCAGGATGGCATGGCGGTTACCCTGGCGGTCCTCACGGCCCATTCCCTGGAGGAGGCTATCCGGGCGGTCCACATGGTGGAGGACCCGGGGGTCCTGGTGGACCAGGTGGACCTGGCGGAGGTTTCCACGGCCATCGTATTTTTTAATGCTAAAAATTGCAGGAAAGGAGCTGCAACCAGCAGCTCCTTTCCTTGTTCAACTTTTTAACCCACGCATGATGAAGGCTTAACCCCTCCCCCCCTTCATCAATACTCAATTTCATCCATGATCTTCAGATTACGGTTGGACACTTCCAGCAAGTCTGTAAACGTCTCAGACACATAATAAACAAAGTCCGGATCATGCACATACATAATGACTTGCCCGTAGGTTCCTTTCTCTGTTGGATCAAAATCAAGCATCAAATAAAGGGAGCCTCCCGCCATCGTTGCAAACGGAATCCACTCTTTATGGAATAAGTAGGGCTTAATCTCCGGGTCCAGTTTGCTGATCTCATCTGGGGAATAGTACTCGTCCAACTTCTCATCCACTTCACAGAAGTATTGTTTGGTTTCCCGAATCTCCTTCAATGACATCAGATAAAACGGATTACACTCCTCTGCCTCCGCATCACCCGGATACAAAATATGAAATGCATAACCACTCCCGTCCTTACGCTGATAGAAGGCGCGGAAATCCTCCGGCAGTCGGACGCCATATTCCGTTTCCAATGCGGTTAGACTCTGTTCAGAAGCACCCGCCCGATGCTGGTATTCCTCGTATAACTGCCGAATTTCGTCATCCTGGATCTTTTCATTCAGGAGCTCATTCAGCGCATTCAACATTTCATTCCATTTTGCATTAGCCTCAGGTGTTATGAAGCATCCCTCCCATTCATCTAAGATCAAGTTATTGCGGGGTTTACCAGCGTACAGGTTCTTCTCCGCGCCACAACACATAACGTTCAAGCTCACGGATAGTTCCTGTACCGATCCCATATTCGTCCATTTCTTGGGAGTGCAGGTCAAGGAAATGCAGCATGCCCCCGAACGTACCCACTGCAAGCTTGGACTGGTCAGGAGAGCTCGCCAAGGAATAGATGGTGCTGCCTACAAAATGTCTCCACACTTCCTGCCCGTCACTATTCACACAATATAAATATCCGTATGCATCCCCAAGCATCATGCCTGCATCAATGGCCACAGCAGCGTAAACACGGGCATTCTCGTCCATTACAGGCCAGTCTTCCTTACTCTCATTGCCATCAATCGTTTCCAACTGAACTTGTATTGTAGCCCCGTTATAAAAGTGACATGCATTAAACCATACCTTCAAGCTATCGGTGGTGAACACCGCATGATGAGGATAACTGGATTCGGGATAAAGGGAATACGTCTTATTCTGTTCACGATCCAGAATCATATGATTACTCACCTGGCTGCCGTAGGCAATCCAGCGACCGTCGCGTGAGACCGCTGCATGCCCCATATCAATCTGGGTATCTTCCAACTCGTATTCTTCAATCTCTGCAAGATCCGGGTGCAGCAGGGATAGCTGGCCTTGATCTAGCAGATAGATTCCATAAGTGGAGAAGATAAGAACGGATTTCCCATCATTAAATGGAATGAGTCCTTCAAGTGTGCGCTCTGGATGTTCACAGTCAGCAAGGGATTCGATGCGCGGCAATGCCTGCTGAATACTGGATTGGATATCTTCCCAGCGATATACCGCAATCTCTTGTCCTACCAGATGGCGATCAGGCTGTCTGATGATACGAATATCTTCCGATCCGGCCAACGCATAGTCTGCACTGTCCGGTGAACAACCTGCGAAGGTATACTGAGAGAAAGGCAAACAACCATGCTGATCAGCGGTATATACACTGCCATTCTCCGTGAAGGTGCCAATTGTGAATACAATCGTTTCCGCGTTCAGATATCCTACCACCCTCACGGCCTGCATGAAAGATTGAAAATTTTCGTTCAATGGCCACGTTGCAGCAGGCAGTTCAAGCCGAAGCCGTTCCAAATCTCCTTGAAGATTGGCCTGCTTCACCATATTCCACACTTCAGTGCTAATCAGAACTCGCGCATCCGCCTCCAGCTCCGATTCGTCCACTTGCTCTCCTGCCATGCCTCTGCGCACAAATGCATTAACATCCTTTGCGTATCGTTTGCCTTCACTCCGCCACGTTTCTGCAATGTCTTCTTTCAACCAACTCAATATTTATTCCTCCACTCCACCTCTATTGACGACTGTACAGTGATGTGCCAGCAAAAATTGATCCAGATCGTGATCCTTTGCACCGTCCGTCCCGTGCATCTCTTCATAGAAAAACGCAATTTCCCTGCCATTCGCATAATTAAAGCGTAAATACCCACCCATAGAGACCATAAAAAGCTTACATGTGTACTCATTTTCCAGCACTGCATCCCACTTGAATTTGCTCTTACACAACTCAGCCAGTTCTTTCATGGAGTCTTCGCGCTCGACTTTAACCAAGTGGTAGAACGTATGGTTTCGCAGCTCATTCCAGGGTTCAAAATACGCTGGGGCCAGCGGTTTATCCTGATGGTAATATCGGCAATAGATCCGGTCCAGGGTCTCTCCAAAGTCAGCTTCTGAGCACGTCCACAAGATTATAGACTCATCATGACGCGGGAGCCATAGCAGTCCCTTCACATCTGGATGAATCGCCAGGAAATCACCATCCACCGAACTGCCGATACTGATACACTCCTTAAGCTGCTCCTGTGTAACTGGCGTATCCTCCGTGTGCATCCAAAAATCATATTCAGCAAAAGGTTTTAGTACCTCCTGATCCGGCCGCTGCACATTCATCCAGCCTGTGTATGTCCCTTCCCCGTATTGTTCCAGCCATTGGCGATAAGACACAGGTAACGCGATGGAATGCTGCTCTTCAAAATGATCCAGTTCCTTAGCGGGTACGGGCTTTAACGCATGAGATACTATATACATTCACGACATCTCCCAACGATTGTTTCATTCAATTCTCGACAGTTCATTCAATTGATCAGCAATTCAATCAGGTTAAGCCAGTTCTTCCTGTACAATTTCGGTCACTACACCCTTGCGGTTTATAATGCTAATGGCAAATGCATCATAACCATCACGTTTCACCTGCTCAAAATCCATACTCTCTCCCGTAATCAATTCGTAGGTTCCGTCTTCGTCCACATCTTCCCCGAACTCCTCATCCCACGGCACGTTATAAAAGGCCGTGAGCTGTACTTCAAAAATATCTTCTCCTTCGACGTCCAAATAGGGGCGTAGCGGCCTGTTATTAAGGTCTTCCTCCGGATATGTCTCACACAACATCGCATCATAACCGTGTTTGGCTGAATCGATAAGTAAGTAGCGTTCTCCTGTTACGGTGTGCTCCGCATATACAATGAGTGGTGTCGAATCCTGCCAGGTTATCAGATCATCTTCGGTTAAGTCACCATAATAAAAAATATGGAACTTGTCATGTCCATCCCGTGTTTGCAACTTGCCTTTCCATTCCACTTCATGCGTCTGAACATCCGGTATTCCCCGAACCAACCCTTCCAAATATGTAGGTCCTTTATGTACACCTAACAAATTCATCATCTCGCCCCCGCTTTATTCATTCGAATGGTTACGACTTTATGTTCTTCATCCACATCCAGCTTCACATCCATGTCTAACTTATCATGGAACAAAGCCGTAACGTTGATATACGGATCACGAGCAGCTTCACTGCCCCCATTGCTGGAACGACTCATTCCCTGATGAATAATCGATTGTACCAGCTGTCCATCCCCTTTTCCGGTATTTGGATACGTATAAATCACCTCTTTGTCCTGATTATAAAAATTCAACACCGTTGTATAATCTTTGGCATTGGTATATTGCTTCTCGGTTTTTACATATTCGTTTTCCGTGGATTGATAGCGGATCGTCCCAGCCAGATAGGGATTGTCTTCACTGGGTTTAATATCAAACTCCTGATAAGCGATGTGAAAAAGGTATTGGATATGATTCATATCTACACGATAATATAACTGCCTGTTGTCTTCCTCCTTATCCATGGCAGCGTAACTGTTGATGAGCGGCCAGGCTTCATAGGATTTCCCATTCACATCGACAGCGAGAGCATAGTCAGAGAGTACCTTCTCTTTTTGAAACACACCATACGTCTGTAAAATGAAATAAGCCGGAATGAGTAACGTGCCTATAATTACTGCAAATATAGTAACCTTTATACGAAATTTCATGATCATCCTCCTTAGCGACCCCTGTTCTACCGGTTCATCCTGTCGTGTGCTGAAGTTTGGTCAACGTGCGGACAACCAGCTCTCTGTTCTTGGCGTTCTTGATATACGCAGGGATGGTATGGGAAGCAGTCTTCTAAGGTATATTTGGCGAAGAACAGCGTAGAAGCTGTATTTATAAGCCCCTTCATCTTCGAAACGTTTCATTTTAATCCCTGCCTTTCCCCTGTATGCTGGCCATCGCTGAAAGCAACCACTCAACATTTCCCAGTTGTTCTACCTAAAATTATATGTAACTCCAGTGCTTAGCACAAGGAAATGCAACGTAAAAAGGAGCACCTTACTCCAGATCCTCATCCGGAAGGCACTCCTATTCACTATTCCAACCCACGCGATCAAATGTCAAGCAAAAGGGATACAAGCAGTCCCATTGAAGCAATAAAACCTACGACGGGTCCTCCTTCTTCGAACGCTTCAGGCATCATTGTGGAGCAAATCATCGCAATGATGCCTCCTCCGGCAAATGCCCCGATAGCCGCGGCCATCTCATCAGGCAGCTGCTCCAGAAACAGATACCCTCCCAAGGCTGCGAGTGCAGAGATGATCAGTACGCCTAACCACAAGAGAATAATCCTGGAGCGGGAGTATTTATTGCGTTGCAGTCCAACCGTACTGGACAGACCCTCAGGAATATTACTGACAAAAATAGATACAACCAGCACCACACTAACACCATTTCCGGCGAGCAAACTGGCTCCAAGCATAATCGATTCGGGAATGGCATCCATGACCGTCCCTGCAAAAATGCCAAGTCCACTCTGGTTGGAATCTCCCTTCCCGGGGCTTGCCGAACGCTTGCGACCGGCTCCCCCTTTACTGGAAATGAGCAAATCGAACACGGTGTACACGACGGCCCCTGAAGTAAATCCAATCGCTGTCGGCACAATCCCCCCATCATTCAGAGCGTCTCCAATCAGTTCAAATGCGGCCGCACCAATCAGGGTGCCTGTACCAAAAGCCATGATCCAGCCTATCACTCGTTTGGGAATTTTTAGAAAAAGCGCAGCAAGTGCTCCAATAACAACAGCCGAGGCGGAGATGCCGCCCCACATGAATGCAGTCCACATCCGGGATGACCCCTCTCATGTTCATATATGATCTATCACTCCATTAACCGGAGCATACAGAACAAAAACAGGGACATCACCGGTGTAATGAAAAACAATAAAAAAACGCTAACACTAAACCATCATTTTACGTAGTGAAGAAATATATCTTGAACGAATAACGAAGAAATAGAAGGTCTGCGCGAGCAGAAACGCACCAAACACGGTTAACACAGGCACCGTATATTCCGTGATACCGAATTCCTTCAAGAACGGTTTAACCACAACAAGGGTTTCGATGATCGAGATCAGAATCGGGAAGAAAAAGAGAATCGCAATCTGGATCGTCGATGATCGTTTCATCTCTTGAAAGCTAAGACCCATTTTCGAGAGAGAATGCACCATTTTCCCATCTGCTTCAAGATCCGTATGCAGTCTGAAATACAGAAAGCTGGCTGAGGAGATCGAGAAGATCAATCCGATGAAAATGCCCAGAAAGGTAAAGAGCGCCGTCGTCTGTCTGAATTCTTCAAAGTCAGCATATCGCGTCGTGAAAAAGCCGGAAAAGTCTTTATTATTAGAGCTATTTCTAATGATCTCATCCATGCCCTCCAGCCGATCGCTTACCATTGCTTCAGATGATTGCCGATCGGGCACGGTTTCCCCCCAAGAAGGGATATGATAAAGGTATTTACCGGAAATTGCATCTTTGTCCATTTGTCCGGCAAGAGCATTAAACTCTTCATCATTTACAATAACTAGGGCTGATGCATATAAAAGTCCGTTGAATTCCGGTTCAACTTCAGTGTACCTAATATCGATCTTAGCAGGCTCTGAGTACGTATCCAGCGTTAACTGATCGCCCTTGGCATAGGCATGGAACCGTTCCTGTTGACGAGGCTTCTCCATATTACGGGAATCGATGAATATGCCGGTATGGGGTGCAAGAGTATAAGTCGGTTTGTTCTGGATTGCGTTGAACTGGTTGAAATCACTCAAAGACATCACACTGATTCCATTTCCATCCGCACTTGTCCAAAAGTATTCCAGATAAACATCCTGGTATGGAAGACCGGCAGCATCAAGTACCTCGTTGACAGGAGCCATGTTCGGCTCTTCCGATGCGCTGTACACGTTATAACGAATTGGAAAATGATTGTCTCTAAATACTTGTCGATTCTGCTGATCCAGCGACAAAATGACAACTGCACTCATGGAAGCAATCGCAATGACCACCGTTACCATAAACAGCATACGTGCATTATCTTTTATTTTGTAACTCATCTCCGAAATCCACAGCAAGCGTGTCCCATGCCATACCCGTTTCCGATTACGCTTCAACAGCCGTATGGTGAGCACAGAGAGCTGCGAGTAGAAGAAATATGTTCCCGCAATGCCTGTCACAGCAGCGATCAGAATGCTTTTACTCGACAAACTGCTGTATAGAGCAATGAATCCCGTAACCAGGAAAGCCAGCCCAAGAATAGAGAACACCCAAGAAGCTTTGGGTTCTTTTTTGGGCTTGCTCGTTCCGGTTAACAGCTCAAGCGCCCGCTTATTCCCGATAAAGAACAGTGTGAACAGTGAAATGCAAAAGAACAATAATAAAAAGGCAATTACCGTTATCAACATCGCTTTTACAGGAAAATAAAAAGGCAAATCATCCATACCGATAAATCGGGTGGTTAACATCAGAAACAGCTTGGACAATAACATGCCCCCTCCGATCCCGGCTATAATGGATAGAAATCCGATAAACATATTCTCCAAAATGACCAGTCTTCGAATCTGTCCCGGCTCCGCGCCCAAAATGGTCAGTATACCGAATTCCTTATTCCGTGATTTCAGAAATGCACTAATGGAATACATAACGAAGAAGATCGCGAACACATAGACGATGACCGAAGCGACCTGCATTCCCGCTGCCGTGGTTTTGCCAATCGGTAATTTCTCAACATACGGATGATAGATGAACATGGCATATGCGAAGAAGATCATGACCATGAATACACTGCTTAGAAAAAAGGCGATGTATGCTCGCCCGTTCCGACGAATGTTGTTAAAGGCGAACTGAGGAAAGCTCATGCGAATTCCCTCCCCAGAACGATAATGTATCAATAATTCGTTGGAAGAACGTCTGACGGTTATCTCCGCGATGCACTTCGGCAGCGAGCTTGCCATCCTTGATAAATACAATCCGATGGCAATAACTTGCGGCAAGCGGATCATGTGTGACCAGCATTATGGTTGTTTTCTCTTCTTGATTGATCTGGTCCAGCGATTCCATTACAGCTTGGGATGCCGTGGAGTCCAGCGCACCTGTCGGTTCATCGGCAAGTACAATCGATGGCATATTAATCATGGCTCTGGCAATGGCTGTACGCTGCCGTTGTCCACCCGAGATTTCATAGACGCGTTTATCCAGAATGTGATCGATTCCAAGCTGAGCCGTAATCCGATGGAGTCTGCTCTCCATCTCCTTCAGCTTGACCTTGTCCAGCGTTAATGGCAATACTATATTTTCAGCAACGGTCAAGGTATCGAGCAGATTGAAATCCTGAAATACAAACCCGAGTTCCCGACGTCGGAACATGGCGAGTTCTCTCTTTTTCATATCAAACGGATTCATGCCATTAATTAGCACCTTGCCTGAGCTTGGCTCATCAATGGTCGAAACCATATTGAGCAAAGTCGTTTTCCCACTGCCTGATGGTCCCATAATTCCTACAAATTCACCCTGCTTGATGGTCAGATGAATATCACTAAGGGCTTGAGTCTGCACTTTGCCCTGATACACTTTGTTAAGTGCTGAAACTTGCAACATTTCCATAGGTGTTTCCCCTCCAACTGAACGATCTGTGTTTTTCATATCCTTATCCTAAACGACCTCCCACAACCCTGCTATCGATTTACCTTAAACTTTCCTTACACAGCGTTTAAGGTTATGTTCCCCTTCTATGAAGAAATCCTATATCCATAAAAAAAGCACCTCGCCCATGGGCAAAGCGCCACTATTTCCGATTCATCCAGCTGAATCTGACCAATGTTCCTTCATCCGGTTTGGAGAACAATTCAATCTGATTACCTAGACGTGAACTGATCTCACGGACCAGATACAGTCCCATACCCGTAGATTCGTGATACTGTCTCCCCCGTTCTCCAGTGAAGTAAGGATTGAACACGCGATGAATATCTTCAGCTGAGATGCCGATCCCCTGATCCTGAATATCCAATACGATTCGCTCTTCCTTCATATAGGCGGTAATTATGACTTTTTTACCCGCTTTGCTGGCTGAATAGTTGACAGCATTGGTCAAAATCTGGGTAAACATGAACCGCAACCATTTGGAGTCACTATAGATTTGAAGGTCGTCGTCCATTCGGAAATCCGGCGTAATTCCCCTGCGAATAAACAGACGACGATTCTCAGCGATGCTGCTTCGAACCACCTCCGGTAGAGACAGAAGCTCCACACGGAAATCCCCCTCGAACTGTTCCAGGCGTGAAGAATGAAGTACCATTTCCAACCCTTTGCGCATTTTATCCAGTTCATCCTGAATGCTGCCAGCAGTTGTATCCTCCACATCTTCCAGGGTCAACTGAATGATCGATAATGGGGTCTTCATTTGATGGACCCAACGGTTCATGAACACAACCTGCTGCTCATTGTGAATGCGCAATTGACCGATTTCATTCTGACGGTTACGCTCCAGTTCATGCATCAATTCCTGTAATGCTTCTGCCACAGGAGCGCTTCCAAGCGATTGGAGAGGCTCCTGTACCAGCCGTTGTGGATACTGGAGCACACGATAATATGGGTGAAGCTGGAAATAACGTACGGTCAGATATACGATTAATACCACTGTACTGAGCAATATGCCATAAAGAACAATCCTCATGGGCCGCTCTTCACCGGAGAGCCAATATACACATGGGACCAGCAGCAATTGCAGCAAATAAAATCCGATGAGGGGCAGCTGATCCCTTAAGAACAGTTTCATTGTCGATCCCCCTGGGAAGCTGACCCCAGATCAAGCAACCGATAACCCGCTCCGCGAACCGTTTCCAGAATCTCTTCAGCCCCGAGATCCTTCAGCTTGCGGCGAACACGTGTAATGTACACATTCAACGTATTATCATCAATAAAATGCTGATCTTCCCACATCAGTTCGAGCAAACGTTCCCGGCTAACTACCCGCCCTGCTTTGGCCATCAGTGCTTCGACCAACACGGATTCCTTCTGTGTCAGCTCCATGGAACGCCCCCCGTACTCCAACACATATCTTTCGGGGTACAGTATCATAGGGCCGTTTTTCACTTTCATCTCTGGTTGTACAGCTGCATACATCCCGTACGCTCTACGCAGGTGACTACGAACTTTAGCAAGAACTACTTCATATTGAAAAGGTTTAGTAATATAATCATCCGCCCCATGCTCCAGCGCCATAACCTGATCCATGCCACTATCACGAGCCGAAATAAATAGAATGGGACATATGGAATGCGAGCGGATCTGTCTGCACCAGTAATATCCGTCAAACTGAGGCAGATTTACATCCATTAACACCAAATCCGGACCGATCTGTACAAATTCATCCAGTACATGACGGAAATCAGTTACGATCTGCACTTGAAAACCATTCCGGATCAAATATGCCGCCAACAATCCTGCGAGCTTCGCATCATCTTCAACCAACAATATCGATTGCATCGTCAATCCTCTTTCCGTTCCCTGACATATCTTCTACATCTAGATTACCATTCTAGTCGGAAACGGTTTGGAAATAAAGGTCAGACGACCAGCCGTCCACGCTTCTCTGCCAAACCAATGGTGGCTTCCACCCCGGAATTAAATTCGAGAAAGTCCTGTTCTACCCCGTCACTAAAAATAACTCCATCCTCTGGCATCTGGGAAACCATGTGCAAAGGCTGTTTCGGATGAATCTGTCCAAACACCAGATTGGCCGCAGTCGTCCGGCTGGGGAAGGGCTCACGTACTGTAAAATACAGATAAGGCGCATCCCAACCGAAGTGATTCAAGCCGCTCATGCTTCCCTGTGCAGGTGCGGTCCCAGGGCTACGTTCTTCTGAATAATCTTTTTCTTTAGGTCTGGAGCCTGGATGAAAGCTGCTGCTGTCTCTATCGGTGGTGAAAGCTTCATCCGATTGGATGTGCTGCCACGCTTCCGAGCCCACGACCCCGGCAGCACCTGCGAGTACACTTTTGAACCAGCCCGTCGATCCCATTCCGGTAGATACAATCACCCCGCTGGAGGATTGTTGTTCTACCGATGAACCGATACGAACTTCATAACGAGCAGATACATGCGTCTTTCGGCCAATGAACAGATCGTTGACACCATACAGATACTGCCCATCATTCAACTCCACTTTGGACAGAGTCACCTCTTTCAGAGAGCGACGTTTACGAATAACATCGGGAATAATGGAGCTCAGATCCTCCACCGTAAATGGCAGCAATACCCCATCCCAACGCATTGGATCAGGATTTACACCAATAAGCGGCTGCTCGGTCACATACTTGAGCGTATTGGCAACCAGACCGTCCTGTCCGACGACGACCACAATGTCCTGTGCTCCAAAAATAAAGTTGGGCACATGTTCCCGATCAATGGTCTGAACCCGACCCAGTTGGCTGAGCTGCTGCTGGGCCTGATGCACGGAATGATGATAACGTCTATCTTCCTCCAGGTAATCACTGAAGTCCGCCCCCAGACGTTCAATATAGAACTGGGCTTGTTGAACCGTATTATAACGAACCACTAATTCTTCCAACCTTGTTCTGCGTTTGACCAGAATCAGCTTGTATTCAGTCATGGGTTCACTTCCCGCAGTGTGTGCAGCTACAGTCTGGCTTGCCTTCCCAAGTCTCATCGTGCCCGACCTCCCTGCTCTCTTGTCGGTGGATTCATCAATCCTTGCAGCAGATCCGGCGAGATGTTAAGCTGTCCAATTTTCCCGGCATTCTCAGCCAGCTCCTGGAATGCAAGAGCAATCAGTTTATCCGAGTTCATACCCATGTTGGCCATCGCCTGTAACACGCTAGGTTCCACATGCTGTAACGAATTCATCACGGCAGCAATTTCATAGGCTTTGGCATCCGCTTCGGCATTCTGATTGGCGATCGTCAATTCAATGAGCTGCTGCTTCCGTTCCTCCATCGCCGTATTAAATTGCAGCTGTTCCTGCTCCATCTCATTTTGTTTCTGTTTCACCGAACGTTCGGCATGCAATTGCGTTTCACGAATCTGCTGTTTCTTCGTCTCAACGGCAATTTCCGTGTTCAGTTCGTTTTCCTTCACTTTACGCTCCTGTTCAATGGATGCATTGCGACGTACATACAATGCTTCGTCGGCCTGACGCAAAATCTCTTCCCGTGCTTGTGCTTCCAGTGCACGCATGGTCTCTTTATTAGGCAAAATGGCGAGAATGGACAGACTCATCAGCTCTACGCCCAATTTCTCCAGTTCCTCACTCTGTACCACTTCCCGTTTCATGCTGCTGGCCAGTCGTTCACTCGATTGAATGGCTTCCTTCAGAGGCATTTGCTCCAGATGTTTTTTGGTCAGCACCTTGGCGGTCGTAATCACACGTTGATCCAACTTGCCAGGATCGTCGGAGATATACCTGTTCTTGCGCAAATTATACGTGTAGTTCAAGCTTTGGGTGATTTTCATGTAATCAACAATCCGATAGCTCAGTTGACCCTGAACCGTAACCGTCTGATAATCCGCCGTAATCTCTTCGAACATAAAGGGTACATCCACAGAAGATACAGGCAACACTACAACCGACGTTGTCGGCTCATAGTAGTAAAAGGACAAACCCACACCTTGACGCTGCACCTGACCATTTTTCACTTTCATTACATATTCACTGGGTTGAAACTTCACAAATCGGAATCCAAACATCGTTCATTCCCCATTTCTTAATATTGTCATTATGATATTATCGAAATGATAACAAACAGGCGCGATATTGTCAATATGACATTAATAACTTTTTTAGCTTTTGACATCAAAAAAAGACCTCCCCCGGCAGAAGCCTTAAGGCAGGTCGATTTTCTCTAATTATAATCAGTAATGACAACTCATAATGGGATAAGTGATTAGCTTAACATTTGAAGTAAGCAACTAAGCAACTTGTTACTTACTTACTTACTTACTTACTTACTTACTTATTTATTTATTTTGTTCAGCGCTCTTCGTGATCAGATCAACAAACAAATCAATCTGGGCTGTAATGGCGATCGGATCATATCGATAAAATGTGTCAAAATCATTCTCGAAGAATCGGTGATTCTTCACGGCATCCAGACCGTTCCATACTTTGGACTGTTTGAATTCCTTCAGCGCATCACCTTTTTTCTCAGGATCATACACTGTCATGAACATGTAATCGGTAGCGTATTCGGGCAGAACTTCCAGCGAAAGCTGCACGGTCTGATTGTCTTTGCTCACCTTGCTCGGCATTTTCAGTTTCAATGCATTATATACAACTTGTCCACCCCGGCCTGCGTTGTCGCCAAAGATCCATAGATCCCCTTTGTCCGTCAACTCGTATAACCCAACGGTTGTATTTTCGTCCACAATGCCTTTGAGCTTCTCGCGTCCATCTGCCGCCTTTTTCTCATAATCGGCAATAAACGCCTCCGCCTGCTCCGGTTGACCAATCAGATCACCAAACAGCTCGACTGTTTTGTAGATATCTGTTGCTGTGCCGTAAGGGATATGCACGGTTGGTGCAATTTTGGACAGTTCCTCGTAGTTATCATCGTACATCACGACGATCAAGTCAGGCTGTAATTCCAGCGTCTTTTCCACGTTCACCGGATAACCCACATCTGTGGTGTCTTTGAGCTTGTCCTTAATGAACGGATTATCAAAGGCACTTGGCTCCACACCAATCAGGTTACCGCCTACAGACAGAATTTCGCCTCCGTAGTAGTCGGTCACGATGCGCTTCGGATGTGCAGGAATGGTAACCGTCCCTTTATCCGTCTCATAATCACGTGTTTCACTTTCCGTTGATTCGTTCTGAGCTGTATCGGCTCCAGCGGATTCCTGGTTCTCAGTCGTCTGCCCTGATTCGCTCCCCGTTTCATTACTGGTTGTACCGGTATTTCCGCAGCCCGCAAGAACAAGCGTAAATACAATGAATAACGTGCAAATGGACAGAATCGATTTGGATTTAAAAATAAACATGACGGCCTCCTATAATTCAACGCTTATTATGATAATGGTAATCATTATCATTTGAATCATAGCAGAATAGGCTAAGAACTGTCTACCATTTTAATGTGGTATACATAAACATAGAGACCGAGCCAGAAAGACCCGATCCCTATATCATGTGCACACTTAAAGTGAATAGATCTGCTCCATCATTCTGGCTACAGCGACTGCACCCTGTGCACGGTTTGCATGCTGTTTAGGCGCAAATGTACCATCTGCCATTCCTTTAAGCACGCCTTGCTCCTGCATCGCTGCAACAGCTTGTTTTGCATATGCAGCGATAGCTGCGTCGTCATGAAATCCTGCACTTCTGGACGACGAATCAACGACTGCACTGGCGTCCTGCTTCATCACCTGTATAGCACGGCTTAACATCACTGCCATGTCCTCACGCGAAATACGTTCATTCGCTCCAAATGATCCGTCCGCTCTGCCTTGTACAATTCCCATCTCCAGACCAAGGCGTACGGAATCCGAATACCACTGATTACTCTTCACATCCATTGGAGATGAAGTGGATGTATCCGGCAAGCGTGATTCTCCAATGCCCTTAATAATCATTTGCAAAAATTGTGCTCGTGTCAGTTCTGCTTGCGGACTGAATTTGGTATCTGTCATGCCTGAAATGATTCCTTTACCATACAGATTCTGTACCTCTTTTATGGCCCAGGAGTAAGATTGCAGATCATTTAAAGGCACCTGTACTTCAGTAATCACAAAACGGCCTGATTGAAGCGGCTTAAAAGCCAGACTGTTGGTCGTTTCATCATATTGGGTAAAAGTTACTGGTTTCATTTCACCATTTGGCAAAAGGGATTGGATAACCAGCACAACGTCTTCTGCATTTGAATAGTGCACATTCGACATCGCCATTTCAATGGCTCGATCTGTCCACTGCAACGACTGTCCGTTCATCAGCAGATCCACACGGATCACGCTGCGGTTACCGATGGCGTTCTTCTGTGCTTCAGACAGATTAGCGGTGGATTCTTCTGCCAGAATGACATCCATTGTAGCCACATCTTCGCTACGGATATCCTTCAGTGAACTTAGTGGGATGCGAACAGAAGTCTGTTTCATCGTCAGCTCCAGCGACTGTAATGCCTCAATACGTGCCCATTCTTGAAGTAGGTTGGCATTTAGCTGGAAGGTTACAGCTTTGGAATCCTTGGGAACATCTGCAATCAACGTTAGCTTTTTGCTCCCTGCTGCCATTCCTTGAATCAATTGAGACAACTGTTTCATATCAGGTTGGATCACATATGTGCCCGATCCCGTACTTGTACCTTTGAAAGTAATGGAACCACTTTCTCCTGGATTGCCCGTTTCAACAGATGGCGTTACAGAAGAATTGCCAGGATTCTGATTCTGCGATGATCCAGGCGTGGAAGGCTGCGCAGGTTGACCGGGCTGTGACGGCTGACCCGGGGTCGACTCTTGCCGTACAAGCTGGCTAACTGCTTCTTTCAATGCGGTATCCGCGCCACTAATTTCCTGTGCACTGGCTTCTGCATCATTAATGAGCAAGCGGGCCAACGACAATGCCTGTGCAAACACATTCCAGCTTGCAGCTGTATATTCACTTTGACGCAGCTTCGCAGCGGAATTCACTGTTGTCTCCAGGGCAGATTTGTCCGCCGGGAACACCCCGTACGCTTCAAAATCCATAAAGCCTACCCACTCAGAACCTGCTGTTATAGTAAGACGAATATAACGCGCCTCCGTGCCTGCAGGCAGAATATGTCTTGGATTGGTGGATACAACCACATCACTTGTTGTATCTACGACTTTGACAAAGTTCTCATTATCGTTGGATACTTCGATCTTGTATTTAATTCCCCCGCTCCACATGGACATTTCCAGCTTGCGGATCACGGCTGTCGCTCCAAGATCCACTTGCCACCAACTTCCTACACTTTGATCCGTTCCCCATGAAGTATTCGGATTGCTGTCGATTGCACCCCCAGGCGAGTTGTCTTCTCCACCACCTGTACCTGCACTACTTGATGCAGTAGCTGTTTTGCCTGTTGTTAATGCTTCCAGTAAAATAAGGTTGTTATTTGCTTTTTGAAGCGTAGCCAAAGCCTCTTGCACCTCGGTCTGATTGGCATCCTGCTTGTCTCTCACCTTGATTGCCGATAGCAATGCTGCTTTCAGGTTTGCCCAGCTTCGCTGTGTATAGGACGATTCGGTCAGTTGTTGTGTTTCACCAATGAATTGTGTCAACTCGGTTTTGTCCACATCGGATAAACCCTGGATTGCTGCTTCCACTTGTTTTGCTGATGTATTCACCTCGGTCTGGGTTGATCTTGGATCTGCCATCACCTGTTCTGCCCGAGCAAGAGCCTTGGTCAATACAGCCCATGTTGCAGCAGACCAGTCTGTTTCCTTGTATGTTTTGGCTTCTCCAATGATCGCCTCAAGAGCGTTCCGGTTCGCAGGTATAACGTCGAGCTGCTGCATAACCGTATGAAGATTGGTCGCCGCAGCATCCGTATCCTGTTGTGTCACACCACCTGATGTATAAGCCAGCTTGTAAACATTCTCTGCTGCTGCAATGGCAGGAGCTAATGCGGGCCAGCTTTCAGGTGTGAAATCGCTGGATTCAAGTGACTGTGCACGTGTAATGGCTGCCGACAGCTCTTTCCGATCTGCGGGCAGAATGTCGAGTCCACGTTTGTACACATCCAGCGATGGCAGAGCACGCCCTTCATACGAGTAACCGCCATTCGCCGGGTATTCGTCATAATCGAACATGGCGTGATTCTCCCATGCGTCTCCCTCGGAAGCGATCCAGCCTACATCGGCCGCAATCCATGCAGGCTCCCAATAGAAGAAACCCGCTCCCTTCTGATTCGGAACTTGAGAAATCATGTCCATGATGCCTGCAATCGCATCATATTGTCCCTGTACGGTTGCCGGGAAGGTAGCACCTCCCACATTCAGCGTTTCCGGGTTGCCAATAATATTGCCGTGCGCGTCCCCGTTTTTATACGAGAATGGATATGACGTCTCAGCAATAATGACTTCTTTTCCATATTTCGCGGATACCTCATTCATCGTTTTGCGCACATCTGCGAATGTTCCGTGCCAGAAGGGATAATAGGAAAGACCGATAATATCGTACTGCAGTCCCTTATCCTCCAATTCGCCGAAATACCAGTCAAATGTATCGGCTTTGCCCCCTTCAGCCAGATGGATCATAATTTGAACCTGATTTCCTCCAGGGACATCGCGCACGCCATTAACACCACTCTGAAGCAATGCCACGTTTTCATCAAAATTGACTTTACTATTCAATCCGTTTAACACACCGCTGTTGATTTCATTACCAATCTGTACCATGTCGGGCATGGCTCCCGCATCCTTCATTTCACCTACCACTTCCCGCGTGTATTCATACACCGCCGTCTTCAATTCTTCGAACGAGAGGTTTTCCCAGGCCTTGGGACGAAGCTGTTGACCGGGATGTGCCCACTCATCGGAATAATGGAAATCCAGCAGGATCTTCATGCCTTTCTCTTTTACCCGCTGAGCCAGACGAATCACATCGTCCTTGTCGTTGTATCCATTTGATTTCTGTGGATCATTCCACAGACGAAGCCGCACATAGTTCACGCCACGGTCTTTGAGAATATCAAGCAGATCGCGTTCTGCCCCATTACTATCCAGATAGTAGCCTCCATTATCCTCAATGGCGGTTAACGTGGAAATATCCACCCCTCTGACAAAATCACTGCGATATCCTTCCACCGTAACGGTAGCTACCGGTTGAACCGATGCTCCGTAGACGGCTCCTGTTACAGTGAAGTTAACTGCCGAAGCATACTGTGATGGGTCAATTACCTCCCATTTGACAGGGACAAGGCCCGATTTACCGTTCTGGTAATGTGCCGTGACTTCAGTAGGCAAAACAGGCGCGCTCCGAGTTACGGTAGATACGTTGACTGCATCGTAACTTTTGATATCTGCCGGGTCACGTACCTCTTTCTCGCCCCAGATTTGCAGCTCGGAAATGCCAGGCCACCAGTCAGTACCCGCATAATAAGGAATCGTGACCTTTACGTACCGAACTGCGTCTGCCTGAAAATCCAGATTGGCTACACTCTGGGGCGTTTCGTTAGTCGTTTGATCCGCTACTGAAGTCCAGGTATTTCCATCCTCCGAAACTTCAACCAAAAACTTCACCACCTCATTTGCATCCTTCCACGTTATTTCCGCGCCGGAAAGATGGTATGAAGCTCCCAAATCGACCATCATCCAGTGCGGTTGATCCACTGATGTAGGACTGTCCGCACTCCATTTCGTATTGTCTTTGCCATCCACTGCGTTCTCTTTATTGCCCCCCCACTGCAGATCCTCCGAGCGGACTGTTACCGTCTTGCCCAGTGCAACGTTTACCTTCGCTGCTGCCGCTGGTCGAGCCATCAGACCCAGATCACAGAACAACATCAGTAATACGAGACAGCCGCTTATGTATCTTTTATGCATGCTTAATCTCCCCCTTATCGTGTTTGGTTCAAGTTAAACAATGAATGTTGTAAATCATTATCATTGTAAGCGCTTTACAATAAACGAGGACACGGTATTATCCCAAGGAAACAGCAGTTATTTTAACAGATTGATTGGTAATTCCTTGCTCAACGCGGATCGATTCCCATTCTTAACATAAAAAATCTGTCCCCTCCACCACACCGGCGGATTGGAACAGATTCGAGTCTTATATGTTCAAATGCTTATTTGCTGAGCTTCAGTTCCAGTTGTACCTGAATGTCATTTTCAGTAGAAAGAACTACCGAATGTGGATTTTCCATACCAAAATCTTCAAAGGTAACCATTGTTGTGGCGGACAACAGTACCTGGTCATTTTCATAAGCGGCTTTTACGTCAAATGTAGCCCCTTTCTCAATCCCTTTTACCATAAGGGTTCCGTTCATCTTAAAATCCACTGTCTGGCCTGCCGGCCATTCCGTTGGCACACCTTCAAATGAGGTAGCGGTAAATGTAGCTTGTGGATAGGTGGAAACATCGAAGAAATCAGCTTCTTTCACATGTGCATCCCGCTGGCTATTACCTGAATCAATGGCACTCATCTCAATCTGTCCATCCGCTTTCATCTGGGATGCATCGTCTACATTAAGGGTTAGGTTACCGCTGACCTGCTCGTCCGCAAAATTAACCGTCTCCCGGGATGTCGTTACGGAGAAATATACTTTCGAACCTTCGCTGATGCTCCAGTCTCCATTCAATTGCTCTGCTGCGGCTGTTTTGCTGGATACGCTTGTGCCACTGTCCGATCCTGCTTCCGTTGTGGACGCGGCGGTGCTGGCAGGAAGCACCTGCTCAATCTCGACGTTGTTGCCCAGGTAACTGTTTGCGAAATAATAACCTCCGCCCCCAAGAATGACGATTGCTGCCGCACCTGAGATCATCCATGTTTTTGTCTTTTTGTTCATCTCTATTCTCCTCCAATGGGTAACTGTATAAGTTGGTTATGTATCAGCATCTTAACAGCCCAATGTGTCAGGATGACGTCAAGAAATGACGTACAACGCATTTTTTCTGAAAATAATTGCCTCATTGGCATTGTGCTTCCGCTCATGTAAAATCAGTACACAAGCTTCTGAAGTGAAAGGAGACACCTTCTTGAAATCCATACTCATCGTCGAAGACGAGCAGGCGATCGCCCGAGTGCTGGCTGCCTATCTTCGAAAAGCGGGATTCGACGTTCGCCATGCAGCGGATGGGCCCACTGCTCTAACTCTATTTGATTCGGATGTTCCTTCCCTGGTCTTGCTGGATGTGATGCTGCCTGGAATGGACGGTTGGGATCTGCTGCGAATGATTCGTGAAAAAAGTGCTTGTCCCGTCATCATGCTAACCGCACTGGATGATATTCAGGACCGTCTGAACGGTCTGAATGCCGGTGCTGACGATTATATGAGCAAACCCTTTGTGCCTGAGGAGGTCGTAGCCCGCGTCAATGCTGTACTTCGCCGCAATCCACACTGGACAGCTGGTGGTGAAGGCAAACGTTATTTTGGCAATCTGGTTATTGATCTGGCTGCCAAACAGGTACTTTTGAACGGAGCAGAGGTTGCCCTGACACCACGAGATTTGTCCCTGCTCCTGTTCCTGTCAGAATATCCTAACCGTACATTTACACGGGATCATCTCATTGAGCAGGTCTGGGGCATGGACTATGACGGAAGTGACCGGGCTGTGGACCTGTCGATCAAACGGCTGCGTCAGGCACTATCCCACTGGTTGCCGGAAACAGGAGAAATTCGGACTTTACGGGGAATGGGGTATCAATTTTGGATCGCCAACTAAAAGGAAATACGCCAAAACGTAAAACATCCATTCTGTCCTACTGGACGCTTCGATATTTTTTAATCCTATGCATCGGTTTCACCATTATTGTTGTAGGGGCACTCTACTGGATCCGAACGACCTCCATTGAGAAAGGTCTCAAAACGGCCCAACTGCTGGGACTGGAAATCGCCGAGAAGGTAGCTGGAGCCGAGAATAAAATTCATGTCCCTCCGGATCTCGACAGGCTGGTGGACAAGCGTACCAAACTTTTCAATACGGACAATTACTTTTGTATTATGGTGCTGGACAATAATAACCAATTAATTTATTCCAAACCGAAAATGACGCAGCAGGATGTGTATAACCGATTGTCAGACGATATGGGTGAACCCCGAAACAAAAAATTTGCCGGGGTGACGGTTAACGTAACGCATGACGATCAAACGCTCGGTAAAGTGTGGGTCATGCAATCCAAAAAGTCCATTGCATACAATCCGGAAACGATGCTGGTGGTGTGCATCCTGTTCGTTGCATTAATCCTGTGTGGTTGGTTTACGATCTACCTCCTGTCCCGCAAGCTCTCCAGGCCTATTCGCCAAGTCGCTCATGCCGCAGAGCAGATCCGAAACGGTAATTATGAAGTCAATTTGGATCTGAACACACGGGAACGGGAGATGAATGAACTCGTTGAATCCTTTCGCGAAATGTCCATTCGTTTGCAGCAGTTGGAGGAATGGCGCGCCCTGTCGCTTGCTGGGGTAACCCATGAATTGAAGACACCGGTAACTTCCATTAAAGGACTTGTAATGGCTGTTCGGGATGATATCGTCAGTCCCGAAGAAGCAAAGGAATTTCTGGACATTGCACTCAAAGAATCCGAACGGATGGAACGCATGGTCGCTGACCTGCTTGATTATAATGCGATGAGCGCAGGAAGTGTTGCTGTTCGCCGGGAACGTATAGATCTTAATTTGCTGGTGGGTGAGATTGTCTATCAGTGGAAAATCGCTTATGAGGACAAGTCTCCCGAGATCGAATTGCATATACCTCCGGGTACGCTTTATACCATCGGTGATGCACTTCGGATTCAGCAGATCATGGTCAACCTGCTCAATAACGGGCTCCAAGCCGCAGCTTCCGACCAAGCTGCCGTCTTTCATATCCGTTTGCGTGCGGAGGCGGACAAGCTGTTTGTTGATGTACAGGATAACGGTACGGGTATCTCCAAAGAAGATCAACCCAAGATCTTCGAACGTTTCTATCGTGGCGAGATTAAAAAACGCCGTACCCGCGGGCTAGGTTTGGGACTGACCTATAGCCGCCTGCTTGCTCGAGCCCAAGGAGGGGATTTAACCCTGATTTCCAGCAGTCCCGAGGGCAGTCTGTTCACCTTAGCCGTGCCACGTTG
Source organism: Paenibacillus sp. UMB7766-LJ446 (assembly GCF_030226665.1). NCBI lineage: Bacteria > Bacillati > Bacillota > Bacilli > Caryophanales > Paenibacillaceae > Paenibacillus > Paenibacillus sp. UMB7766-LJ446. The sequence goes on from NZ_JASOYM010000016.1 coordinate 145,951, forward strand.
GTCGGGTCCGGAAAAACCAGAGATAGAACCACTTTACCGCGCAGCGGCAAATGCGTAGCACCACGATACACATGTCATAAGCGAGCTTTCTTCAGATGCCAAAGAACCAAAGGCAGATAGTTATTGTAACACGCTGAAATATCAAATAGCCCGGCATTCCTTCATGGGAACCGGGCTATTCGATATGTGATGACAGTAACTGATATTCATATAAGCATACTATGTGGTCAGTACACGCGGCATATATTCTGCATATGCGTCATCAATGAGTTGCTCATGCAACGGACTACTCGCAATAATCGCTTTCCGTTTTGCTTTTAAGACAATCTGCTCTACATCCGCATAACTGCATCCTGTGAGGCGTTCACATGTGTAATCTTCCATTCGGCTCTCCTGTTCAAACTGCCCCATCAGCTTGCTGATATATAATCTACGGCTCGACTCATCCGGCATCCCGTAGGTCATTTTGGTATCAAATCGCCGCCAAATCGCCTGATCTAGCTGTGTCTCCAGGTTGGTCGCGGCAACAAGAATACTTTCTCCTTCGAATTCGTCCAGGCATTGCAGCAGTGTATTAACAACACGAGCCATCTCTTTAACCTCATCATTGCTTTCACGTGTACGCCCAACGGCATCAAATTCATCAAGGAACAGCACACAGGGGTTAACCCGTGCATATTCAAACAATTTACGAACATTGCTTCCCGTTTCCCCAAGATGGCTGTGAATAATAGCATCGAGCCTTACAAGAACCAGCGGAAGCTGAAGTCGGTGTGCAAGATGGAAGGCAGTTAATGTTTTGCCTGTACCCGGAGGACCAAACATTACCATTTTGTTCGGCATTGGTACATCGTGCTCTGCAAACTGCTCTTTCATACCGAGAATGGTAATAAACTCTTCAACCACTCGTTCATTATCTGCGGAGAATACAATATGCTTTGCCTTTCGTCCGCACTCTTTCGGTGAATAAAAAGCGGCCATATCGATGCCCTTTGCACGTGGAATCCGGTTTATATGGTTCGTTTTGCTCATCGTTGATCGTTCTCCTTCTTCTATGTTTCAGGGAGTCATCCCAAATTAAACCCCATCAATTCATTCTCATCATACTTAAAACATATTTTAACACTTATTTTAATCGTAATTTTTACTATTAAATCATAACATATGACAGCCTATTTGCAAAGTTATCATGGCTCGTCCATCATTGTTTTGGCAAGGTCGTCCAATTTGTTGCTTACAGCAGAAAAATTTGCTATTCTAAATATGCATCGTTGTGTATAACGCAAAAAAGCCCTCCATTTACGTGAGAGAGCACAAAATTTTTCCAGATTTACAAGCGGCAACTTGTCATTTCCGGATGTTCTTTATACCAACGAATGTAATCCAATCGAATTGAGGTTAACAATCATGGCAAAAGACGTATTATGTGAGGTTAATTCCTGTCGTCACTGGGCTCAAGAAAACAAATGCAATGCTTCTTCAATCTACATCGTGAGTCACAGTTCCAAAAAAGTAAGTAAATCCGCTGAAACGGATTGCAAAACATTTGAAGTAAAATAAGAAGAAATTCATATTGTACAAGTTAAAGGAGCCTTCGCGGTTCCTTTTTCTTTTGCTATTGTAACAAGAATGATAATTATTATCAAGCTCTTTTCTGCAAAATCTGAACTCCCCTCTCTTCATGCACATTGGACTGACTATTAACGTACACTACGAGAGCAGTCAAACTGCCCATGAACGAATAGATCATAGAGGTGAGTAACGATGCCCGTAAAAAGTGGCAAACAGTATATTGAACGTATCGATGCCCAGACTGTTCCCTGCTGGTACAAAGGGGAGCTTGTTACCGGAAAACGTTCTGAACATTTTGCGTTTGCAGGTTTGATGGATACACAAGCCAAACTGTATGATCTTCAGTCCGATCCCAATTTTATCGACACGATGACTTATGCGTCCCCAGCTGATGGAAAACCCGTAGGCATATCCTTTTTGCCACCAACCAGCGTGGATGATCTGCGCAGACGTCGAGAAGCAATGAGCATCTGGTCAGGAACACATCATGGGTTTCTGGGACGATCACCCGACTATATGAACACAGCGATCATGGCCTTTTATACCGGAGCAGCTATTCTTGAAGAAGTATCACCACAATACGCCGAAAATTTGAAAAACTACTATGCCTACTGCCGGGATAATGACATTACCCTCTCCCATGCTTTCATTCAGCCTCATGCCAGTAAAATTTCAGGACAGTTGGATGCGACCGAAGATTCCATTGCTGCAAAAGTGGTGGATCGCACTGAAGAAGGTCTGATCATCAATGGTGCATTCATGATGGCGACTCAGGCCGCCACGTCAGACGAAATACTGGTGTATCCTTCCCCTTCACCAGCACCGTTCGACGATGAAAATCCGTTTTCATTTGCCTTTGCTGTACCGAATGACCTGCCCGGCATCAGTCTCATCTGTCGGGATACCTACGCAGCCGAATCCAATTTCAACTATCCACTCAGCTCCAGATATGAAGAGATGGACAACATCGTCATTTTTGATCATGTGCTAGTTCCTCATGAGCGAATATTTTTCGCTGGTAATGAAGAAGTTTCCGGTCGGCTTTTTAGCGGTAGCAATTTTCACATTCACGCGGGACATCAGGTCATATGCCGATATATTGCCAAAACGGAATTTGTTCTGGGTACCATTCAGTTACTCGTGGATACGCTTGACCAAGCAGCCGAAACTCATGTGATAGAGAAAACAGCCAGAGTACTCGCCGGCCTTGAAACGTTAAAAGCACTGGCTCTGGCAGCAGAAGCCGGTGCTATAACAGATGGACGGGGATTTATTGTACCTGCCCCCAAACCATTAATGGCAGCAAACCTTTTGTTCCCCAAGCTGTATCCCGAGATGATTGAAATCCTGCAGCTCTTAGGTTCCAGCGGCGTAATTATGGTGCCTCAGGAAGAAGAATTCCGCTCTGATATCGCGCCGCAGCTGGATATCTACCTAAGAGGAACCGACATGGTATCCCAGGAACGCACCGCATTGTTCCGCCTGATCTGGGAGCTTGGAGCAGGATCATTTGGAGGCAGACAGACCCAGTTCGAACGATTCTTTTTTGGCAACACGATCACCGTGTCGAACCGGATTTATTCAGCATACTCTGCAGATCAATCGTATCGTCAGCTCGTTCGTAATTTTATTTCCAAGACCGGCAAATAAGAATGAGGGAGGATTCCCTCATTCAAACCAGATGGTCGTAGACCGTCATCAGTTCAGAGGCTGGTCTGCCTGCATCCGTATCCCGAAGTGCAGACTGGTCTCCGTAACCGATGTGGAATACTCCCAATACCTTTTCCTCACTCGTTAAACCCATCAAATTCATAAACACGGGATGCTGTTGATAGTCATTGATCTTCCAGACAGCATTCAAGCCTTGCTCCGCTGCCAGGATGCAAAAACGTTTGCTCCAGGCTTTTGCAGGCATTAAATGGTCCTCCCTCGCACTTGAAGGGGCGACGACAACCAGATGTGCCGGGATAGCTTCGGTATATTGATATGTAGCCCAGTCCCCGTAACGATCTGCCAAATGTGGTGGATAACTCTGTCTGACCGCCTCCAGATACAGTTGACGTCCTTCACTGGCGAACAACATAAACCGCCAAGGCTCTGAACTCATCACATATAAAGATGGATCTGCTTCATCCAGCAACTGTCTTATAACCGACTGTGGCACGGGCAACGGGCTGAATTCACAAGTTCCTGTACGTTTCTTGCCGCTTGCTGCATCTTGTCTCAAACCGGTAGACATGGCTTATCCCTCCCTTGAACTGCACCATATATCACAACATCCTTGTCTTTCTTCACATCAACCAGTTTTTTTTCGGTTCAGTCTCACTTCTCCAACGATCGACCTCTTCATGCACTCTGACTTTGTCCCGAACCGTAAATTGGTCAGATTCCAACTTCTCTGCGCTCGGAATGCTATCCCGAATCAATCGAATATAATCCATCGAACGGACAAGCGATTGACGTCCAGGGATGTATCGAATCTTGCGGCCTTCGAGTAAACAATAGATTTCGATCATGCCTGGCAGCTTACCAAAGGCTTCCCAACAGAATGCGCTCACCATGTGCTGGAATGCCTCAACGACGTTTGAATCATGGACAACCATATATTTTTGAATGAGCAGTGAATCCCAGCCCTCTGGCTGCCAAGCTGCCTGAAAGATCATAGACAGATGCATCGACAAGGAAGGAAGCTCTGTTCGCCATTGTTCAAACAACATGGTTGGATGCTTCAGATCATCGTTCATGGCAATGGCGAGGGATAATTCATCCGTAATTTTGTTTTTTACATCCCAATAATGAAGTACCGATTCGAAACCGGTTGCCTTTCTGGGCCACCACTTTTCGAGCAAATACTGTACAGGCACCTCTTTGCGCACTTCCGGGTCCAAACTGTAAAAAGCATTGACTGCATGGCTGACTGCATATTGTACACGGTGTCTCCATTGCAGCGGAGAGCGCTGCTCAGCCTCCGGTTCCGGGCGGATGAACCGATGCGGGCTGCGCAGCATCTCTTCCAATCTGTAATCTTCGAGCAGCCGTACCGGGGTGTCTGACATTCCCGGCTGCAAAGCTGCCTGAACATTATGTCTTAACATGAGTTATTAGGACACCTGTAATCCGGCAGCAGCGAACCGTTTACCGAAATCACGGCACGTATCCTTCTCCTGCTCCATCGGACTGTATTCAATCTTCAGCATCTCTGGAGATACCTCCGCCCCACGTTCCACCAGCTTCGCAGCCGCGAGATCAACGGCACCGCAGTACTGCTCATAAGAAGTATCTCCACTTCCGAACACCGCAGCTCGTTTGCCACTCAGATCAAGCTCATCCAGCTCTTCGTAAAAATCGAGGAATTCATCCGGCAGTTCACCGTCTCCCCACGTGTATACCCCAATGAGAAACCCATCATAATCAAGCACATCAGATGCATTGCAATCCGTGACGGACTTGAGATCCACTTCATGCCCACCTTGTTTAATTCCTTCTGCAATCAGTTCCGCAATCTCTTCCGTATTTCCAGTCATACTTGCATAAGCCACTAACAATTTAGCCATCTATTTTTCCCTCACTTTTTATTGATCATGTCATACTGTCCCTGATTTGAATGTATCAAAATCATAAGTGATAATGATTATCATTGTCAAATTAAATTTTCACTCGCGTTCCATTTCAGTATATGGTGATGAACCCTATTCAACACCATGAAAAGCACTTTGACTTCGTTAGGCCAAGCGTTTTTGATCAACTATTATAAAAAATCATTTTATGAACAGATTTATTATATTCCAGTTATGAAAGTGCAGCATGAGGTGATCATCTTTCCACAATGGGTTTCCGCCCACCGTAACTGGCGTACAGGCCCTTTTTTGTTGTACAATAGTATCCAAATGACTTTTGAAGGATGGATAAATACTTATGTACGTAGCAAAGAACTGGAAGGACTATGAAGTAATCGATACAGGAGGCGGCGAAAAGCTGGAGCGTTGGGGTGATGTGATTTTGCGCAGACCTGATCCACAGATCATTTGGCCCCTTGAAAAAGAAACCAATGAATGGCGCCAGGTGCACGGCCATTATCACCGCAGTTCTTCAGGAGGCGGCAGCTGGGATATGAAAAAACCGATCCCGGAACGCTGGACCATCGGATACGAGAACCTGAAATTTCATATTAAACCAACCAGCTTCAAACATACCGGTCTATTCCCTGAGCAAGCGGCCAACTGGAGCTGGATGATGGATAAAATCGCCGGAGCAGGCCGTCCCATCTCTGTACTCAACCTGTTTGCATATACAGGCGGTGCTACAGTTGCAGCTGCTTATGCTGGAGCTTCAGTAGTACACGTAGATGCAGCCAAAGGCATGGTGCAGTGGGCGAAAGAAAATGTTCAATTATCCGGACTTGCAGATCGCCCTGTTCGTTTCATCACAGATGATGTATTCAAATTCGTGCAGCGCGAACAACGCCGTGGCAATCGGTACGACGCGATTATTATGGACCCGCCTTCCTATGGCCGAGGCCCTAACGGGGAAACTTGGAAGCTGGAAGAAAACCTCTACCCTTTCCTGAAATCGTGTATGGAAATTTTGTCGGATAACCCATTATTCATGCTGGTCAACTCCTATACAACCGGTATCTCCTCCACCGTTCTGCGCAACATGCTGACAATGACGATGTCTGCCCAGTACGGCGGTCAAATTACCGCAGGCGAGATTGGTCTTCCAATTACCCGTAGTGGTCTGGATCTGCCTTGTGGCATCTTGGGCCGCTGGGAGTCCTGATCATGTCCGAACATTTGCAAGGAACCGGTGATATTCCGATTCTGTTTGAGGACAATCACCTGTTAGGCATTACGAAGCCGGTCAATGTACCTACACAGGAAGATGCATCAGGTGATCCGGATTTGCTTACACTGCTGAAACAGGATTTGAAAGAACGGTATAACAAACCTGGCAACGTTTATCTCGGATTGGTGCATCGTCTTGACCGCCCCGTTGGTGGTGCGATGATTTTTGCCAAAACATCGAAGGCAGCTTCAAGATTATCCGAGACGGTTCGCGGACGCCATTTCCGTAAAATATATGCGGCTGTTGTACATGGCAAGCTGCCTGCACAGCAAGGGACGTTAAAACACACGCTGCTAAAAGATGCGCGTACGAATACCGTCACCGTTGTACCTCAGGGTACAGCCGGCGGTAAAGATGCCGTTTTGGATTACCGGGTCATTGGCGAAACCGATCGTTATAGTCTGGTTCATATCGAACTGCACACTGGTAGATCCCATCAGATTCGGGTTCAAATGAAAGAAATCGGCTGCCCGCTATTCGGAGATCAGAAGTACGGTGCAAGTGTGAATAAGCTCGGACAACAAATCGCTCTCTGGTCTGCCATTGCAGCTTTTCCTCACCCTGTAACGAAGGAAGAAATTGTCCTACAGTCCCTGCCTCCCCGTGAATTCCCATGGGCAGAGTGGCCGGCTGCTGTGTACGATAAAGCATTTAAAGCGGGACATTAATTATTAAATTAATAATAATCGTCCACAGGATCAGGTCAACTTCTAACCGTAAACCGTGTCATCCAGATTCCGTATCTGAGTGACACGGTTTTTTACTCAAATGGAAAGGAAGACCCATTATAATGACACCGTTTACGAAACAGGTCGTTGCCATCATTGCAGCAATTCCTGAGGGAAAAGTCATGACCTATGGGCAGATTGCCGCTCATGCAGGCAGTCCAAGAGCTGCCAGACAGGTTGTACGCATTCTGCACTCCATGAGCCGGAAAGAGCGTCTTCCCTGGCACCGCGTCGTCAACGCCAAAGGTCTTATCTCCATTCCAGACGAGCATTCGAGGCTGATGCAGGAGACGGAGCTCGTTAGTGAGGGTGTTGAATTTCAGATGGATGGGAGCATCGATCTCAGACTCTTCGGGCATGATCCTGGTCCTGCCTTCCTGCTTGATCCATCGACTGATGAAAAATAAAATCAAAACAAGGCATAACCAAAAGAGAGTTCAGGCAGTACGATCTGCCTGAACTCTCTTTTGGTTATATAAAGCCTTTATGGAATGAATAATAACAGTCATCTAAGTAGATTTAAGCTGTAGCATTCACTTTTTGCTGCTCCGTTGTAACTGGTTCAGTAGCCGGTTTGGTTTTACGGATAAAGAACGCCAGCAGCAGAGCAACGACAGTCATCGCAGTCGCTACGACAAACGCATAGTTTACGCCGTAAATTGTTGCATCTGCGGTAGCACGCAGCATTGCAGCCTTATCATCTGCAGCAATTTGGCCTGTAGCCAGAGTATCTGCCAGATGAGATTTCAGCTTGCTGCTCATAATTGTAACGAGAATTGCTGTACCAATGGCACCCGCAACTGTACGCAGTGTGTTGGACATCGCTGTACCATGCGCGTTCAGGCGCTGCGGCAGCTGATTCAGGCCCGCCGTTTGAATTGGCATCATCAACATCGACATACCAAACATACGAGCTGTGTAGATAAACATCATGTAACCATACGTTGTATCGATCGACAAACGGCTAAGTCCCCAAGTGGTGATGGCCGTAATCGCAAGACCGGCAACGGACAACCACCGTGCTCCGACTTTATCGAAGATGCGGCCTGTGATTGGAGACATAATCCCCATCAGGATCGCGCCCGGCATCATCAGTAAACCAGATTCAATCGGTGAGAATCCACGAATATTTTGCAGGAAAATCGGAAGCAGAATCATACCTGCAAACATCGCCATCGTTACGAGCATATTAATGATCGTTGTTAATGTGTACATGTTGTATTTGAAAATACGGAACTCCAAAAGCGGATGATCGGTCGTCATCTGTCTAATAACGAACAGGATCAGAGATACAGCCCCGACAATCAGACAAGCAATAACGATGGCACTGCCCCATCCGTCTGTACCCGCATCACTGAAGCCGTACAATAAGCTACCAAAACCGAGTGTAGAAAGGATAACGCCTGGATAATCCAGTTTAGGTTTAGATTGACGTGTTACGTTTTTGACAAAAGCAATACCGATACCCGTCGCAATGATGGAGAATGGCAAAATGATATAGAACAACAGTCTCCAAGAATAATGCTCAACCACATAACCTGACAGTGTCGGTCCAATGGCTGGAGCCAGAATCATCGCGATCCCCATCGTACCCATGGCCTGACCACGCTTCTCAATTGGGAAGATCGTCAAGAATACAACGGTCATTAGAGGCATCAGGATACCTGCACCCGCCGCTTGAATAACACGACCTACCATCAGGATACCAAAGGTCGGACTTAAACCACAGACCAAGGTTCCTAATGTAAATAGCGTCATGGCTGTAATAAAAATTTGACGTGTCGAGAATTTGGCGATCAGATACGCCGTAACCGGAATCAACACACCATTGACGAGCATATAGCCTGTTGTCAGCCATTGGGCTTTGTTCGCTCCAATGCCGAGGTCTTCCATGATCTTAGGAAGAGCTACGTTCATCAACGTTTGATTCAGGAAGGCGACGAATGCACCGATTAACAATGCGGCCACAATCGGGCCTTTCTTAATGTTGTCCATCGCGGAGGATGACGCTGCTGCTGCAGTAGTACTCATTGGTTGTTCATCTCTCTTCCTTCTAACTTTTCAATCATTTGATTATGAATTCTTAGCAGGTGCTCAAGGTCTTCCTTCGGGATATCCAGAATGGGTGACACTCGCTCCATCCACAAACGGTGTGTTTCCTGCTGAGCCTGCTCCCCTTTGTCCGTAATCTGTAGCTTTACGGATCGGCGGTCCGAGTCCGAACGTGTTCGAACTATGTACTCACCCTTAACCAGACGTTCCACCACAGCGCTCATGGAGCTGCTGCCCATATGACAGAGATCAGCCACTTCATTGATACCGATTGAAGGACGCTCCTTCAATATGGATAACACCATAAATTGAATCGAAGTGAGCTCGATTTCCTTGTTTTCATTCCAGAATGCCCGGAAGAGCATTTGATTGACCTGCCGAAACGAATTAATAATGTAGAATACTTCGTATGTGTCAGACATTAATTCACCCTTTTTACTTATGGAATATAATATTTCGTACACGAAATATCAGGGGAACAATTACTTATTATAACAAAAATATATACATAGTCAACTCTTTACATATAAAATTCTATAAATTATTCTTAGTCATTCAAAGTAGGCAAAACTCTTAATGTACACATCAATAAAAAATAACCATAGCGCTCCTGCATTTTCAGCAAGAGTTCCATGGTTACTATTATTGGTCCATCGTCATTATGATGTGGACAAGGCATGCTCTTTTGTTTTTGGTGTTGTCATTTTGCCTAATAGATAAACCAGCAATTGCTGGTTATGCATTGAAATATTGCTGAGAACCGAATTCATAAATTCATTACGGATCGTGATCCCCCGTTCGGTCTCCATGCGTCCTTTATCGGATAGGGATACCCATACGATTCTTCGATCCTGATTATCGCGTTCCCTGCGAATCAGACCGTTTTTCTCCATACGATCCAACAACATTGTTACTGCTGCGGGTGTTGTAGCCAGAAAAGGAATGAGATCGGATGGTTTCATCTTCTCGTGATCCTCAAGAACCTCCAGTACGGCCAGCTGCGCCTCTGTTAAAGACGGTGCCAGCTCATGATCCATATGCAGCTTGTAGTCCTTGGTCAGCCTCGACCAGCACTTGGCAAAATCGGAATTATACATCTTGCATCGCTCCTCTCTGCAACCGGTTATCACTTCACCTGCTTAAGTTTTCGCCCTTCAAAGCCGCATTCCTGCTGCCTTTTTTCAATTTCCCAGCGATCGACCGTAATCGACGAAGGTTGTTAAACTTCGCATGGAGGTCCTCTTTTAATCCGCGTCCGAACAACAAAATAAGACTCTTCGCATGACAGGTTTCCCTGCTCTGCAAAGAGTCTTATTTGAATCCTTATTAGGAGGAAGAAGCTGCCTGATTCTCTGCGAGATCCAGGATAAGCTCCACAATTTCATCCTGTTTGTCCACATGTACAAGCAATTTACCGATATGCTTCCGTTCAGTAATAGGTACAGATTCCGAAGAAATGTGATGAGATTGACCTTCCTTGGTCATCACCGTTACATTCCGTTGTTCCCTGCAATAGAACGCTCCGGCAATTCGGCTACCGTTCGGTTTCACCCGTTTGCCTTCCTTGAACTCAAAGGTTGCCAGTCCCTTGCCGCCACGGCTTTGCAGAGCATAATCCAGCAGCAATGAGCGTTTGCCGTAACCCAAGTCAGACAGTATAGCAACCTCGCCTTCATCGCCTTCCACCCACAGAACAGATACGATTTCATCCGTTTCTTTTAACTGAATACCACGTACGCCCCCAGACACACGCCCCATCGGATTCACTTCATCCTCACGGAAACGGATGGCCATGGCTTCTTTGGTGATCAGCATGATGTCCTTGCCACCTGTGCTTAGATGAACGGATAGTACCTCATCATCCTTGCCGACTTTGCATGCGGCCACAGCACCGGAACGCTTGGTGACGTAATCCTTCAGCTCGGTACGCTTCACCTGTCCTTTGCGAGTGACAAAGACTAGACTGTGATCCGGTTCTTCGAAGGATTTAACAGCAAGCACACTTGAGATCCGATCATCCTTCGCCAGAGGAATGACGTTGACGATCGCCGTCCCCGGATCTTTCCATTTGAATTCCGGCACCTGATGCACAGGTAACAGGAAATACTGACCTTTCTTCGTAAATACCAGCAGATTCTCAAGGGTGTTGACTTCAAGGACCTGGGCGATATAATCGCCTTCTTTCACACCACTTGCGTTACGCTCCCCGCCGGATCGTGTGAATGACTGCATGCCTGTACGCTTGATGTATCCTTCTTTGGACAATGTGACAAATACATCTTCCGCGTTCACCAGCACTTCCAGATTAACCTTGAGTTCTTCCACTTCGCCCTGAATGGATGAGCGACGGTCAATTCCGTACTTCTCACGAATCTCCATCAGCTCTTTGCGGATGACTCCGATCAGCTTGCGGTCACTATCCAGAATGGAGCGTAACTGCGCGATCTTTTTCATCAGTTCGCCGAGTTCCTTTTCCAGAGAAGTTATCTCGAGATTGGTCAATCGGTATAATTGCAAAGTCAGAATGGAGTCCGCCTGTCGTTCCGAGAAACCAAACATCCACATCAGGTTATTTTGAGCATCCTGACGGTTCTTCGAGGCTTTGATAGCCGCAATGACCTCGTCGAGGATGTTAAGAGCTTTTACCAGACCTTCCAGCACATGTGCACGGTCTTCCGCCTTCTCCAGCTCAAAGCGGGTACGGAACGTCACTACTTCACGCTGGTGAGCAATATAAGCCTCGAGAATGGATTTCAGCCCCAATTGCTGAGGCGCTTTATTCACAATCGCAACCATGTTGAAGTTGTAAGTGACTTGAAGATCGGTTTTCTTCAGCAAATAAGCCAAAATACCTTGTGCATCTGCTTCTTTTTTCAGCTCAACTACGATTCGCAGGCCTTCACGCCCACTCTCATCCCGCACTTCGGCAATCCCTTCAACCTTTTTCTCCAGTCGGATGTTTTCCATCGCTGTAACCAGACGGGATTTTACGACCTGATAAGGAATCTCGGTAATCACGATTTGCTGTTTGCCGCCACGCATATTCTCGATATCGGTTTTGGAGCGGAGATAGATCCGTCCTTTACCTGTGCGATAAGCATCCAGAATTCCATCGCCGCCCATGATTAATCCGCCAGTCGGAAAATCCGGGCCTTTCATGAACATCATGATCTCGTCCAGTTCAATCGATGGCTTCTCCATCACAGCAATACAAGCATCAATAGTTTCACGTAAATTATGTGGAGGGATCTCCGTTGCAAAACCAGACGATATCCCACTTACACCATTGACCAGCAGGTTCGGATAACGTGATGGTAATACCACCGGTTCTTTGGCCGTATTATCAAAATTATCCTTAAACAGAACAGTCCGTTTCTCGATATCGCGAAGCATTTCCATCGCGATGGGCGACAAACGGGCCTCCGTATATCGCATGGCCGCTGCCGGGTCATCATCCTGTGACCCCCAGTTTCCATGACCGTCTACGAGCATATGCCCCATTTTCCACGGCTGTGCCATCCGCACCATACCATCATAGATGGAGGAATCCCCGTGAGGATGGTAGTTACCCATAACATCCCCAACCGTTTTTGCGGATTTCCGATATGGTTTCTCCGGTGTATTACCTGAATCATACATAGCGTAAAGAATACGCCGCTGCACCGGCTTTAATCCATCCCGTACATCGGGAATGGCCCGGTCCTGAATAATGTATTTGGAGTAGCGACCGAAACGGTCACCCACGACCTCTTCGAGAAAGGCCGGCATAAATTGTTCTGATAGACTCATTCCAAGCACCTTCTATTCTTCGTACTCTGTAAAGTCGACGTTCTCTACAATCCAGCGTTTGCGTGGATCAACCTTATCACCCATGAGTGTAGATACACGACGTTCTGCTTTGGCTGCATCGACAATTTCTACCTTGAGCAATGCACGTGTTTCCGGGTTCATCGTAGTCTCCCACAGTTGATCCGGGTTCATCTCACCAAGTCCTTTGTAACGTTGAAGCTCCACATTGTTTCCGAATTCTTTCATGTAATTCGCCAGCTCTTCATCGGTCCAGGCGTAACGCACACTGGCCATTTTGCCGGATTTGCGTGTCAGCTTGTACAGTGGCGGCTGAGCGATATATATTTTCCCTGCATCAATTAGCGGTTTCATATAACGATAGAAGAAAGTCAGCAACAGTACCTGAATATGTGCGCCATCCGTGTCGGCATCCGTCATAATTATGATTTTGGAATAATTGCTGTCTTCAACTGCGAATTCCGTTCCAATACCGGCACCGATCGCTGATGTAATAGCACGGTATTCTTCATTTTTAAGGATATCGGCCAATTTCGCTTTTTCCGGATTGAGCGGTTTACCCTTAAGCGGGAGTATCGCCTGAATCTTGGAGTCACGTCCTTGTTTCGCTGAACCACCTGCGGAATCCCCTTCGACGATAAACAGTTCATTCCGGGTAAAATCCTTGGATTGTGCCGGAGTCAGTTTACCGTTCAGGTTGGAGCTTTCGCTGCGTTTTTTGCCGGTTCGCATCTCATCCCGGGCTTTTCGTGCAGCTTCTCTGGCTCTGGAGGCCTGAACTGCTTTGCGAATTAACGTTTGCGCAACCTGCGGATTTTCTTCCAAAAACCGCTGGATATTTTCAGACACGACAGAATCCACTGCACTTCGCGCGGAAGCGCTACCGAGTTGATCCTTCGTTTGTCCTACGAATTCAACCTCCGACATTTTGACACTAATGACCGCCATCATGCCTTCACGCAAATCATTACCTTCGAGGTTTTTATCTTTTTCCTTAATCATGCTGGTACGCCGTGCGTAGTCATTCATCACACGTGTATAAGCTGCTCTGAATCCGGTCTCATGTGTACCGCCGCCCCTGGTGGGAATCGAGTTCACGAATGACGCCAGCGTTTCCGTATAACCCGCGTTATACTGGATCGCCACTTCGACCTCAATGTCATCCTTCTCCGCATAGAAGTGAATGACATCATGCAGCACATCTTTATTTTCGTTAAGAAAAGCAACAAACTGGCTTGCTCCGCCTTCGTACATGTACTCATCCTGATTGCCTGAACGTTCGTCCTTGAGTACAATTCTCAGACCTGAATTCAGAAAAGCAATCTCCTGAAGACGTTCTGCCAGTGTATCATAATTCAATTGAATGCCGTTCTGAAACACCCGAATATCCGGTTTAAACGTAACTTTGGTTCCCGTCCGATTGGTATTGCCCAATACTTCGAGACCAGACACCGGTTCTCCGACATGCTCAACGCCTTTTTTGTCCTGCCAATACTCGAATCGTTGACGATGAATCTTGCCATCACGGAAAATCTCGACTTCAAGCCATTCGGATAATGCGTTCGTAACTGACGCACCTACACCGTGCAAACCGCCTGATTTTTTGTATCCTGATCCACCGAACTTTCCGCCTGCGTGCAAAATCGTAAACACGACCTGGGGAGTAGGAATCCCTGTTTTATGTATACCTGTCGGAATTCCCCTTCCGTTATCCTGAACCGTAATAGAACCGTCCTTATGCAGCGTGATATCGATTTTGGAGCAGAATTTGGCGAGATGTTCGTCGACAGCGTTGTCCACGATTTCCCATACCAAATGATGTAGACCCGAAGCACTGGTGCTGCCGATGTACATCCCCGGCCGTTTCCGTACCGCTACCAGTCCTTCAAGTACTTGAATGTCGTCCGCGTCGTAGCCTGAAGACCCTTGTCCTCCGCCTGTCGAACCTGCCGACATATCGATTTGCTCGACCATTCATGCTCCCCCTTCTTAACTTGCAACTAAAAAAATGCCTAAAATGCAAACAGATGTTTTCTTATCCTTGTCCATTTTAATTCAAGATATCCCGTTTCGTAAAGACAATGAATGACACAAAGAGTGAAGCAATGCCCCAAACACTAAGCACAATAAGGGAAAAACCCAAATTCATCCCTTCAATTGGTGGCAAACCGCCCGACAAATAATTCGGAAGTTCGAGGTTAACCATGAACAAATATTTGGCTGACTGCCAGGAAGCGGCCATACTGGTGAGAATCGTTCCTGCGATGAGTGCTGCCATCATAATGACAATACTTGCAGCTGTACTTCGCACTAATACAGAGACCATGAAGGCAAGCATCGCCACAATTATACTGACGAACCAGATCAGCCCAGCCTGCATCATCATATATAGCCACTGGTCCACAGCATGGACTGCTGACATATCGACATCTGTACCCACAACCTTGAATCCTGTAAAGATCGGCATGCCGAAGCCTTTGTATCCGAACACTGCTCCCGAGATGACATAACAGATAATATATGCCGACACCACAATAATCGACACGAACATGATCAGCGTTATGAGTTTGCTCAGCAACACTTTCCAACGTTTGACCGGACGGGTCAGAAGCATTTTGATTGTACCTGTGGTTCGCTCACCGGATACCAGATCCGAAGCAATCGCCATTATGAGCAGCGGGATAAACAGTCCGACAGCATTATTCATGAATTCCCGTGTAAACGTTACCCCACCAGGCTCCTTCGGATTGATGTCATTCTCCAGATAGTATTGCATTTGCTGGATGTACACCGTCCTGTACTTTTTGTATTCTTCAGGTACCCGGTCACTTCCAAGCGAGTTCTGATTATCCGTAATGGCCTGCTGCAGCTCAAGCCGCCAGTCGCCGCCAAACTTGTCACGATTATTTTCCGCAGATTTCATCTGGGCATACGTAAACATCGGGACCAACACCGCGAGAACGATAAAAATAATATAAAGACGTTTTTTCTTCACCATCTTGATCGTTTCGTTTCGGATCAGCGGCATGATGTTACTCAATGGATTCACCTTCTGTCATTTTTAAGAATAGCTGTTCCAATGTTGGCTGAATCCGCTGTACGCCTTCAACCTGAATTCCGGCTTGTACCATCTGCTGTACCAAGGCCGGAATTCGATCCTCATGCATTTCCGCAACGACAGCGTTCGAACCAAGTCCTGCAACAATGGTATCATCCATGACGTCTGCAGGACGATCCACCAGCGAAATGCCTGACTCCAGCAGCATTTTTTTGCCTGCCTCCAACGGAGTAACATGCCATATTGCCAATTTGGAGTGATCTTCAATCAGTTCATTAACGCCACCAACCGTGAGTACCCGCCCTGCACTAATAATCGCCACTCTGTCACAGAGAAGCTGAATTTCGCTGAGCAAATGACTGCTGACGAATACAGCCATGCCTTCACTTGCAAGCTGTTTGATAAAGATACGAAGTTCCTTAATTCCTTTCGGATCAAGTCCGTTCGTCGGTTCATCCAGAATCAGCAGCCGCGGGCGCCCAAGCAATGCCTGTGCAATGCCAAGCCGTTGACGCATCCCCAGAGAGTAGGTCCTTACTTTATCATGAATCCGCTGATCGAGGCGTACAATATCCACTACTTCCTGAATACGGTCATTATCCACCCCGGGCTGCATACGGGCAAAATGCTCAAGATTCTCCCATCCAGTCAAATAGGTATACACTTCCGGGTTTTCAACAATGGAACCGACGTATTTCAAGGCTCGTTCAGGATCACGATTGACATCATAACCACAGACTTGAATTTTGCCTTCCGTTGGTTTAATCAGATCGACTAACATTCGAATGGTTGTTGTTTTCCCGGCCCCATTGGGACCCAGAAAACCGAAAATTTCGCCTGGTTTAACGTCAAACGTAACATCCTTAATGATCCACTTGCGTCCAATTTTTTTCTTCAGATGCTGCACGGACAATACGGGATCAGCCTGTTCTTGTGCCATTTATTTTCCGCTCCCTTCTGCTGGAGTCTCTGCCTGATATTCCTGTGCAATCCGAACCGCAATTTGCTCGTAGCCTTCTCCATTGGGATGAAAATGATCTGATGACAGATACTGTCCCAGATGATTTTCAAACAGATCAAATGTAGGTACGAGTGTCATCTTGTCCTCATTGTTCAGAACCTGCATTGCAGCATCGTTCCATGCAGCTACAACTGCATTTCCCGGCTCTTTGAGTTCTTTCACATCACTAAACGGATTGTATAGCCCTATGTAGGCAATCTGTGCATCAGGGTTAATTTCTTTCACTTTCTTCAGAATCTCCTGCAAACGCTTTGACGTCTCCGGTAATGCGGCTACAAGTGTTTCTGCCGTTGGCACGTCTTCTCCCTGTAGAACTTGTCCTCCCTGGAATAGATCATTGGCTCCAATCGACAACAGAATAAAGTTGGATTGTTGTAAGACATAACGTACGCCCTGTTCATCCAGCTTGTTCAACAATGCGTCTGTTCTCAAACCGTTCACACCCAAATTGTTCAACACCTGTACATCGTATCCCTGATCCTTGAGCAAATTTCCTGCCCTTCTTACAAAACCAAGCCCCTCATCATCCCCCGTACCTCGTGCCAGCGAATCACCGATCACAGCCATTCGAATTTTACCGTCATTCACCGCAGGCGTTGATTCCCCGCTTTCCTTGGCAGGAGTTGTCGTCTGCTGTCCTGTACCTAACTGCGCATCTCCCTTAGGAAAAATGACATCTTTTATGGCGTAGCCAAATCCGAATAACAGCAGCAATGTAGTCAGTATGGACACTGTACTGATTGTTCTCCAGATCCATGGCGCCGAATCAAGATTTCTTTTTTTCATTCATCACATCTCCGCTCATGTACACCTGGCCGGGTACTTAAAATTGATTATGATTTTACATTAAGATGACGCGTTTTCTAAATAACATAAATGTTCTGTCGCTAATTTGCAAATTTTGCCGATATATAAGCAGATTTCGTTATCAAATAAGCTTTTACAAAAAAAAGCTATGTCACGCACAGCTTCAAGCTGCGGTGACATAACCTTTTTGAATTAAAGCAGATTATTCTTCAATATAATTCATTAGTTGCCGGTAAATTCTTGAGCCCAATATCCGTTATAGTATCCAACACCGATTTTCGTAAAGTTTTTGCTCAGGATATTCGCACGGTGACCTTCACTATTCATCCAGGCTGTTACAACCTCTTGAGGTGTTTTTTGCCCTTTTGCAATATTCTCACCAGCATAGCTGTACGTTACTCCGAATTGTTTCATCATGTCAAACGGAGAACCATAGGTCGGTGATTGGTGATCAAAATAATTGTTGTTGCTCATATCTTTAGCTTTGGCTAAAGCCACTTTGTCCAAAAGAGCATCGGAAGCCAATGCGCTTAAGCCTGCTTTGGAACGTTCAGCGTTCACAAGTTTTACGACCTGAGCTGCAAAATCCGATTTTGTGCTCTCACTGCCACTGTTGCCTGTATTACCTGTAGTTGTCCCAGTACCAGTCCCACTATTTGAAGGATCTTTGGCTGGTGTAGTTGCCGGTTTCTCTTCTTGCGTTGGTTTTGCTGGCGTTACCGGTTTGGCAGGTGTTGTCGGTTGAGCAGGTTTAGTTGTTTGATCAGGCTGTGTTGCAGGCTTCTCTACTGTTGTTTGCCCTTCGCCATTGGATACAGTGTAACCATTATCTTTGAGCCATTGTTCAATGTACGCTTTTAAGCTTTCCGCACTCGTAATTTTATACGTTGTCGTTTTAGTAGTAGTTTTATATGATGCATCTGCAGCAGAAGCGGAAGCAGGGAGCATAACCCCTACGGCAAGTACGGCTGTCAGACTGCTGGTTACGACGGTTTTCATCCATTTCTTCTTCAAATTCATTCATCTCCTTAGGAATTAGTTATGACAACTTTGTAATTAATACTCTTGGAGTATATCAATTCATAAGTAGATTGTGAACCCATAAATTATGGAAAAGTAACTTTTTTGTCATTTCTGCAATCTGTTTCAAGTGAGGGTGGACGGTTTAAAGTTCATTGCGCCATATTCTGCAATCTGCTCTTAAAACGCTGGCACATCAGCAAAAATTCCAACCCTGAGTCTTAAAATGCGGCATAAAAAAATGGCATCCGGACAAAAAAAGCTCGCCGAATGCCACTTATCTTCTATTTATCATTCACTACAATTTATCATTCACCACACCAAAAACGTGAAGATCGGGATAAAATAAAACTCTTTTTCTATAGAAGGACTTTACTGAAACGATAGCCTCTCTTCTGGAAACCAATATGCTCGTAGAAAGAATAGGTTGTTGAAGTCACTTCACGGTTCGCTCCAGTGACAAACAATTGTTTCCCACCTTGCTGTCTGCCCCAATCCTCGGCACGAGCCATCAGACGACGGCCAATTCCGCCCCCACGATATTCCTGCCCTACAATCAAAGACGTAATTTGGGCGGCAGGTTCCGGATAGGCATGACTTTGCACACATTGCAAGCCAATCACGCCAATAATTTGTTCATCCACTTCGGCAACAAGCATGCACGCGTTTGGATTGCTTTCCAAACATTCAATGCGCTCTTTCATGACATTGGCTGTTGTGGGATAGCTGACCTCTCGCATCAGTCCCGTTACCGCTTCAGCATCTCGCAGCTCACACTCTCGGATCATCAGTACAGGGGCCTCAACATTATTGGACATGATTTACCTCCACTTTCAGCATATTAGCGGCTTGTACCGCTGTTTTACGAGCTTCTTCCACATCTTGGCCGGCACTTAATGCTACGGCCATTCGGCGTCCCACTTTGGTCTCAGGTTTGCCAAATACACGAACCTGAGTACGAGGAAGCGCCAGTGCTTCTTCAATCCCGCCTACAGTAAAGTCAGATGTTTCATCATTAGCCTTCAGCGTTGCTGAAGCTCCCGGTGTCAGTAAATGTACACCTGTGACCGGAAAACCAAGAATTGCACGCACATGCAGCGCAAACTCGGAACTATCTTGCGTTACCATAGTAACCATGCCTGTATCATGCGGACGAGGCGATACCTCGCTGAACACGACTCCATCTGATGTCAGGAATAATTCAACCCCAAACAGTCCATAACCACCGAGTTCATCCGTAACAGACTTGGCAATATGACAAGCTTGCTCCCATTGCTCCGGTGTCATCGCATGAGGCTGCCACGATTCGACATAATCCCCATCTTTCTGAATGTGACCGATCGGAGGACAAAATACAGTCCCTGAGACAGATCTAACAGTGAGCAGCGTAATTTCGCTGTCAAACTTCACAAAGCTTTCCACAATGACACGTACGGATTTGCCGCGTGCTCCCGAAAGAGCAATGTTCCAGCATTCCTCTACGTCATCCGATGTGCGGCATACACTCTGCCCTTTACCGGAAGAACTCATTAGTGGTTTGATGACGCATGGTGTACCCAATTCACGAACAGCTTCCTGAAGTTGTTCCAGGTTGTCCGCAAAAAGATAGGCCGCTGTCGGAAGGTTCAATTGTTCGGCTGCCAGACGGCGGATGCCTTCGCGATCCATCGTTAAACGGGCAGCACGGGCCGTAGGAACGACACAAAATCCTTCTTCCTCAAGCTCGAGTAAAGCTTCTGTTGCGATGGCTTCAATCTCAGGTACGATGTAATGAGGTTGTTCCTTTCGGATCAATTGTTTCAGAGCTTCGGCATTTAACATGTCGATGCAGTAAGACCGATGTGCAACCTGCATGGCAGGTGCGTTTTCGTAACGATCAACAGCGATCGTCTCTACTCCCAGTCGTTGGGCCTCAATAACGACCTCTTTTCCCAATTCTCCGCTGCCCAGTAGCAGCATTTTTTTGGCTTGAGCCGAAAATGGAGCACCCCACATGTTCTTTCCAATCCTCCCAAAGAGAAATCTTCTATATCTATCTCTCTATTTTCGGGGTTTTGGTTAAAGAATGCAAGAGTGCTCCCTATTTTTCTTGTGAATTTTACAAGATTTTTTGTGTTTTTTCGATCAAATTTTACAAAAATCTGTATTGAGCTTCTATTAATCCATTATAAACTCCTTGTTTCTGGATAAGTTGCTCATGGTTTCCTTCTTCCTTGATTTCACCATGATCCAGCACGATAATGTTATCCGCATTTCGAATCGTGGACAGACGGTGGGCTACCATAAAGGAAGTTCTTCCTTTCAGCAGCACCTTCAAAGCCTCCTGGATTTTGAGCTCCGTCTCGGTATCGATACTGGCAGTCGCTTCATCCAAAATCAAGATTCGAGGGTTAGCCAGCAAGGCACGGGCAAAGGATAACAATTGCCGTTGTCCCATAGATAATACATTCCCCCGCTCTTCGACTTCCGTATCGTATCCAGCCGGCAGCTTCATAATAAATTCATGGGCATTAACAGCCTTCGCAGCTTCTTCCACATCTTCATTGGTTGCATCCAGCCGTCCAAAACGAATATTATCGCGAATGGTGCCAGAGAAGATAAACGTATCCTGCAACACAATACTGATCTGACTGCGCAGACTTTCAACCGTTACATCCCTTACATCCTGACCATCAATGGTAAGACGTCCGCCAGAGATGTCATAGAATCGGCTGATGAGATTGATAATGGTACTTTTACCGGAACCCGTATGACCTACAAGTGCAATCGATTGTCCGGCACCTGCAGCGAAACTGATTCCCTTCAGCGCCTGTCTGCCCTTCTCATATTCAAACACGACATTGTCGAATACAATATCCCCTTTAATAGAAGCAAGCGGTTTGGCTCCAGGTTTATCTGCAATACTCGGCTCCTCATCCATAAATTCGAAGATCCGTTCGGAGGAAGCCATGGCAACGAGCAACTGATTGTACATCTGTCCCAGACGGTTAATCGGGTCCCAGAAGTTGCCGACATAGTTGGCAAAAGCTACGAGCAATCCGATCGTCAGCTGCCCCTCTTGAATCAGATAAGCACCAAACCAGAACAGGATTAACGTTCCGAAGCCGCCTGTAATTTCAATCAGAGGACCAAAGCCCTGGTTCATGGCCGATGCTCTATCCCATGATTTTTTGCTCGACAGATTCATGTTATCAAAATACTTCATGTTTTCTTTTTCCTGCGTATAGGCCTGAGTCACACGAATCCCCTGAATGGATTCATTCAAGTGGGAATTAATGCGTGAGTTCTTCATACGCACATCCTGCCAGGCACGGCGGATCAGCACACGCAGTTTGGTCGAAATGATAAACATGAGCGGAACGGTAATGATGACCGCCAGACCCAGTTTCCAGTTGATCAGCAGCAAAATGACGATAATCCCCAGCAGCTGCACACAGTCAATCATGACGTTGACCGCACCGTTGGTGAACAGATCCTGCAGGGAGTTGATATCATTGGTGACACGCACCAGCACCGAACCCGCAGGTCTTTTGTCAAAGAAGTTAAAGGACAGCTTCTGGATATGTTTGAACAAATCTGAACGAAGATCATAAATGACCCGTTGTCCGATAATGTTCGTAAATTTGATTCGGTACGTATTGGCTGCCCACTGGATCAGGTATAATACGAGCACTGAACCAGCAATAATATAGAGCATCGTCAAGCTTGGCAGCCCCGTTGCAGGTGCAATTGCTCTGTCTATCGCCAAACTGATCAAAAATGGAACGGATAATTTCGTAATGGTACCCAATATCATCATTAGAATAATAAGTGGCAAGAGTTGTCTTGCATAAGGTTTCATGTACGAGAACAAACGTCCGAACTCACGCCAGTTAAACGGTTTTTCAATTATTTCGTCGTCCTGATATACAAAACGTTCATTCATTTTCTTGTCAGAGGTCTCTTGGACCTCACGCCTATCGGCTACCGTTTCGGCACTCATGAATTCACCTGCTCCCCAGCCTCCCGCTTACCGCGGGCAATATAATCTGCGTATTGAATCTCATAGACGTCCCGGTAAGGTCCCGGCTCTTCAATGAGACGTTTGTGTGTGCCACGTTGAACGACCCGTCCTTCATCCAGTACCAGAATCTCATCTGCGTGACGCAGGGAAGAGATCCGATGCGCAATGATAAACGTCGTTCTTCCACGCATGACTTCCTGGAATCCGGATTGAATCTCATGCTCGGTCTCCATGTCGACTGCACTGGTTGCATCGTCCAGAACGAGGATTTTCGGATTCTTGAGCAATGCCCTTGCAATAGCAATCCGCTGTTTCTGTCCTCCCGACAAGCCCATTCCACGCTCCCCTACAACCGTATCGTATCCTTCAGGGAATTCCATGATAAACTCATGGGCTTTGGCCAGTTTAGCAGCACGGATAATTTCGTCCATGGATACATTTTTGAGACCGTAAGAAATGTTGTTGCGAATGCTGGAAGAGAACAGGAACGTTTCCTGGAACACAGAAGCAATCTGACTCCGCAGGCTTCGAATTCCAATGTCCTTAATATTTTTGCCGTCCAGCTTGATCGTGCCCGAGTTCACGTTGTATGCACGCATCAGGAGTTGAATAATAGTTGATTTACCCGAGCCTGTTCCTCCGAGGAAGCCGATGACCGAGCCTGGTGGCGCATCAAAGTTAATATCGGTTACTGCCGGCATTTTATTGCCGTAAGCAAAGGTAACGGATTCAAAGGTTACATGCCCATTGACTTGATCAGCCTCCACAATGACTGGATCTTCTGTCTCTTGTACATCTACCGGCGTATTCAACAGTTCCAACACCCGTTCACCCGATGCTTTGGATTGCGTATAGTTGTTGATGTGGAAACCAAGGTTCCACATTGGACCGATTATGTACCAGATCAAACTGAAAAAGGCAACGAGTTCACCGAGTGTTAACGTTTTCTGAATAACCATGTTCCCACCAATGAGGAGCAGAAGAACTACGCTGACAGAAGCAAGAATCTCCATGATTGGAAAATATTGACTCCATAATGTTGCTGCATGAATCTGGTTCGTTTTGTAACGCTCGTTGCGGACGGAAAACTTCTCCACTTCGTGAGGCTCACGTGCAAATGACTTTACAGTACGCACACCTGTAATATTCTCCTGTACCGCTGTCGTCAGTGAACTGAGTGCCAGCCGCATTTCTTGGAACGCAGGGTGAATTCGGGATTCGAATCTCAGCGCAACGAAGGCAAGCAGAGGAATACATATGAGCGTTAGCAAGGTAAGCTTCCAACTCATCGTCATCATCATGATTGCGCCGAATACGACCATCAGAACCATGTTGAGAATTTGAGCGAAGCCAAATCCGATAAAGTTCCGGATCGCTTCGAGATCTCCCGTGAGGCGGGACATCAAGTCTCCCGTTTTGGCCGTATCATAATACCGGAAGGATAAAAATTGAAGCTTTTCGTAACACGCGTTACGAAGTCGGTACGCCAGGAAATTCCCGAGACGACCTCCAAAAAGACCGTGTAAAAATTGCATTCCCGCTTTCAAAATAACGACACCTAATACCGTTAAAGCAAGTTTGGGAACGTCTTCAAAATTACGCGGAGTGATGACGTCATCAATCAGTATCCTTAGCAGGTTCGGATACACCAGACCAAGCGCGGTCGCTATGGCGAGGCATAAGATCGATAAAAATAAATACGTGCGCTTCTCCCAGAAAAAGATCTGCAATTGCCTGAGAACATCCATGTCTCTCCTCCTCTTATGTCGTTCAAAAACAGTATGAACATTTATGAAGTTTATCACCGTCCCCCATTCGCGGCAAAGCGAATAAGCGACCATATTCAGGCTACTTTCACCTTAATGCGTCATTAAGGGAGGTAGATACCCTCCTATCAATCAAATGTTTGAATATTCTCTTCCTTTCAGGTTGTTCGTACCAAAAAAGGCTCCCTGTATGCCTTTAGAGACAGGGGCCTTTTTTGGTACAGCGACAACATTTCAAAATATCGCTGTATAACTCATTTTGTTTTACAACCGTTTCCATACAGACATGGATCTGACTCCCTTTTATTCACGTTCAATCTGCCCCAGTTGTATAGACAGGCTCTCCCATTCTCCGGCAGGAATTCCACTGGTCAGTGTCTCATGAAGGGCACCTACGGCTTCCTCAAGTCTCTCTTCCAATTGACGGGATTGATGCTGCAAAGAATGCTCAAGCTGGGTGTCATAGAATTGAACCAGCTTATTCTCTGCAGCAGGCAGAACATCGATCACCATCTGTTTAATAACAGGATCAAGTGCCTCTTGCAGCCGCTGGCGTCCCTCCCCTTCAAAGAACTGTTTCGGATTACGGAAATAACTCAGATACGCTTTCCAACCCGAAGGTTCTTCCAAACGGACCTCTTCCAGCACAGGTGTGCTCCAGCGTTCGTTCAGAGGCAAAGACAGATCCATTCCTCCGGATAATTGTTTCAAATCATCTATGCATTCGTTCACTTGCTTGTGCAGCCAAGTCTGACCAGCCTGTTCGAGTCTAAGCGTGGTCGCAAGCAGTTCCTGTTCCAGTTCGATCGCAATCATGCGCAGCAGTTCGCGTCCGCAGGCAGCGAAGGCTGCTTTTAGATTCCCGCGATCCTCTCGAAGAACTGACGGATGGAATGCCTCTGCCATGAACAGGCCAAAACGATAGCCCAGGCGCTGCCGCACATGGAAGAGCAGTTCAGCCGTTTCCTGAGCCAATTCCGCCTTCATGGACCGTTCCGCGAGCAAGTGTACCCTCTGAAGCGACTGTTCCTGGATTGAGCCCAGTTCATCACGACGTCGCTGTAGAACCTCTTCCCCCTGAGCTGCATCCTCGGCACGTGTCTTCAGACGTTTGATCACCCGTGCGATCTCTTCAGAAGCCCCACCGACCGCAAGATCCGCAAGCTCTCTTCCTGCAAACCGGTTAAATTCTTCCTCGAACTGAATAAAGCCGGATTGCTCCAGTAATGTCGCATCGTTGGCCGTCTTGCCTTCCATCGCCAGCATGCTGGATACCGGAAAGAGACGTGGCGCCCGAATGCCGTTACTACGCAGTTGTGTGCTCACATGGTCAAGTACCTGCTCCAACTCCTCTTCAGAGGAAGACAAATCACTCGCATTAACTACAAAGAACATCTGATCCATTGCCGAGCTGTCTTTCACTCGCCCCAATTGATTCAGGAACTGGCGGTCTCCCTGAGAGAAGGCATGGTTGTAGTACGTTACGAAAATGAGTGCATCCGCATTCTTCATATAATTGAATGTCACGCCCGTATGACGGGCATTCACGGAGTCAGCCCCCGGTGTATCTACAAGTACAATGCCTTGTTCTGTTACATCGCAACTGTAGTACAGGTCAATACTGTCTACAAAGCAAGACTTCCTCTCATTGGCAACAAAGTTTCGATATCCGTTCAGATCTACCAGCACATCCTGGCCGAGTTGATCTGCAGTATCCTCCCACCCTGCTGCGGCTGCCTGCAAAAAGCTGTAATGCGGGCGCCCCGCCGGATGCACATCCTGTGGTGAAAGGGCTTTGACCCGTTTTTGCCAGTCTGCCCCAGGCTCGCCCAGTCCGAGCAAACGGAAGGAATACGCGAGATCTTCCTGGAAGGCGTCCGGGGTCTTCATCCGGACCCGGGCTGTTCCATGCTCCGCGCCACCGGACGGAGCCATGATCCGGTTAATTGCCGCTGTCGTTGGATGCGGCGAGACCGGTAATACGGCTTCGCCCAGCAACGCATTGGCGAAGGAGGACTTGCCGGCGCTGAACGCTCCGAACAGCGCCAGCGTAAACGTGCCGCCCGCAAGCGAAGCCGCGCGTGCACGCAAATCACGTACCGCCGACCCCATGGCGGGGTACGGCTCTACCAGCGCAGCGGCGGCTTCCAGCCGTGCCGCCGCTGCGTCCAGGCGCCGGCGGCGCTGTGCGCCAGCCGCCGGCTGCCCATGCACCGCCGCTTTGCGCGGCGGCGGTGCCCCTGGAGTCTGTGGATGCGCAGCCACAGACTCTGCCGTGCCCGTGTGCGGGCCGGGAGCTTCGCCCGGCTCGTGCGCGGGCACGGGCGGGCCCTGCACCTCCG
>NZ_JASOYM010000017.1:0-123253 GCF_030226665.1 Paenibacillus sp. UMB7766-LJ446
GGAACTTGCCCATGATCCCAGCGGCCCCGGCCGCGCAGCCGAAACGGCCGGCCGCCCGCAAGCGCGGGGCGGCGAAGGCGGCGCAGCCGTCGGCGAATGGATCGCCGAGGCGGCCGCGGACGGCGCCATGCACCAGCCGGGGCCTGGCTTCGGCGCCGTGAAGGTGCGGCTGGCGCAGCCGGGCAAGCCCCCGGCGACGCCGGAGCTGGCGGCGCTGCTGCCAGGCGTGCCTGCCGCCGCAGGGCTGGCATTGATCCGCGAGCGCGTAGCTGCGCGGATGTGGGAGGCTGTCCAAAAGAAGAAGAAGGACAGCCCGGCAACCAAATGATGCACCACTCGGAGCGGGGGGGATCTTAGATCATCCCCCGCTTGTTTGTGATGTGCATCAGCACAAGTCTTTTATCTGAAATGATTATACCCAGTTCCAATTCATCTTTTGTGTAGAACCTTGAGATACGGCTCTAAAAGTCCAAAAAACGACCGTACAAGCTGTACACCCGGCATATCTTTAGGGTGACCCCCTCTCAAGGGGGTCTTTACCGGTGGAGCTTCGCTGCAATTTAAGGTATACTGTCGCAGGGGAAGACAAGCCCACAGGCATGAATGCAGCAATCATTATTACAATATGCGATAGGAGTTTTTACATGAAATTACGTACAGGAAGACAGCGCCACGTTGCGGTCATGCTGTCCTCACTTATGATATGCGGAGCTTTGCTGTCCGCGTGCCAGGACGGTTCGGGCTCAGAGGAGAACCAGGGTCTGAACGCGGCAGGGAGCGCACAGCAAGAGTCGGATGGTACCACGGTTCATTTGACCGAGGATACTGGCAAAGATGGCAACAACACAGGTGGGGATGACAGCTCATCTTCGGACAATAGCAGTGAAGGCACGGACAGTGGTTCCGGCAATGCTTCAACCGGAGAAGAGGGTTCTTCTGACGCAGGCAACGGAGCTACAACAGAAGATCCACTCATGGAGAAGCGCAGCATTAGTGCACTGCAAACGACGATTGATACACAAGCTGTGGTTACTAATGCACAGGCGATGACCGTCATCGTTAACAAACAGCGCAGCTTGCCTGAAGGCTACGAGCCGAGTGATCTGGTGGAGCCTAACGTACCGTTCTCCTTTGACGGACCGCATGAGAAGCGTCATTTGCGCAAGGAAGCTGCCGAGGCGCTGGAGAAGCTGTTTGCAGGTGCCAAAGCGGACGGCATTGAGCTTCGTGCGGTGTCTGGATACCGTTCGTATGAGCGTCAAGTATCGATCTACAACAACAATGTCAAAACCAAAGGTCAAGAATACACAGATCGTGTAAGCTCTGTACCAGGCCACAGTGAACATCAGACCGGGCTTGCGATTGACGTTTCCAGTCCAAGTGTGGGCAATGCGCTGGAAGAAGTGTTTGGCACATCGAAAGAAGGCCAGTGGTTGGCCGAGCATGCAGCAGAATACGGTTATATCATCCGCTATCCGAAAGGTGAGGATGATATAACAGGCTATGTGTATGAGCCATGGCATATCCGCTATGTCGGCACCGATCTGGCGCCAGATATCGTGAAAAGCGGATTGACACTTGAAGAATATTTTGACGAGGCTAATATCAAGCTGTAGGCAGATTGCTTCATATTTTGCATACAACTTACCAGTATCAAGAGTCCCTGTAAGAACGCCATTTACCGAGGTGAATGCGTTGTCTTACAGGGATTTTTTGATATGCACAGAATTAATCGGGAAAGAAACGGATTCTGCTTGTCTGGAAGAGCAGTGGGCTGATATACTTCAAAGATTAATCAAGGAAAATGACAATTAAAGCGAGGGAAAGCAGAATGAGCAGACAACAGGTTTTTACGGGTTCTCCATGGGAGCCGCTTGTGGGATATTGCCGTGCCATCCGTGTTGGTAACCGAATTGAGGTGGCTGGTACAACGGCCATGCAGGACGGTGTGGTTGTTGGAGCGGGCGATCCATATGCACAGACAAGATTTGTTTTGCAGACTATTGAGAATGCACTGAAAGAATTGGGAGCAGACATGTCTCATGTCGTGAGAACCCGGATGTTTGTAACTGATATTTCCCGTTGGGAAGAAGTGGGCAAGGCTCATGGTGAATTTTTTGGTCAGATCCAGCCTGTCGCCACGATGGTGGAGGTTAGTGCGCTCATTGATCCTTTGCTGATGGTGGAAATTGAGGCGGAAGCGATTATTGATGCAGAAGCTAAAACGGATGGCGAAATAACGAAATAGTGCTATCACAATTACATACATTTCGTGAAGAAATTTTTAGCACAGAAAGTTATACATTGATTATGTAAAATCCAGGATAGAGAAATAACCTTACCCACACCTCCATGGAAAAGGAAGTAGGGTAAGGTTATTTCTGCATGATGAACATAATGTCACTATGCTCCTGGAAGGCAGCGAACTAAGCAGTTAGCCGTTCATCCATGCTGCTTATTTTGCTTCAGGTTGCTCGGCTGGTGTTTCGATGACTACTTTCCAAGCTGTTCCGATTGGCGGCAGGCTGCGAGTCAGGACCGGGCTATAGAATCCAATGACTTTGGCTCCTTTGGTCAGTTTCTCTGCTTTGATGGTTTCCCCTTCATGGTTCACCAGTTGTGTATCCTTGCCAATGTTAAGAATCACGTGATCAGGTGCTGTCTCAGTCAGGCGTGTGCCAGAGATTTCAATTTGGGTCATGTTGTCTGCAGCCGTTTTTACATTTTCAATCGTGCCTGCTGTACCCAGAACCTCTTTCAATTGTGTTTCGGAATCCGAAGCAACGGTATCCAGCAAAGTGACCTTGTAGGTAGGTGTTTGCGGCGGTAAACTGAGGGTTGCAATCTCTGAATGCTCCGCTTCCACGTTCATACCAATGGTCAGATCAGTGAGTTTGATATCTTTGCCATCCGCGGATTTGAACGTAGTATCCTCACCGACATTAAGTACGATACCGTCTGTACCTGCACCGCCGATATGGATGGATTGATATTTGCCTTCGCTATTGATTCCTGTAATGACACCACGCTCAGTAACGGTTTTCACGTCCTCTTCAAGAGAGATGTTTACCTGGTTTCCTGTTGTTTTCACTTGACCATGCAGTACTTCTTCTGCAAAAGAAGCGGGTACGAACAGTTTGCCATCCGTGATTTCGGGTGCTGTTCCCAGTTTAAGCAGCATTTTATTGACCGAATACTGGTCTTTGCCTGTAGTGACAAGTGTCCAGAGCGTTCCTTTGGTCAATTCAGCAGATTTGTTTTCCTTGTTCCATTTCAGTTCAATGCCAAGTGCCTCCGTGAGATCGCGCAGCGCAATCATGGGTACTTGACCATCTTTGTTCCAATAACCGTCAGCCATTGGCGCACCGTTCACAGATACTTTAACGGCTTCAGCCGCTTTGCTGTCAGCGGATACGGAGGTTGAATTAACGGGTTGTGTACTGTCCAGAGTAGCTGCATATGCAGCTCCACCGCTCAGGGCCAAGGACAGGACCATCAGGGCGCTTACTTTTTTCATGTTGTTGTTCATTGTTGATTTTCATCCCTTCTAATCTTGGTTATATCGCGGTAAACTCCTAATTGGGGCCGCGCTTCATTCTTATAGACGGGACAACTTGATCAAGGGTTGCACTTGTTATGTAAGTTATGGAAGAAGTGTGTCAGTTCTAATTTGCAATATCAGTCATCTTGCAGGTTACAGGCTTCAAGATAGGGTTAAGTTTCAAGAGAGTGCTATAACCTGTGATTTACATTACGGATCGTCTTGATGTTGGTTTGAATTCAAGTGAGGTTGCTAACATTCAATACAAGGAGGAACAAGGTCAGATGAGTGATATGTTGGTGGCGCTTTACCATTTGCCAGAGCAAGAGAGTAGACTCAAAAAGTTGGAGGATTCCTCCATTGTCATCCGAAGAGCCATTGCACCAGAGAAGCAGCTTGTGCTGGATTGGGTAAGATCCCATTTTAGTCAGCCCTGGGTGGATGAATGTGATGTGGCTTTTGCACGTCAACCTGTGACTTGTTATATTGCACTTGAGCATGGGAAAATGATCGGCTTCGCTTGTTATGAGGCGACGTGTCGCAATTTCTTTGGTCCAACAGGTGTTAGTCAGGAGGCGCGGGGCAAAGGTGTAGGTACAGCTTTGCTGCTGGCCTGTATGCACGCCATGAAGGCAGATGGTTACGCTTACGCGATCATAGGATCGGCAGGACCCGTAGATTTCTATGCTCAGACACTGGGGGCCGTTAAGATCGAAAATTCAACACCAGGGATTTACAAAGGCATGCTCCGGGCAGACTAGACCATAACCATGTTCTGGAAAGGTAAGGAGGAAGAGGATGAGTACGAGTAAAATGCTGCATATCGGTATGATTGGCACAGGGTCCATCTCGGATCTTCATATGAGGTATTACGCCAAGAACGAGAATGCCGTCATTTACGCCATCTGTGACCTGAACGAACAGCGTGCAGTCGCAGCCGCAGAGAAGTATAGTGCACAATCCGTGTACACCGATTATCGGGAGATGCTGAAGGACCCGCATGTGGATGCCGTTAGCATCTGTACGTGGAATAATACCCATGCCGAATTTGCCATCGCGGCTCTGGAGGCTGGCAAACATGTGCTGCTGGAAAAACCGGTAGCAACCAATGTGGAAGATGCGCTGCGTATTGAAGAGGCTGTGAAAAAAAGCGGATGTACCTTTGTTGTGGGATTTGTACGTCGTTTTGATAACAACATGCAGATGGTGCGCAGTTTCATCGATGCCGGTGAGTTTGGTGAATTGTATTATGCCAAAGCCTCTATCCTGCGACGCTTGGGAAATCCCGGAGGTTGGTTTGCGGACAAAAACCGTTCCGGCGGTGGCCCGCTCATTGATCTTGGCGTACATATTATCGACCAATGCTGGTATCTGATGGGCAAACCGAAGCCTGTTTCGGTGAGTGGCAATACGTATCGAAAACTGGGCAATCGTGCCCATATCGAGCATCTTTCTTTTTACAAAGCCGCAGATTACAGTTCTGCTGTCAACAATGTAGAGGATATGGCGAATGCGCTAATTCGCTTCGAGAACGGGGCTTCTTTAGCGGTAGATGTGAGCTTTACCCTGCATGCACGTGGGGAAGAATCTTCAGTTAGATTATACGGCGAGCGTGGTGGGTTTGAACTGGAGCCCGAGACACTCATCGTCACCGAGAAACACAATACGATCCTGAATATCCAGCCCCAGACAGACTATAAGGGTCTCGATATTCACGGTGCCTTCCAGAATCAGATTGATCACTTTGTGGATTGTTGTCTGAATGGTACTGAGCCAATCAGTCCCATTGCGGATGGTGTGGCTTCAACCAGGATGCTGTGCGGAATCTACGAGTCAGCCGAAAAAGGTCAAGAGATTCGTCTGGACTGAAAAACTTAGATCCGTGTCTTTCGTGAAATAGTTGTTACACTTAAAATGTTCTGGTAGAAATCGATCTACCAGAACATTTTTTAAAATAGTAGCATGGACTAATTTACAATATTCATTTCTCTGCAACTGGACTGGAATTACATAGCGCGTTTAGTCATTTTTTTTACTCGAAAAACCAATAACGCAAAAGATTAATCCTAAGAATACAAAAAATGGAATGAAGAGATTGCTGAAAAATCCAGGGTATAACACTGTTAAATCAACAGAGATACCCTCTTTGCCAATACTTGTAATGTAGGTAGAGAAATAGGCAACCACACGTTCAAGAGTATATAAAAATCCTCCTAAAGATAAAAGTAATATGCCTGCAGTTCGGAAATTCATTTAAATACCTCCTTTATTTGAATTATTTTACAAATCTATATTTTTCCTTTTTTATGGATTATGTACCAAATTATAAACGAAAAGAGGGAATATATGTTGTCTATTAGGAAAAAAATTTTTATACCAGTTGTTGCAGCTTCATTATGTTTGGGTAGTTCTTTATCGTCCATAGCAATGGCCCAATCTATTGAGGATACGGTTGCTCCAGTTTCTAGTAATATTGAAAAGGTTATTGATGGAAAGAACTTTTCCATCTCACCCAATGTAGTTGGAAAAATAACCGATGAGGAATTGAAAGCTATTTCTCAGCAAGCTAATGGAACAGGCGATATCATCATTTCAAATGTTATTGAAGGTACAAATCAAATCTCTCCTTTTTCACAAAACACTGTCTCTCCAAGTGCATGGTATGATACTCACATTATTTGGGATATTACTAAACAAGTAACTCAAAGAGATACTCCCTTAGCTGCTCAACAGATAACAAGCGTTGGCCAGTCTCAAGAAAGAACTATAAATACCACATACAAGTTGAGTGCTAATGTCTCTGCTAGTGTAACGATTCCATCTAGTTTAAAAACCTCAATCGAAGCTGGGTTGGCTAGTGAAATTACCCAAAGCATAAATACTAAATATTCAGGACCGAAAGTTGGTAGCGGTATTGTTTCTTATGTTTTTTGGATAACGCCATTCGTAAATCGCGGAACATGGAATGCAACTGGAAAAGGTAATTTCTCTGGTGACATTTCTGGGCCCTATTCTGGATCGTGGCAAGAACCTAATAAATTCGTAGAATGGACACAAGCAATTAAATAATTCAGCGAATTAAGAAAGAGGCTGTCTCAAAAGTCCTTAGAAACTATCGGTGAATAATAGTTACCATGGGTACTTGCAAAAAAGCCGAAGCAGAGGTTCATCCTGCTTCGGTCCTTTTGCATTTTTCTGTCATTGGGGCTTTTTTAAGCAGATTGTAGGCAAGGCAAAGCCGATCGACCTCCAGGCTTACTTTTTGCAAGCCGCGAAGCAGGAATCTCCGGTTGTTTTGACTTGTCCAAATACACTTTCAGGCTCCGTCATGCGCCGAACCGAAAGAATGTACCCTTCCTTGCTACGCAGGGGACAGCCCCTTTGATTCATTGATCGTGATCAGACTAGACGGATGTACGTTACTTTTCAAACCCTTCCAACACGATTTTGCCAATCGCAGTACCCGATTTGCTCTTTCGGTAGGCTTCCAGCAGGTTAGCCGCATTAATTGGTTCGATCCGCTCTGCCATCGTTGTATGAATTTTTCCGGCATCCACCAGATCTGCGATTTCATTTAGAAGAAGATGTTGTTCAATCATATCATCTGTCTGGAACATCGGACGGGTGAACATCATTTCCCAAACGAGTGTTACGCTTTTTAGAAATAACTTTTGAAGTTCGGCTGGTTTTTCAAACGGCAGAATGGAACAAATCTTTCCTTGTGGCAAAATAACTTCTGCCATCTCGGCCATATGCTCATCTATATGATTAAGCACGAAAATATATTGTACCCCAGCTAGTCCGAGATCTTTAAGTTGGGGTGCAAATGGTTGATGATGATTGATCACGTGGTCTGCTCCGTTTGATTTTGTCCATGAGATCGAGTCGGGACGAGAGGCAGTTGCTATGACTCTAAGGCCAGCCAACTTGGCTAATTGAGTAGCGATCGATCCGACACCTCCCGCTGCCCCGATAATAAGTATACTGTTACCTTCGTTATCCGATGCATTCCTGGAGATGCCCAAGCGCTCATAAAAAGCTTCTCCTGCTGTAAGGCTTGTCAGAGGTAAAGCTGCCGCTTGAGCGAAATCCAGACTTTTCGGCTTTCTGCCCACAATTCGTTCATCCACTAAATGAAACTCACTGTGTCCGCCTGGGCGCGTATTGCTCCCCGCATAATATACTTCGTCACCAACGTTGAACAAATGGCAATCGGAGCCGATGTCCACGACCACGCCCGCTACGTCACGACCAGGTATGGTCAGGGATAAATCGTCCGAATGTTTGGAACTATGCGACCTCCAATCCGTCGGATTGACAGACACTGCTTTCACTTCAATAAGTAAATCCTGTCCTCTAGGTTTTGGTTTCTCCACTTTCACCTCCTGAAATGGCGGTATGTTGGCCTCTAACCCAGGCTCGTAATATCCGAACGCTTTCATCATGATTGAATTTCCCATGTCGATAGTTATCCTCCTTGCAGAAATAAGTTAATGTATATATAAATATATGCCATAATATTAAAAATGAATAGTAGTATCATTTTTGGTTTATAGTATCAATATTGATACTATTGGGACTGAATCTGTAAAAAAATAAAGACTTCCATCACTCCTGAAGCAGACAATGGGTCTGTCATCGGAGAGGAAGTCTTTGTGAAAAGAGTTCATTTATTAAGCGGTGAATTCTCATATCCCGGGTCATCATAATCCGTATCTTGCAGCCGGGGAAGTACATTCATGCTCTCAATCGCCTGTCGGCTATCCGGAGTACCATGGTCATACAGAAAGGTATACAGCAGCGTCATGCCATCCGAGAATTGCTCCGTAGCGTCGTCATGATCAGCCGATTTGTAGGGTACCGGAGCTCGCTGCAGTGTATAGGCATCTTCATCCTCCAGTACTTTCATCAAGTCTTTCAGCCGATTTAACTGTTCATCGTCGACCATGACTTCAAACGGTGATGATTCGTTCTTGGTCTGTTCAATGAGATTATGGGTTACCGATACATAGTAATGCTTTTTGCCGTCCTGCATATTCCAACCTCCATTCTAAAATGGAAAAAAGACGCTTCTACTGTTAATAAACAGCAGCAAGCGTCCTGAAACGAATGGTAATCGTTTACCTTCCGAACCGCCCAGTCACAGGAACCTTACGGGTACTGGCTTCCATCTTGCCTGAGCACAGCGGGCAAGGAGGGGGCCCAGACGCTGCCTTTTTGGATGCTTTGGACGAAGATACATCCGGTTTCTGGCGAAGCCATGCTTTGCAGGTGGAAGAACTGCACTTCCAAATCGCTACAGTCTCTGTACGTTCAGCATCTCCTGAGGTGCGCGATACCGAACTGGACGAAGACGAAGTTGCCTGACTCACACCCGTGGTGCTAAATGCCTTGTGGTTCCCAATGATACCACTCCCGCGTCGTTCACTGAGCCGATCATCGTCACGTTCATTATGAACATCGAAGTCACGACGTTCACTGTTACTGATGGTCCGTCTGTGTACCACGTTCCTACCTTCAGAACGGGCACCAGAGTGGGAGTTCTGACTATTGCCATTGCCCTTGCCGTATGACGCGTGATGGCCAGTTCGGGCTTCATCGCGGTTTTTGCGTTTGTCCGGCACCTCCATGCCGAATGCCTCCAGCAGAAAGCGGGAAACGTCCGCCGGTTTTCCGTGATGACTGGCGGGAGAAGTGACGTATAAATACTGCTTCGCCCGAGTGATTGCAACATAGGCGAGCCGTCGCTCCTCTTCCAGAGCCATGTCCAATTCTGCATCCGTTTGCTGCACCGTAAGGGCTGCCTTCTGGTCTTCCGGAATATCCTGCCGCAATGCCGTGCTGTGAGGCACGATTCCTTCGCTGGCCCCGATCCAGTAAACGCATGGGAATTCAAGTCCCTTGGCCCGATGGATCGTCATCAGTTGTACCGC
The DNA here is from genome assembly GCF_030226665.1 of Paenibacillus sp. UMB7766-LJ446. Taxonomy (NCBI): domain Bacteria; kingdom Bacillati; phylum Bacillota; class Bacilli; order Caryophanales; family Paenibacillaceae; genus Paenibacillus; species Paenibacillus sp. UMB7766-LJ446. The sequence goes on from NZ_JASOYM010000017.1 coordinate 9,475, forward strand.
ATCACTGTCCTGAGCACGGCGCAGTGACTCCATCTCACGGTGTCTGCGAGAGAGCTCATCAGCGAATTGAATGAACTCTTCCACGGTTTCGAATTTTTTGGCGGCGGCTTCGAACTCGTCCAGAGTCTCCAGCATCGTTTCCTTGTAATGGGTGAAGATGCTTGGATCACCGCTCTCCATATATTTGTCGTAAAACTGGCGGCGCATCTCCTGGATGGCGATCACCGGTTTCAGTTTCGTCAGCGATTTGATCAGCTTGATACGTTCCTTGACCTGTTCCTGCTGAAACGGCTTCAGCTTGTCCCATTTGGCCAGATGAATGAGCGGATATTTCTTCGCTTGCTGCTCTTCACTGCGCTGAATCCATTCCAGACCAGCATCGCGGGACACATAGAGAGGTCCCAGCGCACTTGGAAGAGCATCTACAGCACGGGGGTTCAGCGACAAGCGCATATGATCCATTAACGGTCGAATCAGGGACTGGTCGTAGAAGACCGGGGACGCTCCATGCTGTACAAACGGCACATCCTTCAATACAAGCTGCTCAAATATAGCCCGGCTGCTGCTGGCTGTCCGATGCAGAATCGCGATATCCCGATATGTATGCAGACCTTCCTCGACTTGCTGACACAACTGGTTTACAACCCAAGCGGCTTCTTCCTCGGCATTGGAGGGGGTGGCGAACCGTGGTGCATCTCCGCGATGCCCGGCTGCGCGCAGCCGCTTGTCGCGTCTTCGTTTATTCCGGGCGACCAATTCGCTGCCCAGTCCCAGAATACGCGCATCGCTGCGGTAGTTGATATCCAGCGTCACGATGCGTGCACCGGGGTATACTTTATCGAATTCCAAAATGGATTCCTGCCGTGCCCCATTAAACGTATAGATCGTCTGGTCGTCGTCTCCCACAACCATCAGATTGCGATGGGCGGCAGCCAGTTTTTGTACAATTTCATATTGCAGACTGTTCGTATCCTGGAACTCATCGACCATAATGTACTGAAAACGCTGCTGAAGCGGCCCCAAGACAGCAGGATCACGAAGAAGTGCGGCAGCTCGCAGCAAAATATCATCAAAATCCATCTTGTTGCGATCCCGCTTCCATGCTTCATAACCAAGGAGAACACGTTTGGCGTCTCGTTCCTCCTGTGATTTTTCGGGGAGATCGCTCGTCTCAGATCCTTGCATTTTCCAGGCGGACAGCATGGCCAGCAGGCTCTCCGGCTGAAAGGCCTCACTCATGCCATTCTGGCGCAGGAGCATTTTAAGTACGGTATGCTGCGCGCGCGACTCGCCAAAAATTTCTTCCTGCACGCCGTAATGACGAAGCAGCGTCAGCGCGAACGAGTGGAATGTACGAGCCTGCACCGCTCTTGCAGCGGCTGGACGAATGCCAGGCAGCGAAGCGATGCGGTCTTTCATTTCGGTGGCAGCTTTGTTCGTGAACGTCACCAGCAGGATGCTTCCCGCGTGAACACCACTAACCTCCATCAGGTAGCCGGCTCGTGCAGCCAGTACAGTTGTTTTGCCGCAGCCAGCTCCTGCGAGAGTTAACAGGGGGCCTTTGCCGTGGCGAACCGCTGAGATTTGGGGCCCGTTTAGACGGATGCCTACCTCTTCCAGAGAGCGGAAATATGGGGCATCCCGTTCATCACTGCCCACGAGTTGTCTACTGGTCTCCAATGGAGCCGAAGGGGACTGGGGCAGGGATGCCGCCGGGGTAACCCCGAGCGGACGGGGGTAAAACGTTGAGTTCGGACTTAACATCATTCATCCACCTCTATATGCATTCAGGGATAGGACTATCCCGGCTTAAAAGTAATTCATTTGCCCTTTTCACAATGGCATTGTAAATTGGTATGATAGGGTTAACCGCCCAAGTAGGCGGATCAACAGGGCCAAAGCTTCATTATACCCGAACGTATGGTCCTGACGAAAGCCCCCGAATTCATCCAGCATCGGCAGAAAACGGGCATTCGCGCACGATTTCGCAACTTTTTGGCATGATATCGTATAAGTTATATGCTGAGCTTTTGCATAAGATCAGGAGAGTGACTTCCAATCAGCATACATATGGATCGGAATGCTCGTATCCCTCGATAGGTTGTACCGCTTGTGATTATATCGAGTTATGCAAAATGCTATACTATGGAAAATTAAAATGATATGGGTTTTGACGGGATGAGGAGGAGATGTTATGAAACTGCTACAACGAATTAAAAACGGAGCAAACAAAGCAACAGAGCGTGCCCAGCACGCCGTTGAAATCGGCAAAATAAATAATCAGATTGTGGGCTTGCAGCAGGAACAGGAAGTCCATTTTACAGATATGGGTCGTATCTTCTATGAAGGCTACCGCGCACAGGACATGACGCGTGCCGAAAAAGAGATGGTGGATCTGTCGGGGCTGTGCGACGAATTGCAGGATGAGATCGATGGCTTGCGCAACAAGATTGCACAACTCAAAAATGAGCGCTTATGCGAGTGTGGGCATGTAGCTTCACTGGATGCCAACTTCTGTCCGAAATGCGGACGCAAGTTGGGCGAATTCAAGCCCACAGCAGCGTCTGTAGGAGCGACGAGCCCTGCGAGACAGGAAGCGGCCGTGGCTCACAGCCCGGAGCGACCGAATTATGATGCGCCAACTGAAGAGGAACTGGAGGAAGCTGAGCCGTATCACACGGTGATTCCGTCCATTGCAGATCTGGAGACCGAATCCGAGTATAACAGCACAGAGTTTACCCAAGAGGAAAAGGAAGCGTTCGATGCAGAGTGGGAACGCCGTCGGGATGAAGAAATGCAGCGTGAGCGTGAGCGTCAGCAGGAGCTGGATGAGCGCATTCGGTACTGGAAAGAAAATAATCCGATCGTGAACACGGTGGACGTACAGACCGAAGTGCCACGCGAGATGGTGAATTGTCAGATTTGTGCGGCAGAGCTGCCCAAAGGTTCGAAATGGTGCCCACGCTGCGGAGCAGAACAGATCTGATGCAGTAGAAAGCGCTGCGGAATCATTGTGAGGCAGCGCTGGTTGCTTACAGCATGGGGGGACGGGAATATGGACCAACTGCTGCATCATTTGCGTCATCTGGGGTTTACCGAGATGGAATCTAAAATTATGGTGGAACTCGCTCGCCAAGGCTCGGCCTCGGGATATGAGGTCGCGAAAAGGTTGGGTGTGTCCCGTTCCAATGTATATGCCACCCTGCAACGGCTGGAACAGCGGGGGTTCCTGCGTTGCAGCGCAGGAGAGCCTGCAAAATACAGTGTCTTGAAGCCGGAGGAGATGACCAGCATGATCTCCGGCCAGATGCGTGCTTCCCTTGAATATGTGCAGACCAGTATGCCGCAGCATGAGCCTGAGAAGCCGGTCTTCTACAACATTGAAGGCGACAAAAACGTATTTGAAAATCTGAGCCGTGAACTGGCTGAGGCCAAACATGAGATTGTGGTGGACGTGTGGCGTGAGGAAGCGGAGTTGTTGCGTGCCGACTTGCAGCGTGCTGAAGACCGCGGCGTGCGACTGTTATGGTCGTGCGATGGTGGAGAGGGCATTATGGATCAGCCCGCTCCTTGGCCTGGTTTGCCTTCATACGGAACAGGTAATGGCCGGAAATTCTCTTTAGTGGTGGATCGGCGTTGGTGCATGGTAGGGATGCGCGGGGAATCCTGCGTCACTCAGGCGATGGTGACAGAGCATCCGGTCATGACCGGGCTGCTGCTGAATCATTTTGCTCAAGAATTGGTGTTGTATGAGCTGGAGCAGGATATGGGAGAGGAACTGGAGTCTCGTTACGGGCATCGATACCAAAACCTCTCAGCACGTTATTGGTCAGTGCCCTCGGAGGGAATCATGCCGGATTAAGGGTCTGGGGCTTCCGTGATTACGGCTTCAATCTAAAAAGAGCGAGCATCTTATGAACGCTTAAATACATGCTTAAAGGAAGCAGGCGCTGCCAAGAGGCAGACGCCTGTTTATGTTACTTAACGGAAGCAGTGATGTTCATCACAGCAAATGTTCCCTGTTGAGCTAATGTAGTAGGGTATGAAGTCATGCTATTTTTGAGAAAATGAAGCTAGGAACGTAACGTAATCTTATACAGGATTGGATCTGTCCTTGGGTATATTATATAACGCTTCAAGTACATCGATATAATATTCTGTACCGTGTGGAACGAACTCGGCTGCTTGAATCTCGCGAATGTGACGTGCTTGAACGGGAAGAAGAACAGAGTTACCATTTGCCTGATCCACCTGATTAGACGCCGACTGTACGGCTTGTACTCCCACTGCCTGAATCGCATGGGTTTCACCACGGAATAAGGCAATCAGTTCATCCAAAGGCACTTCATACAGGCTGTCGACTTCGCTTGCCTGCAAGGTGTAGGCTTCGAGAGGCTGGTTTAAGCACAGTCCATAGACGGAACTGAATTCCCGATCGACAAAAGGAACACCGCGAACCTGCCCTTCAAGTTGCTGTCTTGCAGTCAACAGATAGGTCAGCGTTTCAAAAGGCGCTTGCACGCCCAGTTCTTCCTCAAGCTCACGACTGGCTTCATGCAGCTGTTCGCCGGCAGTGAGATGCCCTGCTGCTGTTATGTCGTAACTTCCGGGGAAGGTATCCTTGATATCCCGTCGTCGTTGAAAAAGTACCAACCGCCGCGAACCTTCGTCGCGCACGATCCAGCAGTGAAATGAACGGTGCCAGAATCCTTTGGCATGCACTACGCTGCGAAGCTCTGTACCTATCCAATTTTGCTGATCGTCGTAAATATCGAAACGTTCTGGGGTCATGATACGTATCTCCTTATATAGCAAGTTTTAAAGTTCAAAATTTCACAAAGTATGTTTTAAACGAAAGGGGAACCATCTTATGGAATGCATTGTACACTTTCAAGTCATTTATCCGCAACCTCAGGAACGCAAAAGTCTTAGAGGTCTTATATTTGTTGGACAGGGACAAGAACCGGCAACCAATCAGTTAACGACCATGTTTAAGGATATGGGATTTCATGTACGTTTGGAAGATGAGGCACAGCTGCTGTTCAAACCTACGGATGCTTCGGCAAACTTTGAATATATTCGAGTGACAGAGCTTGATACCGGGGAAGAGGTTTATAAGGAAGATAAGGACTTGAAGTCGATTTTGGAGCATTTGCTGCCGCGTCGATTCTAGTTAGTATCATGGTGTGAGTGTGAGTGAAAGTGTGGTAAACAAGGCTGCTTGCGCCTGGCTCGTAAAATAAAATAAAGGAAAGGCCCCACCTTTACGGTGAGACCTTTCATGTGGGAGCTGTTTTGACTCCACCCGCCATCGTGCGGGTTTTCCAAACACACGGATGAAGGAAGAATAACGGACAGAGCAAGCAGGATTTACTTTACATAAATCCGATCATGATAACAATGGTCTTCAATTTAGTCCGGCTCAGAAATTGGATTCTGAGACGCTCGAAGCGTGGAAACGATTAAGCCGTTGCACCAGTTCCTTCTGCTTCCAGTTCCGAGGTGCAATGTGAACAGCGAGTAGCGGCAGCCGGAATTTCGGATAGACAGTACTTGCAAGCCTTGGTCGTTTTTTGTGGCTCGGGCTTTTTGTGTTCTTTGCTTTTGATGTAATTGATACCTTTCACCAGCATGAAAATACAGAAAGCAACGATGAGGAAATCAATCATCACGTTGATGAATTGTCCGTAGGCAATCACCGTAGCGCCAGCTTCATTGGCTTGAGCGAGTGTTGTGATCTCCTGACCACTGGCAGTTCGCATATCCCGATCCAGGTTAAAGATTTTCTGACTGAAATCGATGCCTCCAAGCAGTTTACCCACTGGCGGCATAATGATGTCATTCACGAGGGATGTGACAATTTTGCCAAAAGCAGCCCCGATAATGACACCGACCGCCAGATCGATGACGTTGCCACGTACGGCAAATTCTTTAAATTCCTTCAGTACGCCTTTCATGTTTGCAAATCTCCTTTATTAAATAATTCATAATACAGGCGGCGTATCCATCGATTCTCCGTTCGGACACGCGCTTCCGTTCTCATATTGTACATAAAAAACACGCATCAATCATCCCTTTTATGCAAATTAAGACAAGTTTCCGCAACTTCCATGAAAATACTTCTTTATTTCACGCCGCCAATTCGGTATACTTCTAACATTATCAATTCTGTTCACACTTTTACATTCAGGTTCGCGATCATATATTGTAACGAATCATGGAGCTTAAAAATTAAATATGCCGACTCGTATATGTGCAGGAATAGGCCTGCATGTTTCTACCCGATCACCGGAATGATCGGACTACGGGAAAGATCTGCAACGTTTGTAAGGTATGTAGAGAAAGGATTCTTGGGCTGTTTGTCTGAAAAAGAATGTTCAGGCAGCTTCATATTCCTATTTCGATAGGGAGTTTTGAGTGAGGTTTGCTCTGAGTCATCCTGTTATCATGATTTTGCATTCCATTACACTCGCAGTATCCAAGCGCTTGTCCACATACGTACAAGTCCGTCTTTTCCCGTCTCCGGTCCTTCCGCAGCGTGTAAAAAGGCGGGCTTTTTGTTTTTTTACAGAGCGGATCGATGGTCATGCAGGCTTCTGTACGGGAGGGCGCACAGGGGGAAGAATTACGATGCAATTGTTAAAAGACAAGGTAATACAGGAAGGCATTGTTCTGTCCGAGCAGGTACTCAAAGTGGATTCGTTCCTGAACCACCAGATGGACCCGGTTCTGATGAAGGAAGTGGGCAAGGAGTTCATCCGTCGTTTTGAAGGGGAGAACATTACACGTGTATTGACGATTGAATCGTCAGGGATCGCACCAGGTATCATGACTGCGCTGGAACTCAACGTGCCGCTTATTTTTGCACGGAAGCAGAAGTCACTTACGCTCACCGAAGACATTCTGGTCGAGAAGGTGTACTCCTTTACGAAGCAGGAGACGAATGAAATTACAGTTGCGAAGAAGTTCATGCAGCCCGGTGACCGCGTACTAATCATCGATGACTTTCTGGCGAATGGCGAGGCAGCATTTGGTCTGGCCCGCATTGTGGAGCAGGTAGGTGCTGAAGTGGTGGGTATTGGCATCGTTATTGAAAAGGCGTTCCAACCGGGAGGTCGCTTGCTGAAAGAAGCAGGATACCGTGTGGAATCGCTGGTTCGTATCGGGGCGTTGTCAGACGGACAGGTTACGTTTGCGGACGAGGAGGTCACGATCTAATATGGCACGCGAACGTATTTTTCAGCGGCATCGGCATCCGATCAAAACTTTCTCTTTGGGTCTCCAGCATGTGCTGGCGATGTATGCAGGAGCTGTCGTTGTACCGATTATTGTCAGCAAGGCACTAGGCTTTACAACGGAGCAGTTAACCTATCTGATTGCAATTGACCTGCTCGCCTGTGGTGTGGCAACACTATTGCAGGTATGGGGCAACCGTTTCTTCGGAGTGGGACTGCCCGTTATGCTTGGCTGTGCATTCCAGGCCGTATCACCAATGATTTTAATTGGGATGAAGAGCGGTGTGTCTGCTATTTATGGTGCGATCATCGCGTCAGGGATATTCGTTGTATTGTTCTCGGGCATTTTCGGGAAATTGATTCGACTCTTTCCGCCAGTCGTCACCGGATCAGTAGTAACCATTATTGGTCTGACACTGATTCCGGTAGCGTTCAACGATCTCGGCGGCGGCCAGGGCGCAGAAGATTTTGGCAGTGGAGTTCATCTTCTGCTCGGGTTCGGCGTATTGTTGTTCATCATTCTGATGACAAGGTTTACTACAGGATTCGTTCGTTCCATCTCAGTGTTGATTGGCCTTCTCGCCGGTACCGTGGCAGCAGGGCTTATGGGTGAAGTTAACTTTGCGCCAATTCGCGAAGCGAGCTGGTTCCACGTCGTGCAGCCGTTCTACTTTGGCAAACCGACGTTTGAGATTGTACCAATTCTGACCATGATTCTGGTGGCGATTGTCAGCGTGGCTGAATCCACTGGTGTATTTATGGCTCTCGGCAAAATTTTGGATAAAGACCTGTCTTCCAAAGATCTGGCCCGTGGATATCGTGCAGAAGGCTTGGCGATTGTACTGGGTGGTATTTTCAACTCATTTCCATACACGACCTATTCTCAAAATGTAGGGCTTGTGCAGATGACTCGCGTCAAAACGCGTGATGTTATCGTTGTAGCAGGCGGACTGCTTGTGGTCATCGGATTTGTACCGAAGATTGCGGCGCTCGCACAGCTTGTTCCAGGTTCTGTTCTTGGTGGGGCCATGGTTGCATTGTTCGGTATGGTAGTATCGTCCGGTATTCGTATTCTGGGCAGTCAGGTCGATCTGAATCGTCATGAGAACCTGTTCATCATCGCCTGCTCTGTAGGTATGGGGCTGGGGGTAACGGTTGTGCCTCAATTGTTCGCAGGTGCACCGGACTGGGCACAGATTATGCTCGGTAACGGAATCATTGCAGGTAGCTTTACAGCTATTTTCATGAATTTGCTGTTCAATGGTCTGGGTACTCAAGCAACAGCTGCCAAAATGGCAGAACGACAAGCGGATGTAATCCTCGGGGATAACGGCAAGTCGGCGTAAAATGTAAAGATGAAATCGTCATTATCATTACCTCAATGCATCCAATATGTATGTTATGTTAACTTCATATTCCTCATGGCATGAATAATAAATGCTGTAAATAAAAAGTTAAACGACTTGAACGATTCAGGGGATGAATCATCTATGCTGTGAATTGTTATTGAGGATAATAAACAAAACACCGGAAACTCCATGCTTGAAAGGGCAGGATATCCGGTGTTTTTGCTTTTTTTGGCTAGAAAAAAAGATGGATTATTATGTTGACTCACGGGATGAATTACTTTGGGGGTAAAGCCGATCGACACGTTATATCTTACAGATGCCGCATCTGTTTCTCTGCAAAGTCTCCGACCCAAGGGAGCTTCAGCCATTTGCCTTGCAGACTGGTGACCACCATGAGAAGCCAGATCACCACGCCAAGCAGGGACAACAGTGATGCCAGCAGTGGGCCAAACAGCGGGAGGAATGCACATAGCACATGGCCGACCATGATGATGCCAAATACCGTGACGGATTGAAGTGCATGAAACAGAACAAAACGGCTGCGTTTCTCTACAGCCAGAAAGACGATTCCGCCTACAAAAGTGAACAGATAACAGAGCATGCCGGCAATATTTTCATCCAGACCGCTTGATGATTTCATGGGGGACATCCGGTCCAGCCTCCTTTGTCCTTTTTATATAGGCTATGAGGAAGGTGGACAGAACTGAACCGGATGGGACGAAATGTATCTTTGCTCATTCAAAAGGGACATGTTCCTAATGCTGCCCTGGAACATGCCCCTTTCTCGCCTCATTATATAACTTAACGGTCACCACGCTGAAAGTGTCTTCGTGGATGGGTAATCTTGCCAATCTTATCAGTGTCATTCTCTTTGGGAACCAAACGTTCGTCGGTACGACCTTCGTGATGGTTGTCAAAAGCGAATTCCGTCAGTTCCCATTCGGTCTTACCGAGAACAGGGTCAGCCGGGAAGTGTTGTCCGCGATGCAGATGCTCTTCTTGTCCAGCTTCGTTGGTGTATATTCCGTCCACATCCACCTTTTCATGCGAAAGGGGCAGCATTTCTTTGTCTTTCTGATCCATAAAACAACGCCTCCTTAGATCCCAGTATTTTAACTGTATGGGTTGTCCGTGATAATATCCCCCGAATAGTTGAGTGTTATGCTGGATATATTAATTCCGTATAGAAGTGTCATTTTTATTACATATGATTCGGAATTAAACTTTTTGGGCATAAAAACCGTTATAAATATTAGGTAAAGTTGTCAAGTCGTAAGATACTTCCGAATATGCTACAATAAGATTATGATTCATACCGAATCATATCGGGTATTTATAGTGTCAGGTACTTGCTTAAGCAGGGTTCCCGACCTAAAGCTTGCTTTGAGCCGCGCACACAACTTCATGGATGGCATTTAAGACTTATTCGGCATTCTCTAAACGGAGCATTCACTTTCAACGTTTTGGGAGGGAATTACAATGGCAACGAAAGGTCACAATGAGGTCAAAGAAAGTTTGAGGGAAATGACTCGGATTTTCCGTCCTAAAGATCCAAAAAAATTCGTGAAGGAGTACGTGAGAAAATACCGGATTACGGGTGGATACGAGGAAGAATTGACTTCTGTGGTCGAGCATGAGCTTGTCAAGATGGATTCTTCCGTGTCCTGAAACACACACAACTCTGAATATACTGTTCCGATATGAATAGAACCGTCTCACGGGCATTAGGCTCCGGCAGGCGGTTTTTTTTTGTTTGGAAAATGATATGTATATATTTCTAATGGGTAATGGTTCCCAAAGAGTAATTGGAATAAGCCTCCGAGCTTCGCTGCACTTTTGGGGGGCTTTGTTCCGTTCCTGCTGCATATACATGGAAGTACACATATGGCAGGAAGGATGAATGCATGTGGACCCTATTTTGAAAACAAAAGAAGAGATTGGCTACATGCGGGAAGCAGGACGCATTCTGCGAAGCTGTCACGAGCAAATTGAAAAGTGGCTCGCCCCTGGTGTAACCACAGGTGACATTAACGAGCGGGTGGAAGCTTTTTTGGCTGAAAGAGGAGCTACACCTGAGCAAAAGGGATACAAAGGGTATCCATACGCTACATGCGCCTCCGTTAATGAAGTGGTTTGCCACGGCTTCCCTGATGACCGGGAACTGTCCACAGGAGATGTGGTAACCATTGATATGGTGGTGAACAAAGACGGCTGGCTTGCCGACTCTGCATGGACGTATGGGATCGGTGAACAACGCAGGTCCATTCGTAAGCTAATGAAGCGAACGGAAAGGGCACTTCATAAGGCCATAGCACTGGCAGTGCCAGGAAATACGCTGGGGGATATCGGGAATGCGATTGAGCGGACAGCGAAGATGTATCGTTACGGTATTGTGAAGCCTCTCATTGGTCATGGCATTGGTCAATACATCCATGAACCCCCAAACGTGCTTCCTTACGGGAAACGCAGAACGGGTATGTTGCTGACAGAGGGCATGGTTATTACCATCGAGCCCATATTTACAAAAGGCAGCTCTGGAGCGGTTGTATGGGATGAAGACGGCTGGACGGTAAGAACCGTTGATGGAAGCTGGGGCGTCCAGTATGAGCATACGGTGGCTATCACAGGGGATGGACCTCTTATACTGACGGATGGGACATGAATGCTGAATCACTTGCAAGCTGGTAGTGGGGCTGTATAACGGTGTCGAGATATACAATTGGTTTAGGCTCCGTACCGTCTGATTCTAAATGGAGGCGGTATGGGACCCACTGCTCCTTCCAAGAGTTGTAAAGGAGATCACCCGATGCATGCTTTTCTTTTTTTGCATAATACTGCATGTTTTCAATGTGAGAAAAATCGGCAAAAAAATCAATTTTATCACCGAAATTTGGCAAAATTTTTCAAAAGTAGAGAGTAATACTTTTAACTGAAATCGGTTACAAATCAAGTTGTGGTGCGGTTTTTTTACATATAGTGAACAATTTGTGAACATGTGTCCAAAGATTGACAAAATCATACCCTCAACTTATATTTAATAAGTGATTGAACCATATAGAATGAATTGGAAGAATGCGCAGACATGCCCTTAGCAGGAAAAGACGGGATTAGTGGAAGCGTTATTTTTGTAAGCGTTCTGTATGTCGGACAGGATTACCTGTATCGTGCTGAAATGAACTTAATTTGAGTTTATTTTGGGCGAAAACGGAAATCTACGAAAATGTTAAAAAAGTGGGGTAGATCAATGATGAAACAGTGGCAGGTTGCAAAGCGAATTCTCCCCTTGCTGGCGGTGTTCTCTTTGCTGCTATCCGCATGCGGGCGGGAAGACTTGTCGGTAATGAAACCTCAGGGTCCTGTGGCGCAAGGCCAATATGATCTGATGAAGCTGTCCATTACGATTATGATCGTGGTGCTCATCATTGTATTTGCTATTGCTGCGTATGTGTTGATCCGGTTTCGCAGACGAGCCGGGCAGAATGAAATGCCCGAACAGGTTGAAGGTAATTTCAAGCTGGAAGTAATATGGACAGCCATTCCGTTGTTGCTTGTTATCGTTCTGGCAGTACCGACGGTAAAAACGATTTTTGCCCAAGGCGAAGATCTGTCCAATGACAAAAATGCAATTCAGGTCAAAGTCACCTCGCATCAGTACTGGTGGGAATTCACTTATCCTCAATATGATGTAACCACCGCTCAAGATCTCATCATCCCGACCGGAAAGAAAATCGCATTCGAATTGAAAACCGCTGACGTGCTTCACTCCTTCTGGGTGCCGTCACTTGCGGGTAAAATGGACACAAACCCAGATGGGACACTTAACAAGTTCAGCTTCTCGGCGCCGAATGAAGGCGTTTACCGAGGTAAATGTGCTGAATTATGCGGCAGGTCGCATGCCTTCATGGAATTCAAGGTAAAAGCGGTCAGTCAGGAATCCTTTGACAAATGGGTCAATGAAATGAAAGCCCCGGCGGTACTTCCGGAAGATACCCAATTGGCTGAGAAGTTCAAGACGAACTGTCTTTCTTGCCATGCAGTTGGGGATCAGGGCGGGCCGGTTGCGCCTAACCTGACGGGAATCGGCGGCAAGCAATCCGTGGCAGGCATTCTGTTGAACCAGGGTGAAGGACAGGAAGACGGCAATCCGGTACTCGACAACATGAAAGAATGGCTCCATGATCCACAATCCGTGAAGCCGGGCAACACGATGCCTAATCCGAAAGACCTTGGGCTCACTGATGAAGAAATCGACGGAATTGCCGAATATCTGGCCAACTACAAATTGGACTATGAATAGAACAGCAAGGACGAAGAAGGGGGTACACAACCTTGGCTCATGCTCATAGCGTCAAGCGGTATAGGGGCTTGATGGATTGGATCACCACCGTCGATCACAAAAAAATCGCCGTTCTTTATTTGATTGCGGGTGGATTTTTCTTCGGAATCGGCGGTATTGAAGCCATTTTGATTCGGATTCAGTTAATGAAACCGATGAATGATTTTGTGTCGGCACAGGTCTTTAACGAATTGATTACGATGCACGGAACAACAATGATTTTCCTTGGTGTCATGCCTATTATTTTTGCTCTGATGAATGCCGTTGTGCCTTTGCAGATTGGAGCGCGGGACGTTGCTTTCCCTTTTGTTAACGCGCTGGGTTTCTGGACGTTCCTGTTTGGCGGACTGCTGCTGAACCTGAGCTGGTTGATGGGAGGTGCACCGGATGCCGGCTGGACTTCGTATACGCCACTCTCTGGCAGTGAGTACAGTGGGACGCACGGTGTGGATTTCTACACGATAGGACTTCAGATCGCAGGTCTGGGCACACTCATAGGGGGCATTAACTTTCTCGCAACCATCATTACGATGCGTGCGCCGGGAATGTCCTATATGCGGATGCCGATGTTTACTTGGACGACATTTATTACATCAGCTATTATCCTTTTTGCATTCCCTGCCATTACGGTAGGACTTGTATTGTTAACGTTTGACCGTATACTGGGAGCCAATTTCTTCGATGTTGCGGGTGGTGGTAACCCGGTACTCTGGCAGCATATCTTCTGGATCTTTGGGCACCCGGAAGTATACATTCTCATTTTGCCGGCATTTGGTATTATCTCGGAGGTTATTCCAACCTTTGCACGTAAAAGACTGTTCGGTTACAGCTCCATGGTGTTTGCAACCATCCTGATTGCCTTCCTGGGATTCATGGTGTGGGCGCATCACATGTTTACAACAGGTCTGGGGACCGTGGCGAATGCATTGTTCTCCATATCTACGATGCTGATTGCTGTACCAACGGGGATCAAAATATTTAACTGGCTCTTTACGATGTGGGGCGGTCAGATTCGTTTTACGGCAGCAAACCTGTTTGCTGTAGGATTCGTTCCAACCTTCGTTATGGGTGGGGTTACGGGTGTCATGCTGGCCTCTGCGCCTGCGGATTTCCAGTTCCATGATACGTACTTTGTTGTAGCTCACTTCCATTACGTTATCGTTGGTGGGTTAGTACTTGGTTTGTTCTCAGGACTACATTACTGGTGGCCGAAAATGTTCGGTCGCATGCTGAGCGAAACACTTGGAAAATGGACGTTCTGGACATTCATGATCGGCTTCCAATTAACGTTCTTTGTTCAGCATTTCCTTGGTTTGATGGGGATGCAGCGCCGGATCGTTACATACTTGCCGAATCAGGATTTTGATCTGCTCAACCTGGTCAGCTCCATCGGTGCATTCCTGATGGGTGTTGGGGTCATCATGTTCCTCGTGAACATCGTGATTACAACAAGAAAACCAGTTGATGCACCAAATGATCCGTGGGAAGATGGCCGTACGTTGGAGTGGTCCATTCCATCTCCGCCGCCGGAATATAACTTTAAGCAGACGCCTCTGGTACGCGGAATAGATGCATACTGGAAAGAAAAAATGGCAGGACATACGGAGATGACACCGGCTGAACCTGTAGGTTCGATTCATATGCCGTCAGCAACTCCACTGCCGTTTGTGATGTCTGTTGGTATATTCATTGCCGGACTGGGTCTAATGTTCAGCAAGGATGATTTTGGCAATGCCTTTATGAACGGATTGTTCAACAATTATATTGTGGTTATTATTGGCCTATTGATTACATTTGGTGCTATGGCGCTGCGGTCACTTTACGATGATCATGGCTGGCATATTGAACCGGAGGATCAGGATGAGAAGGGGGTTAGAACATGACAACTTCACATGCCGAACCGATAAATGGCAAATTGCCGCATGAACCGGAGAAAGCAACGCTGGAAGGACGCAACAAGCTTGTCGGCTTCTGGTTGTTCCTTGGCGGCGAGACAGTATTGTTCGGAACCCTCTTCGCAACCTTTTTGGCCCTCCGTGGCCAAACGAATGACGGACCGACGGCGAATGAATTGTTTCATCTGCCACTCGTGGCTGCCGCAACCTTTATTCTCCTGGTCAGCAGTTTGACAAGTGTATTTGCCATCCAGGCGATGCATAAGGGGAAGCGCAATGCTCTCGCTCTCTGGCTTGGCATTACCGTTGTACTGGGTCTCGGATTCCTCGGTCTGGAAATTTACGAGTTCTATGAATATGTGAAACATAAAGAGTTCGGCATGACCACAAGTGCATTCAGTTCAGCGTTCTATACACTCGTTGGGTTCCACGGAGCTCACGTTGCATTCGGTATTATGTGGATCGGGCTTATTATCGGGCAACTGTTCAGAAAAGGCTTAACGGTCGTAACTGCACCTAAAGTATACGTCTCCGCAATGTACTGGCACTTTATTGACGTGGTCTGGGTGTTTATCTTTACGGTCGTGTACCTGCTCGGAAAGGTGGGGTAACACATGTCGGTACAGGATAAGAGTGATCAACAGCCTGTGAAGCATCGTCACCGGACGGAAGGGCCACAGAAACACGTTGTTGTTTTTATATTCTCGATCATCCTGACGCTCATTGCGTTCGCGGCGGCGGCCGCGGGAGGAGTCAATACGACCTTTACTATTATTATATTGGTGGTAATGGCGATCCTTCAGGTGTTTGTACAGCTCGGTTACTGGATGCACTTGAAGGATAAAGGGCATTTAATGCCGATCCTGTTTATGGCCTTCGGATTTTTCGTAGCTTTTACGTGCATCATTATGGCACTCTATTGGGTTTGGTGGTAAAAGAGATGGCGGCGGCGCAGTGTCGCCGTCTTTTCCCCTTTTAGGCGAATCAATCCCGTAATGGATTCAGGCAACAACCAAAACAGGTCACGGGGAGGTTTCCCGTATGCTCGGGTTGCAATATTTTAGTTTCAACGATTTATGGAGTCCACTTATTCTGGCGTTGTTTCTGCTCATTGCCGCAGCTTATCTAGTGCTCGTCGGTCCGTTCAGTGAGCGGATCAAGGGGGCAGATCAGGCGACAGCTGTACAGAAGATTATGTTTATTACGGGGCTTACGGTGTTGTACCTTGCACAAGCGGGGCCCTTCAATCTGCTGGGGCATGTGATGTTCAGCTTCCATATGGTGAGTATGGCTCTGTCCTATCTGGTAGCGCCGCCGCTACTGATGAAGGGATTACCCCTCTGGGTATGGCGCGGAATCATTCGGTGGCTGCCGACACGGCAGTTCTCTTTTTTGGCCCATCCCATCGTGGCGGCTGTGCTGTTTAACGGATTGTTCTCGTTATATCATTTACCGGTGGTACATGATTACGTGATGTTGAATTTCACGGTTCACCGTCTGTATTACATTGTACTTTTCATCACTTCCATGCTGATGTGGTGGACGCTGCTCAATCCGTTGCCTGAAGGCAGACAGGCGTCAGGGCTGTCCAAGATTGGATTTATTTTTCTGAACATGGTGCTGCTGACACCAGCTTGTGGGCTGATTATTTTTGCTTCCGAACCCTTATATGCGACTTACAGCAACCCGGCGGTATGGGCTGAGGCGATGCGGTATTGTGTATCCGGGGATTCTACGGCTTTGCTGCGTTCGTTCGGTGGACCGGCGTTCTTCAACTTCCTGTCTTCTGCGAAGGAAGATCAGCAGGTGGGCGGTATTTTGATGAAATTCATACAGGAAGGTATCTTCGTCTCTATGCTGGCATACGTCTTTTTCCAATGGTACCGTAAAGAAAAACGGGAAGATGATGATGATCCGTATCCTATAGAGAATTCGGGAGGACCGCTTAATCCTGCAGCGAAATAACACAAGTCTTGTTTGGACAAGAGGGGGAAACACACGATGGATATGTATTTTCTGCTACCCACGATCAGTACTTCTTTCATTGTGATTAGCGCGGTGCTGGTTGGAATTGGCTGGGTGCTAATTATCCGTGGCAAACGGGTGGCGCACCAAACCGCGATGATTGCAGGGGCCATTGCTGCCCTTCTGTTCTTTGTCATTTATATGTCTCGTACCATCTTTGTCGGGAATACGGCTTGGGGTGGGGACCCGGAGATGGAGATCTTCTATCGGATATTTCTGATCTTTCATATTATCCTCGCCACGGTGGCAGCGGTCTTCGGCATCTCCACTCTGGTGCTTGGTTTCAAAAAGAAATTCAAGACCCATCGTCGCTGGGGACGATTTACATCCATGATCTGGTTCAGCAGTGCCATCACTGGCGTTATTGTATACGTTCTGTTATACCTGCTGTATCCTGGTGGACATACACGTCCGGTATGGGAAGTTATTTTGGGCGTTTAATAGTTTATGTGATGAATAGAATTCTTTGAAAATATGAAAATGGATGAATCCATTCGTTGATTGGTCCAAGCTCCCTCTCTCCTTGATTCATAGAATGAGATCGAGAGGGGGAAAAGAAATGAAAAAACAGTCCATGTAAGTCAAACGTATCCACGTCTCACGGTGTATTCAGAAGAGGGTTACCGTGGAAGAAGCAGGGTATACCGTGGTAACACGGGTCTCCGCAATCTGGATAACATTCTGGGTGGGGTAGAGAGCCTGCGTTTCTTCTCGACAAGTTCGAATGCAACGCTGGTTGTGTTTACGAGACCTAACTTTCAAGGCGGATTCCGCGTCTATCGTGGGAACACCAATTTGAGAGATTTGGATGATCTGATCCGTGGCAATGATGTGAAATCCTTGATCTCCACCAATCAGCGGCTGACTCTGGAAGAGATTCGTGCGATCCGTAGGAATCGTACTCTGCCGAGTGGTTATGAGCTGATTTAAGGATTAGACCTCCTTGGTATTCAGGTGCCGGGAAACAGGAAAGAGCTGTTCCGAATTGTGTTCGCACAATATCGGATACAGCTCTTTTTTGGGTTTGAGAAGTTATCTTAATCTCCACCACCGCCGCCACTGTCCCCACCACTGTCATTGCTGCTTCCGCTATCGCTGCTGTGATGGTGAGTAAATCCCGAAAAAGAATCACCGTCATGATGCTTGTGATCGTAGGTGTGTCTGGAATGATGAGAATAGGAGCACAAATCCGATCTCAACCAGCCAATCCATAGGTGAATCAATCCTTTCTATGTATCCTATAAGTTGAACGAATGAATATACAATGAATCATTGTATATTCGGAATCAAGTTTTATTTTATCGTATCTATGATATGAATCCCACCCGTACTTCCTGATTCAGGAAAATAAGGGGTTGACGGGACAAGAGAGTGGTCTGTATACTGTGTATATTGATATATACAGTAGACACAGTGAGCACAGTCAAGATGGAAAGGCAGGCAGGCGATATGAACGCATGGAAACAGGCGTGGTGGTTGACCCGTAGTGAGATGAACAAGGATAAGCTCCAATGGCTGTGGACTGCAATTTTTATGATATACACTGGCGGCATGAGTGGTGTGATGTTATTAGGACAACAGAAGACAGATTTCATTAATCCTGTTGTAGATACTTTCTTTTTAATCATGGTGCCATTTCAGGGGTTTCTGTTCAGCAGACGATCTTTCCGTTATATACAGGAGGATTCCTATACTCAGATGCTGGCCTACTATCGCAGACTTCCCATTCCTAACGAGACGGTGATGTGGTCGAGACTTCAGCAGTCTCTGATGGCGTTTACGTATAATGGTGTCTTTTTCTATGGATCACTGTATGTGGTCGGGTTGCACGAGGAAGGGTTCCTGTGGGATCAGTACCTGGCCTTTGGCATAACTTGTACAGGTTACGGACTTCTCATGACAGGCTTATATATTTACGGAGAGTTTCTGCACAGTGGTAAAAAATATTTGCTTCTCAGTTCGCTGTTCTTGCCGCTTACGATCATCTTATCCTTACTGATCCGAACATCGGGCAGTTACGGATTTTCGATTGTAATTGATATGAGTAAAACATGGGGGCTGCTTTCCCCGATTATGTGGGTTGCTTTGGTGGCTGGCCTAGCGGGATTATGGCTTTTCAGTCGATTGACGCTGAAGAAACTTTCCACTCGGGATTTGAGTTAATGGTATGAGGGATGAACGCAAAAATGAATACAGGATGAAACCGGCACGGACAGGTAACAGACTGGAGTGTACCGGAGGGCGAGGTGCAAGATGTGAAAATACCCATTCAGATTAATGAAAATAGCGCTGAACCTTTATATCACCAAATTGAAAATCAGTTAAGATCGTTAATTGTTACGGGTCAGTTGGGGGAGGGGACACATTTGCCGTCCATTCGTGAGTTCGCCGGAGCGCTGAATTGCAGTGTCATTACGGTTAGACGGGTCTATCAAGATCTGGAGAATGAAGGCCTGCTTCGTACGAAGCAGGGGACGGGTACATTTGTGGCCCAGGTAGAAGCCAGCGACAGAGAAAATTATAGAATGAAGGCCGCACAGGAAGCAATGCAGGCAGCGGTGCAGTCTGGAAAATCAGTAGGATGTACGGAAGAAGAACTGGAGAGTCTGTTCCGGGAAGTCCTGAAGGCAGTTTACTCGAAGTGAGGGAGTGATTCATACATGGAGCCCATAGCAGTTCAGTTGAACGGCGTGTCCAAAATGCGAAAACGCAGAGTTATTGGCCCGATCGATCTGACCATCCCGGAAGGGTATGTAGTTGCTATTCTCGGCCATAACGGTTCAGGCAAAAGCACACTTCTTAACATGCTGCAACAAGTGGTACTGCCTGATGCCGGGCAGATTATATGGTTCGGGAAGGAACATGAGGGGCCGCTTCCCATTGAACTGAGACAACAGATCGGTTTTGTGGCTGACAACGCTGGGCTCGAAGAGAACCGGATTACTGCACAGGAAGCAGCTGATTTTCGGGCCTACTGGTACCCGCGTTGGGATATGAAGTTGTTCAACCAACTGGTTCACGATATGGAAGTGCCTGTTGATGTGAAGCTGAACAAGATGTCCAAGGGTGAACGGCGGAAATTCGAGATCGCTGCTGCAATCGCAGCTCGCCCAAGATTATTGCTTTTGGATGAGCCTTCATCAGGTCTGGACCCCTTTGCCTGGAAAGTGATGGTCGAGCAGTTCCGTACCTTTATGGCTGAGGGAGACACCACGATTCTGATTGCCACACATATTGCGGATGAAGTTAAAAGGCTTGCAGATTACATCGTATTGATGCACCGTGGTCAGTCGTTGGGGATGGCCGAGAAAGATATGGTGCTCGATCAGTGGAAAGAAGTCTGGTATGAAGGAGATTTGCGACCAGAGAGTATTCCTGGTGTTGTGGAATCTTCTTCTGAAGAGAGAGGGCTGGTCCGCGTCATTACAACCCGGGTCAGTGAAGCGCAGGAAAGGCTGGAGCTGTCCAATAACCGGGTATTGAAAATCCGTAACCTGGAATTGGATGAAGTCTTGGCATTCTGGATTGCCGGGTATGCACCGGCACAGTGGAGATAACCGAGGGGAGACGATACAAGATGAACCGATTGGAATTGAAACAGGTAGTCAAGCAATATGCAGACAAAACAGCAGTTAATGGTGTAACGCTCAATGTAAAAGAAGGGGAGATTTACGGTCTGCTTGGAGCCAATGGCGCTGGTAAAACAACAACGATGCGTATGGTGCTTGGGCTGATCCATCCGGACGGGGGAAATATCCAGTACAACGGCAAACCCTATAGCACAGAATTGCAGCAGATTATGGGATATCTTCCGGAAGAGCGCGGTTTGTATCCTAAGGTAAAGGTCAGTGAACAGATCAATTATCTGGCCCGTCTGCGCGGCATGAATGGAAAGGATGCGGATCAGAGCCTGAAGTACTGGTTGGACCGATTCGAAGTGCCGGAGTATTATGACAAAAAGATTGAGGAACTATCCAAAGGTAATCAGCAAAAGATGGGTTTCATAGCCGCAGTGGTCCACAGACCGCAAATTCTCATTCTGGATGAAGCCTTCAGCGGACTTGATCCGGTGAACGTGGAACTACTGAAGTCCACGGTGAAGGAATTGCGTGATGAAGGCACAGCCATTCTGTTCTCGACACACCGGATGGAGCACGTCGAAGAATTATGTCGTCAGATAACAATACTGCATCGCTCCAACACTGTGGTACAGGGAGAGATCAAGGAGATCAAGAGTCGTTATCCTCGTGAGCACGTATTCCTGAGCACAACGGGCATTGTCAACGGGCTGGAACTGTTGCCGGGTGTGAAAAAGGTAGAGCAAAATGAGCGTGGATACCTGATCCATATTGGTCAGATGGAAGCCGCTCAGGAAATTCTGAGAGCAGCCATGGCTCAGACGACCGTTGAACATTTTGAAATCAAGGAACCAACGCTTAATCAAATCTTTATTCGTGAGGTAGGTGAGTCGAATGAATAAAATGGGCACGATTATCGGATTTACGTTCAAAAACAAAGTGAAAACGAAGTCTTTCATGGTGACGACCATTGTACTTGCACTTTTAATTACGATTGGACTCAATATTCCATATTTCATTACTTTATTTAATGGTGGTCCCATTGGCGGAGGTGCAGGCGGAAATCAGCCAGTGAATATCGGTCTTCTGAGCACGGGCCAAACAGAGGTAGCCGAGAAATTGGAGACATATTCGTCCGCACAAGGAAATGAGACGTATCAAGTCGTTAACGACGCAAGTAAAGATGAAGCGGCACTCAAGGCCGATGTGGAATCTGGGGTGCTGGATGGGTACCTGAAGTTCGAACCTGTGGCGGGGCAAGATTTCCCACAACCTGTCTTGTATTCAAGTGATGATATTTCCCCGCAGGTTATAACACCCATTGAAGCTGCGCTGCAAATTGTGAAGCTGGATGTGGTGGTGAAGGATACACTCACGGCGGAGCAAAAACAGCTTATTAGTACGCCGGTGAAACTGACGGAGCACAGTCTGGATTCTGACCAAAGTGGAGCTGCTGCGGAGTCAGAAGGTGGCATGAGCGGCATAAACTACGTAGTTGTTTACCTGCTGATTATCCTGTTGTTCACATCAACGATGATGACAGGTAACATGATTGCTTCCGAGATTACAGCCGAGAAGAGCTCGCGTATTATGGAGATTTTGATTACAAGTGTATCTCCGCTCAGTCAGATGTTTGGTAAAATCATCGGTATTTTCATGGTAGGTTTGCTACAAATCGGTATTTTCGGTGCCGTAGTTGCGGGGAATATGCTGTTACCGCATAACCGCGATGTATTGAGCGATTTCAATATGAATCTGAGTGATGTGAACGTCGCCGTTATTGTATATGGACTCATCTTCTACATTCTGGGTTACTTCCTGTATGCGGTGATGTTTGCGGCCATTGGATCGATGGTGAGTCGGACAGAAGAACTGGGTCAGGCCGTATTGCCCATTACGATGTTGTCCCTGGTTTCCTTCTATATTGCGATTTTCAGTATTGCTACACCGAATATTTTGCTCTTAAAAGTAGCAAGCTTCATTCCGTTCACATCGCCAACGGCAATTCTGGTACGGATCGGGGCAGGCGTTGCGCCAACCTGGCAGATCTGGACGTCCCTGGCCATTCTCGTGGTATCGATTATGATCTTCGGCTGGCTGGCAGCGAAAATCTATCGTACAGGTGTGCTGATGTATGGTAAACGCCCAACGTTTAAGGAATTGTTCAAAGCAATGAAGGCGTATAAAATCTGATCCGAGTTTACGAACAAACAACAGCAACAGCAGACAAACAACAATGCAGTAACAGTGGTAGAACGACAGACAGTAACGTCAATGAACGAGAATGGACGTAAGACAGTAAGTATAAAGGCAACAAGCAAACCCCGGGACA
Organism: Paenibacillus sp. UMB7766-LJ446; assembly: GCF_030226665.1. Classification (NCBI taxonomy): domain Bacteria; kingdom Bacillati; phylum Bacillota; class Bacilli; order Caryophanales; family Paenibacillaceae; genus Paenibacillus; species Paenibacillus sp. UMB7766-LJ446. Next base: position 32,225 of record NZ_JASOYM010000017.1, read on the forward strand.
TTCGTTCCCGGGGTTTTTACTGTTAAATGTCGATTCAGGACTTTAGATTCAATCGCGGAAATATCTATTTACAAATATTAGAAGAACATTTAAAATAAATGTAAGCGTTTTAAAAGTTAAAGCGCTTAAACTTTAAGACGGAGGTGATTGTGGTTTAGCGAGTATCAAATCATTGTTTAAACCTTCCAGATGCTGCACTGAATTTTCGGCTTAAAGGTTATGTCATGGATCAAGACCCATATGAACCTAAAAGGAGTGTAAGTTTATGAGAAAAAATAGGGGATTTTCGTTTAGCAGCAAGGCTGTTATGATGTGTTGTCTCGCTTTTCTTCTAATTCCGGCGAGTTTTGCTTTCGCTGCTCCAAACAAGCCGTTCCCGCAGCACACGACATATACCAGCGGTTCGATCAAGCCGAACCATGTTACGCAAAGTGCGATGGACAGCGCCGTGAAAGCGAAATGGGACAGCTGGAAATCAGCGTATCTGAAGACGGCGGGCACAGGAAAGTATTATGTGAAGTATCAGTCCAACGGGGATACCGTATCTGAGGCACATGGGTACGGAATGCTGGCAACGGTGATAATGGCTGGTTATGACAGCAATGCACAGACCTATTTTGACGGACTATATCAATATTATAAGGCTCATCCAAGCGCCAACAATTCGAAACTGATGGCGTGGAAACAAAACAGCAGCTTCCAGAACATTGAAGGTGCCGATTCGGCCACGGATGGAGACATGGACATTGCTTATTCGCTCTTGCTTGCGGACAAGCAGTGGGGTAGCAGCGGCAGTATCAATTACCTTCAGGCGGGCAAGGACATCATCAATGCTATTATGCAAAGTGACGTGAATCAGTCGCAATGGACGCTGCGTCTTGGCGACTGGGCAACGGATAACACGTTCAAAAATGCTACCCGTCCATCGGACTTTATGCTGAATCACTTGAAGGCGTTCCAGGCAGCAACAGGTGATGCCAAATGGACAAACGTGATCAACAAAACCTATACCATCATCAACTCCTTATATAGCGGCTACAGCTCATCAACCGGATTGCTTCCAGACTTCGTCGTTCTGTCGGGCTCGACGTACAAGCCGGCTTCAGCCGATTTTCTGGAAGGGGCGAACGACGGCAACTACGATTACAATTCATGTCGTACACCTTGGCGGATCGCAACGGATTACCTGATGACTGGTGACAGTCGGGCGCTCAATCAGCTAAACCAAATGAATAGCTGGATCTCGACCAAAGTAAGCGGCAACCCTAGCAGTGTGAAAGATGGTTATAAACTCAACGGCACGGTCACAGGTTCCGGCGGCAGCGGCGCGTTCTATGCACCGTTTGGTGTCAGCGCTATGACCTCGTCCACGAACCAAAGCTGGCTGAATTCCGTCTGGACCAAAACAGCCGGCAGCTCCAATGAGGGCTACTATGAAGACAGCATCAAGCTCTTCTCCATGATCGTGATGTCCGGCAACTGGTGGACATACTAAGCAACTGAAGTTGGTTGATTGCTCAAATGCCAGCAGGTAGGGAGATTAGCTCCCTGCCTGCTTTTTTATGAATGGAGCTAGGAGAATGATTTGAGCAAAGCGATTTAGATGGCAAGTGTCTATAAAACGTAAAACCGCCATATCTCAGGAAATGCTGGGACATGGCGGTATCGTATAAAATTATAGAATCTATCAATATCAGCGAAGCTGAACCATTCTATAACCATCCTATAGTCGCTAGAAAAATAACATTTAAATATGGTCTGTCTTTTGTGAAATTACATCGATAGACGTTTTTCTTATGGGATCAGGACGAATGAATGAATGAATGAATGAATGAATGAATGAATGATAGCCGAATTATTATGCATTAGCTGCAGTTTCCGTAAAAAACTGCGGCAAATATTCCTTGTTGGCTTCGAGCATTTCATCCAGCATCTGAATCGCCACTTCGACCGAAGGAACCAAAGGATGATGGGCCAATGCCTGAATGGCCAATCCGCGATCACCGGTCACGGCAGCATCAATGGCGAGGCGCTCATAGGTTTTAACCGCATGGATCAGTCCGACGGCCATTGGAGGAACCTTGGTCAGCTGCAGAGGCAGCGGGCCGGTTTTGGTAACCACACAGTTGACTTCAATGCTGGCATCGTCCGGCAGGAAGTCGATGATGCCTTGATTGGCTACGTTCAGCGTCTGAATGTCATTCGTTCCGTTGTAGAGTGAGCGCATCAGGTTCACGGCTGCTTCGGAATAAAAAGCGCCGCCGCGCTGCTCCAGCTGCTTTGGTTTATCCTTCAGCTCCGGATCATTATATAGCTCGAACAGTTCTTCTTCGACGCGTTTAACTACTTCCGCACGGTTGCCGCCTGTTTGTAAGGATTCCAGCTGCTCTTCGAGCATGGCATCGGTCATATAGAAATACTTCAGATAGTAGGAAGGCAGGGCATGCAGGGATTGCAGAAATTCCGGATTCCATTCCCGTGCAGGTACGTTCTTCGCGCTGTAACTGGCCGTATCGGCCAGCATCTCATCCAGTTTGTCTTCTCCGTTCACATCGATACGCGTAATCCAATGCAGATGGTTCAGGCCGACAAACTCGGCATAGATGCGGTCCGCTTCTACGCCGTATTTGGCCGATGTCTGCTTGATCAGGCCAATCGGCGCATTACAGAGACCGATGCTTTTAACGTTGGAATACTTCAGAATGGCTTCCGTGACCATACCCGCCGGATTCGTAAAGTTCAGCAGCCAGGCATTAGGAGCGAGTTCTTCAATATCACGGCAGATATCAAGCAGGACCGGAATCGTCCGCAGCGCCTTCATCATGCCTCCCGGACCAGTGGTTTCCTGGCCGATCACGCCGTATTTCAGGGGGATGGATTCATCGCGGCCACGGGCATCCAGCATGCCGACACGCATTTGCGTGCTGACGAAGTCCGCGCCCTTGATGGCTTCACGGCGGTCGAGCGTCAAATGAACTTCAATCGGCAGACCGGATTTCTCCACCATGCGTTTGGCCAAGTTGCCGACAATGTTCAATTTGTGCTGTCCCGGCTCAATATCCACCAGCCACAGCTCGCGTACAGGAAGCTCGGCATGGTGAAGGATGAACCCCTCAACGAGTTCCGGAGTATAGGAAGATCCACCGCCGATTACGGCTATTTTTAGTCCTTGTTCGTTTGACATTTTGCACACTCCAGTCTTTTTAGAATTTTTTATGATGACAGTCCCTATGGACGTTTATCTTGTTGTTTGCTTAATATGTTCGAATTCGCGGAAGGCCCGCATTGTGTCATATACATCATGGCTTACCGTATGTCCGTCCGCATCCATAGCAGACCATAAAGCACCGACGACAGGTTCTGTGGCCAAGGTTACGATGGTCGCATTTGGAGCAACGTTTGCGACAGCCTGTTCAACCTTGCTGCGAATCCAGCCGCGATCTCCCCTTGTTAGCAGACTTCCTGCTAGTACCACGTCAAAGGTGTCCTTTTCCATTCCGAGCTTGTGGATGACAGCAGTCGCTGATTTACCAAGCTCGGCGCCCTGACGGTTCAGAATTTCCAGAGCTACAGCATCGTTCTCTGCGGCAGCTTCAAACAGCAGCTTCGCAGCATGGACAGGCACATGCTTGCCGTGATCCTGGAAATCATCGAACATATCGCTGACACTATCATATCCAAGGAAGTTCAGCAGGAGGGGAGTCAGGAGTGTTGTCTGCTCACGGCCGTCCCAGGAACGGATGACAGAGCGGAACACCTCAATATTGAGGGAACCCCCGCCGCCGAAATCGCCGTACATATAATCAAAACCGCCGATCTGTACATGTTCTCCTGCCGGATTGCGGCCTGCAGAGTTGGTGCCTGTGCCGCAAATCAATGCGACCCCGTAAGGGCGGTTCGTGCCTGCGCGCAGGCCGATCATCGTGTCACAGTCAATCGAGTAATTCCGGGTGAATCCGATTCTCTGAACCAGAGGATGCAGAATTCGGTAATCTATCTCCCGATCTGCGCCTGCAAGCCCGAAAAAGGTGTGCGAAATTTCATGAATCTGCAACCCTGCCTCGTTCAGGGCTCCTTCTGCAGCTTCCCGTATGCTTTGCGAGGCCAAGGTGTGGTCAATCTGGTGATTGCCGTTGCCGCCCACGCCTTTGCCAAGCACATTGCCGCAGTCATCAGTCAGCAGGGCGTATGTTTTTGTTCCTCCCCCATCGATTCCCAAGTAGTAAGTCAATGGTCGTCACTCCTATATATAAGGTTATATTTTTTATCCGGTCGTATCTTCTGTTGGCGATCCAGTAGATTCTCTCACGATGAGTTCAGGGTCGATTCGCACATTAGCCCCGCGCTTCATCGTACCATCCATACGTTTCAGCAGCATATCCGCAGCAGCAATCCCAATGCGGTCGGCAGGCTGCCGGACCGTTGTCAGGTGGGGGTGCAGCTTGGATGAAATATACTGATCGTCATAGCCGACAATAGCTACCTGTTCAGGCACCTTGATGCCTTCTTCCATGAGGGCATTCACGACCCCAAGCGCGATATGGTCATCGCCTGCAAACACTGCGGAAGGAAGGCGGCCATCCCGCAGCCATTGGCGGCAGATGTCATAACCAAAATCGATTTCGAAATCGCCTGTGATCATGTCGAACGGAGCCAGGTCTTGTTCCTTAAGTGCCTGCAGGAAACCGCTGCGGCGCTCTTTCGTACTGCGGAACATGTCGTCTCCGCTTATGTGTGCGATGGATGTATGGCCTAGATCAAGCAGATGCTTCGTAGCGGCATAACCGCCTTTGTAGTTGTCGATCGTTACGGAAAAAGCATCGTTCTCCGGCTTCTGATTGTCGATTAGGACATAAGGGATATTGCGCCGCTTCAATTCTACAATGTAGTTATCTTCTTCTATCGGTGAGAGCAGAATAAGACCGTCCACCCGGTCCTCTTGGATCAGGTAATGAGTTTCATCCGAGCCAATGCCGGTAGAGACCGAAACGGCAAGAAAATAGCCGTGAAGCGAAAGCACTTCGTTCAGCTCCTTAACGACGGCGTCAAAGAAGGAGTCCTGAAGAGTGGTCATGATCAAACCGACGATTCCTGTCTTGCCGCGGGCTAAACTCCGCGCAGCAGCGTTGGGATGATAATCAAGCTCCTTAATGGCGTCAAGGACCTTTTGTCTATTTTTCTCACGAACGGATTCGGCACCATTGAGTACCCGGGAAACCGTTACAACGGATAATCCTGATTTTTTTGCTACATCAAATATACTAACCTTCATTGTTTATTCTCCTTGCGGCAGATTTTCCGTACTTTATATTGATTTAACACTAGTATACATGTACGGAGGCTTAGCCGCGAAGCTAATTTAGTAGATGCACCGCCCCTTGCGGGACGGCACAATGTCTGGCGTTAACGGTTGATAATTTCCATAACCTTTTTCTGAATCGTCGGCATCACTTCTTCAACGGTGTTGTGTCCGGTATCGATCGGCTGCATCTCGTTGATGAACATGTCGTTGATCTGAGAATAGTGGGTGATCAGGTGGTTGTAGGATTCAAATCCGTATTTCACTGCGCCTTCGTAAACCTTCTTCACATCTGCTGGATCGATGCCTTCAAAATGTTTGTAATAGGTCTCGGCTGCCTTCGTATTTACAGGAGGATTGCCGCCGCTCAGGTCAATGGATTTTTCCTGAACCTCGTCGCTGACCAGGTACTTGATCCATTCAAAAGCTTCCTTCGGATGTTTAGAGCCTTTCAGAATCAAGAGCGGATCGACAAACAGCACGCTGCGGACCTTGTCATTGCCGCCGGCCGGCACTGCTGCCACGCCAACCTTGAACGGAAAGTCATTCGAGCCGGCAAGGCTCCAGGAGCCGCTAACGGTCATACCCACCTTACCGGTTACGAATGCATCGCCGTTTTGCCCCGCTACACTTTTGCTCCATTCCGTTGTCGGAGACACTTTATCTTTTAAAATCAGGTTGAACAGCTTGTTATAGGCTGCGATGACTTCCGGCGAATTGAAATAAGTTTCGGATGGTACGCCGCCGTTGGTCCAGGTATCCTGGGAGTAAGGTTCGGCTCCAAAATAGAGCGGACGCATATCGCGCTCGGACCATGTGAAGTCAACGCCATATTGAGTGTTGGCAATATCGTTGGACACATGTGTCATTTGCTTCGCGTCTTCGACCATTTTATCAAACGTCCAGCTCTTGTCCTCGTAATCGCTTGGAGGATAAGGAACGTTGGCAGCGTCGAACATGTCTTTGTTATAGAGCATCAGAGTAACGTACATGTTGACCGGAATACCGTAGACATGGTCTTTAACAGTATAGATTTTCATAAGGTCATCCGGGATGCTGTAGTCGGACGCCTTAAATCCGTCTTCCTTAATCATGTCGTTCATGTCGAGCAGCATGTCTTTGTTGTAATACTCCGCAAAACCACCGTAGCCATAGTGGCTTGTGACGTCAGGCGATTTGCCGCCGGCAATCAGCGTTTGGAGCTTACTGTCGAACTGCTCGTAAGGAGCTTTTTCGACTTTTACCTTAATGTTCGGATGTTTGGCTTCAAAATCGGGAATCAGCTTCTCAATAAAGGTGCGATCCTCGGAATCGATAGTGTAGTGCGTTATGGTTACTTGCTCGCCGGAGGAGCCGGATTTAGCGCTATCACCATCGTTACCAGGTACTACATCTCCCGCTGATTTACCGCCGCTGCAGCCGGACAGTGCCAATACGACGAGCATGCTGGTCGCAAGCAAAAGTGCAAAAGTCTTTTTGATCCTTATCTTTTTCATGAATGACAGTCCCCCATATATTCAAGTTTTTTGCCGCCCCTGCGGCGGAGCCTTTACTTGATGCCTGTAAGTACAATTCCTTCCACAAACCGCTTCTGGGCTATCGCAAACAGGGCCACGATTGGCAGCATGGCGAGCACGGAGGCAACCATGAGCAGGTGCCACGGTTGAATCCGGAAACGGGAAGAGGTAAAGGAAGACATACCGACCGGAAGCGTAAACTTATCCGATGAGCTTAAGTAGAGCACAGGTGTCAAAAGATCGTTCCAGCTGTAGATGAAGGCAAAGATCGCAACAGTTGCAAGCGCCGGACCGGACAGAGGCAAAGCAATTTGTCTCCACATCCGAAACTCGCTGCAGCCATCAATGCGTCCGGCGTCAAACAGCTCATCCGGGAGCGTGGAGAAGAACTGTCGCAGCAAAAAGATGTTGTATGCTGAACCAAAAAATGCAGGGACAATCAGCGGCAGAAAGGTATCGATCCAGTTCAGTTTGGAAAAGAGAATGAACTGTGGGATCATAATCGCCGGATAGGGAAGCATCATGGTGCTGAGCATGAGCATGAACCACAAGTTGCTGCCTTTGCCCCGATATCTGGCGAAACCATAGCCTGCAAGCGCCGACGAAAACAGGGTGCCAACAACGGTCAAAATGCCAATAATGAGACTGTTCATATACATTTGACCGAAGTTCAGCGTGTCGAAAATCTCTCTGTAGTTACTCCACTGCCAGGACTCTGGCAGAAAGGTCGGAGGAAACTTCAGCAGTTCCTTCTTCGATTTCAGCGAGGTCGAGACCATGAAAAACAAAGGGAGGAGCATGAGAAAGGTAGTGACCACCAGGGCAATGAAGCTGGCAATGCTAACCGCGTCGATTTTGCGCCGGCGTTTACTCACAGAAGGTGAAGCCCCTGCCCCTGGGCTGGCAGTCGGAATTGTGCTCATTTGCGTCCGCCTCCTTCATAGTGAACATAACGGTTCGAGAGTTTAATAATGAGCGCCGTAAACGCCATGACGACGATCAGCAGCACCCAAGCGAGTGCCGATGAGTATCCTGCCCTGTATTCCTTGAAGGCACTGGTATACAGGTTGTAAACGTAGAACCAGGTCGAGTAGTTAGGACCCCCTTGGGTCATTACATACGCCTGCGTGAACACCTGGAAGGAATCGATGACGCCCATAATCAGCTGGAACAAAAGTACCGGTGAAATCATGGGCAGCGTTACGTTCAGGAAAATCCTGAAGCGTCCCGCACCGTCCAACTTGGCGGCTTCTACGAGACTGGCAGGAACGCCCTGAAGTCCCGCAAGGAACAGAATCATGCCTGAGCCCACTGTCCAGAAGGACATAATCATGAGAGCGTAAAGCGCATAATCGGGGCTCATGAGCCAGGATGGCCCACTAATGCCGAACCAGGACAGCACGTAATTGAACAGACCGATCGATGGGTTGAAAATCCAGTACCACAGCAGAGACATCGCGACGCCGGATACCATGCTCGGAAAATACATGGCGGTTCTGAAAAATCCGCGGAACGGTATTTTCGTATTGAGCAGGAGAGCAAAGCCAAGTGCCAGCAGCAGCTGGATCGGTACACTGATAAATGTATAGCGCACCGTTACGACAACAGATTTCCAAAACAGGTCATTGTGAAACATTTCGTTGTAATTCGCGAGTCCGACATATTTCGGCGGGTGGATAATATCATAGTCCGTGAAGCTGTAATAAAGGGATGACAGAATCGGATACAAGGCAAACACCATGAAACCGATAAGCCATGGAGAGATGAAGAGGTACATGTAAAATGTCTGCCGTCGGCTTTCGCGATGGGTCACATAAACACCAACCTTTCTATTGGACATAAAATTATAACGCTTTAACTTTCGAAAGATAGTTCCCTTAATTGAAAGGTTTCATATGATGTTATGCAATTGAAAGTTAAAGTGCTTTAACTTTTGTAGCCGGACTGATGACATTATCATAGTGGATGATTTCTCAATAATCAACCCTTTTTTTGGTTAACTGAAAGCGCTACCTTTGTTGGCGCTTCTGAAGTACTCACATAGCCCACTCTGCCGACTTTTAGAGAGCGGACTTTTTGCTGTGTTATAATAAAGATAATGATGCCAAAAAAGAAATATATTGTGAATGAAGGAGAATACATAATATGAAAAATTGGAAACGAATGCTCTTATCCCTTACAATCTCGGTAGGTTTGCTCGCATCTGCAGTACCAGTTATGGCGGCTCCACAGAAGACTTCCGTCAAGGTCAATGATCAGGCAGTAGAATATGCGACAGAAGTGCCGATTATGGATAAGGGAACCACATTGGTTCCGCTGCGTACCACTCTTGACGCGATGGATGTAAAGCTGACAACTGCAACGGATGACACGATCACTGCCGTAGTGGATGGCAAAACGATTACGCTTAAAAGTAAACTTACACGAATCAATGGCGTAACGTATGCGCCGATCCGTATCGTCGGGGATGCAGCTGGTTATGAAGTTCGCTGGGATGGGACAACGCGCACCGTTCTGTTGGTCTCCAAAGGTGGAGGCACGGAAGCTGTCCAAACCGGCGCCCGCGGTTTTATGTGGGAAGTCGAAAATAATGGAAATACGGTGTATCTGGTAGGTTCCATGCATATTGCAGATGATAGCTTCTACCCGTTACGTAAAGAATTTGAAGAAGCTTTTGCCGAAGCCGACTATCTCGGTGTGGAGATTGATATCAGCAAAGCTGCCGATGAGGCGCAGCAGAAGCTGATTATGGATATGGGGATGTATCAGGACGGCACAACGCTGAAGGATCATGTGTCCAAGGAAACGTATGCTAAACTCGGTGCCATTTTGAAGCAAAGTGGCTTGCAAGTCAATGCTCTTGATGCATTTAAACCATGGGTGGCGGAATCGACTCTCAGCAGTCTGAAATCAGTGAAAGCCGGATACGAAGCATCTGCGGGTATCGATCTGTATTTCATACAAAAAGCCGTTGAACGAAAATTGCCCGTGCTGGAGCTGGAATCCTATGAATCCCAGTTAGGCATGTTCGATCATTTCTCCAATGAACTGCAAGAGAAGAATCTGAACGCTGTGATCGATAATTTTGGTGTCCTTGATGATTCTGTCGACCAGATGGCTGAAATGTGGAAAACCGGGGATGACCAGGGATTGCTAGAATTCACCAATAGCATGGCTGTCGATCCAGAGTATAACAAAGCAATGCTTATTGACCGGAATATCGGGATGGCTGACAAAATCGATGGCTACCTGAAATCCGACAAGAAAGAGGAATATTTCATCGTAGTTGGCGCAGGCCACTTCCTGGGTAAGGATGGGGTTATCCAGCTGCTGAAGGATAAAGGGTATAACGTTGTGCGCAAATAAATGCGCTATCTAAAAGTCCCCCTTAGGACGACTTGAAAGCTAATCATTCAGCAACCTTTCAGTTGAATTTAACGTTCCTTTTGTTTGGATGGGATATAGTGGAACCAAGAAAGAGGAGGAGATCAACGATGAATATTTCTTCAGCAGCAAGTTCCACGACATCCTACATATCCACATCTTCATCCAGTTCGAACAGCACAAGCGAGTTGGAAAAGCAAAAGACGAAGCTTGAGGCCGAATTGGAGAAGGTACAATCCAGCAAGGACGATGAGAAAACCAAGGAGACCAAAACGAAGCAGCTGCAGCAGCAAATCAAGCAAATCGAAGCTCAAATCTCGCAGCAAAGCGCCCAGAGCAGCGGTACAACCGGAACCAAAGAAGCGCCGCCAGCCAAACCTGCGAACAATGGCATGCAAGCCGCATCCCCGCAAGAAATTGCAAATGCCACGACGGACAGCAATGGCCGATTCGATATTCGGGTATAAAGTAATATAGCACCTAATCTAAAAACCTTAGGTAAACATATTAAACGAGCCAATCGATAAAAATAGAGTTGATTGCCTTACCAAAAGACCTGCCTGATCTCTGTAGATCAAGCAGGTCTTTTGGTTGTTCACATGTACATGCTTTATTCAATCGTTAAACTGTTTATCCGTTCAGAGATGGATTGTTTTTTATAGTACATCCCAATAGTCACCAGAACCATCATTTCAGATAACGGAACAGCAAGCCATACACCAGTGACACCCAAGAATGAAGGGAGGATAACAATCAAGGCAACCATAATAATCATCTCGCGAGCAGCTGTAATCCAGATAGCCATTTTGGCATTCCCGACAGATTGGAAGTATGTGCTCATGACAAAGTTAATACCCATAAACAAGTATGCAAAAGTAAATATGCGCAAACCGTACACGGCGTTATCCGTCACGCTGTCACTGAAGTTCCCGAAGATTTGCACAAAATAAGGTGCGCCCAGTTGAACAACAAGCAACAGCAGAACCCCACATGCCAGAGCTGTTCTGGAGGCTAAGCGAATGGTCTGTTTTTCCCGATCCATCTGTTTGGCTCCGTGATAATAACTGACCAAAGGTTGGGCAGCGGACGCCAGGCCGAGAAATGCCAGCAGTACAACGCCATGAATATAGTTCAGGACTGTAAAGGATGCCACGCCATCCGTGCCCGCAATCCGATCCAGTGAAATGTTGTGAGCGATGGAGAAGACGGACATGCCCAGTTCAGCCAGGAAGCTGGGGAAACCAATGAGCACAATGGAACCCAGCAGTTTGGTATTCCATCTGAAGCGGGTCAATTTAAGATTATTTGTTTTTTTGAAAAAATGAGTCAGCAGGACGAGAAGCGCCAGAGATGCCGATACGATTGTGCCAATCGCCACGCCACGGACACCCCATTCCAGTACGTATAACGTTACATAATTGAGTACAATATTGGCTACCGCAAACGTAATCTGAGCATACATGGATGTATTGGGATTTCCGTCGTTTCGAACAAAAATAGTGAGTGCGTTCTCAATGGTGAAAACGAAACCGAACAACAAAATGATATTCATATAGTCCGCAGCAAACGGGAATGTTTCAGTATTGGCACCGAGGGCGAAGACCAGCTTATCTTTGAATGTATAGGCCGTGTATCCGATGACCATCGTAATCAGCAAAATGATCGTTATGGATTTGGTGAAGATTTGCTTCGCGGTTGCAGGGTCTTTCTTCCCCATGTAAGTTGAATACAAGGTAGCTCCGCCCATACCAATCCATAGCGACATAGCTACAAAAAGCGTATAGACAGGAGAAGCAATCCCGATTCCGGCCAGCGCTGTAGAGCCTAATTTGTGCCCAACCATAATGCCGTCGATAATAAAGTTGAAAGCGATAACCAGCATCCCTAATATGGAAGGCACGAGGTAGCTTACAAATGCCTTACCTACAGATTGCCTTTCTAATGGATGCGTCCAATTTGTGTTCATGGTGACCTCCGTTAATATACTGAATGTTCATTCTGTATTATATTATACTGAACGTTCGTTCTGTATAATAACATGCCATGATTTTGGTTGGCAACTTTTCCAAAAGATTATCGTTTATATGGTAGAGTTAATGGGGCATCTTTTATGACACGGGAGGGATCACTGTATGAAACAAAACAAATATGATGAAGCCGAATTTTTCGGCAATTACAGTCAGATGGCTAGATCCACCCAAGGACTGGAGGCAGCTGGTGAGTGGCATGAGCTGCAAACGATGCTGCCTGAATTAAAGGGCAAGAACGTATTGGATCTGGGATGCGGATTCGGTTGGCACTGTCGATATGCACGTGAGCAGCAGGCACGTTCGGTGGTTGGCGTGGATTTGTCTGAAAATATGTTGCAGCGTGCACGGGAGATGACGGATGACCCTCATATCGAGTACCAACGCATGGCGATTGAGGATATTGATTTTGCACCCGGACAATTTGATGTGGTGATCAGTTCACTGGCTTTGCATTATATCGAGCGTCTGGATCAGGTCTATGCCAAAATCAATGAATGTCTTGTTCAAGGAGGTACGTTTGTCCTGTCTGCGGAGCATCCCATCTTCACGGCGCGGGCGGAGCAGGACTGGCATTATGGAGCTCAGGGTGAGATACTGCATTGGCCTGTGGATCATTATCATGAGGAAGGACAGCGGGTAGCGAACTTTCTGAATCAGGATGTGGTGAAATACCACCGGACGCTGGCGACGCATCTGAATGAATTGATTCAGGCGGGGTTTGTCATTCAACAGGTAGCCGAGTCCAAGCCATCCACGGAGATGATGGAGCAGGTTCCAGGTATGCGAGACGAGAGTCGCCGACCGATGTTTCTCATGATTGCTGCGGTTAAGGTGTGAGCAGCTTTCGTCGTAGATTGAATGGATTTATCATAGATAGACCAGCGCGTTCAGTGCATCTGGACCTTGCTGGTTTATTTTATTTTGCAGGAGAGGGAGAAAGAAATAAGGCGTTGGGGAACCAAACCGGATTGGACGCAGTCTTATTAAGTGAGGTGAACATCAGTTGGACTATCAATATCTGGCACATGCTCAGACCATCGACAATTACACACTTAGCAATATGATGGATGACTACGGGAACGACGTATGGAATTACGCGTACTTTCTGACCAAAAGTACCGAGCAGGCGGATGAATTGTCACAGGAAGTGTTTATCCGGGCATATTCCGGGATCGCCCATTTTCGCGGAGAATGCTCATTGAAGACATGGCTGCTGACCATTACTAGGAACACGACATTTACATACCGGAAATCCAGATTTTTTCGCAGCAGTTTATGGGGAGAAACCCTGCCAATCCACACGGAACAGGTTAATGCGAGCCAAGGCGAGATGAAGCCCGAAAAATTTGTTCACCCTTCTGCCGAAGCCGAGGCGATTAGCAGGGAGCATGTTCATGAAATCTGGGACATCGTCATGGCTCTGCCGGACAAATTCCGGGAATTGCTTTTGCTGCATCTGAAGTATGAGCTTACGACGGGGGAAATTGCGGAAATGCTGGGCATCAGTGCGGGAACGGTCAAATCGCGACTATCGAGGGCGAAGGCCAAAGTACGGAAACAGTGGGAGGAGCGAAGCGAATGAAACATATGGATGACGAATGGGAAAAAGTAGCCCGGCAGGAGCCGTTTGCGGCGTCTCCTTTTACCGAAGAGCATAAGCAGAACGTACTTCGTCAGGTAGCCTGGCTCAAATCGGGATCTGCACAGAAAATGAGTGATGCTGGGGATAAGTCTAACGAGCAACACGTTCGGCCGAATCAACGTAGACGCAGTTTTCGCTCCCGCAGAGCCGTTATGGTGTACACGACGATAGCAGCCGTGGCAGCGGTTGTCATTCTCTGGAACGGACAGATTGTGGAGCCGATCATTGAACAAGTATATCCCACAGCAGCGCTGCAATATACTGATGATGCTGGCATGAACCTGCTCACAGACAAGATGAAAAAAAATGTAGCCGTCACGATGCGAGACTATCTTGGCAAACAATTACGTATAACCAAAGTGAAGGACTTGCCTGTCTCTGGAAGAGTGTCTGTCGAGGCTGGAAAAGAAGGCGATGCAGAATATGCGTTGATCTGGCTTGATGCGGCAACAGGCAATCTGCGTGAGGTACAGATGAGACGGGAGATGGCAGCTAATGAGCTTGAGCATCGTTATTTGCGTCAGATCCCGTCACTGCTTGAAGGGATAAAAAGTGACCCTACGCTAAAACCGATCTCAGCCAGACGTTATGTGAAAATGAAGCAGGGTCAGGAAAAACCGGTATGGTTCACAACAGTGTTTTTGGAGAATAGTAGGGGCAGTGGCAGTATCGAATGGACGAGGGATGAAGCAGTATCCGTTTCTGGTAGTGTGAGTTCAGATACTGTATCACAAGATTTAATAACAGAAGCCAGAATGTCGATTGAAGCCTTGTCTGGTGAGCCCGCACCTGATTTGAAAGATATAATTTTTGAACAAAATGGCAAGACGCTTGAAGATACTACGGACCTGTATTTTGGAGATCGGTATTTAGTAAGTAGAATTGGTGGGAGATTTAGCAACGGATATACTGTAATGGATTACCAGAGGGGGATTCCAGAGCTTGAAACTCGGGAAGAGTATGAGCTTTACTTTGAGAAGTTACTTAACATGAAGGAAAGTATAATCAGGCAGAACGCAGCACCAGTAATAAAACAAATGTTCAATATTGATCTTGATCATTATAAACTTGAAAGAGATCCAAATACGCCTGGAATGGTCACATTTCGTTCAGCAGAGACAAAGATCTACAATACTTTTCAGGTTCGATATGAAGACGATGCACGGATTACAATGATTACAAGAATTGACCTCTAAGACCTGACTCCTTATGATACAATCAAACTAATAGATGGATCGAGCATAAGGAGTATAACGATGAAATATTTGGTGAGTTCATGTCTTGCTGGCGTAGCCTGCCGTTATAACGGAACAGCGAGTCTGGATGCAAAGATTCAGGAGCTTGTGGAGCAGGAACAGGCGAAGATGGTCTGCCCGGAGCTGCTTGGCGGATTTTCCACCCCGCGGGAGCCGGCTGAAATTATCGGCGGTACGGGCAAGGATGTCCTGTCAGGTACAGCCAAGGTGATTGAGAAGAGTGGCAACGACGTAACAGATCTATACAAAAGGAGCCTATCAGACACTTGAATGGGCGCAGAAACTGGATGTCACCTGTGTAGTACTCAAAGAATTCAGTCCTTCCTGCGGTACACAGATGATCTACGATGGCAACTTTGCCAACCACAAGGTTGTGGGCGAAGGGGTTACTTCTGCTTTGCTGCGGCAAGAGGGGTTTACGGTCATCTCGGAAAATGAGTTCATGCAGCAGTTTTAATCATCATTGCTGACATGAACCACAGATAAGTCGCCTTGGGGAGCAGCAGATCCATGGCGACTTGTTTTTGGTTACAACAGGGCATGCACTTGACCATAGAAAAACCTTGTTAGATAGCTATAGTTACTTTTATGAACTAAGAAACAACATTGTGCGTACTTTTATATTTTGATTATAGAATCTAAAATAATACTCAGGCATTCAGTTTTAAACCATGAACATAAACAAGAAAAGGATGTGCAGATCATATGGAATCTTCGGCAAAAGCCATTACAAAAGAAACGGTCTTGAACGCTTACCATTTTCGCCATGCAACCAAACAGTTTGATGCTTCACGTCTCATTCCGGCAGAAGATTTTGAGTATATTCTGGAAACGGGACGATTGTCGCCAAGCTCGATCGGATTGGAACCATGGAAATTTCTGATTGTACAGAACCCGGACTTGCGCAAGCGTCTGTCTGAAGTCTCTTCCGGGGCTCAAAAGCAATTGGCGGCGGCAAGCCATTTTATTGTTATTTTGGCGCGGTCTGATGCGAGTTATAACTCGCCATACGCGGAATACATGCTGAAAGAAATCAAGGGCATGCCGGATGACGTATTTGAGTTGACTCGTGAAGCTTATGGCAAATTTCAAAATAACCAACGGATTCTGGAGAACCCCCGTACTTTATTGGACTGGGCGTCCAAACAGATCTACATTGCTCTTGGCAATATGATGACGGCGGCAGCGTTGATTGGTATCGATTCTTGCCCGATTGAAGGGTTTAACTATGAGGGCGTACATTCGATTCTGGAAGAAGAAGGTCTGCTGGAGGATGGACTATGGGATGTTTCCGTTATGGCAGCCTTTGGTTATCGTGCGGAAGACCCGCCACGCGAGAAATCCCGTCAGCCTTTGGAAAAAATCACTCAGTGGATTGATTAAATTTACCACTCCATGCTGGAGCAAGTGAAAGAAACCATCAGCAGCAGGTTCTAAACGCATAACCATGAATTTATTGACAGGCCGGTTCGTTCGTCGAATCGGTCTGTTTAGTTTGCAAAATGAAAGAAAGGCGGTATAATCGTACCCATGGAACCTATACTCATATTCAAAGCATTATCCAACGAGACACGTCGACAGATTCTGTTGTGGCTCAAAAACCCGGAGCAACACTTTCCACCGCTGGAGCTGTCCCAGCATCCGGATGCTGGAAAGAGCGGCATATGTGTTGGTACGATTCAGGTGAAGGCCGGACTGGCTCAATCCGTCATATCCAGCTATCTGCTGACCATGCTCAAAGCCGGGTTACTGATCTCCGAGCGTAGGGGACAGTGGACGTATTATCGCCGCAACGAAGAAACCATTCGTCAATTTGCCGAGTACGTACAGCACGAGCTATAAGCCGGACGCCGAGACGGAAGCAAGAATGCAGGTGCAAGCGGGTATTCCGTCCGGATGTAAACGGCTTGAGGAGTAGCTCTGCACATCATTTTTTCACGCTTTTACATCTATATATCTGGATATACAAAAATAAAAATATAACTACAGAGGAGAACTATATATCATGTCTACCGAAAACACAGCTGCATCCCATAAAAAACATATTAACGACGTTAAATTGTCCATTCTGGATCTGGCGCCTGTCGTTGTAGGGGCCACACCTGCGGATGCGCTTCGCAATAGTCTGGATCTCGCTCAGCACGCGGAGCGTTGGGGATATCACCGTTACTGGGTAGCGGAGCATCACAACATGCCAGGCATCGCTTCTTCAGCCACTTCGGTTGTGATTGGTTACCTCGCGGGAGGAACGAAAACCATTCGTCTCGGTTCAGGTGGAATCATGCTGCCTAACCATGCGCCGCTTGTGATTGCCGAGCAATTTGGTACACTGGAGTCCCTGTATCCAGGCCGTATTGATCTTGGACTGGGCCGTGCACCGGGAAGTGACCGTCGCACATCATTAGCCCTGCGTAAAGACCTCAACAGTGGTGAAGATTTCCCTGAATTGCTGGCTGAGCTTAGAGCCTACTTCGATGCCTCTGCTACATCGTATCATGCACCCGTTCGCGCTGTACCCGGTGAAGGATTGAATATCCCGATTTACCTGCTCGGCTCCAGTGATTTCAGTGCTCGTCTGGCAGGACAGCTGGGATTGCCGTTTGCTTTTGCCAGCCATTTCTCACCGGATTACACCCGGATTGCACTTGAAACGTATCGGAGCAGCTTCCAGCCATCCGATCACTTGAAGGAACCCCATGTTATTGTGGGTGTAAATGCTGTCGTTGCGGATACTGACGAAGAAGCAGCATGGCTCGGTACAACGATGCAGCAGCAGTTCCTGAACATTATTCGCGGCACAACAGGATTGGTGCAGCCACCAGCCGATATGGAAGGCAAATGGACAGATCGTGAGAAAGCAGGGGTAGAGCAGACGCTGAAAGTGGCTGTGAACGGTTCTCCGGAGACCGTGCGCGGTCAACTGGAATCGTTTATCGATCAGACTCAAGCAGATGAGCTGATTATTACGTCGATGATCTATGATCATCAGGCACGCCTGCACTCGTATGAACTGATTGCACAACTGGCGGGAAAAGCATAAGCAAAAGTTTAACCAAAAGTATAGACAAGCAGCTAAGGTATAAGGATTTGCTGACATAATAACGGTTTGCCTCTTCGGAGACGAGCCGTTTTTTGGTAGGGATATTTTTCAAAAGGAGTTCTATGGGGCATAAGGATCTTTTTAGGGTAAAATGATCTTACCGCTCTAATTTGAAACGGTTAAACAGCGCCGTACGTATAAACTCCATGTGTTATACATATGTTGGCTTGTACAAGCTACTTTATGCGCAGTCAAGAAACATGCTGGTTTATAGCTTATGCTTTGATAAAGGATACATAAGAGAGGAAGACACGCCTATGGAGCAACCTGAGCAACCCCGCATTTGGCCGGATCGGTTTAAGCGATTTTTTCTGAATAACAAGTTTGTCCTTTTTCTGTTAATTCTGCTGCTGGTAGGACTGAACGTGATGGTTCTGACCAAAGTATCCTTTGTTTTGCACCCGCTTGCGGTGCTAATCAAGACGATTGTGCTGCCAATTATTCTGTCGGGTATTCTCTATTACCTGCTGAATCCGATTGTGGATGTCATGGAAAAGTGGAAGATCAAGCGAGGATGGTCCATTCTAATCTTGTATCTCGCTATCGGAGGTATCCTGACAGTCGTTGTACTGGCAGTCATTCCGGTCGTGCGTAACCAAATTACGGGGCTGATCGAGAATTTCCCAACGTATAGTGAGACGGTAAAGCATCAGTTTGAGGAACTTACGGGCAGCCAGCTGTTCAGCCAATTCCAGGAAGCGGTGAACCTGAACTCCCAAGACTGGTGGGGCACGATCTCCCAGAAAGCCACTGAGATTCTGAACTCGACCTGGACCCGATTGGGCGGATTCCTTGGAGCATTCACCGAGACGGTGCTGTCCATAGTAACGGTTCCGTTTATCCTGTTCTATCTGCTGAAAGACGGCAAGAAGCTTCCAGCGAAAATTCTGTCATTCCTGCCAATCAAGAGCCGTACGGGTGCAATGCATGTGCTGGAAGATATCAATCACCAGATCAGTTCGTTCATTCGCGGACAGATTATCGTCAGCTTCTGCATCGGTATTCTGCTCTACATTGGTTATATGATTATTGGTCTGGACTATGCGCTGATTCTTGCGATTATCGCATCGTTCACAAGTGTCGTTCCGTACCTGGGACCTGCAATCGCGATTACGCCTGCGTTGATCGTTGCCCTGGTCACTTCTCCGGTGATGCTGCTGAAGATGGTAGCCGTGTGGACCATTGTGCAATTAATTGAGGGTAAATTCATCTCACCTCAGATTATGGGCAAAACGCTCAAGATTCACCCGATCACAATTATCTTTGTCATTCTGACTTCAGGCAATCTGTTCGGTGTGGTGGGCATTCTGCTGGCCGTTCCGGGATACGCGGTGCTGAAAGTATGTGTGTCACATATCTTCAACTGGTTCAAGGAACGATCCGGCCTGTATGATCCGAAAAATAACAATCTATTGTAACCGGAGTGGGCAAGCCTAAGCTGATCCCCCATAATACACTTCTTTTTCTGCCAAAACGGTGCCCTTATACAACAGAACCCCCGTCCATCGGCTAACAGCCGAGAGGCGGGGGTTCTGTTGTATGAACAGGCAGGCTAATGCCTAGCCATGTTTAATATGCTGGAGCGTTTGCAGGAAGATCTGCTCAATGTGTGCATCATCCAAAGAATAATACACGGTCTTGCCTTCTTTGCGCCGCTTGACGATCCGCATGTTGCGAAGCGACCGCAGCTGGTGCGAAATGGCCGACTGTCCCATATCGAGCAGCACCGTCAGATCGTGCACACATAATTCCTTCTGCAACAGCGCATCAATAATACGAAGCCGTGTCGGGTCGCTGAAAGCCTTGAACCAATCAGCCATCTCGGAAGAGGTCTCGCGATCCATGAGAGAAGCACGAAGGGTCTGCACGTCAGCCTCTGTTCCAGAGCAGGCCGCGTCGCATTCGGCAGGAGCTTTAACCGGTTGTTCCATTTCCTATCACCACCTATATGAACTCAACCTTTGATCAAATGTTCTTCGATAAGCCTATTATATCCAAAAAACGTCTAAAGCGAAATGATTACTATTAGCATATTCTGTATGAAAAATCAACTGGAATTGTTGACACTCATGTTTAGGCGTGCATATAATAGGGTTAACAAAACATATGAATGATTGCTCATATGTTGATTGTAAGATCAAAAAAATTACGGATAATTTTGTTTTACGTACTGCAAAGGGGAGAGTTCACATGGGAACCGGACAGGAACAGGTGAAAAGGGAACTGCTGCTGGATGGATTGGATTGCGCGAACTGCGCATTGAAGATTGAGAATGGCGTCAAAAAAATTAAAGGTATTTCCGATTGCTCGGTTAATTTTGTAACTAAAACCTTATCCATGCACACCACATCCGATATGGATGAGCAGGTGGTGGAAGAAGCGAAGCGCAAAGTTCTTCGGTTGGAGCCGCATATTCGTATTTCGGAAAAAAATAAATCATCACAAGGCAGTCGTGCTGCTGCCGATTCAATAAACCATGCCAACGGCAATGTGCACGCACACGCAGGCAGCGGAGTCCACACGCATGAGTACACGCCGAGTGGTCAAGATCATGCTGGTCATTCCCATGACCATGATCATGCACATGACCACGCCCATCAACACGGCGTCCAAGGGCACGTGCATGATCATGGAAGTCATGTCGGTCACGATCACGAACATGCAGACAGTCACGATCATGACGCGCACGCCGGACAATCGCATGAACATGGCGCCGGGCAGACGAAGGTGCTGCTGGCACGTCTGGCGGCAGGCTCCATTCTGCTGGCAGCGGCGATCTGGTCCCCGCTGGAAGGATGGGCGCAGCTTGCACTCTATGTTATCGCTTATCTGATTGCAGGGGGAGATATCGTCCTCCAAGCGTCAAAAAACATTATTCGCGGTCAGGTATTCGATGAATACTTCCTCATGTCCGTCGCCACCATCGGTGCTTTTGCCATTGGTCAATACCCCGAAGGTGTTGCGGTCATGCTTTTCTATCAGCTCGGTGAGCTGTTTCAGGGAATGGCGGTTAATCGCTCAAGGAAGTCGATCCAGTCCCTTATGGATATTCGCCCGGACTATGCCAATATGCTGATCGGTACGGGAGAAGAGACCAAGCGGGTTTCTCCGGAAGAAGTGCGCATTGGAGATCGCATCGTGGTCAAAGCGGGCGAGCGGGTGCCTCTGGACGGGATCGTCAAGGCAGGTCGTTCCATGGTAGATACGTCCGCTCTGACGGGTGAGTCGGTGCCTCGGGAACTGGAGCCCGGCAGTGATGTGCTGAGTGGGTTCGTGAACAAAAACGGGATGTTGACCATTGAAGTAACGAAAACCTTTGGTGAATCCACGGTATCCAAAATTCTGGATCTGGTGCAGAATGCGAGCAGCCGCAAAGCCAAAACGGAACATTTTATTAGCAAATTCGCCCGTTATTACACGCCGGTTGTTGTTATTTTGGCTGCATTGATTGCGTTCGTTCCGCCGCTGGTGCTTAGTGGTGCAACATTCGCCGATTGGATCTATCGTGCACTGGTGTTCCTCGTAATCTCTTGTCCGTGTGCGCTGGTCGTCTCCATTCCGCTTGGTTTTTTCGGTGGCATCGGAGCTGCCTCACGTAACGGTATACTCATCAAAGGAAGTAACTACCTTGAAGCACTGAACGATGTCAAAGTCGTTGTTTTTGATAAAACGGGTACACTAACCAAAGGTGTTTTCAAAGTAACAGCCATTCGCCCTGAAGGTGGGCGCACGGAAGATGAATTGATGGAGCTTGCTGCCATTGCCGAAGCCCATTCCAATCATCCGATTGCTGAATCCATTCGTGCAGCTTGGGCAAAAGATATCCGTACCCAGGGTGTAGACGATTACGATGAGGTAGCCGGACATGGCATCAAGGTCAGTGTAGATGGACGTGAAGTGCTTGCTGGTAACGCCAAATTAATGGAACAGGCAGGCATCCCGTACACGACTCCACAAACCGTGGGCACAGTGGTGCACGTTGCCGAATCAGGTTCGTATGTGGGCCATCTGATCATTGCCGATGAGGTGAAGGACGATGCAGCGGCAGCTATTCAGGCGCTCAAGAAGCTGGGCATCCGCAAAACAGTGATGTTGACAGGGGATGCCAAGGCTGTTGGTGAGGCTGTAGGGCGTGAACTGGGTGTCGATGAAGTATACGCAGAGCTGCTGCCACAGCATAAAGTCGAACAGTTAGAGCGGCTTGAAGCTTCCAAATCACCAAAAGAGAAAATGGTGTTTGTCGGTGATGGCATTAACGATACGCCCGTCTTGGCGCGAGCCGATGTAGGTGTAGCGATGGGCGGACTCGGTTCCGATGCTGCTATTGAAGCGGCAGACGTGGTCATCATGACGGATGAACCATCCAGACTGGCGAGTGCGATCCGGATTGCAAAACGGACACGAACTATTGTCTGGCAAAATATCGGTTTTGCATTGGGTGTCAAAGCGATCTTCCTGCTGCTGGGTGTGTTCGGAATTGCCACCATGTGGGAAGCGGTATTCTCTGATGTAGGGGTGACCGTGCTGGCTGTCCTGAACGCCATGCGTGTACTGCGGGTGAAGGATATCTAAGTTTTACGAAACGATCTGGGCGGCTCTTCGTATATACGTAGAGCCGTTTTTTTGTTTTAATATCTGTGGTGTATTTTGAATGGAGTTAGGGGAGGACATTGTGGCAGGAGCAATTGTTGGTTTGATATGCGGCGTGTGTTATTTCGTATTGGGGTTAATGGTTTACAAAAAACCGCCTAAAAGAATCAATGGCATATATGGATACCGTACCCCGCGCGCGATGAGTAACCCGGAATTGTGGGAAGAAGCACAACGATACAGCGCCAATCTGATGATGCAGTTTGGTGTCATTATTACGGTGTTTGGTATTCTCGGTTTCTGGTTTACCGATGTACAAGCATTGGTTCTGAGTCTTTTCGCTGTCGTGTTCTATACGGTACGTCTGTTTACCAAGGTTGAAGGTCGCTTGAAGGAAATGCAGCGTGTTCAGCAGCAGGGACAGAAGAAGCAAGGCGCTTAGAAGTATGATGTGAATTCGACCTGAACGAAAGATCCGCGAGAGCGGATCTTTTTTGCGTTTTATAGAGGCAGAGAATAATAAAAACTACATTTAACAACATATTGGAAAGCTTTTATTTGAGATAATCAGTCGATGTTTGAGACATACTACATATTCCGGTCAAAAATCTAACGTTGACGTTAACGTTAATAGTATATATAATTATGTATATAACATTATAGACATATAATAAAAGTGAGGTGAAGGAAATGAGTTTATATAAAATCGATGACGTAGCCAAGGAATGTGGTTTGACCAAGCGTACCATTCGGTATTACGAAGAGATTGGTGTTATGCCTTCACCTCAGCGGACGAACGGTGGCACACGATTATACACCCGGGAAGATATCGATTATCTGAAAAAGGTGGTCCGGGCGAAGGAAGTGCTCGGTTTCTCGCTTCAGGAGCTGCATACTTATGTGGCAACGGCAGATGCGCTGAACGAACAGCGTTTTGACTACCAGCAGACCACGGAAGTGAAGGAGCGGATCGAGAAGCTCACCAAGATGGAGACGACGCTGGACGACCAGCTGCAACTGATCGAGCAGAAACTTCAGAGCATCCATGCTGTTCAGGCGGAACTGGAGGAATTGCGTCAACGGGTGCAGAACGGCATTCGACGATTAGAAGGGCACGAGAATGACACATAATTCATATTCACGATAAGCACCGGGAGATCCGGTGTCATTTGTGCCGTGTTCTTTCCTATATTTTTGAAAATAAAGACAAGAATTTCATTGTTTTCACAATTTATTTCACAACATAAATCATGAATCAGGAGGAATCACGTATGAAAAGAGAACCCTCGTTACCTGACGAATTACCGTCATCCCGTGGAGGCCTGCTATCCCAGCCCAGAGCGGTATGGGCAGTAGCCTTCGCCTGTATTATCTCCTTTATGGGACTAGGATTGGTTGACCCGATTCTGCCTGCGATTGCAGATCAGCTGCATGCTTCCAAAAGCCAGGTATCTTTATTGTTTACAAGTTATAACGCGGTTACCGGGGTTGCCATGCTCATTACGGGTGTTGTATCCAGCCGGATTGGTGTGAAGTGGACACTGCTCAGTGGCATTTTGCTAATCATTGTTTTCTCGTTCCTGGGCGGGACATCTGATACCGTAGGTGCACTCGTCGGTTACCGTGGTGGTTGGGGACTGGGGAATGCCCTGTTCATCGCAACCGCATTATCCGCTATCGTGGGACTGTCCACATCGGGGACAGCCAAAGCGATTATTTTATACGAAGCAGCTCTTGGTCTCGGGATTGCCGTTGGTCCATTACTCGGTGGTGAACTGGGTTCCATCTCATGGCGTGGTCCGTTCTATGGGGTAGCTGTTCTGATGGCGATTGCTTTTATCAGTATTACGTTTATGCTGCCCAAGATAGCCAAACCCAAAACACGCAGCTCCTTGTCCGATCCGTTCAAGGCTCTGGGTTATCCTTCACTGAAAACATTGGCGATTACCGCCTTCCTGTATAACTTTGGTTTCTTTACCTTGATGGCTTATTCACCTTATGTCATGAATCTGGATGAGCACGGACTCGGTTACGTATTCTTCGGTTGGGGTCTGATGCTGGCGATTACATCTGTATTTGTCGCACCAAGACTGCAACGCCGATTCGGATCGGTTCCTTCCATGAGCGTTATGCTGACCCTGTTCGCAATAGATTTGCTGGTGATGGCGGTAGGTACGGTGATGGGATCATCCACAACCGTTATCGTAGCTGTTATCGTTGCCGGGATTTTCCTCGGGATCAACAACACGTTAATTACAACGGCAGTCATGGAAGCAGCGCCCGTGGAACGT
Source organism: Paenibacillus sp. UMB7766-LJ446 (assembly GCF_030226665.1). Taxonomy (NCBI): domain Bacteria; kingdom Bacillati; phylum Bacillota; class Bacilli; order Caryophanales; family Paenibacillaceae; genus Paenibacillus; species Paenibacillus sp. UMB7766-LJ446. The sequence goes on from NZ_JASOYM010000017.1 coordinate 57,334, forward strand.
TCTGTGGCATCGGCTGCCTACAGCTTTGTCCGGTTCCTTGGCGGTGCGTTGGCACCATGGCTTGCTGGTAAGTTATCCGAGTGGTTCCTGCCGGAGACACCGTTTTATTTTGGCGCATTGATGGTTCTGATCGGGGTCGTTGTGCTTCTGGTACGCCGCAGACATCTGCGCGATATCGATGCTGCCATTACGCATCATTAATGAACAGGAGGAATGGAGAATGCTGAAACGAATATTGGTTGCTGTCGATGGATCGGAGCATGCAAACAAGGCTTTGGAGAAAGCTGTTGTTCTGGCAGAAAGTTTGAAACAACCGGCTTCCTTAATTATCGTACATGTTAATCCTTCGATCTCGTTGAATGAGCCCGCACTCGGTGTGGATCTGGAAGCGCGGATCGCTGAAGAAGGACAGCATATCATACAACCTGTTAATGCCTTGTTAGCGGGTCATGCTGTCCATTATGAAACATTACTGATCGCTGGTGATCCTGTGAATGAGATCTGCCGTGTAGCGGAGGATAGAGACTGTGATCTCGTTGTGATGGGAACGGGCGGAAAAAGCATGCTCGCGGAAATCGTGGTGGGCAGTGTCAGCCACGGCGTCCTGAAACATGCAGGATGCCCGGTCCTGACCGTTAAATAGAGGTATGGTTTGTGTTGATGATGCCAAAGTGGTGTATAAATAGGAATGGGAATACTCTGCGGAAAACATGAATGGAGGATGCAGCGATGAAAAAACAACATCTGTTCATCGGGGGCAAGCCCACCGAATCAGTAGATTATATAACACTTCAGGCACCGTACTCTGGAGAAACACTGGCAGAAGTATCCTCGGCGTCAGCTGAGGAAGTTGAAGCAGCGATTGCCGCCGCAGTTCAAGCTCGTAAGGAGATGCGCAGAATGCCTGCCCATCAGCGTGCAGACATTCTTTACAAGCTGTCTGTCCTGCTGGAAGAACGGAAGGAAGAAGCGGCACGTATTATTGCGCTGGAGGCGGCGAAGCCGATTACTGCGGCGCTCGCTGAAGTTGATCGTACGGTGGAAACGTATCGTTTCGCCGCAGAGGAAGCCAAGCGCCTCACTGGGGAGACGGTCCCCATGGATGCAGCCAAAGGCGGAGAAGGGCGCATAGGATACACAATGCGGCAGCCCTTGGGCGTTGTTGGAGCCATTACGCCGTTTAATTTTCCGATGAACCTGGTGGCTCACAAAGTAGGACCGGCGCTGGCAGCAGGCAATACGATTGTACTGAAGCCTGCGGAGCAGACGCCGCTGTCTTCCTATTACATCGCCAATCTGCTTCAGGAAGCCGGATTACCCGATGGGGCATTGAATGTGGTGAGCGGTGAAGGCAAAACGATTGGTGATGTGCTCGTAGAGCATCCTGATGTGGCTCATATTACATTTACAGGCAGCCCCGCTGTAGGCACAAGCATTCGCAGCAAAGCCGGACTGAAACGGGTGACATTGGAGCTAGGGTCAAATGCGGCTGTCATTATAGACGCGGATGCCAATTTGGACAAGGTGGTACCGAGATGTGTGACCGGGGCTTTTACTTACCAAGGTCAGGTATGTATCTCGCTGCAGCGGATTTATGTGCACAGCGCGGTCGCGGCTGAGTTCATTCGCCGTTTTGCTGAAGCGGCGAAACAAGTCGTGGTAGGAGACCCGCTGAACCCGGATACCGTTGTCTCTGCGCTCATCACATCCAAAGACGTACAACGTACGCTCGAATGGATTAATGAGGCCAAGCAGGCAGGTGCTGAGGTTGCAGCAGGCGGCGAAGCCGAGGGAGGCGTACTGCGTCCAACGGTGCTTGTTAACGTTCCGCGTGATGCCAAGGTGTCTTGTCAGGAGGTATTCGCGCCGATCGTTGTCATTAATAAAGTGGATTCGGTTGAAGAAGGGATTGAGCATGTGAATGATTCCATCTATGGCCTTCAGGCAGGTGTATTCACTAATGATATTCATACCGCATTGCATGCTGCTGACCACATCGAAGCTGGTGGCGTAATGATTAATGATATTCCGACATTCCGTGTGGACCATATGCCTTATGGCGGTGTGAAGCAGAGCGGGATGGGGCGTGAAGGTGTCAAATATGCCGTAGAGGAAATGACGGAATTGAAGTTTGTCATGTTTAACAAGAATTAAGATCGACCTATAAGTGAGCGGGATATTCGAGATGAAATAGAACAAGGTGATCCTGTGCCCGAATTAGCGGGTGCAGGATTTTTTGGCTTTTCAACATTCAGTCCTTAACGTAAAAAAATACATAGCTTTTCTTCACTGACCCCGGGTTCACATCTGATGAGAAGGGTATAAATACTTATCATACCGCGAATCTATCAATTACATGCCGTTCATATCAACGAAGTATTGTGTATCTATCCAGAGAAATGAACGGATTACTCGGGTACAGATTGTCGAACGTTTTATAATCTCTCACTCAAAATTCAAATAAAATGCAGAATGAACAAGCCTGAGCATACAGGCCAGACAGGAGGTGTATTCATATGGCATATTCCATGGTTGATGTATCCGGAATGTCCGGTGTAAGTCTTAGTGAATTGGGACAATACGCAGAGACAGGTCTCCTGAATCCTGCCTTCGTGGGTCAAGATGATGATATCTACTATGAGAAGCCGGAATTGCTAAGGCTGCAGCAGATACTGTTCTGTAAAGAAGTAGGCATGGAGGAGGAAGAAATCGCCCCCATGCTCAGGGATACTCCCCGGGACATGATCCGTATTATGCAGCAGCATCGGATCGAGATGCTGGAGAAGGCCCTTCATCTTCACAGGATGATCCAGACACTGGACAAAACCATCTCCTATTTACGAGGAGAGCAGGAACTGGATGAGGTTGAACTGTACGCTGGCTTTTCGAATAAAGGACGTCACAGGCTTTTAAATGAAACGACCTCTGATCATGCGGCAAAGCATGATTATTACGAACAGAAGCAGACAAAAGCCGCTCAGAAGCAAGGCGTCCATTCCTTGGAGCAATCCACCGTGCCCGAGGGCCAGGAGATGAAGTCAAAGGAAGATTTTCTCGATTCGCAAGCGAAGCTTGACCAGATTCATTTGGACTTGCAGGGCGCCATTGAGGAAGGGTTAACGCCTGGCAGCTCGGAGGTTCAACAAATTATTGGTAGACATCTCGAATGGATCAAGGATTATTACACCCCAACGGCCGAGATTTACCGCGATCTGGGCAATCTGTATGTCGAGCACAAAAACTTTCGCCAGATGTATGATGGCTATCACCCCAAGCTGGCCGAGTTTTTGCGAGACGGGATGATGATTAAGGCGGAACAGGATTTATCCTAGATGCATAAAGTATCATGGGCGAGCAGAACATGGGTGTGAAGAAAATAATCATAACAAAGAGCGCAGCTCCTCTAGTGAGGAGTGCGCTCTTTGTTATTGCACACCATCGTAAAGCTGATGAATGCTTCATCGGCTTAATGAACATGTCCTTCAGGCAGTTAGGATAATTCCAGCTGCTCTGTAATCAGGCTTACCGCCTTTTCCAGGAAGATGCGGTCTTCATCGTCAAAACGGTTCTTGAGCGGGCTATCGATGTCGAGCACCCCGTACAATTCGCCATTTTTGATAATCGGGACTACGATTTCACTGTTCGATGCGGCATCACAGGCGATATGGCCTGGAAAGGCATGAACATCTTCAACGACCATCGTACGTCGTTCCGAAGCAGAAGTGCCGCATACACCGCGTCCCAGTGGAATACGGATGCAGGCAGGCAGTCCCTGGAATGGACCGAGTACAAGTTCTTTTCCATCATACAGATAGAATCCGACCCAATTGGTATCGGTCATAAATACATTGAGCAACGCCGCAGCGTTTGCCAGATTGGCAATGTCGCTAGGTTCATCGCGGATCAGAGCGCTTAACTGTCCCAGGACGGCGGTTTGCTGCTCGCTTCGTGTTCCTTCATAAGAAACAGCTTGAAACATGATGAATCACCCTCCCGAGCAAAAATGGTACTTATTTTCAAGATAGTGCAGAGTATGCGGTTAGTCAAGCGGAGGATTTCGGAAAAGGCAGGTCATGCCTGAAAATTCCTCCTGTTTCTCATCTTCCTGCGTGGGGTAATTACTTAGCAACCACGGCGGGCTACAACCCGGGAAGGAGCTTGGCTTATGCATGCAGAGGTACAGAATCTTTTTGTACGAATTCATCTTCTATATTTGGCCCAAAATCAGGATTTAACCGTTAGCGACGCATTGCCTCTATTGGAAGAACGGGGATATCGCGTTGGTGAGCGGGAAATCAAACAGGAGCTTGAGCACCTGACGCAAGAGAACTTCCTGACCGCCCATGGAGATCAATGGAGTCTTACCGGGACTGGCATTGAGGAGTTTAAGGAAATCACAGCTGTACTTGGCCGGGTTAGTGAGGAATTGCTGGCGACGGGCAAGAAGACGTCTACTGCCTAAATCTACCTTGGGTCAAAGTCTCCCGAAATTTCATGCAAACTTGAGTTAATCGATACGTACAACAAGACCGGGAGCGGAAGCGCCCGGTTTTTTGACGTGATTACGATGACTGAACAGTTGCCATTCGGTGCAGGTTATGGTTAGATGGCTATTGAATCTTATGGTCTGTGGAGATGGATCGGATCGGAGTGTCTTTTCATGTATAAATGCAAAGGGAGAATTCCCGAACTAGAGACAGGACGGCTGCGTTTGCGCAAAATGCGCCGCCGGGATGCGGCCCAGATGTTCGCTTGCTGGTCTGACCGGGAAGTGACACGTTATATGAATTTGGCGCCCATGATTGGGACAAGTGAGGCTGCGGATATGATTGGGCTGCTGAATCATATGGCAGGAGAAGAGGAGGCGATTCGCTGGGGGATTGAACTCAAGGAAACGGGCCGGCTTATCGGAAGCTGCGGATATAACACTTGGCAGCTTGAAGGCGCATTCCGGGGTGAGATCGGTTATGAACTGGGGCGCGATTACTGGCGTCACGGTTATATGACGGAAGCATTTTCGGTTATACTGCCGTTTGGGTATGAGACGATGGGTCTCAATCGAATTGAAGCGCTGGTTGATCCGCGTAATCTCGCTTCGGGTGAGTTTCTGACGAACCACGGCTTCACGCGGGAAGGACTGCTGCGTCAGGTGCAGCATACGTCTACCGGATATAAGGATATGGTGATGTATTCCCTGTTATACGATGAGTTTTTGCGCAAGAGAGAGAATTAAAGAGAGAAGGGTTTGTGTGAATACATCCGGAGGTTTGAATCGCAGCTTCATCTTGGCGGGGTTGCTGCTGGCGACTTTTTTGTCGGCCATTGAAGGTACCGTAATTGGTCCGGCAGGGCCAACCATTGTCAGTGAGCTGGGAAGTGTGCAGCTGCTAAGCTGGATCTTCACTGCTTATCTGTTAACGATGGCTGTGAGCACGCCGATTTTCGGGAAAATCAGTGATATATACGGACGAAAGCCGGTATTCCTGATTGGCTGTGCCTTATTTTTACTAGGGTCGCTTCTTTGCTGCCTTTCGCAGAACATGGAGCAGCTGATTATTTATCGTGCGATTCAAGGGATTGGTGCAGGTGCAGTTGTGCCTGTTACGTTTACGATTATCGGTGACATCTATCGGATTGAAGAACGAGGCAAAATACAGGGCTGGATCAGCTCCGTGTGGGGCATATCCTCTCTGGCAGGACCGCTGCTGGGCGGTTATTTTGTAGACAATCTGGGATGGCAGTGGATCTTTGGATTCAATTTACCGTTCGGACTGCTGGCAATGTGGTTTGTATTTCGTTATTTGAAGGAAGAAATGTCTCCGCGTACCGCAAAAATTGACTACTTGGGTGCGTTGACCTTTACCGTCGGTATCACCGCATTGCTCTTTGTATTGTCGGCGGGTGGACAGTATTACGCCTGGAGTTCCCCTGTTATTGTGGGACTGAGCATTGTGGCTATCATATTCATGATTTTATTTTTTGTGGTGGAAAAGAGAGCTCAGGCCCCGATGGTTCCTCTCCATCTGTTCCGTATTCGGGACATCCGGGTGGCGAATATCGCCGGACTGTTGACCAGCACCCTGATGATTGGCCTAACCAGTTATTTGCCACTTTGGGTGCAGGGGGTTCGGGGCGGTAATGCGACTGAATCGGGTTTGTTGCTTGCACCCATGTCAGTCGGCTGGCTAATCGGCAGCGTTCTTGCGGGCCGTCTGTTAATGAAGATTGGATCACGCTTAACAGCGGTGATTGGATTAACCGGGATCGCCATAGGCTCGGGAGGACTCTTCCTGGTCGGTGGGACGTCGCCCCAGTCTGTACTGTTTATTCTGACCTTTATATATGGACTCGGCTTCGGGTTTGCTTTTACGATATTCACAATTATTTCGCAGTCTTCGGTCGGATATAAAGAGCGTGGATCGTCCACGGCGTTACATACCTTCATGCGTACGCTAGGACAAACCATTGGTGCAGCAGCCTTCGGCACTTGGTTGAACTACCGAATATCAACGTTGTCGAGCGAGCAGCATCTGGCGGAAGCGGGGATCTCGGATGGGGACCTGAATCAACTGCTTGCCCCGCATACGGAAGCTGCCCTGTCGGATGAAAAATGGTCACTTCTGCGTAACGTGCTGGAAGGAAGTCTGCATTCATTGTTCGTTATCATGTTTGTCATTGCCATTATCTCGTGGATGACGACACTGGCCTTGCGCAAACGGCTAATCGTTCCCGAAAATGCAGATGCTCCGCCGCAAGCACAAGCTTCAGGGAATTAAACGAAGTTAAAAGAATAATCATTGGTCTAAAGCAGCTGTTTCTCAGCTGCTTTTTTGTTATTATTTTCTAGAAGGGATTATCTATAATTTACAGTAATGGAGTGGGAGGCGAGTTAAGATGAGTAAGCAATCCCTGCAATCGTCCCGGTATGTGCCCTTTCCAATCAAGCTGCTGGCAGCCATTCTAACCTGCGTTTCGCTTTCAGTGGTTGTTGGACTCATGCAATATGTTCCCTTGGCGGATCGAGCTGAACATACATATTACTATCCTTTCTGGTATACATTGATCATAAGCATCCTTATCCAGTTGGCTGTTCTTCTATTTCTGATCCTGCCTTTATCGTTATTTGCGGACAGTGTGCTTGCTTCCTTGAGATTGAATGGACCTGTAACAAGGGTGATATGTGTAATCGGAACTTATTTTCTTTTGGGTGTAGGTAGTGCGCTGTTGTTCTCCATCTTTGTGTTCAAAATGGATGCCTTCCAGTATGTCGGCCCTTATCAATACGTAGTAATAACAACCTTTGTTTTTTTGTTGTGGCAATCCGGTCTGGGATGGATAGTGAATAAAGCCCGTAATCAGGGGCAAACCAACACAAAATAATATAGATATCTCATTGGGAGTAGAGGTGAGGATGATGTTTCCCAATAATCTGAATTCGTCGAAGGAAGACGAAGCCAAACGCAAGTACGAAGAGACTCAGAGGGAGATTGAGGGGCACAGTCGCTCAGATCTGTCCAGATACGTTGTCGATTTGCTGATTGCAGGTGGATTGGTCGTTGCAGCCCTCACAGTATTGATGTGGATTCTGTACCTTTGATTAACACATACGAATAACCGGTACCGCCTATTTAGGCGAACCGGTTATTTTTAATTTGGATCAGGTGATATGGGGCTGGTCCTAGCCGTTTGCGGATAAACGATCTGCACCGAGTGCAAGCCTTTCCAACAGCTCAGACAGCAATGTTTTGTCATCCTCGCTCAGTCCGCTGACAGCACGATCAATTTTGTGTGCATAGCCTGGGTAGATTTCATCCATGGTACGCTGGCCTTCCTCGGTCAGTTCTACAAAAATGATGCGTCTGTCCTGTGGACAGTGTTTGCGATGCAAAAGTCCTTTTTGCTCCAGCTTGTCAATGACATAAGTGACATTCCCGCTTTGCAGCAGAAGCTGTGCACCGACTTGTTGAATAGGCTGTGCTCCTTTCATATATAACACTTCGAGCACCCCGTAAGCGGTGGGGTTGAAGCCATGCACTTTGCTTCCGGATACAGCGTGTTCATTCACGCTCTTAAATGTCTGGGCCAAGGTGCGGTACAGATGAAGAGAACGTTCGGTTCCGATTTCCTGTAATTCCAGCATGCTGATCCCGCCTTTTCAGATTAGTTTGTAATTGATAATGAACTGACAGTTGACGATTCAGAGGGTCGCCATGTTTTTATTGTAAGCGTCTGTTTGTGTGAAAAACATGCGATATGTCACAAGATTTGCATTTTTAGCAATTAAAATTTAATCATTTTTTGTCTATATAAATTGAACGATTAATATTTACACTTGTCACTGCTCTGACAGAACAACCTTCCGATCGCTGTTATCCCCAGATTTTTTTGAATACCCTTTTTTAAAGGGGGAAATCCGGGATAAAGGCGAACGTTGCACTTCTTCAGGCTATTTCTGTCCTCTCCGTTCTCGTGTAAATGTTTAGTTCAATAAGTTCTGGAAAAATCAACTCGGTAATATGAGATTTTCACTGTAATATAAAAAAGCAGGGGCTCCGGAACTCCTGCTTTTATAAAATTATGAGCTACCGCACCACTGAATGGTCCTTTAATATAATTGCGATGCTTTCAAATGAGTGTTTGCCCTCTGCAATATTGACCATGAACTCCACTGCATATTGACGTTCCATTTGGAGATGGTAGCCATTCAACATCAAAAACGACTTGGTTACGAGATAAGCTGTCCGTTTGTTCCCATTATGAAAGCAGTGATTTTTAACTAAGGACTCTAATAAAGCACTAGCCTTATCGAATATAGAAGGATAGGCATCTTCTCCAAACAAAGTTTGTTGGGGTCTATTTACAGCAGAGTCCAACAAAGAATAGTTTTTCACTCCAGCTTGTGCTGTGTCATTCATCCTCTTCATCATAAAATAATGAGCGGCTACCACTTCTTCTATTGAAAGGAATATGATCATGATTAACGATCCCTTAAATCTTGGAGAATACCCTCATCCTCTTCAAAAACATCAAAGAAAGCTTCCAGTACTTCAGGTCTTACATTTTCAGGTATTTTCACCTGTCTAACTTTTTTGAGTATAATCTCACCTTGACTGTTCTCAATAAATTCAATCTCATCACCTTGTGACACATCGAGCTTATCAATCAAAACCTTTGGCAGGCTAACGCCTAAGCTATTCCCCATTTTACCTATCTTACGAGATAATATTTTTTTCTTAAAATTGTCCTCTTTCATTTGGGCCCCACCATTCATAGTATGTTCCTCCTATAGTATGATCCAACTTAAGAAATGAATACGTAGGTAAGTATAAATGTTAGTATGTTATAACATTATAACATGAGTTACTAATGCAAATTCATTTATACAAAAGCTCAAAATGATCAAACAATTCCTCACAAACTCGATTACAATAACAATAAAGAACGGAAACAAGCACCTGACAGGACAGGGAGTGAATGATATGGAAAGCGAAAACAAAGATATACCCGCACAGGAGTCCATATTGGACGTACATATTACGGAAGCAGGATATGAGGCGGGTCAATCCACGATAAGAAATATCCGATTACACGTGGCTCAAGGAGAATTGGTAGGCATTATCGGACCGAATGGGGCTGGCAAAAGCACGACCATCAAAACATTGCTTGGCCTGCTTGAGCATGCGAAATATGAAGTGACCATTGGAGGAGACGGTCGCTATGCCTATATCCCGGAGCAGCCTGTTTTTTACGAATATATGACCCTGTGGGAACATCTCGACCTGGCAGCGGCCGCCTATGAGATGGAGGAAGATTTCTTTGTTGCCAGGGCGGAGGAGTTATTGGTTCGTTTCGGTATGGACCACGTTCGCAATGATCTTCCGGCCAGTTTCTCTAAGGGCATGCGGCAGAAAATGATGCTGATGATCGGCTTCCTGTCCTCGCCGGATGTATATATTGTGGACGAGCCTTTTATCGGACTGGATCCGCGAGCAACCAAGGATTTTTTGAAATTGCTGGACGAGGAGCGCCGCCGTGGTGCAGGTGTACTTATGTCAACGCATGTACTGGATACCGCTGAGCGAATCTGTGATCGTTTTATTCTCATCCACGCCGGGCGATCAGCTGCTGAAGGAACGCTGGATGAAATCCGTGCAGCCGCAGATTTGCCGGAAGCCTCATTATTTGATTGTTTTGATACACTGACATCCTAAGCGGGAAGGGGAGAAGAGATGCAGACCTTTCAAACATACACACCACTTGGTTTATATAAACGCAGGCGTAAGGAGCACTTCAATGAACAGTTGAAAAACCTGAAACTGGTAGTAGATTGGACGGTATGGGTGTATCTGCTTGTTCCGGGTCTGTTGTATCTTAGCGGATGGTATATGAGCTTGTGGTCCAAAGCGCTTCCCTCATGGGCGACCGGATTATCACTGCCTACACTGACAGGACTAATCGACATTGTTATGCTCACAGGCGGAATTATTATATTTGTGGAAGAAGCGGATGTGTTATTCCTGAAGTCGAGGTCACTGTGGATGCGCACATTGATGAGACAGGGGATCTACCGGGCTTGTATACAGCATCTGGGCAAAATGATTGCAATTACCGCGTTGACCGCACCACTATGGTCCCGTGTGTATGACATGTCAATTATCCATATCGCGCTTATATCGATTTGGTTTGGCGCAGTGGCTTCATTTCAGGTTATTGTGCTCCATATGACAAAAGTACGGTATACCGGCTGGAGACGCTGGATTCGCATGATTCCTCTCGCAATTGTAATGGGCATTATCACGATTGGGGCAACGTTTTGGATGCATGGGCAGATCTGGACACTGCTTGCAGGCATCGTGGCCGCAATCTTTCTACTAATTATGGTTGGCCGAATGAGGCTGGAGATGAAGGGGACCTTTGAAGGCGATGTGAGAGAGGATTTACGGGAAAGACTGAAGCTTACAGCACTTATACTAAGTCGCTCCATCACCAAGCCAAAAGCTCCGCGCACTCGGACCGTGATATTCCGCAAGCCGCGCAAGCTGCTGCGTCATCGATCCATCTCTAATCGGACAGCCGAAACGGCATTCAAGGCATTCTTTCGTAACTCATCGACCATGAAACTGTATTTGCAGCTTGGTGGCCTGTCCATCGCTGCCGTTGCTTTGCCTCCTTTTCCGGTCAATGTGATTGTGTGTGGATTATTAATTATCATGCTGAGTGTGCTCTTTTATCGTTCATGGGATGTATTTGCCACCTCCGACTATGTTCAGCTCGTATCCTACGATGCCGAGGCGCTGAATCAAGCTGCAGCGACCATGGTCCGAATGTTATTCGTTCCGATCGGGATTCTAATGGGATATTCACTGGGGGCAGCCTGGCTGGGTTGGCTTGAAGGTATCCTTACAGCTGCGGCTGCGGTGGCATTTGGCCTGTTCGTCCTGTCTATAACAGGCTGGATTCGTTACATCCGATCTGCTTAAATGATATTCTTCCTTGTGCAGTAGCATATCCGATGAAATAACTGACCATGCTAGTGGAGACGGATCTTATCATTTTAGAAGATAAGAGATCAGCTCTCGCAAGGAGGAAAAATTATGATGGATGATAGCGAACTTCAGGTGCACTTCGAAGATCATGCAGCGCTGCTCGCTGCGCAAGCAACTTTGGAGGAACTGGGGTATAAACCATATCAATCAGGACCGCTCGAATTGTATATTCCTACAGATCGTCAGGATACGCAGTCTGCTGTGGAAATTGTACAGTCTCACGGAGGCAGTGCTGTGTTTCTTTCGGAAACCGATGGATTGGATCAGTTTCAGAATATATCCATTCCGGCTCATCTCGTGAATGAAGATTGGCATGAAGGCTATGCTAGTGGAAGCAAAGGGAGCAATCCTGAACAGGGGATGCATAACCGGGATGATGATCCGACCTTCGATGATTCAGTCGATGGATTCTCGGGCAGTGTGAAGGCGTAAAGACATATGGGCGATGCGGCTGTTTGTCTTAGTATGTAATCGTGTTTGTAACAAGGATTTTGAATGGGCATATATCATATAAAAACCTCGATACCCCATGATAGTGGGATTTCGAGGTTTTTTTAATACTCTTATTGACCTTAGCTGATGTGGAACGTGAATCCGTCCATCAACATCGTAGGTTCATGTTATGAGCGAGCGTTTTTATATTCAGCAGCATGCATACCAGCCGTATACCCCGTAGAGAAGGCAGCAGTAATATTATAGCCTCCCGTGTAGCCATGAATATCCAGGACTTCACCGCAAAAGAATAGCCCCGGCAGCAGCTTGGATTCCATTGTTTTGGGGTAAATCTCCTTTAAGTGGATTCCCCCGCCAGTTACAAAGGCCTCCTTGAGAGAACGTGTACCGTCTGCGCGGAAGGTAAAAGCCTTCATCAACCCCACTAACGTAGTTAACATACCTTTGGGAAAATGGTGGAATGTGAGGTCTTCGCTGATCTCTGCACGCTTCATCATCAATGGAATCATGCGTTCAGGAACCCATGTTTTGAGTATGTTTTTGACGGCCTTTCGGGATTCCTGCTCCAGCACCTGCTGAACCTGGGCTTCCAAAGCGCCGGCAGACAGATCCGGGAACAGATCAATACTCATCGTGACCTGTGGTTGTCCGGATTTCATCTGCACTTTGCGAATAAACTGGCTGCAACGAAGCGCAATCGGCCCGGATACGCCAAAATGGGTAAAGATCATATCTCCGCGATGGGAGATAACCGATTTGCCTTTGGCATCCAGAACAGATAACCCCACATTCCGCAAGGACAAGCCTTGCAATTCTTTGGATTGAATCCAGCTTTCACCAGACACAATTGGCACTTCCGTCGGATATAGCTCCGTAATCGTATGTCCAGCAGCTTCAGCCCAAGGATAGCCATCCCCGGTTGAGCCGGTTTGGGGGACCGATTTGCCCCCGGTAGCGATAATAACAGAGCGTCCAAGCACGGTTGTACCAGATGCAAGCTTCACGCCCTGCACGCGTTGACCGTTCTGAATCAATTCCTTAACCGGCTGTTTGGTGCGAATCTCAACCCCAAGGGAAATGATCTTGCCTACCAACGCATCTACCACCGTTTTGGCTTTATCGGTTACCGGGAACATTCTCCCGTTATCCTCCTCTTTCAGAGCAATACCCAGATTTTCAAAAAAACGCATAATTCCCTGATTGTCCAGATTCTGAAATGAACTATATAAAAAGCGTCCATTGCCCGGAATATGCCGGATCAGTTCATCCGTCTCCTTGGCATTGGTCACATTACAGCGACCGCCACCAGAGATCCCGAGTTTGCGGCCGAGTTGATCTCCTTTATCCAGCAGAAGCACGGACGCTCCATGCTCGGCAGCAGCAACACAGGCCATGAGGCCCGCAGATCCACCACCAATTACAATGACATCATACATGCGTTATTACCCTCTTTTTTCATTGATTTTGTCTGATTTCCGAAAACGCTGTCTACTCCTGCCTGTTTATGAAACAATACAAATGTATTAGCAGTTCTATTATGCAGTCTTAAGGGATATATTGTAATATACTGTCGCCTATGTTTTAATCAGAAATACATAAGGGAATGTGCAGGCAGAGGAGGGAGATGGCATTGTGGTTGCGTTGAAGGACATTCTTTTACAAATACTGCTTGCAGGAGCTGCGGTATTCCTGATTCCATTATTGCACTTGGGGCTCTCCAGGCAAACGGTCGCCAAGGCAGGATATCACAGGATGATACTGACCAGTTTTGCCGCGACCAGTGTGGTGAGCATGTTACTGTGTCTGCTTTTTGCTCTCTATGGAAGCCCAGTATCCGTTCCCATCTCCTTGGGCATTGTGCCCCTGACGCTCGTCATATTGTATTGCAGGCCCCGCGTAGGCCTAACGCTGTCTCTTCTCCAGATACTCTTCTATTTTCTCTTTGCGCATCCCTATAATCTGTACGGATTTCTATTTCAAACGGGCATTCTTCTCTATCCTATTGTATGGTTGTCAGCCAAACGATTCAAGCATTATACACGTTCACGCAAAATGGGAACAGTTATCGCCTTGATAACGGCAGAGCTGGTTGTGGACAGTCTGCTATATATCCTATCCATTGAAACAACATTCTCAATAGTGCATTGGCTATTGCCAGCTCTGGGATACACGATCGGTGCAATCCTCGCCGGAAGTCTTAGTATGCTCTGGATTGAACAGATGCAGCATCACAGGGGGCTGGAGCAGCATTTGTCCGAAGTTCATCATCGATACATAGCCGAAACGGAAAAGCTTAACCAAATTCTGAATGCCGTTCCTTTATCCATAGCTACCGTAGACAGGGAGGGGACCGTGCAGTTCGTGAATGATACCATGGAGCAAACGGCGCGGGATCAACTGCCCTGCACAACAACACCTGATTTGATTGGGCAACCTGCTAGCCAGTTTGTCGAACAAGCTCAGGCAGACAAGATGGAGAACAGTATTCGCAAAGCCATTGTTCATGGAGAAGTGAGTGGGCTGACAGTGCGTTATGGCTCAAACGTGTTCCAGTCCCGGACGGTTCCTATTTACGCATTATCCCCAGAACCAAGAGAGGCTATAGGAGCCATGTTGATCATTCAGGACATTACTGAACTTGAAATGCTGCGAAGCGAGCTCGATAATGTGGATCGACTCAGTCTTGTCGGACAAATGGCCGCAAGTATTACCCATGAGGTAAGAAATCCAATGGCGGTTGTGCGTGGTTTTCTTCAATTAATGCAGGAAAAGAGCCCGGAATCCCTGGATCACTATTACCGGATCGTGCTGGAAGAGCTTGATCGGGCAAACAGCATTATTAATGATTTTCTATCATTGGCGCAGAATAGAATTGCCGAGAAAGAAGAATCCCAGCTGCATGATATCATTCATGAACTAAGTCCTTTGTTATGGGCGGATGCAAATTTGCGAGGTCAGAGTATTGAATTTATGCTGGCTCACGATGTACCCAAGCTGCATCTGAATTCAAAGGAAATCAAACAAGTGGTACTTAATCTGGCTCGCAACGGGATGGAAGCCATGAATGAAAAAGGAGTGCTTACGCTGGAGACCCGGTTGGTGGATGACACGGTGGAGCTGTGTGTACGAGATACAGGCCCGGGTATACCCAGAGTGAAAAAGGAGAAGCTGTTCGAACCTTTTTTTACGACCAAAGCCAAAGGAACCGGACTGGGATTATCCATGTGTCTAAGCATTGTTGAACGACATAACGGAACCATTACCGTCGAATCGGAGGAAGGTCAGGGTACAACGTTCAAGGTTGCATTCCAACGCTGAACTTCAAGCATGTTTTGCCAAGGATTGAGACATAATATTGTAGAAGAAGCCTTTCCGCAGGCGGTCTTTGAACCTTGCTTTCATTGATTAGCGATGTATAATAGGAATAGCACAAAAGCATTTAATTTTTTAAATAATAGAACCTACATGTTTAAGGAGTGAAACCGAAATGTCTATGTCATTTGATCAATACATGAAAGATATGGTTCAACCGATGCGGGATGATTTGACTCGTTTGGGAATTCAGGAGCTGCGTACGCCAGAAGAGGTTGAAGCAAGTTTGCCGGATGCCAAAGGAACTGCTCTGGTAGTTATTAACTCGGTCTGCGGATGTGCCGCAGGTCAATGCCGTCCAGGTGTATCCCAAGCACTTCAGCATGATATTACACCAGACCACCTGTACACGGTATTTGCCGGTCAGGATAAGGAAGCTACAGCAAAAGCACGTGAATACTTTGCACCGTATCCTCCATCTTCACCTTCCATCGCTTTGATGAAAGACGGAGAACTCGTTCATTTTATTGAGCGTCATCAAGTGGAAGACCGTTCTGCAGAGGAAATCGCGGCTGAGCTCACAAGTGTGTTTGACCGTTACTGCCGTTAATTAGCTCAAGCAAACGCCCCGCCTTTCGGATGACCGATGCCGGGGCGTTTCATTTTGAGCGAATAAGGTTATTGAACCATTCGGACCTTTCAAAATGGACATCAAATTTCATTAATTTAGAAACGGGGTGTGTGAACGATGAGTTTGCAACAACAGATCATCGCTGAATTGAAGGTTAAACCAAGCATTAATGAAGAAGAGGAAGTGCGTAAGCGCGTTGACTTTCTCAAAACGTATGTGAAAAATGCCGGTTCCAAAGGATTGCTCATCGCGATCAGTGGCGGTATTGACAGCGCTGTAGCTACGGCGCTTTGCAAAAAAGCAACGGACGAGCTTACAGCAGAGGAGAACAAGGAATACAAAACACTGGGTGTATTCCAGCCTTACGGTGAGCAATCGGACATTGCCCATAGCTATGCTGTGGCAAAAGCCTATGACCTGAAGCATGTTGTGGAAACAAACATCGAAGATGCAGTTAACGAGATTGCACTCGAAGTGGAGCAAGGTTTCAAATCCATGGGGAGTCCGCGTCACATGACTCACCAAGGCAAAGGGAACGTGAAAGCGAGAACCCGTATGGTGATGCAATATGCTCTCTCCTTTGAGGAAAATCTGTTGGTTGTCGGAACAGACCATGCTTCTGAAGCCATCACGGGTTTCTACACCAAATGGGGCGATGGCGCAGTGGATATTACACCACTGAGCACCCTGAACAAACGTCAGGTGCGTCAGCTGGCTGCGTATTTGAACGTGCCACAGGCCATTTTGGACAAGGCTCCATCAGCAGGACTCTGGGAAGGCCAGACCGATGAAGATGAACTGGGCATTTCGTATGAAGCGAACAGTGACTATCTGGAGGGCAAACAGATCGATCCGGCTGCACAGGAGCGTCTTGAAGCATTTTACAAGCGTACACATCACAAACGGAATGCCATTCCTGGCATCTAATATGGATGGCAAGTATGCCATGATATGGACAATGCAAGCATCTAAACAGCAAAGAGTCACTGCATAAGGCAGCGACTCTTTTTGTTATGCAGGAACTACTTACTCCAGGCCTCGATCTGGCGAAGGGTTTCGGTGATCGCCTGCTCAAGCTGCGGAGTCAATTCTTTGAATGGATGTACCGTATTAAACGTGTGATTTCCTCCAGGGATCTGGTGCCACGGGACATCCGGACGAGCCTGAACCAGTGCGGCCGAGCCGTCACGCAGCCGTTGGCCATCCTCTGTTCCTTGAATAAGTGCTACACGTAGAGGTGAGGCAGACAATCGATCAATGATGGCATAGCGGTCCTTATGCTTGTCCAAATCCTCCAGAATGGATACATCCAGTGGCATCTGCTGGCCTGTTCTACCGTTCGTGACATGGCTGCGGCCAAAGGTACGCATTTCCTCTTTTTGCTCCGGTGTAAAAAGATCCAGGTTAGTTACGCCGTTCCAGGATAGAACGCCCGCAATCTGCTCGGGATGATCCAGCGCGTACACGAGGCTTACGCCTGCACCGCGGCTATGTCCAATCAGAAATACCGGCAGTTCGTTAAGCTCTGGCTGTGTGGACACATAGTCAAGCAGCGCTGCCAGGTCGGAAAGCTCCCGGCTGTACGTATTGACTGCAAACTTTTCAAGTTCAGAAAATTGCTCCAAATCTTCTCCAACGCCGTTGTGAGAGAAATTGAAGGTCAGGACGTGATGATTCTCGCTTAGCTGGGATGCAGCGTAGGGGAACATGCCCCAGTCTTTGAAGCCTTTGTAACCGTGAGCCAGGATCATGATTCCTTGAGCGGGTTGCCGTGCAGTGAATATATTTCCGCGAATGACGGCATCCCCGCCAGCAGGCAGTTCAAATGCTGTGGACATATCTTATTCCTCCTCAATTTTCATACTATTCCCGATTCATATTTTAACATAAATGGTAATGTGGACGAAGGTACTCGCATCCGTACGCCCCTCCTGCTACAATAGAATACGTGTTCGGATAAGTTACGGATCATATGATCGAATGGAAATCGTTTACAGCATAAATGATTAAGCGGGTGAAGCGTTGATGATATATGGCATTGGAAACGATGTGCTGGAGATTGGACGCATGCGCAAGCTGATGTCCGGTCGCCACGCGGAAGCGTTTATGAAGCGAATTTTAACACATGCCGAGCGGGAGATTGCGGATCATCGGGGAAAACGGAGGGTCGAGTTTGTATCCGGCCGCTTCGCCGCAAAGGAAGCAGTGTCCAAGGCGTTTGGCTGCGGCATTGGAAGCGTGATGAGTTTTACCGACATTGAAGTACTGCCTGATGAGAAAGGACGTCCCGTTGCCACGCTGTCTGCTGAGGCATGGGAACGACTGCAACTGCCATACGGCCAACAGTATGACATTCATTTGAGCATTACACACCAGACGGAGCTGGCTGCGGCCTTTGCTATTGTGGAACAGATGGAGAAGACGTTGTCTGGATCTGAACAGTAACCATGATGGAATGTGTGAAGAACATAAGCATGTAAGCACGGTAACAGGAGAGGACGGGAATATGGGTTTATTGGAACAGAAACGACATTTCAGTGTGAATTTGCTGGATTGGTATATGGTCAACAGACGGGATTTGCCGTGGCGTCGCCACAACAACCCCTATTTTACGTGGGTATCGGAAATTATGCTGCAACAGACTCGGGTGGATACGGTGATCCCGTATTTCAACCGTTTTATCGGGAATTTTCCGACCGTACAGGCTTTGGCTGAGGCATCGGAAGAAGATGTTTTGAAAAATTGGGAAGGACTCGGATATTATTCGCGTGCCCGTAATCTTCAGGCAGCCGCCAGACAAGTTATGGAGCTGCACGGCGGGGAGATGCCGCAGGACAAGCAGGCAGTCTTTGCGTTAAAAGGGGTGGGCCCGTATACAGCCGGGGCCATTCTCAGCATTGCCTTCAACCAGCCGCAGCCAGCGGTGGATGGCAATGTGATGCGGGTCCTGTCCCGATACTTCCTCATTGATGAGGACATTATGAAGGGCAGCACCCGGGTGTTGATGGAAGAGCTCGCGGGAGAGCTCATTCCGGAAGGGCGTGCGCGTGATTTCAATCAGGCGCTGATGGAACTTGGCGCGCTGGTGTGCACGCCCAAAGCGCCGCACTGCCTGACTTGCCCGGTCATGGAGCAATGTTCCGGCCGCATCGCCGGACGGGAGCTCACGCTGCCGGTCAAGACCAAGGCGAAGCCGCCGCGCCCTGAGCAGCGGCTGGTCGCCATTGTGGAGGGCCGCGGTGCTCATCGCGGCCGTGTGCTTGTGCGGCAGCGCCCAGCGACGGGCCTATTGGCCCGCATGTGGGAGCTGCCGCATGTGCTGGCGGCGCCCGCCGCAGCCGGCAAGGCGGCGGGGCCGCTGGCCGATGAGCCGGCCATGGCTTTGCTGGCCGGCAGTCTGTGGGCGGAAGGCTTCGCTGCCCGCCCAGAGGGGCTGGCTACCCATGCGGAGCATGTGTTCAGCCATATTGTCTGGAGCCTGCAGGTGTACAAATGCACAGAGCAGGACCAGAGTAACGAGCTTCCGCTGATCGCTGCGGAAGCCAGAGCCGCCTACGAAGCACAGGCGGCTGCGAGCGATCACTCATCCTCAGCGTCTGCTGCGTCTGAGTTGGCAACAACTCACTCGGAGCAGTTCCGTTCGATTACTTCTCTGCTCTCCAACCCATCGGAAGATGCGAACCTGTTGGATGAATCTCCAGCGGCAGATGAGGCTCAGCTTACGCTGACTGGCAAAGGCGATGACCTGACCTACCGCTGGATTGGTCCGGAAGATATGGACAAGATGGCATTCCCGAACATCTTCCTGAAGCTGATCAGCAGTTATTTTGCCGGGGCATACGAGCAACAGAATGAAGAACTGAATTAAATCTGATATATGCATCTTAATGAAAGAGTGCAGAACCAGTCTGAAGAAGCAGAACTCGTGCTTGTGCCGTGCCTGCGCCTGAAAGAAGCTGTCTCTCCCATGAACTTAAATAGAAGTTTAATAGGAAGAGTTGTTCACCGAACCCACAGCGCTAACGAATCCTAAAGATCCTATAACGCAGATAACGATAAGATGTGAAGAGTTGACGAACCTGAGCGACGTCAAGTGAAAAACGGTTAAAAACAGTGAAATAGTGCGCTGTCTGGTGAAATAGCGTCTCTATAGTTCGTTACATCTCCAGTCTGTGGAATTCGAAGCTAATAGCGCTTCCTCGGTTCGTTAGATTGTTTAGATTGCCAAGTGGTGTAAACGTCGTTTCAAGGGATATAGAGGGATAGTGGAAGAAGGTAAGGGGCTATAAAGGCAAGTATATATGCATGCAAGTATGCTATCTATATAGGCCTGTGTTTATGCATTAGTATTTGTCTGTGTATATTTGCATTTATTTACCTAAAAGCACACAAAAAAGAGCCTGATCCGGTCGCGTTGACCGAGTCAGGCTCTTCTATTATGCCAGCAGTCTTATTTCGCTGCAGCGTAACGTTTGTTTACTTCATCCCAGTTGATTACATTCCAGAAAGCACCGATGTAGTCAGGACGTTTGTTTTGATATTTCAGGTAGTAAGCGTGCTCCCATACATCCAGACCCAGAACCGGAGTCAGACCTTCGAAGAGAGGGCTGTCTTGGTTAGGTGTGCTAGTGATGGACAATTTGCCATCTTTGCCAACTACGAGCCAGGCCCAGCCGGAACCGAAACGAGTTGTAGCTGCTTTTGCAAAATCTTCTTTGAATTTGTCAAAGCCACCCAGTTCGCTATCGATTGCTGCTGCGATGTCGCCAGTAGGAGCGCCGCCGCCATTAGGTCCGATGATTTCCCAGAAGAGGCTGTGGTTAGCGTGTCCGCCACCATTGTTGCGAACCGCTGTGCGGATACCTTCAGGTACGCTGTCAAGGTTAGCAATCAGATCTTCCAAGCTTTTTCCTTGCAGTTCAGGAGCGCTTTCCAGAGCTGCGTTCAAGTTCGTTACGTAAGTATTGTGATGGCGATCGTGGTGGATTTCCATCGTTTGCGCATCAATATGTGGTTCCAGTGCGTCGTTAGCGTAAGGAAGTGCTGGTAATTGAAAAGTCATAGTGAAATACCTCCTGAGATTTTTGAATTTTTGTTAAGGTCAGCATTTTGCATAATTCAATTCGAATCGCTCCCGGGACAAGTTTTAGACGAAATAATATCACTTCGATCTATATCTTGCTGAATGAAAGTCGCTCAGAGGATTTATGCAAATTGCCCAGGTACATATGTAATAATACCCTTGTCACTAATATTAAACCGCATCCGGGCTAATTAAGCAACATTTTTGTTTATTAAGTCCCCCCAGACGTTAATCGATTCATGGCTTAGAGATAACAAACATATTTTACCCATTATGAAACTATTTATGTGATTTTGGAGGTTAGAATAGAGGAAAAGTTTAATATTCGTATGTAAACGGTTACAATTAAGCGCTTTCAAAAGAAAATGCGTGTTTTATGGCGTAAAGTATGGTTTAATTGACGAAGAAGCGGTATTTTCTCGTTTTTTGTCATTATATGAACATTGGGTTTTTGGTAAAAAGGGGAACCCCTTTTTGTAAAACCTCATCTAAGCTAACGAAAAGGGAGATTTAAGACATGCACGTTCGTTCCTTTCAGTTGAGTGATGCAAGCCAGATGACAGAGCTTCTCCAGGTTGCACTATCGGAAGAGTGTTATGAGAACACGATGGGCCCGTTTGCCCGTCAATTGTCATGGGATTCTGACCTGATCATGGTTGCGGAAGAAGAGGGAGACCTCGTCGGCGCTTTGATCGGTACGATTGACCACAACCAGGGATGCATCTATCGTATTGCGGTCCATCCAGACTATCGTCGCCGCGGAGTCGGCAAAAAACTTGTCGAGGCCATGGAACAACGGTTCCAGCAGCGTAAAGTCAGTCAAATTTGGGTGGCGGGTGATGAGCACAACAAAGTAGCCATGCCTCTATATGAAGCAATGGGTTACGGTGCCAATCAGATTATGAGCGCTTTCCAGAAACTCAGTATCTTGTCCAAAGCTTAGTTTGTATGGTTAATAAAGAAATATAACAGATTTTCATTTCATATTAGGCGTATCTTTCAGCGTGTAACAACGTGAGGGATATGCCTTTCTATTTATATGGGTGTTATTCACCGATTATTCCCCTTTTTTCGCCACTTCTGAACGCCATTACATTTAACTTAATGCCCAGTTTAACTGCTTGATTCGCGTTGTTATTTACCTTTTTAGGGGTGCTGGTGCTCATAACCAATTGTTTCACCCTTGCAAATGAAGTAGAATTAAAAGGATTATGATCACTCGATTTTGGTAATATCAGAACATATAAACACGGAGCGCGAGCTTCCTGATATTTTAAGAAAAACATTCACTATATAAATTGTACTAAACATTTACACGATAACGGAGAGGACAGAAATAACTTGAAGAAGCGGAGCGTTCGCCTTTATCCCCGGATTTTCCCCTTTATATAAGGGATTAAAAAAATCTGGGGATAACAGCGATCGGAAGGTTGTTCTGTCATCGGAGTGTCAATTGTAAATATTCTTTAGTTCAATTAATATATATGGTTCTTTCTCCCTTGAAAGTACATCGATAGACGTTTTTCTAACAAAATTGATAAACGAGGTGTCTCTTTGAACTCCAATAACCTTTCAACGGAGCATGTGGCTTCCAAGGAACGAAACGGGCCAGGAGTGCCTGATCAACCGGGAAAATCCTGGGGTGCAGAGCTTTGGGACTGGGTGAAAACCATTGTGATAGCTTTTGTGATCATGATGCTGCTGAACCTGTTTGTATTTAATCTCTCAATGGTCAAAGGTCAATCGATGCAGCCCACGCTGGTGGAGCGAGACCGTCTGTTTGTGAATAAGATTGTATATGATTTTGGGACACCGTCCCGATTGGATGTCATTGTGCTTCGTGATCCAAGTGAAGGTGTAGAGAAAAAAGATTTTCTGGTCAAACGGATTGTCGGACTTCCCGGAGATACGGTTGAAGTGCGGGATCACCATCTGTTCGTAAATGGGGAGCAGCAAGCGGAAACGTACACGGATACGGAGGTTCAGGACCCTGATTTTGGACCGATTACGCTGGAAGCGGATCATTACTTTGTGATGGGAGATAATCGTCATGAAGGCAAGAGCAAGGATAGTCGTGTGTTTGGAAGCATTACATCCAGTGAAATTGTAGGCAGGGCGGAGTTTATTTTTTGGCCGTTCTCGGAAATTAAAAAACTGTAAAATGTTAGCAGGACATGGACAACAACTTCGCGCTGCATTTTGCGTTAAACGATATAGACTCGGTTTCTTTTTAGCTCCGGTATGTCCGACTTGTATATCGAAATCAGCGCCTGTCCTCCCACCTGAGGCGGGCGTTCACTATTTACGGAATTAGCGCTGGAAGAAGAGAGGGAATAGATATGACGAGTGCACAGACCGGAGCAGCAAATGCGGCAGCTGTATGGGAGAAGTTAAAACAAGAGATTAAAGCAGCCGCTCCCGAGATGGGCATTGATGATATTGGGTTTGCCTCGGCAGAGCCTTTCGTGACATTGAAGTCTATTCTGGAGCAGCATCGGGCTAAAGGGTTTGAATCCGGATTTGAGGAGCCTGACATTGAGAAAAGGGTGCGTCCCGAGTTGAAGGACGGCGAGCCTGCTTCGCTCATTGCGATAGCCGTGGCTTATCCTTCGAAGATGATCAATCCGCCGAAGTCGGAGCCGGGCGCCTACCGTGGTATTCTGGCCCGTTCTGCCTGGGGGCAGGATTATCACCAAGTTCTGCGGGCTGCGATGGACAAGCTGGTTCATTTTATACGTGAGCGCGTACCTGAAGCCATGATCGAAAGTATGGTAGACACCGGGGCATTGGTGGACCGAGCTGTTTCCCAGCGTGCGGGGATTGGATTCAGTGCCAAGAACTGTGCCATTATATCGCCGAAATTCGGTTCATGGATCTTTCTCGGGGAGCTGGTAACCAATATCCCGTTTCAGCCAGATAACCCGGTGACCGAGGATTGTGGTGAATGTACGAAGTGTATTGATGCCTGTCCAACAGGAGCATTGGTGGGGCCGGGACAGCTGAATGCACAGCGCTGTATTTCGTTTGTGACCCAGACGAAGGGCTTCGTGGATGAAGAATTTATGCTAAAAATTGGCAATCGCCTGTACGGTTGTGATACCTGTCAGATTGTCTGTCCGAAGAATCGGGGTAAAAATTGGGACCACCATCCCGAGTTTCATCCCGATCCGGAGATTGTAAAACCTTTGCTGATACCGCTGCTCGACATCGGTAACCGTGAATTCAAAGAGCGCTTTGGCCAAAGCTCCGCCGCTTGGCGGGGCAAAAAGCCAATCCAGCGCAACGCCGTGATTGCCCTGGGCAATTTCAAAGACAAAACCGCTGTACCAAAACTAACGGAGGTACTGAAGCGTGATCCGCGTCCCGAGCTGCGGGGAACTGCAGCCTGGGCGCTGAGCAGAATTGGAGGAGAAGACGCAATGAGAGCTATTGGGGAAGCTGCCGCTAACGAACAAGATGGGAACGTGCTAAGCATGCTGCAGAAGGCCAAGGAACGACTGAGTTCGTCCGCGACCTTACCCGATAAGCCTCAGGCAGAACAATCGAGCAACAATAAGCCTGAGGATCAGAAGGAACAGAATAATCAGCTTAACCAATTGGATGGGCAGCAGCCAAATCAGGTAACGGAAGAGGCACCCGAACAGGAGAACGGGCAGGCTAAGGAGCCTGCCAAACCGGAAGCTGCAGCATGGAAACCGTCAGCCGTAACAGGTCTGCATGGTACACCCGTATATTACGATGAGGTGCTGACACCGATCGGAACACTTACGCTCTGTGCTACGGACAAGGGGCTGTGTCACATTGATTTTGGTGCTTTCCATGTGCGCGAGGCGCATCTGCAACAGTGGGCCCGTACCTGGATTGGGGAATATCGATATGAGAAAAATGAAGAGAAGCTGAGTGAAGCTGTACAGCAGTTGAAGCAGTATTTTGCAGGAGAACGAAAAGCGTTTGAACTGAAGCTCGATTTGTTTGGAACACCATTCCAGCTACAAGTATGGCAAGTCCTGTCCGATATATCTTATGGAGAGGCCTCAACACACCAACAGGTTGCGGAAATCATCGGCAGGCCCAAAGCTGTTCGAGCAGTTCTGGACGCGATTAGCAAAAATCCGATTCCGATTATGATTCCCTGTCACCGCATCAGCGGTAAAGACGGAACCCTGGTGGGTTATGTAGGCGGTCTGCAAACCAAAGAGCAATTGCTCACATTGGAGCAGCAATCGTAAGAGCGGGGGACGTTCATGAAGTATGTTAACGTGGAGAGCGTGGAGGCGGGGGAGTTTCTGGGTAAAACCATATATTCCGGCAACGGCACGGTATTGCTGTCTGCCGGAGTCCAGCTTACCGTATTTATGGTTAATACGCTGAAGCGTATTGGCGTGACCATGCTGTACATCCAGGATGAAGCGTATAAAGATGTGGATACAGAAGACATTCTGGATGAAGCCACGAAAAAGGCAGTAATTAATGAAATGAGTGTCACGCTTGAATCTATTCGTTCCGGGAAGGACTGGAGCCCGAAGAAGGTCGCCATCAGCATAGATAAATTGTTGAACGATGTTCTGAACGGGCGTGAATTGCTTGTCCAGCTCACAGATATTCGGACCAAAGATAACGCACAGTATGTTCACGCCATGAATGTATGTTTGCTGTCTTCTGTCATTGGTCTGAATCTGGGGCTTAACTATGCGCAGCTCAAGGATCTGGCTGTCGGAGCCCTATTGCATGACATCGGCAAAGTGGAGGGGGCACCCGGCAGCGGTTCAGCAGCGAATTCTTCTCTGCATCACACGTGGAGAGGGTTCGAGTTGATCAAGTCCAAACGGGAGTTCAATCTACTTGTGGCACATACGGCATTGCAGCATCATGAGCATGTAGATGGTACAGGACTGCCGAGAGGTATCAAGGGAAAGGACATTCATCTGTTCGCCAGAATCGTGAGTGCAGCTAACACGTATGATAATCTGATCAATGGCCTTTCGGGTCGAAGTATGCTGCCACATGAGGCCTGCGAAGAAATGATGGCGATGTCTGGCACGAAGCTGGATCGTGATATTCTGATCGAATTCAACCGGAGTGTGTCCGTTTATCCGAATGGAACAGCAGTTCGATTGTCTACCAGGGAGACCGGAGTCATTGTACGTCAGCACCGGGGATTGCCCGGCAGGCCAGTCATCCGGGTTGCACGAGGCAGTACACGTTATGATCTGGATGTGATTGAAGTGGACTTGGCTCAGCATACAACCGTTTTCATAGAGGCGGTCCTGATGTAACTTAAACGGATGTTGCTGAGAGATTTACTGAATATTTTCGATCTGTTTCCTGGATGTTAAATTCAGCAGTTAGCTGGAAAATCCGTTTGCTCAAGGCGTGCGGAAATGCTATGATAACTTTCAGGAAATCCGGTACGTGTCATGTTTACATCGTGAGCGTTCAACATCATGTGCTGACACGAATCATCAGGCTTTTTAGATTGCATACAGAGGTGTCTAAGAGATGGCAATAGCAATACCGATTATTACATTGATTGTTGGTCTGGTCGGAGGATTTTTCATTGGGGTATACTACTTGCGGAAGCAGCTTGAGAAAATGCAAAGTGATCCTGACATGCTCCAGAAGATGGCGAAGCAAATGGGTTACAACCTGAATGGCAAGCAAATGCAGCGCGCCCAGCAGATGATGAAGAACCAGCAGCCTGGCGCGAAGATGCCTCAGCCGGGGCAACATCCTGCGCGTAAAAACTCGGGCCGCCGAAAATAATAGCTGTGAGTGAGCATTTTGCATAAGAATCGAATTATGCATAATGCTCAAGTGAATAGTTGCTTACAGCATGTGGTTCGAAAGGAGGCGTTCGGCAGTGGCTGGCGTTAAAGATTATTTGAATTCAAAAGTATCCGACAATCGGGAGAAGATCGAGTATCACGTTGAGCAGATCCTGAAATTGATCGGTGAGGATAGTACGCGTGAAGGGCTGCTGGAAACGCCTGCACGCGTAACCCGGATGTATGAAGAGATTTTTGGCGGGTATGAAGTGGACCCGCGTGATGTACTTGGGGTTACGTTTGACGAGAATCACGAAGAACTGGTCATTGTGAAGGACATTGTCTATTACAGCCAATGTGAACACCATATGGCGCCTTTCTTCGGCAAGGTGCACATTGGATATGTACCGAGCGGCAAGATTGTGGGACTGAGCAAAATGGCCCGTTTGGTGGAGGCGGTTACCCGCCGCCTGCAGGTTCAGGAGCGCATTACCTCACAGATCGCCGATATTCTGACTGAGGCGGTAGAACCGAACGGTGTCATGGTCGTCGTGGAAGGCGAGCACTTGTGCATGTGTTCCCGCGGCGTGAAGAAGCCGGGCAGCAAGACGGTAACGTCTGCTGTGCGAGGTTCTTTCCGTGACAATCCGGCACAGCGTG
This sequence comes from Paenibacillus sp. UMB7766-LJ446, assembly GCF_030226665.1. Lineage (NCBI taxonomy): Bacteria > Bacillati > Bacillota > Bacilli > Caryophanales > Paenibacillaceae > Paenibacillus > Paenibacillus sp. UMB7766-LJ446. Next base: position 84,784 of record NZ_JASOYM010000017.1, read on the forward strand.
CAGAGTTCCTGTCACTGGTGAAAGATTAAGATTGGCTCATTCCACACGTTGGACAAGCCAGAAGCATTTGAATCTTTGGCGTAATTATGTCGTTTCCATTCGGCAATTTTGCTGGAACTGAAATGGCAGAATAGATGCTTGTGCCAATGGAAGCTTTCATAAATAAGCCGTGTTCCCTGGGGAACCGGCTTATTTATATATTACTTTTGCATTCACACAAGGAGATACATAAGGATCACCCAATTATTTCAGTTCATCCAGATTAGTTTAGTCGGAGGCTATCTTATATGAGTATACCGTCCAATTCAGATCAACCCGGATCGCGGGGAGCAGAGCAGCATTTGCAACTGGATCAATCATTGCGCCTGCAAATTTGGGAGACACCGCTCCTGCGGCCCGGGAGCAGTGTACTAGAAGCATTTGCCTGGGAAGAAGTCATGTGCCGCCGAGTGGGAGAAGGTCAGTTGCCTGTTGCCCACATTTGGCGGCATCCAGATGCTTTTGTAGCGGGACTGCGAGACAGGAGATTGCCACAGGCCGTAGAAGCCATGGAACGCATGAGAAGCCAAGGCACAGCGGTCTGTGTTCGTCCATCCGGTGGTGCAGCAGTCCCCCTGAATCCAGGGGTCGTTAACGTGTCTTTAATTTTGCCTAACCCGGGACGTGCCATCAATATTCACGACGATTTCCGGGAGATGGCCTCATTGATCGCTGAATCGCTAACACCATGGTCGAGTCAGGCACGTACAGGGGAGATCGAGGGTGCTTTCTGTCCTGGCGATTATGATGTCAGTGTGGGTGGACTGAAATTCTGCGGTATTGCCCAGCGCAGACAGGCCAAGGCTTATATTATTACTGCCTTTATCATCGTGGAGGGACAAGGTGATCAACTGGCAGCAGATGTGCGTCAGTTCTATCAGGACGCAGCAGACGGTGCCAGCGAAGGGTACCCGGATGTTCGGCCCGGAACGATGGCGAGTTTGCAGGAACTGGCAGGTGTTCCTTCTTCTGCGGCGTATACAGCCTCGCTGGTACGCACACTGCGTCAGCGTTTTCCCTTGGCGGAGACGAGCCGCGTGTTGAGCGTGGATCGGGAAACCGTTAGACGGACGGCTGAGCAGATGAAACTGCGTTACGATTAGGTTCAGAAGCTTGGACTTGGAATTGGGTAATAGAGATGATATGATGTGATTTCGGAAGGAGAGTGTCTACATGGAAACATTAAGATATACGTATTTATATGAGGTTATTTCCACAGGCGAAAAGTCTGAGTTCAGCCAAATGGCAACAAGCAAAGAAGAAGCAGCTGCTCTGATCATTGCACGTATCGCTGATCTTGAATTTACAGGTGAGGAAGATATCAAGCTGGGCGATCTGATCGCGATTAGCAAACAGGTTGGCGACAATTATGTTGCCTGTGAGGGTTGCGCCTCTTAAGGTATACGCTCTGCATAGTGGGCCTCAAATGATAAGCAAGTCTCTAGTATAGAGGCTTGCTTTTTTGTTCTGTATTTGGATTATTCGATTTAAGCGTGCCCCGCTGAACAACAATTGTACGGGAAGAAACATGTTCATTTGAAAGTGGTTTTGCGAAAATGCGAGAAAAGGCATATTTTCACGAAAAATGCCGATAATTGTTCAGAATCCGTTCAGAGCTGATAGTTATAATCTTCCTACAACAGAAAGAGAAGGGAAGATTCGAACATGCGAAAAAAGGATCACCAGAAGCGCGCCAGGCTCCTGAGAAGAATAGGGGTCGTGATATTATCGTTCCTTATGGTCTTCGGTATGCTGCCAGTTGTGTTTCAACAAGGCGTCGTTCAGGCCAAGAGTTGCTATGAAATGACGGAAACGGATTCTGATGATGTTGAATGGAAGCTCATTAGTACGCCTGAAGAGCTCTATTGCGTAAGAGAAGACTTAAACGGTAATTACAAGCTGAAGAATGATATTTCTGAAGCAGCCATGAGCACGTTTTTGAACGGAGGATCTTGGACTCCAATTACTGACATGATAGAAGATGAGCTTATGCCTTTTACAGGCAGTTTCGATGGGAATGGTTATTCAATCTCCGGTTTGAAAACGACAGATGAGAATCAGAACGATGTGGGGCTGTTCTACGGATTACAAAGTGCTGAGGTTAAAAATCTTATATTAAATAATGTATCCTTTACAGGTGATGCGATGGTAGGTGGGCTTGCAGGAGAAATTAGAGAGTCACGCATTGAAGGCGTGCATATCAGCGGAAATATACGAGGGAATATAAGAGTAGGGGGCATCTCAGGATACTCGGACGAAAGTGAGTACCTGAATAATAGCACTAGTGTCACGGTAAGTGGCTTAGATGAGTATGGCGAATCCTTCGGTGGGCTTTTGGGTGAAAGCAATAAAGGCACAATCGTTGGAAATGCTGCAGAAGGCACAGTGAGTGGTTATGATTCTATAGGAGGACTTATTGGGGAGTCGAATGATAATTTCATCCGTCAAAGCTATGTTTCAGGACAGGTGACAGGTGACTACCTAATAGGGGGATTAGTTGGTCAACTTAATTTTGAATTAAGCCATACCATTGCAGACAATTATGTGGTCGGTTCTGTTAGATCTGATGCTTCAGGGAATAATGACTTTTCTGCTGAAGGTATTGGCGGCTTGTTTGGTGAAGTGAATAAAGTACGTGGCTCGAGTGACACCTCTCAAATAAATGTACTTAATAATTATGTGGCGGCATCTGTAAACGTTATGTCTGATAATTCATCATCACCCATTGATGATCAGACGATAGGGTCAGTCATTGGTAATCTGAATGATTCAGAGAATCAAGTTATCTTTACTAATAACTACTATGATTTAGCCAAGAGTAGTACGAACCAGCAGAATGGTTCTAATTATGCAACGGGTCTTACTACTGAGCAGATGAAACAACAATCTAATTTCAGTGGATGGGATTTCGATGGAGTTTGGACAACTCGTAACAGGATCAACGATGGGTATCCGATCTTGCGTTCATCCAAGCTTATGAATGCACCGACTCCACCACTGCCCGATCCTACAATAGGTTATCTGTATCCATATCCTATGTACGGAACAGTTACTCAGTCCACATCTAAAGTTACGGTGAAGCTTAATGAAGCTGGTAGATTTTATTATGACAATCAATTATATGATGAGGAAATTGTAGGACAGTCGGAAGAAGATACTAAATTACATGCATTATATAATCTATCTTATGTTGATCTAGAAGCTAATGAAGAAAAATCGTTCTTGTTCACAGGATTGGACGAGAACACTTGGTACCGAGTGTTCCTGGCGGTAGAAGATAAGAATGGTCAGCTCAAGAACATGGGAGATCGGGGATATTCAACACTTGCAAACTCAACTCCTCTTCCACAAAACGTAGTGGCTACACCTGGTGATGGTCAGGTTGCCATTGAATGGACTACAGAGCCAGAATTAGATTATCGCGTGTATATGTACCAAGGAACAGTAGCGCCTGAGGATCCCGATCTGTGGACGGATGTGACGGACAGTTACAGTGATGGACATATCAGTGATCTGACAAATGGGCAGTCCTATATATTTGCAGTTAGATCGTATACTTCCGATGAAGAAAATTCAGATTATGTTGCATCTAACGTTGTGATCCCGCAAGAGGAGAATAATAATGGTGGTGGATCTAATCCAGATCCAGACCCAGACCCGAACTTTCCTGTACCACAGCATGTAGTGGCAACAAAAGGTGAGAAAAAGGTTACGTTAACTTGGGATCCAATCATGAACGGATTAGCTTCGGTCTATATGTACGAAGGCTCATCAGCACCAGTAGACCCTTCACAATGGGTACTTGTTACTTCTAATATTTTGAATAGTAGTTGGGAAATTAATGATCTTAGAGAAGGCGAAAAATATATTTTCGCTGTTAGAGCTGTATATGAAGATGGCGTATCCGAATATGGAATTTCTAATCCAGTGAAGATTAACATAACTCCATCCAATCCAGAAACGCCAGGTAATGGGGGAGGTGGGGCAGTTATTACTCCTACTCCTGTAACGCCAACAACTCCACAAGCTCCACAGAAAGAAGTAATCAAAGTGGATGTAGCGAATGGGGATCAAGCTTCAACGATCGCTTCCTTGGAGATTAATCGTACTCGAGGAACAGATGGTACGGTTAAGGATGAACTTTTTCTTGATCAGAGCAAAACGCAAATCATTATCGACCAGTTGAAACAGACAGGCTCCCGTACAGCGGTTGTCTTGATTCCAGACGCAAAAGATGAAGTATCACAGTGGGATCTGAACCTCTCTCCACAATCGTCAGCAATGCTGGCTGAGCAAGGAGTGGATCTGGTTATTTCCAATCCTAATGTGAAGATTACCATTCCGGCGAGTTCCTTGAACGGACGAACAGATGATATTTATTTCCGTCTTGTACCGGTGAAGAAGGAATCCCAACGTTCAGAGATCCAAACGAGAGCACAGGCGAATGAGTCGATCATCCAATTCGTAGGCACAACGGATATCCAGATCATTGGACGTCCAATGACGATCGAAACGAATCTACAGAGCAGACCTGTTACGCTTATATTGCCTTTAGATGCTAATCAGGTTGCAGGTGTAAAATCTGAGGAGCTAGGTGTATATATTGAGCATAGTGATGGAACGAAGGAGCTTGTACACGGCAAACGGGTTACCCTAAACGTTGATAATCAGCAAGGTGTCGAGATTGAAGTAAACAAATTCAGTACATTCTCCATTGTTAAGGTCAAAGACTGGACAGACAACACATTGAAAGCAAAGCCTTATATTCAGGGGTACACGGATGGCAGTTTCCGACCAGAGCGTAATGTAACTCGTGCGGAAATGGCAACATTAATCACGCGTATTCTGGGAACATCTACTCTTGAGGGAAGTCATGAATTTACAGATGTTACATCCAGCCACTGGGCACAGGCGGCTATATTAGCGGCAGCCCAATCCGGTTCTGTTCAAGGCTATACAGATGGCAGCTTTAAGCCGGATCAAGCGATAACCCGCGCGGAAATGGCTGTCGTGTTACAGCCGTTATTACCGTTATTAACATCTGATCAGATGACTACTGCGCCGACAGCATTTACCGATGTGAACGAACATTGGGGGCAACAAGCAGTAGAACAATTAAGTTCGGCGGGAGTAGTTACCGGATACAAGGATGGCACGTTCCGTCCAAGTCAGCCGATAACCCGCGCTGAAGCTGTGACAATGCTGAATAAACTGATTGGTCTTCAAGCTGAAACGAATGCAGCAAGACAGTGGTCGGATGTACCTGCCACACATTGGGCTTATGAAGCGATTGAGGCAGCTTCTATCCGCAAGTAAATAGTTGTATTCAAACTCAAAGAGATATCTTTCAGTCATTCGGCTGGAGATATCTCTTTTTTTACATCAACATATTGCACCATGGATTCAATGCGCTCCAGAGCACTCCCCGATACTATGCTTAGCCCGAGAATCCTAATAAGGCGGCCATAACAGCTTGCGCGCAGTTTCGTAACGTTCCGCCACAGCTGGCCAGTACACAACCTTCCACCAGTCCTCGATATATTTTTTGCGTTCATTCTGGTGTTTCAGATAGTAGGCGTGTTCCCATACATCGAGCGGCAGGAGAGGCACGATGTCGGACTGAGATAAATTCTGGTGTTTCTCCGCCTGCAAAATTTCCAATCTATGCGCCCGTGGGCTCCAGACCAGCATGGCCCAGCCGCTGCCCTCCACCTTGTTGGCAGCCTCGGTGAATTGATTTTTGAACGCCTCATAACTGCCGAAATCCCGCTTGATCTGTTCTGCGAGCATGCCGGAAGGCTTACCTCCACCTTTGGGATTCATGATCGTCCAGAAGATCGTATGCAGGTAATGGCCTGCACCATTAAACGCGAGTTCACGTTCCCAATGTTTGATGAGTTCGAAATTGTTCTTTTTACGCGATTCTGCCAGCTTTTTCTCTGCGGTGTTCAGTCCATCGACGTAGGATTGATGGTGCTTGTCATGATGTATGCGCATGGTCATCTCGTCAATATGCGGCTCCAGCGCATTGTAGGCATAAGGTAGGGGAGGCAGTGTGTGTCCGCCAATCGGCACAGGTTTCTCCTTGACCACCGCTGTGTTAGCGTTGGGTGTGCCCTCTTCGTTTGCATTGGGAGACTGAACAGCAGCGGAAGCCTGCGCCTGTACGGATGGATGAGGGGTGTTGACTTTTCCCACAGCCGAAGACGGATTTTCTACAGCTTCACGATTGGACTGTCCAGATACGGACGTTGAGGCAATGTGTACGTTGGAATCAGCCGGTTGCCCCGAGGTTTGAAGAATATGTTCCAGTGAAAAAGTTGAATCAGACACCGAATCTCGCATAGCTCCATGTTGTTTCAGCGTTTCAAGTACCCCCAGGAAATACTCGGATTCGCGAATAAAATGCAGAATAACCAATTTGGCAAGTGGGACAGACTGAACTACAGTGCTTTGCTCCAGGAGGACATATAGCTGTCTAATGAACTCTCGCGATTGTGAGCAGGCTTCAGCCACGAGCTGTTCAATACAGCGGATGATGTAGGGGGCAGGAGGCTGGGTTCCCGGCAGTATTTGCTTCAACAGCTGATTCGCGACACTCTCGCTGTTCTCAAAGATGGCTTCCCATTCCGCAAGCCATTGGACATATGAGGGTTCAAGATCAGGAATCAATGCACGGATAACAATCGTATGTTCCTTTTCTTGCTCTTTCCAGAAACGAACTTCTTCAAGTACCCGCAGAGGCAGCAGATGTCCATATCCATACCAATTCATAAGTGGTAAACCTCCGTTTCAAATGAATTCAAATCTAGATCCAGCAGCGGAAATAAAATTGGCTCCCCGGTTCCCTCAATTTTGTAATACACAAGCTAGAGCTGTCTTTAATTACGTCCCAAAAGTATATTCTCCAGTCATGTTGTCCTATGTGTACAAAAAAAAGAGCCCCGTATATGGGCTCTTTAATTACCGGATCTTCACGATTCTCCGGCATTGGTATTTTCCACATCATCGCTGCTCGTCTTCGTTACATGACTCAGGAATGTAGAGACACGACGCAGGTATTCCTTCGGATGCTCCCGGAAGATCAGCTCATGATGCGCACCATCCACAATCCATTCATCGGAATACGGATTGGTCTGGTTGGCAGCGAGCAGCTCCGCAATCGGGTAAGGAGCTTTCTCATCCTCGGTACCATGGATGAAGAAAATAGGGAACGGATAATCTTCCTTTTTCACTTCCTGATACGGAATCTGCTGCAATCCGGTCCCGTTCAGAATCGGGAACAGCAGATTCATAATCTGCAGTGTAGGCTGACGCGGCAGATCAATCTGATTATGGATGTTATGGTACAGTGTATCTGGCTCAAGCAGGAACGTGCTGTCCAGAATCATCGCATCCACATCTTTGGTAATCAGCCCAGTCTGGAGGGCTGTACCTGCACCCATGGAGAAGCCCCATACAACAAGCTCCTGAGCTCCGCGCTGCTTCGCAAACTGGATTGCGCCAAGCAGCTGCTGGGATTCGGCTTTGCCACCTGTGGCGACAGCTTTGTTCACCTGGGAAGCGAAACCGTAATCGAACATCACCACATTGAAGCCTAGTTGGTGAGCATAATGGGCCAGGTCATACATCGGTACCCACGTTTCTTCACGATTCGCACCATATCCATGGCTGAATATGATGGTTTTGTTTGCATTATCGTCAGCCGGAATATACCAACCCTGCATCGTTCGACTGCCGTCTGCTGCTGGAAACGTGATGTCTTGATACTTCATGTTCTTGGCCTGCATGGGATTGGAGAAGACAGGCGCTACCGTTGGATTGGATAATACCCAAGCAATATAACCGTGTAGTGCAATGAAACAAAATAGCAGAAAAAATACAACGGAGAGCAGCAACGCCACGACAATATGTTTGAACCGGATCAGCCTCGGTGATAACGAAGAAGGCAGATCTGACACTTTCGTTTGCAGCGGGGCTTCGCTCTGGGATGTCGGATACATGATTGCCCCTCCTTTAAAAATCAAATGAAGATAACAACGAGACGAACAGAGCGTATTAATGATTTTTCTGACTACGTATGAAGCAAAATCTTAATTTAATATATCTTTATCGTATGTTCCAATATAGTCAAAGTCAATTGATTGGAGCCATTTGTTACGCAATTGTTATATAGTTCTGAAGATATATGGTTAACATTTCCTTAGGGTGCAAATTGCAGGGGATTTTTATTTATAAAAAGAAAATATTTACAATTATCCCTATTTCAAATTGGCGCTTTTTGGTTTACAGATGAGACCGTTTCTCATATAATTTATGTAACCAAGTTTCATGTGATGAAACATGAGGAGGGCAACATGCCATGGAAGATCGAAAGTTAACCGTCCGGGCTGTAGAACGGGCGCTGGATATATTATTGTGTTTTACAACGCGCAGTGATCTGGGACTCACGGAAATTGCCACTCAGATCGGTCTGCACAAAAGTACAGTCCATCGTCTGATGGCTACTTTGGAGGAGAAAGGGTTCGTGATCCGGGATGCAGCCACCGAGAAGTATCGACTCGGCATACGCATCTGGGAGCTGTCTGCCCATATGTCTCGCAGCGATGATCCGGCCATTCTGCTCCTTCCTGCGATGGAGCGGCTGAGGGATCGACTGGGCGAAACCGTAAGCTTATATCTGCGTGATGGCAGTGAGCGGATTCGGATTCAAGCCGTGCAGAGTGATCAGGCGATTCGCCGGGTGGCTCCGGTGGGAGTCAGACTTCCGCTATCTGTGGGAGCGTCCAGCAAAGTGCTGATGGCTTTTGCCACCGAGGAGGACCGTGAAGATCTGATGAATGGACCGGAATGGCCGGTATTTATCGATCCCAAAGTATATTTGGCACAGATGAAAGACATTCTGGAATATGGCTACGCAACAAGTTATGAGGAACGTGAACCGGGAGCTGCGGCAGTATCTGTCCCCATCCTGGATCGGAAAGGAAACATCGCTGCTGCCTTGTCGGTATCCGGGCCTGTTAGTCGCCTTTCCCAGGAGACGTTGCATGAATACGCACCTGTGCTGAAGGAAGCAGCTGCACAGATGGGACTCATGTTATCCTGATTTTATTTTCTGAATATAAAGGTTGTTTTTATGATTCGGTTGCGCTACTCTGTAATGGACGGCCTAACGGGTCAGGATAATTAAATATGTATCTGCGGCTTAGCTGCAACTTGTTAACGTTACTGGGGGAGTCCGAATTGTCCGGACTGAGACGGAATCGCATGAGATTCCGGACCCTTTGCACCTGATCTGGATCATACCAGCGTAGGGAAGTAATCGGCGATACGACCACGAACACCACATGATGTGACCTATTGGATGGGCTCCGCTATGGAGCCTTTATAAGGTGCGTTATTGGTGATGGACATAAGCCGGTTCCCTTGGGAACCGGCTTTTTTTATACAGTAAACAGGCGGAAGACGCTGCCAGAACTGCTTTTGGGCAAAGTACCCGGGAGCGGCTGGAGAGCGTCTGGGATGGAGTCCATTTGCATTGACTGCCTGCGTATTACTAAATGTGATGTCCTGCTTTCTGTCGTATGGTCGCTCTTTCTTTATCTATGTTGTGGATGATTCGGGATAAGTACGCAAGCATTTCAATCCAGACGATCACCAATGAGGAGGAGACAAGAGCGATGAGTAAAGGGAACAGAACGATGGGACAGGACGAGCAGGATCAGCAGCTGGCAAAAGAAAAAGGGGCGACCGGACGGGTTCAGCCCTTCCCGGGCAGCCGCAAAGTTTACATTTATGGCTCTCGACCGGACATTGCTGTACCGGAGCGTGAAATTGCCCTTCATGACACGAATACTCCCCAAGGAGTGGAACATAACGAACCGCTGCGTGTCTACGATACGAGCGGGCCGATGACCGATCCCGGATTTCATGCCGATATCCGGGCGGGTCTGCCAGCGCTGCGTACACGCTGGATTACGGAGCGTGAAGATGTTGAAGCTTACCGGGGACGGACGGTAAAGCCGGAAGATAACGGTCTGAAGCCAGGAGGGAAGCGAGCTGGAGCCGAGGAGTATCCAGGGTTGCGGGGTCAACCCTTGCGAGGAATAGCTGGGCGCAGCGTGACCCAGATGCATTATGCACGACAGGGAATCATCACACCGGAAATGGAGTTCGCCGCCATTCGTGAAGGCGTGGAGCCGGAGTTTGTGCGACAGGAGCTGGCGAGTGGCAGGGCGATCCTTCCGTCGAACATCAATCACCCGGAGAGCGAGCCGATGCTGATCGGGCGTCATTTTCATGTGAAGATTAATGCGAACATCGGAAACTCTGCCGTATCGTCCTCTATCGAGGAAGAGGTAGAGAAGATGACCTGGGCGGTGCGCTGGGGGTCAGATACGGTGATGGATCTTTCCACAGGCAAGGACATTCATACGACTCGGGAATGGATCATCCGCAATTCTCCGGTACCGATCGGAACGGTACCGCTCTATCAGGCGCTGGAGAAGGTCAATGGTGAAGCCAAAGCACTGACCTGGGAGTTGTATCGTGACACACTCATTGAGCAGGCAGAGCAGGGCGTGGATTACTTTACGATTCATGCAGGCGTGCTGCTGCGATATATCCCGATGACCGCCAAGCGCATGACAGGCATTGTGTCACGGGGCGGGTCCATCATGGCGGCATGGTGCCTTGCGCATCATCAGGAGAATTTTCTGTATACCCATTTTGAAGAAATCTGCGAGATTATGAAAAGGTATGACGTGGCGTTCTCTCTCGGAGACGGGCTGCGCCCAGGAAGCATCTACGATGCTAATGACGAAGCCCAGATGGCGGAACTGGCTACGCTTGGTGAACTGACACAAATCGCCTGGAAGCATGATGTGCAGGTGATGATCGAAGGTCCGGGACATGTGCCGATGCACAAGATCAAGGAGAATGTCGATCTGCAAATGGAGATTTGCAAGGAAGCGCCGTTCTATACTTTGGGACCCCTGACGACCGATATTGCACCGGGATATGACCATATTACCTCGGCGATCGGGGCAGCGATGATCGGTTGGTTCGGTACGTCGATGCTCTGTTATGTTACACCAAAAGAACATCTGGGCTTGCCCAATAAGGATGACGTGCGAGAAGGGGTTATCGCCTACAAGATTGCTGCACATGCTGCCGATCTAGCGAAAGGTCACCCGCGTGCCCAGCGGCGGGACGATGCGCTGTCCAAAGCACGATTCGAGTTCCGCTGGCGGGATCAGTTCAACCTGTCGCTGGACCCGGAACGTGCGCTATCCTACCATGATGAGACGCTGCCGGCCGAAGGGGCCAAGGAAGCCCATTTCTGCTCCATGTGTGGGCCGAAATTTTGCAGCATGCGCATTACGCAGGATATTCGTGCTTTTGCCGCGGACAAAGGATTGTCCGAGAATGAGGCCTTGGCTGCGGGCATGCAGGAAAAGGCTGAGGAATACCGAACACGCTCCTAAGCGTTGTTACAGCGCAATCTGGGCAGCCTGATATGGTGAAAAGCCGTTCCTCTCCGTGATTGTGGAGAAGAGCGGCTTTAACCCGGTATGTGGTGTTCGCACTTAATCTTAGAGGACAAGAAGTACGACACAACATATTTTTATCACTTATAGGTTGATTGTCTCATAGATGTTTAATAAAATGAGTATAAGTAAAAACAAATAAGAGTAGCCAGGCCAATGGCTACTCCTGCACAGCATTTGCGGTGGGTATTCCTCCAAGTGCAGCATAGTTCAGACGAAGTGACCCGTCAGGCCGTCAACCTGTGGCGGGTCACTTCTTTTTACGGTCGATGTATGTGAGGAGCGCAATAACTAACATTGCGAACACGATTACGTCGTTGAAAGAGAAGTTCATAGAATCACCTCCCACTGGAGGCAATCTATTTCCCACCACAAATTGGCTGTACAAAATGATTATACCATTCGAAAGACTCTCATTCGAGAGTCTTTTTATTTTGCTTCATGAGCTCAACACTTAACGGTGGGCCAAGCTCAACTTCTTTTCCAAATAAGCCGAAAGCGATGCCAGCGGGCTAAAGATCAACATGCCGGTATCTGCTGTAACTCGTGCTGCTGCGGGAGCCATGGACAGCTGAGCCGCTACTACCGTGCTTCCCGGGGACTGCTCAGCAATCTGCTGCAATCCAGCACTCACGGCTGCAAGATAACCTACCTTATCGCCTCGCATGATTAACTCGAATGTACCCGGGATCAATACCGCTTCAGCTTCTACAGCATCGATCCCTTTTCGCTGTCCATTCTCATCATCCTGCTGCAAAGCCTGATTCACCCGTGCCATCGTTCCTTCAATCGTCGCAGGGTTGGTAAACGCCAATATGTATCTCCCCGGTACTCGTTTCAATTCCTGAAGTAATGGGTCGTCAATACCAACCACTGGGACGGGAACATACTGTGCCTCCTGCTCAAGTACGGCTGCAAACAGGGTGCAGGTGACGAGGATGGCATCTGCATGACAGTGTGCGATCCATTGCAGCGTCTGTGATACTTTCTCACGCGTAACTGCCTCGGTGAAATCAGCATCATGTTTGAGGCGATCCAGACCCGGATCGACATAATGAACTAGTTCAACTTCATAAGGAGCGAGTGCTTCTTCAATCAGTGCAATGTTGGAATAGTGAGCGTGAAAACAGCCGATAGTCATCATCATATTTGCCCCCTGAAATGGATGTTGATTCAACAAAGTGCCGCAGATGTTTAACCCATTATAGGGATGTGACCATAGACTGTACATATGTAAAATGCCGATGTAACAACCAATTAAAGCGAAAACGCGAATAACCGTTCATCTACAACTTCGCAGAGAACGGTGCAGCCATGCAAGCAATGCTCAATTCGCTCATCATTTCATTTATCGCAAAGAAGGGGAGGCGTTCTTTTTAGCCATTTTTTGCTGCAAAATTTCATGAAAGGATAGACCTTGAGTGTTCTCATTCTCCTTTTTGGGAGCAACGGTCGCCGTGTTGCGCGGATATTGGTGGTGGTACGGGATCATTTGCTGAATAGGCATGCGGATCATCTTGGTTCCTCCTTTAATGCATTTTCGAATATGCATATGTGATTATTAAATAGCTTATGTATTCCGACAGGTTATCGTCTCTGTTACGCAAATAGGTATATGTGACTTGTTAGACGAAACAGGCAACTTAAGGTGCAATTCCAATTGGGTTGTAGTGATTTTACCCCGTATTGAGGAGATGTAAACGTTTTTAAAGAAATTCAGGAGGAAAGGACCGAATATGTGAGGTTTCGTATGGGAGGATAGAAGCGATTGTTAAGTGAATAGACCCAGTTTTGGGATTGCCAATTGTGTCGAAATTAAGACATATAGTCTGGTTGTATAGGTACGACATAAGCTAGCTAACTTGGTACCATGGTCGGTTGTCGGGTGCATATTAGGGCAATTTTCGACGGATAGACAAAAGGGAAATGCCAAAAAAGCCGCCAGGAAACCTGGCAGCCTAACAGCATTTTGCATAAATCCATGAGCGGAATTTCATTGCTGAGATACAGATACAGATATAAACAGTCCAATTCGGATTAAGAAATGATCATGTTCACTTTTCTTCTTATTTTTCGCGGCGAACAGCAATATACAGGTCTACTTGTACGTTCTCAGGATCGAGACTTCGCTCATCATACAATTCGAAATCTCCGGTAAACGTGCGTTCCCCCTGATTGTTCCAGGCCCACACCGCACCCCAGGCTTCACCCACGACTTCGGCCATCGGGCCCTTTCTGGAGGTGAACACCGCATATGTTGCAGGCGGCAGCTCAACGGAATTCACTCCCTCAGGTAACGATTCATCCGGGCTCACCTCATGACCCACAAGTATGGTGTATTCTCCATGTATGCCATCCGTATAGTCAGCGTAACAGCCATAGCGTGCCGCTTCAGGAGCGGGCTGATGATCTGAAGCGAAGTAGCTGTTCCAGAGACCCTGAATGCAGCCTTTGCCACTAATCTCAATGGTATTGGTGGTTCTGGCCGACACACCCGCGAGGCGTTTTCCTGGCAGTGTGACATACCGAATGGGCTCTGTGGAGAGCGTATTGTCGGGCGTTACTTGATTAAGGCCATCGGACCCATTCGAATGTTCTGCTGGAAATGCCACGTTCCGTTCAATACCAGCTGCATGCCATCTTTTCAAAAAAGGAAGTTGGTTGCGCAGCATTGACCTTGCTGATTCCTCGTCCATACCTTCTTGGCTCAGGATGGCGGTGCACATTTCAATCATGCCCTCCAGCGTAATATCGGGCTGCTCAAACTTGCCTTCTTTATAACAATAGATACAGTATTCGCGGGTTGTAGTACCATCCGTTTCTGTTCCGAATTGGGCAGGCGTAGTGAGTGGCATTCCACAGCTCTGGCATACGGTGACGTTCATAATTAATTCCTCCTCGTTATGTAAAGCTTGAATATAATAGAAGTATAACGGGAGGAACTGGACACCTGTCTGTCAGGTTCGAGGCGGGGCACTATAATTTTGCACAATTTGTTCGGCAATTCTACGAATCTCCTCTCGAATATGAAGAGGCTCCAGTACTTCGACATCTGCGCCAAATCCAAGAATGAACCCGTACAGCCAGTTGTCCTCCGGGAATGCGACCTGGCTGATATAATAGCCCTCATCATTCGGGATGACGCTCTCTATGCCAAACCATTCCACTGCGATGTGACGGATACGCGCATGGAATCTGAGGGTCAGAGGCACCTTGTTATCCGGGGTTGCCCAATCCTGCTGCCAGGGTCTGTCCTGCAGGTTAATCGGCTTGCGTTCGAAGTTTCCTTGGGCAAGGGCGACGTCTCGCATGCGGACCAGCTTAAACATACGGAACTCGTTGCGTTCGTGACAGAACGCATAGAGGTACCAGGAATGCTTTTTGAGCACAAGGGTATGCGGATCGGTCGTTCTATGGGTCTGGGTACCTTCGGCACTGCAATAGGTAAATGTAATGGGCCGCAGTTGATCCATGCCCTGTTCAATGAGCTGGAGCTTGATTTGCAGCGCTTCGGGATGCGTCCACATCGAATAATCTACAATAAAGCGGCTGGTATTGGCCTGGAAATCTTCATTTTTGGCTTCAGGCACGATACTGCTGAGTTTCTCCATCAACAGGTCTCGTGCCACATTCGTATGGGAGGTGGAGACACTGCGCAGCGCAGTGACAATGGAGGCCAGATCTTTGTCGGTCAGCACATTTCGGTCAAGCCGGTAACCTTCTGCAAGGCCAATCCCCCCGCTTGCACCCTGATAGGTGACGACAGGAATACCCGCCTGACCCAGTGTGTCTATATCTCGGTAGATGGTACGAATGGACACCTCAAACGTATCCGCCAAATCCTTGGCCTGCACCCGGCCACGATTGATCAACAGCACAACAATGGCTAATAAACGATCCAGTTTCATATATTGGATTCCCTTCAATCATTTATAAGTTGGATTCAGATATGTTATATTGTTGAGCATCACATATAGGAGTGGAATAAGCAATGAAACGTATTACGATTTTGATCGCAGATGATGAAGTTGAGATCGCTGATCTGGTTGCATTGCACTTGCAAAAAGAAGGATATCACATCATCAAGGCATTCGATGGGAAAGCGGCGGTTCAAGCCGTTCAGACACAAACGATCGATTTGGCTATTTTGGATATTATGATGCCTGGTATGGATGGATATGAGGTAACCCGCAAAATTCGAGAGCAGTATCACCTGCCTATTATTTTTCTAAGCGCCAAAACCTCGGATATGGATAAAATCACTGGGCTCGTGATGGGCGCAGATGATTACATGACCAAGCCATTTAACCCGATGGAACTGGTCGCCCGGGTCAATTCCCAGCTGCGCCGTTCCCTTCAATTCAGCCAGTCTGTACCGATCCAGCGTTCCATTCTGGAGAAAGGCGGCCTCATTATCTCGCCAGATCAGCATAGCGTCACCCTTTATGGCAAGCCCATCGAATTAACACCGAAGGAGTTTGACATTCTGTATCTGCTCGCAAATCATCCCAAACAGGTGTTCAGTGCAGAGAGCATCTTTGAACAAGTATGGGGAGAGGCTTATTATGAGAGCGGCAATACCGTGATGGTTCATATTCGGACCCTGCGCAAGAAGCTGGGGGAAGATGTAGACAAGAACAAGTTTATCAAAACGATCTGGGGTGTGGGGTACACATTTAATGAATAAACGTAGAAGTTTTCGAACAACCATGATTCTGTTGCTTGGTCTAAGCATGCTGGCATCTGGCGCGATTACCTTTGGGGTATATAAACTGATGCAATACTATTACACCGGAGTGCGTGCGGAGGATCAGTTAGCTGAATATCGTCACTTTATGAAAAGCATAGGGGATATTTACTTTTTCCTCATCCTGTTCATTCCGCTTGCTATACTGTTTTTCTTCTGGTTTACGAAGCCATATGTTACCTATTTCAAAGATATCTCTACTGGTATCCGGCAACTCGCGAGTGGAGATTTCCAGCACCGTGTTCAGATTTCGACGAAGGACGAGCTGGGCGCGATTGCAGAGGATATAAATCTGGCAAATCTGAAGCTGAAGGAAGCGGTAGAACGGGGAGATTTTGCGGAGAGCAGCAGGGACCAGCTGGTAGTAAACCTGGCGCATGATTTGCGTACGCCCCTAACGTCAGTATTGGGTTATCTGGATCTGTTGATGAAGGATGATCAGTTAACGGAAGAGCAGGTCAGACACTTTACAGCGATTGCTTTTACCAAATCTCAGCGTCTAGAGAAACTTATTGATGATTTGTTTGAGATTACACGAATGAACTATGGCATGTTGCCGATCGAGAAAAAGAGACTTGATCTTAGTGAGCTGCTGAGGCAGATGAACGAAGAGCTGTACCCCGTTTTTGAAAAGAACCACCTGGTCACCCGATTGCATATCGATTCCGAATTAACCATCTCCGGCGATGGTGAGGTGCTTGCACGCGTGTTTGAGAACCTGTTAATCAATGCGGCACGTCACGGTACGGATGGTCTTTATGTGGATATTCATGGGCATCGTGATGCAGGACAGGTTATCATTCAGATCATGAACTATGGGGGACATATTCATCCAGATGATCTGCCTCATATTTTCGATATGTATTACACCGGGGATCGAGCGCGTACACCGCAGGAAGGTGGAACAGGTCTAGGACTTTTTATCGCCAAAAATATTGTGGAGCAGCATGATGGGACCATTTCGGCCCAGAGTGATGTCGTACGGACCGTATTTGAAGTTCGGTTACCTGCATTAGAATGAAGTTACATGCCAAATTTAAGAAAAACTTTAGAATTGCCCTGCTTTTTTTTAACTAGTTTTCTCTATCCTTGATAATACGAGGTAAAGGAGGAACAAGGGATGAAGAAGTGGGGATTTTTGATATGTATCATTGTACTGGGATATATTTTTTCCAAGTCACCTGCATTGTTTGAGCAGAAGGAAGAAGCGAATCTGCAAATTCAGAATACGGCTGAAAATCGGGCGGGATATACCAAAACCATTAACGTGGATATGAAGAATCAAGTACATAAAGGGAATTTACTGCTCGTCAATTCGGAGTATCCTGTTCATGCGGAGGGTATTAGAACGGACATTGTGAATTTGGCTGAACAACAAGATCTGGTTCGTGGATACGGCTTGCTGGATCACAATATCATGTTGTCAAAGTACGTAGCGCAAGCGTTCGAGAAGATGATTGAAGCTGCAGCGAAAGATGACGTGCGTTACTTCCTCATCAGCAGTGGTTATCGAGACTTTACGAAACAGGAGCAGCTTTACGAGGAAAAGGGTTCGGACTATGCTCTTCCTGCGGGTCACAGTGAACATAATCTGGGCTTGTCCATGGATATCGGCTCTACCCTGGCTGCCATGAGTGAAGCGCCAGAAGGAGCTTGGCTGGAGAAGAATGCATGGAAATACGGATTCATTTTACGTTACCCGAAGGATAAAGTGCACATCACCGGCATTCAATACGAACCTTGGCATTTTAGGTATGTGGGACTGCCGCACAGTGCCATCATGTATCATAATCACCTGGTTCTGGAGCAGTATTTGGAGCTGCTGCAACAGAAAAAGAGCATTTCCGCTGAAGTCGGGGACAAGCACTATCATGTGCGTTATTACGATGCATCCAAAGCGAAGAGTATTAACGTACCTGAACACGGTCAATATGAGATATCGGGAGACAACGTGAACGGAGTTGTCGTGACGGTGGAGGAATAAACAACAACAAGATATACACGGAGGTTCATTATGAAACCTAAAGAGTTCAATATGAAGATCGTTTGGGTGGCGGCATTCATCATCTATCTGTATCTGTTGACCAAGCTGATCCTGTTCAAGGGACATACGATGGATTGGAACGTCGTTAGATTTCAACTTATGACGTTCGCGCAACAGCCGGATCTGATTCATACACGTACCGTTAACTTGACGCCATTTCAGGAAATTTCAAGAGACTGGCATAGCCTGTCGTTACATCGTCCCGGAACCGCAATTCATCTGCTCGGTAATATCATGGCCTTTATCCCGCTGGGTATCTTCATTCCAGTGCTGATGGGTAACAAGCTGTTGTCAGGGGCAAAGGTACTTGTACTTTCCTTGCTCTTAAGTTTTGCTTTTGAAGTGACACAGCTATTGACGGGCATGGGCATATTCGACGTGGATGATCTTATGCTGAATACCTTTGGTGGGGTGATTGGTTATGTCCTGTATACGATGCTTATCGGTCTGAAACGGATAATCGTAGGTGGAGCGGCTGGCACCGCGAGAAAAGAGTATAATTCCAATCAGAGTCGCGTTTAAGGAGGGAAGCATTTGATTTTCTTAGCTGCTTTAATGATTGGCACAGGAGTCGTGTTTGTCGTTCGTCCAAGCTACGTTACTCATTCTTCTTCAAAGGATGGAAACAACAACAATCAAATCACCGCCAGATGGATTGGGTACTCATTAATCATAATGTCCTGTCTCTTTCTGGTCATGGCCTCACTTCAAACACTGGATCAAGCTTCACATTACATTGGACATTAAAGGGAAGTTGGCATAAACATCATTAAGCATGCTCATATTCATTCTATTAAAAAAGCTCCCCATCACCTTTTCTGATGTGCTACAGGAATCACATATAAAAGTGAAATAAGAAGCAAGCCATGGTACAGTTTGCGATTGGAATTGCTAATAAGGTAGAGTAGAGAGGATAACCCTATTTACCTATATCCTTACAAGGAGGACATATATTGTATTCATTGGCTAAACAACTCGCAGGAAGAATGAAAGCGATCATGGAAATTGAAAGTGAGATTGCTGAAGCTGAAAGAGAAAGTGAACACCAAGGTGAAAAGCTTGTACGTGATTTAGAACAGAAAAGGTCAGATTTGATAAAAACCTTTTCACGTGATGAGTTGCTAGTCATCAAAACGGTAATGAAAGTTGGAAGATCGGAGAGAGGGTATCGATATCACTTTAATTCAAATGAAATTGAAATCATTCACTTACCGATTGAGTTGAATAATCATGAATTAATGCAGAAATATTCCTACTATCTGGTACATAAGACCAAACAGGAACTTGCACATGGCATTGAATATTATACGGCTGTGTCAGAACAACTGAAAGAAGGTATGGAAATCCTGAAACTCTAGTCTGTCAATTAGGATCTAGGAGGTCTGCAAGATGATAATGAAAATTTCTTACTATACGCCAGATGGTTTCTATTATTATGTTCCCGATCAATATGCAGAGCAAATAGATAAGTGGAGAAGGGAGTTTTCTGATTTTTTGCAGAGTATAGAAGGGAAACATCCGTTCACAGAATATACAGAGTCCATTAATTATGAAGGCAAGTTGGAATACGCTGTTTTTGTCCGTAGTTACGGAGGGGATGATTTTATGGACTGGATTAACGTGGAGAAATTGAACTGCAGAGGTGTGTACCGCATTCCCGCGCCACCCGATGATTCGGAAGTTGGATTGAAGATTGATTTTTAAACATATATCGATTAATAAAAGCAGAATCAAAAAGCTCCCCGTCACCGTGCAGACCGCACGGAACGAGGAGCTTTTCTGTATAACTTAATTGCATTAAATATAAAGGCAATTAAGATTTTTTCATCATTTGACGCAATACGGTTTGCAGGATACCACCGTTATGGTAGTAGTCCACGTCCACCATGCTGTCCAGACGAGCGATGACAGGGAAGTCGAACTTGGTGCCGTCCTCACGGGTTACGGTAACCGTCAGCTCTTGACCTGGTTTCACATCATTGCTCAGACCTGTGATGTCATACGTTTCACGACCGTTCAGACCGAGGCTGGACCAGCCATGACCTTCCTGGAATTGCAATGGCATTACGCCCATACCCACCAGGTTACTGCGGTGAATACGCTCGAAGCTTTCTGCGATAACGGCTTTGACGCCGAGCAGGAATGTTCCTTTTGCCGCCCAGTCACGGGAGCTTCCTGTACCATACTCTTTACCTGCGATAACGATCAGGTTTTGTCCTTCGTCCTGATACTTCATGGAAGCATCGTAGATAGACATTTCTTCGTCCGTTGGCAGGTATTTGGTAATACCACCCTCGGTACCTGGAGCCACTTGGTTACGAATACGAATGTTTGCAAACGTACCACGCATCATGACTTCATGGTTACCACGACGTGAGCCGTAAGAGTTGAAGTCTTTGCGTTCTACGCCATGTTCTTTCAGGTACAGTCCAGCCGGACTGGATGGTGCGATATTACCCGCTGGCGAGATGTGATCCGTTGTTACGGAATCAGCTAGCAATGCCATGACACGTGCGGAACGAATATCTGCGATATCCGTCAACTTGTCGCCAAGCTCCTGGAAGAATGGTGGATTCTGAATGTATGTGGAGTTAGGATCCCACTCATACAATTCGCCTTCCGGTACAGGAATCGTATTCCAGCGTTCGTTAGCTGTAAATACGTTCTCGTATTTGTTGCGGAACATCTGTGCGTTCAGCGAGCTAGCGATGGTATCCTTGATTTCCTCGGAGCTAGGCCAGAGGTCTTTCAGGAATACAGGCTCGTTGTTGGTATCATAGCCGATTGGATCGGTTGCAAAATCAATATTAACGGTACCCGCCAGAGCATACGCCACAACGAGTGGCGGTGAAGCCAAGTAGTTGGCTTTGACCTGTGCGTGCACACGACCTTCAAAGTTACGGTTACCGGACAATACAGCCGCTACCGTCATGTCGTTCTCAGCGATTGCTTCGCTTACTTCGTCTGGCAGTGGGCCAGAGTTACCGATGCAAGTTGCACAACCGTAGCCGGCCACGTTAAATCCGAGTTTGTCGAGATATTCAATCAGACCTGCTTTTTCCAGATACTCGGTAACTACGAGGGAACCTGGAGTCAAGCTGCTTTTCACGTAGCCAGGCTTGGTCAGACCACGTTCAACGGCTTTTTTCGCAAGCAGACCCGCTCCAACCATAACACTTGGATTCGAAGTGTTGGTGCAGCTTGTGATTGCCGCGATAACGACAGCACCAGCAGACAGTTCGCTAGTGGAACCGTCAGAGTGTGTTACAGGCACTTTCTCAGCGATTTTCTCGTCGCTCAGTCCATAGCCGCCTTTGTCGATCGGCGTGCGGATAATGCTATTGAAGCCTTCTTTCATTTGAGTCAGCTCGATGCGATCCTGTGGACGTTTAGGTCCCGCGAGACTTGGTACAACAGATGCCAGGTCAAGTTCAATCACATCTGTAAACTCAGGGTCAACCGTATCAGCAGTACGGAACATGTTCTGAGCTTTGTAATAAGCTTCAACCAGATCCACCTGTTCGTCGGTACGACCCGTATTACGCATATAGTTCAGTGTTTCGCTATCTACAGGGAAGAAACCGATTGTTGCGCCGTATTCTGGTGCCATGTTGGCAACCGTTGCACGGTCAGCCAGACTGATGTTGCTAAGACCCGGTCCGTAGAACTCGACGAATTTACCAACAACGCCTTTTTTACGAAGCATTTGGGTAACAGTGAGTGCCAGATCCGTTGCCGTTGCGCCTTCGCTCAGGCTGCCTGTTAATTTGAAACCGATAACGTCCGGTGTTACAAAATAAAGCGGTTGGCCCAGCATGCCTGCTTCAGCCTCGATCCCGCCAACACCCCAACCAACAACGCCGAGTCCGTTGATCATGGTGGTGTGGGAGTCCGTTCCTACGAGGGAATCCGGGAATACAACGGTTTCGCCGTCAATGGTTTTGGTTGCAGCCACGGAAGCCAGGTACTCCAGGTTAACCTGGTGAACGATCCCTGTGGATGGTGGAACTGCACGGAAGTTGTTGAATGCCGTTTGCGCCCAGCGCAAGAAGCGGTAACGCTCTTCGTTACGCTCGAACTCAACCTTGATGTTGTAGTCGAGTGCATCATTCGTTCCGAACGCATCAACCATAACGGAGTGGTCGATAACGAGATCGACGGGAACGAGTGGGTTGATTTGTTTTGGATCGCCGCCTGCTTTTTTCACGGTATCACGCATTGCTGCAAGGTCAACGACAACCGGTACACCGGTGAAATCTTGCAGAACGATACGTGCAGGGATAAATGGAATTTCTTTGTTATTGTCACGGCCTTCTGCCCAGCCGGTCAGTTGTTTAACATGTTCTTCGGTAATTGCACGTCCGTCAAATTGACGAATAGCTGCTTCGAGCAGCACTTTAATGGAGAAAGGAAGCTTGGAAAGGTCGCCGTAGCCGCCTTCCTGAAGAGCATCTAAACTGTAGTAGCGATAAGACTTGCCTCCGACCTCAAGACTGCGGGCCGCGGAGAAATGATTCTTGGCTGACATACATGTACCTCCTTAAAATGGTCGGTGAGATGAAGAAAACGTCCATATAGGTGAAGAACAGGCCTTCATCGTTCCGTGTCCTTGTTCACTGGTTTCATTAGGTGAAACGTAATTTCATAATCGTAACTTTAGTTTTAAGTATACCGTTTTCAACGCCGTACGTAAAGGGCTTTTTGCCTGTCCAGCCAAGCGAATTAGACATTGAATGCGTTCTCAAGTAAAGGGAATGGACTTGATCTCTTCCGTACGCATTATCCCCGTTATTAAGGCTTCAAAACAGAACCAGACACATACAACCGAAATTCTCTCATATAAATAAAAAAGAGTTTTCATGCAATGGATCATTCCGGACAGAACTCATGCCAAAGGGGGACACAGGCTTGGAACGCGAATGGAAGAGTGCCTTATATACCTACGTGAACCAGTATAATCGCTGTGAGATCGACTACCGTCCACAGACAAGCGAGCGGATTGTAACCGATCCGGAATTTGTGCTGGAACGGGGAGAGCGGATGGCCAGACTGGACCAATGGTATCGCAAGCGGCGGGCCGTGCCTCTTCGCAGTGAGACCAGCGCCAAGCTTGTGCGGACACTGATGGATGGGGCAGATGAATCGGTGGTGGACGTGCAATTGTACAGCAGGCTGTTCTATGAGAAGAACGGTTTGACCCATCGGGAAGACCGGATTGAGCGGGAACGCCTGACCTTTCTTAGGCAAGGTGGAGCTTGGAGCATTGCACGTGTGGAACGTGAGGTGCCGGAGCGTCGTCCGGTAGGCGAGGGTCGTCCTTTTCAACAAGCTGATTTTGTACAGGCGATGAACCGGCCGCTGCTTAACCGGGAAGTACTGGGACAGGGTAGGCGATCAAAGCAGCAGCTGTATCGCAGGGATCTTGCTGTGGCCTATGCGGATCGGTGGTGGAATGCGGGTAATCCGGCCTTTGAGGAATTCGATGTGGACTGCACCAACTATGTGTCCCAATGTCTCTTTGCAGGGGGAGCACCCATCCACTATACTGGTAAAAGAGAAGCAGGATGGTGGTACAAAGGCTATGTGAATGGCGCCGAAATGTGGAGCTACAGTTGGGCGGTCTCCAATAGTCTGGAGCGCTATTTATCCGGCAGCAGCTGGGGATTGTCAGCAACCGAAGTGGAGCGTCCCGAGCAGCTAATGCTTGGAGATGTCATTCTCTACGACTGGGACGGTGATGGCAGGTTTCAACACAGTACCGTAGTGACCGCTTTTGATGCGGGGGGCATGCCGCTTGTGAACGCACATACAGTCAGCAGCCGCCACCGTTTCTGGGATTACCGGGATTCTTACGCCTGGAACGAGCGGACGGTGTATCGGCTTTTTCATATTGCAGATGAATTTTGATGGTCAAAGATTTTATGGGATTCGGTGACGTGGACATCCGGTTCCGTGTAAAATAAGTCTAGATAACAGAATAAAAGTGGTGCTGAACATGCAGGCATGACAGCATCATTGCACAGATAATCGGAGGTTACACATGAGTATGGATAAATTAACAGTAGGCGTCGTTTACGGCGGAAAGTCAGGCGAGCATGAGGTATCGCTGCAAACGGCGTTTGCTGTAACGAACGCTTTTGATTATGAAAAGTATGAATTGGTTCCTTTTTATATCTCCAAGCAGGGTACGTGGAAAAAAGGATCTGTCATGCATGCGCCATTCGCGCAGATTGAAGATTTGAAGCTGGAGCAGGCGGCGGGCGGAACCCAGGAAGCGCTGAACGCGCTGTTTGGCCGTTTATATGGCGGAGAAGAGGCGATGGACGTCATGTTCCCGCTGCTGCACGGTACGTTTGGTGAGGATGGTACGATTCAAGGAATGTTCGAGATGGCAGATATGCCTTATGTTGGTGCAGGCGTACTTGCTTCGGCAGGTGGCATGGACAAAGTGGTCATGAAGAAACTGTTCGCACAGGCCGGAATCGACCAATGTGCCTTTACGTATTTTAACGCTACGCAGTGGAAGCAGACCGAACATGAAATGATTCTGCAGGTGGAGGATCAGTTGGGCTATCCTTGTTTCATTAAGCCGGCCAATCTCGGTTCCAGCGTGGGGATCTCGAAAGCGCGTAACCGGGGTGAACTGAAGACAGCAGTGGAGTTTGCTCTTCGTTATGATACGAAGGTTGTCATTGAGGAGTTTGTAGAGGCGCGTGAAGTCGAGGTTAGTGTGCTTGGCAATGACGAACCGATGGCTTCCGTACCAGGAGAAATTGTATCCTCTGGTGAATATTATGACTATGCAGCTAAATACATCGATGGTCAGTCTCAGATGCTGATCCCTGCTCCGCTTGACCCGGAAGCCGCAGATCGCATCCGCGAGGCCGCATTGCAGGCATTCCGTGCGATTGAAGGCAATGGGATCTCCCGGACCGACTTCTTCATTCGCAAATCGGATGGGGTATTGCTTATTAATGAAGTAAACACCATGCCTGGTTTCACCCCCTACAGCATGTATCCGCTCTTGTGGCGTGAGACGGGCGTATCGTATGCAGAACTGCTGGATCGCATGATTGAGCTGGCTTTGGAACGCTACAACCGCAAGCAGGCGCTGAACTACGAGAACGGCGTACAGGTGTAGCCTGAGGACGACAAAATAAGGAGGGGTATGAATGGGATTTCAGACCGAATTCAATTCCGTGTGCAAATTCAAGAATGAACAAGAGCTGTTCGAATTGCTTGAATACGGCCGTGGCAAAATGGTCAAACAAGGCTTTCGTGTATTTCCTACCGGACAGAAAGTCATTGCTTACACACCGGATAACGTGGCGGTAGCCATCGTAAAAATCGTAGTCTCCATTGCAGAGATTAACTTCCAGGGTCAGGAAGTGACCGAAGTGGAGATGCAATTGATCCGTAAACTGAACGAGGAAGAATCACGCATTCAGACCGCTCTTGCGGACGAGATGTTCTTTGGTGAACAGGCACAGGGGTAGTTTGTTACAGGTGGACCGGAACGAATGGACGGATTTGTCGAAATTACGATTATGGTCACTCTTTTAGGGTAAAACTTGGTTATATACAGTGAAGGGAAGACTGCCGGCTTCATATGCCGGGAAGGAATTCCGCCCTAATAGAGAGGAAGAAATTCATGCTCGTACGTTTAGGCTATGTGGCGATGTCCGTGCTCGTGGAGAATGCTTCACCTTCCCGGACGATGACCATGTCCAGCTTTAAGAAAATTGATGATAGGGAAGCGGCAATTCGCAAGCTGGAACGGATTGCAGCCGAGAATTTGCATAATACATTACGTTTGCTCAGACACAATAAAGGCAGCCATATTCATGTATATCGCTTCTCCTCCAAATTAATTCCGCTGGCTACACATGAGGATCTGAGTGATTGGGACCCGTTTCCCGCGCTTAAGCAGGATTTTGCTGTGATTGGCGATTTTGTGAAGGAGAACGAGATGCGTGTATCTTTCCACCCGGATCATTTTACAGTACTCAGCACGCCGCGGGAGGAAGTGCTGCGCAACTCCATGCGCGACCTTCGTCATCATGTACGTATGCTGGATGCGATGGGGCTGAATGCCACTGCCAAGAACAATATACATATTGGTGGTGCATACGGGGACAAGCCTAGTGCAGCGCTGCGTTTTGAGGAAAATTTTCTAAAGCTGGATCGGGATATTCAGGAGCGGATGACGCTCGAAAATGATGACAAGACCTTCAATGCACCCGAGACACTTGCAGTCTGCCAGCGTATGGGGCTACCCATGGTGCTGGATATTCATCATCAATGGGTGAACAATGAAGGCGAACAGCCGTGGGATCTCTGGCCTGATATATTGAAGACATGGGAATCTCCGCTTGCCCAAGCGGATTCACCGGCAGACAAGCCGTTGCCGCCCAAAATTCACGTGTCCAGTCCCAAGAGTGAGAAGGACCTGCGAGGTCATGCTGACGGTGTTGAAGTGGAGCCTTTGCTCACTTTCTTGCGCCATATCGCAGCAGATACGCCCGCCCTTGATGTGATGATTGAGGCAAAGCGCAAGGATGAAGCATTGGTTCAACTGATGCAGAAACTAGCATTCTATCACGAAGAGGGTGTGGACTGGGTGGACGAGTCGACGGTTATCATTCATCCGTAGCGCCAAAAGGGGCCTGGGCAGCGAGAAACTTTACGACCCTCGGGGCGTATACTTTTAACAAGTATTTTAATTTTTCGTAGATTGATATAGAAAGTAGAGTGAACGCTTTGAATGAGAAGGAAAAAACACCTTATGTCGTGACAAGCAAAAGCTATACTGCCGTCGCCATTAATGCAGCCTCCAAAGCTGGAGAGTGGATCAAGAGCCGTCTCGGAACTGTGGGGGAGCCCGGAACCAAGTATTCCCCGCAGGATCTCGTTACTGAAGTGGATAAAGGGGCGGAACAGATGATCCGCCGCCTGATTCTGACGCATTTTCCCCATCATGCCATTCTGGGTGAAGAAGGCGTAGAACCAGGACCGGAAGCTTCGGCCAAAGCACTGAAAGAAGCTGAGGAAGAAGAGTTTCTCTGGATTGTGGACCCGGTGGACGGAACGACGAACTTTGTACATGGTTTTCCGTTCTACTCCGTATCCATCGCTTTGGCCCATAACGGTGAGGTGGTTGTGGGGGTAATCTACGATCCTTCCCGTGACGAGATGTTTGTTGCGGAAAAAGGAAAAGGCGCTTACGTCCACGGAAACCGGATGCTTGTATCGGGTGAACAGGAACTGGCTCAGAGCCTGATCGCGGTTGGCTTCCCGGCAGATACGACATACGCCTTGCCGATCAATATGGCCGCTGTTCAGGCGCTTGCACCGCAAGTACGCAGTCTGCGTGCAGGCGGTTCCGCTGCCCTGCATTTGGCCTATGTTGCAGCGGGGCGCCTCAGCGCTTATACCGAAGTTGGTCTGAAACCATGGGATATCGCCGCAGGTGCACTGCTGGTTGAGGAATCCGGCGGCAAGGTTACCGATACCGTGGGGACGCCTTATCAACTCTCGGTGAGTCATGTGGTGGCCAGCAATGGCAAGATTCATGATGCATTGACGGATGTGTTGAAGGAAGCAAAGGCAACCGGCTTGGAGTGAGTGAGTATATTCAATTCATCAATGCTTGAAAAATTTGAAATTGTACATTAAACGGAGGGGACTGAACAGATCTGAAGAAGCGGAGCGCTCGCCTTTATCAACGGATTTCTCCCTTGGACAAGGGAATCAAAGAAATCTGGGGATAACAGCGATCGGAAGACTGTTCTGTCCACGAAGTGAAGATGTAATAGTAAGATTAGTGCATTTGTGACTTTAATCTAAGGAGCGAACAACAATGGATGAATCCAAAGAACTGGAACGACGTTTGAGTGATATGCTGACTGAAGGGGACATGGAGGAGTCCGGCGATGCTGACAAGCGTGAACGCCAGCTCATTCCTCCCAAATACGAGGTGCGCATCCAGACAGAACGGGACCCAATTGTTGAGGAAACGTTGAAGTACCGGGATATGGCACGTGAAGTGGACGATCGCTATGATCGTTATATAGAGCGTTCTGCCGGGAACAAACCGGAAAACGACATGGATGGTTCTGATTCTGGAGACGCAAAGTAAACAGAAATCTTGACAGGTTGATATTTTATCTGTGTTAAACAAGGGGCTTCCAATAGTCATGAAAAATGGCGGGAAGCTCCTTTTGATCGTCAGCGTAGAGTCCAGCGACGACGACCGGTGGGTGAACGACTTCGGGGCAGTCTATTTACGTGTATAGTGAGAGCTCCTCCTTTTTCGTACAGACGACAGCACCCCTTTAATAATGTTAGAATAGAGTTACACGAACTTCTGTCATCGGAGTGGAAAGTGTAATATGCAATTATTGTTTACTTAGTATAGATACGAGACAAGGAGTGTTCTAAGAATGAAGCGTAAACGCATATGGAGAAGTACCGCCGCGGGATTAACGGCAAGTATGCTGGCAGGGATGCTGATTTTGGCATCAACCGCCCAGTCCGCTCTTGCTGCAGATAGCAATACGTTACCTGCGGGAACTACAACAGCATCTTTGCCTGTGAACAAGGATGCCATAGCAGTAACCAAGGAATTCCGCATCGTCACATTAGGGGATTCTATTACCGTGGGTTACGAGCCGAACCTGAAAGAACTGCCGTATGGTTATGTGGAACGGTTACAGGAACAAGGCCTGCTTCACGGACGTACTCAGGTGGACAACTATGGTATAGCCGGATTGAAGAGCAGTGGTCTGAAAAACTTTGCAGATGCGATTAAAGAAGGGAAAGCGCTCACTTCCGAAACCATTCAACCGAGTCTTCCTGATCCAAGAGCGGCACAAGTTGGAGCCAATATTGCTGCCATCAAGGAGAGTGTAGCTGGAGCGAATCTCGTTGCTATCACAATCGGAGGAAACGATGTATCCGAGCTGCTCGGCTCGGCAGATAAGCTGAGTGATGCGGAACTGGAAGCAAAAGTGAAAGAATTGCTATCATCCTATACAGTCAATGTTAGCGCAGTTATCAATGATATTCATGAGGTTAATCCTAATGCCAAGATCGTAATCGCAGACCAGTACCAACCCATGCCTGAAGTTGCTGGTAAGGAGCTTTATGCGAAACTGATGGAAGCTTCCCAAGGGTTTACGAAGACCATTGATGGAATTGCTACTGAATTTTCCGCTAAAGGGATGGATGTAAAAGTGGCTCATGTCGCCAAGGAGTTTATTGGCGGAGAAGGCACGATGACGCACATGATTAAGGACCGCGATTTCCATCCGAATCAGTTCGGATATGAAGCGATTGCCAAAGTATTCGCAGAAACGATCTGGGGCGACTACACCAAGCTGACAGCTCCTGCGAGCGGTGAACCGATGAACATCATCGTTAGTGGCAAAACGCTGAATACCCCATACAAACCAGTCATTCGCAATGGCAAAAACTTTGTGGCAATCCAGGATATCGTGAATGCAGTCGGTGCAACAACCGTCTGGGATAACAAAACTTCAACGGCAACGATTACATATGGAGACCGGAAGGTTGCCGTGAAGATTGGTGCAACGGCCGTTCAGGTGAATGGTGCATCCCTTGCCGTGGACACACCAGCATTCCTGAACAAGGTGGGCAACGAGTCCAAAACGTATGTGCCGCTGGCAATGGTAGCTGAAGGTCTAGGCTTTGATGTGCAGTATGTAGCCAAATTAAAGACGGTTTTTGTGAACCCGTAACACCTATGTCTTGTATGATTGATTGATATCTAACAGCCAGATTTCCTTGATTTTTTCAAGGAGACTGGCTTTTTTTGCGTCTATGTTCATTTCTCACAAGGGAGCTAAACCTTCGATAATGATCTAAAATGTTGCATAAATATGACTTGTCATCTGACCATGGATGTGTAAATATGAAAATAACTTACAGTAGATCGAAAACCATTTCGAATGGACAGCACCCTTCGCCAGCCAAAGGAGCGCTTTGGATGAGAAAAATTAAGAACGCTTTCACGAGATTGCCGATTCATCACAAAACCATTCTTCTCATCGGACTTCTGATGTTGATCAGCTTCACATTCTATGTATCTGTCCTGAGATACGTGTTCAACATTTATGACCGACAAATCTATGAGAAATCCTCACAGGTACTTAATATGTCTTCGGTGGGCATCGAGAACCAGCTGCGTGAGATTTCCAATCTATCCTTTAAAGTCATGTCTGACGAACCACTACAGCAATACCTTCTCCAGTTGGAAAATGCCGAAACGGGATATGAGCAAAATGGCCTGCGCAAAAAAATCACCAACAGATTGGTGGCTTATGCAGGTTCAGAGAAATACGTCTATTCCATGATCTTTATCGATAATGATAATAATGTTATGGCGGCTGGAAACCGTGAGGGAATCTCGAAAGCAAAGCAGAGTGAATTGGTTGCTTTGGGACAGCAATATTCGGGCTCCAATGCCTGGTACACGGGTGGGGACCAGCAAGCCAGGCTGTTGTCGGTTAGACAGGTAAAGTCTTTTACCGGTGGAGCATTCACGCTGGAGAAGCTGGGCACCCTTGTTATTCGTGTACGGCTGGATCGGATTGTTCAGGACCAGATGCAGCATCCGGCAGAGGATTCACAGCTATTAATTACAGATGGCCGGGAAGTGATCTATCCGACAGAGTCGACCGTCAGCAAATCTGAAATTGAGTCTGAACTGAAGCGGACACAGCCTTATGGGATCGCCATGTTTGAGCAGGGTAGAAATTTTGTCGCCCGTGCACATTCTTCCTATACGGATTGGGTGTACCTGTACATGACGCCCTTTGACCAGATGTTTAAGCAGATCCAGTTTGTCAAACAGCTGGTGACTGTCATTTTTATTATGATATTCCTGGCGGCGCTTGTATTTGGGGCTAAATTTTCCCGTAGTATTACACAGCCGATCGCCCAGTTGATCAAGAAAATGCGCAATATCGAAAAAGGGGATCTGGATAAGCTGGAGGAAGCAGCGCTTGGCAACGTTCCGGTATCTTCGCAGAATGAGGTTGGGTTGCTGCATCGCACGTTCAAGATGATGTTACAGCGCATACGCGAACTCATTGATGAGAATTATGCGAAGCAGCTCGTGATACGAGAAACTGAATTGAAAGCGCTTCAGGCGCAGATTAATCCACATTTTCTGTACAACACACTGGAATCGATCAACTGGCTTGCCAAAGTGCAGAAGCAGCATCAAATCTCTGAAATGGTTGAGGCCCTCGGATTTCTGCTGCGAAGCTCTGTGAACATGTCCGAGAAGTGGATTACTTTGGAAAGAGAATTGGACATTGTCCGTAGTTATGTGACAATCCAGCACACGCGATTTGAGGAAAGGCTTGATTTTGATATGGACATTGCGCCCGAAGTGGGAACTGCACGCATTCCGAAGTTAACCCTGCAGCCATTGGTGGAGAACGCCATTCATTATGCTTTGGAGCCAAGCATAGAACCTTGCCGTATTCGGATCAGAGCGAGAGCGGATGGAGACAACGTTGTGATTGAAGTGGAAGACGATGGTCCAGGCATGACTCCCGAATTTCTGGAGCAATTGCAGGAGGGACGTATTCAGACGAGGGGACAGGGGATCGGACTGTCGAACATCAAGGAACGGATCAGGCTGACCTTCGGGGACGAAGGCGAAATGATCATGAGCAGCAATCCCGGATCAGGGACCGTAGTATCGATCAGAATACCTTGGATCAGAGAGGACGATGACGATGTACAAAGTGATGCTCGTAGATGATGAACGTGTCATTCTGGAGGGGATTTCGCAAGTCGTGGATTGGGCTGCAGCAGGAACGGAGCTGGTGGATACTGCGAGAAACGGGATTGAAGCGCTGGATAAAATCGGTCATTCCAGACCGGATATTATCATTACGGATATATCCATGCCGGGCCTGGATGGTCTTGGATTAATTGAAAAGGCGTCGGAAGCTTACCCTGGACTCCGGTTTATCATGTTGTCTGGTTACAAAGAGTTCGAATATGCTCGCCGGGCCATGCAATATGGAGTGAAGCATTATCTGCTCAAACCGTGTAACGAGAACCAGATCCACGATGCCTTGTCCGAGCTGCTTCAGGAACACCAGGATGCCCAGGTGAAGGAACATGTGGCCGGAGAGATGAAACAGCGGCTGCAACGGGTGCTCCCGCATGTGAAGGAGCAGTTCCTGCTGGAGTTTATGACGAACCAAACCTATGGTCCGGTTGATTTGGAGTATTATCAGGAGCTGTTTGAACTGGAGCTGGAGGATAGTGTAGTTCGGCTGCTGCTGTTTCGGATTGCAGATGAACATGATTATAGTCATTTATTTGCGATCAAAAACATCGCCAGTGATCTGCTGCCCCATGTTCTGTTAAGCACGACCATTGAAGGCAAACTGTTAATTTTGCTGGGGGACTCTTCCGATCCGGTCGGTTTGAAGGAGAGCATTGAGGAAGTGCGGGCTGCTTTTACCAGACTGTATAAACTCGAAGTTACGGCTGCCCTTAGTGAGGCGGATCGAATGATTCAATCCAGGCGTTTGTTCCGTGAGGCTATGCAATGCCTGAACCACCGCTTTTTTATTGGCGAAGGCAAGCTGATTACCAAAAATGATCTGGCCCTGGCCGGGGAATGTGCTGGGGTACACGTTGAACAGGATGCAGAGCAGCTGTGCCAGTTGATTAAGTCAGGTAATACCGAAGAAGCTGCAGCGGAAGTGGATCGCCTCTTCGATCTTTTATCCGGTCAGCAGCTTGAAATTGGGATTACCCGTTCGTATGTGGTGCAGTTGTACTCCGCTATGATTCATGTCTGTCCACCTGAGGAGGCAACGGAATTCACTCAGCGTATGGCAGAGCTGCCCCATATCGATACCTTGTCTGGCCTAAAATCCTTTGTCGCAAGCAGCGCAGCCCGATTAACCTCCGGTTATTACAAAAACCACATTAGCCGTCAGTCTTCTGCCGTGGAGAAGATGATGGATATCGTAGACCGTCATTATGGCGAAGCTGATCTATCCCTTAACGGTGTCGCTCATCAGATGTTATATATGAACCCGGATTACTTAGGTAAAATTTTCAAAAAAGTGACCGGCGAGAACTTCTCCAATTATGTGAATCGACTGCGCATTGAGCGTGCCTGCGACCATATTCGCAGAGGTGGGGATGTGAAGGTATTTGAGCTTGCCGAATTGTTTGGCTTCGGAGGAAACTCGCAATATTTCAGTCAGGTATTCAAAAAGTGGACCGGCATGACACCTACCGAATTCCGTAGAACTGGCTTATAACAATCAACTGACGATCATGTAGTCGGAGTATGAGGGGGACGAACCGCACCGGGAGGGTGCGGTTGTCCTCCTCTGTTTTTTGAACCAACAAGACGGTTTTGTGTATTCAACTATGGTCTCACATTTGCGAAAATGACAATATAAAGTTTGTGGAAGCGTTATCAGAAAATGAAGGTAACTCATTCACACAACCATATCAACATAAAAGGGGAGATTGGCATGGTGAAAAAGGCAATATTCCTGATGATGGCGGCATTGCTGGTATTAACAACGGCATGCAGCAGCAGCGGAGGATCGGACGGAACATCTGCGGATGGTTCGGTAACACTTCGTATCGCGTGGTGGGGATCGGATGCACGTCACGAGTATACACAGAAGGTCATTGACTTGTACAAAGAGAAAAACCCGAATGTCAAAATTGACGTGGAATATGCGTCGTTCGATGACTACTGGAAAAAGCTCGCTCCACAAGCTGCAGCGAATCAACTGCCGGACATTGTACAGATGGATATTTCCTACATCAGCCAATATGCACAGAACGGACAGCTCGAAGATCTGTCCTCGTATCTCGGAAATCAGATCAAAGTGGACGATGTATCCGAGAACGTAATCAGCACAGGCATTATCAATGAAAAACAATATGGGGTACCTGCGGGTGTTAACGTACTGGGTTTCCAGTATGATCCGGCTCTGCTCAAAAAAGCGGGTGTGGATGCCCTACCTGAAAATATGACCTGGGAATCGTATGAAGAGCTTGGCAAGCAGACGGCTGCCAAAGGACTTTTCTTGGATGGAGGCGTGGCGCCGGATATTTTCTTCCACTATTTCCTGCGGACCAAAGGATTGTCCCTCTACAATGCTGAAGGAACGGGGCTTGGCTATGATGACGACAAACTGTTTGTTGAGTTCTTCGGACTCATGCGCCGGATGATTGAGCAGGGCGCAGCGCCTTCACCGGATCTGGCGAACCAAACCAAAGGTATTATCGAGGAATCCGACCTGGTCAAGGAAAAAGGAATTGGTGTATGGCAATGGTCCAACCAGTTTGTAGCCTTGCAGCAGGTAGCCAATCGTCCATTGGAGATTGCCCCAATGCCTGGACCGGACATGGAAAAAGGTCTCTATATGCAGCCAAGTATGTACTGGGCTGTAACATCGAACTCAAAGGTGAAGGAAGAAGCAGCCAAATTCATCGATTTCTGGGTGAACGACGTGGAAGCAAACAAACTGATCAAGGGCGAACGCGGTGTGCCAATCTCGGGCAAAATCAAGGAAGCTATCGCTCCTGAGCTGAGTGACGCAACGAAACAGGTGTTTGACTTCGTAGCGGCCATGGAGCCTAAGGCTTCTCCAATGAGCCCACCGCCGCCGGTAGGTTCGCCGGAAGTCATTGCTTCTCTGGCGGATGTTGTGGAGGAGCTGAACTTTGGTAAGATTACACCGGAACAAGCAGCAGCGACATTCCGCAAAAATGCCGAAGCGGTTCTTGCCAACAATAAATAACAGTTGAATGATTACTTGCTCATCCTATTACCGGGATGGATGGGAACCGGAGGCTACTCGCATACCGCGAGGGCCTTTCCCCGTCCATGAGATCGAAGCGAAGGCTGTGGGAAGTAATCAGATCCATAAAGGAGGTTCGTTCCGTTGAGGCAATATTCGTCGTTGCGCAGAAACTTAACCGGGTATGCATTTATTAGTCCTTTTATCATCGGCTTTCTGGGCTTTACGCTCATTCCGATGTTTGTATCTCTATACATGTCGTTTACGAGTTATAATCTGTTCACTTCTCCACGGTGGATTGGGATGGACAACTACACCAAGATGTTCTTTGATGATCCGAAGTATTGGAACTCGGTTAAGGTAACGTTCCTGTACGTGTTCATTGGTGTGCCGCTAAGGCTGGTCTTTGCACTTTTCGTGGCCATGATCCTGAATACGGGCTCCCGCATGGTCGGAACGTACCGAACCTTGTACTACCTGCCATCCATTATCGGTGGTAGTGTGGCCGTGTCCATTATGTGGCGTAACCTTTTTAGTAATGAAGGTGTCATCAACAGCGCATTAACGGCAATCGGAATCGGGCCAATCAGCTGGTTTGGTGATCCGAATGCGTCCCTGGTTATGCTAATCTCGCTATCAGTTTGGCAGTTTGGATCTTCCATGCTCATCTTTCTGGCCGGTCTGAAAAATATCTCTCCCGAGATGTACGAAGCAGCAGGTGTGGATGGTGCCAATCCGGTACGCAAATTTTTTGGTATCACCTTACCGCTGCTCAGTCCAATCATTCTGTTTAACCTGATTATGCAGACTATCGGTGCATTCATGACCTTTGTACCTGCATATATCATTTCTAAAGGCGAGGGCGGGCCAATGGACGGTACCATGCTTTACTCGCTGTATCTGTTCCGTCAGGCCTTTATGTTTAACAACATGGGTTATGCTTCGGCCATGGCCTGGATCATGCTTATTATGATCGGTATACTCACAGTTGCGGTGTTCCTAACATCCAAGTTCTGGGTGTTTTATGAATCCGAAGGAGGGAAGTAACGATGGTTTGGAGAAATGTGAAATGGCCCATCTATCATCTGTTCGTTGCAGCTTTGGCCCTCCTGATGCTCTATCCCGTGCTATGGATGCTGTTCAGCTCCTTCAAGGAAAGCCGCACCATCTTCGTGACTGCCGAGTCCCTGTTTCCTACAGAATGGATCTGGAGCAACTACGCGGATGGCTGGAAAGGTGCAGGCGGAAGACCGTTTATGGATTACATTACCAATTCACTTGTTATTGTAGTTATCTCCACGATTGGTGCTGTGTTATCCTCATCGCTGATTGCCTTTGGTTTTGCGAGGCTCAACTTTAAAGGTCGTAACTTCTGGTTTTCCCTGATGATGTTAACCCTGATGTTACCGCATGACGTTGTA
Source organism: Paenibacillus sp. UMB7766-LJ446 (assembly GCF_030226665.1). NCBI lineage: Bacteria > Bacillati > Bacillota > Bacilli > Caryophanales > Paenibacillaceae > Paenibacillus > Paenibacillus sp. UMB7766-LJ446. Next base: position 121,410 of record NZ_JASOYM010000017.1, read on the forward strand.
CTCGTACCCCAATATATTATCTTTACAAAGCTTGGCTGGTTGAATACCATTCTGCCGATTGTTGTACCTACATTCTTTGGGATGCCATTCTTCATCTTCCTGATGGTTCAGTTCATTCGTACAATTCCGAAAGAGCTGGATGAGGCTGCTACTATTGATGGGTGTAACAAGTTCAGACTGTATGTGCAGATTATTATGCCGCTCATCAAGTCATCACTCGCAACGGCAGCCATCTTCTCCTTCTACTGGAGATGGGAGGATCTGCTCGGTCCAGTGCTGTATCTGAACTCGCCGGATAAATATACCGTGTCGATGGCACTGAAAATGTTCCTGGATAGCGAATCAGCTTCCAATTGGGGCGCGATGTTCGCGATGTCCATTGTGAGTCTCGTACCCGTTGTAGCCGTGTTCTTTATTTTCCAAAAACAAATTGTACAGGGCATGAGCACCAGCGGATTAAAAGGATAAACGATATTCACTGGATCCTAACCTGGATTAGCATGTTGTAAAAGGAGGTTCTTCCTATTGAATAATGCTCAGGGGAGTCAGGCTGTTACCACGGAGGTAACGTTAGAGGGCGGTAAAGAATCCGTCACCCACTGGAAGTTCAATTTTGGACCGGACTCGGGTAGTGCGGGTGAGATTGAGGGTTATCTAAAAGTGTCTGCCAGCACCCTATATGAAGAACAGGGGGGATACGGTTTTGAATCCGGCTCTCTTGTGTATGAGAAGCTGCGGCTAAGTGAATATGGGATGGCCGACACCGGCAAGGAAAAAAATAAGAATCAAGGGCAGGCCAATGTGTCTGCCCGATTGCGTTCAAGCTTTTGTATTCCGCTCAAGGCATCTTTCATCGTTGATGTACCCGATGGAACCTACCAAGTCTTGTTAATTGCAGGCGATGAATGGGCAGAGACGATTACCCGGGTCAAAGCTGGAGAGGGCAGACTGATGCTGCCGACCATTCGTGCCCTTCCTGGACAATGTGCAGAAGTACGATTCTCCGTTGTGGTCCGTGGCGGGAAGCTTAGATTATCGTTCTCCGGTCCCGCGCCACGGATCAATGCATTGGAGATCACGCTTGCGAATCAGACGATGACTGTATTTCTCGCTGGTGATTCTACCGTGACGGATCAGCCGGAGAGTGGATATCCATATTGTGGCTGGGGCCAGCTGTTACCGGCTCAGTTCAAACATGATGTTGCTGTAGATAATCATGCCCAGTCTGGGCGCAGCTCCCGCAGCTTCATCAATGAGGGCAGACTGGATGCCATTCTGGAGAAGATGAAGCCGGAGGATTTTCTGTTTATTCAATTTGGACATAACGATGAGAAGCCGGGTCCTGATCGGGGGACGGAACCTTTCACAACATATAAGGAATATCTGAAAAAGTATATTGGTGCAGCCCGCGGAGCGAGTGCTCATCCGGTGCTCGTGACCCCGGTGCATCGGCGCTACTTTGCCGATGACGGCACATTGACCGACACGCATGGTGATTATATCATCGCCGTGCGTGAGCTGGCCGAAGAGGAAGGGGTGCCGCTGATCGATCTGGCTGAGCGAAGCCGCATGCTGTTCGAGCAAGCGGGTATTGAAGGCAGTAAGGAGGATTTCATGTGGGTGCTGCCGGGTGAGTACGTGAACTTCCCAGCAGGTGTGGAGGATAACACGCACTTTCAGGAGCGCGGTGCCCGTCGCCTCGCCATACAGGTGGCAGAAGCCATCCGCGAGCTTCGACTTCAGCCGCTGCAAATGTATTTGAGGTAAGCAGCGAAGGAGGGCGGAATCGGAGCAGAGGGAGCGAAGCGTCCGCCTTTGGAGCGGGATTTCCCCTGCTGAGGGGA
>NZ_JASOYM010000018.1:0-117786 GCF_030226665.1 Paenibacillus sp. UMB7766-LJ446
ATTACCGGAGCTACTGGCGTTAGTGTAACGGGAAGCACAGGGGCAACAGGTGATCCCGGAGTCACCGGAGCGACTGGGGTTACTGGCGATACAGGAGCAACGGGAGTCACAGGTGCAACCGGAGATTCGGGAGCAACGGGAGTCACAGGCGTAACCGGAGATACGGGAGCAACGGGAGTCGCAGGTGTAACCGGAGGTACGGGAGCAACGGGAGTCGCAGGTGTAACCGGAGGTACGGGAGCAACGGGAGTCGCAGGCGTAACCGGAGATACGGGAGCAACGGGATTCACAGGAGTAACCGGAGATACAGGAACAACGGGAGTTACGGGAGCTACTGGCGTAAGTGTAACGGGAAGCACTGGAGCAACAGGTGATACAGGTGTAACCGGAGCGAAGGGGGTTACTGGAGATACTGGAGCGACAGGAGTCACTGGGGATAACGGAGTCACCGGAACGACTGGGGTAACCGGAGATACAGGAGCAACGGGAGTCACAGGAGCTACTGGTGTGAGTGTAACGGGAAGCACTGGAGCCACTGGGGATACAGGTGTAATCGGAGCGACTGGGGTAACCGGAGATACGGGAGCAACGGGAGTCACGGGGGCTACTGGTGTCGGTGTAACGGGAAGCACTGGAGCAACAGGTGATACAGGTGTAACCGGAGCGACGGGGGTTACTGGAGATACAGGAACGACAGGAGTCACTGGGGATACCGGAGTCACCGGAGCGACTGGGGTAATCGGAGATACAGGAGCGACGGGAGTCACAGGAGCTACTGGTGTGAGTGTAACGGGAAGCACTGGAGCCACTGGGGATACCGGAGTCGCCGGGTCGACTGGAGTTACGGGAGACACAGGAGCTACAGGAGTTACCGGAGCTACTGGCATTAGTGTAACGGGAGCAACAGGTGATACAGGTGTAACGGGAGCGACTGGGGTAACTGGAGATCCAGGAGTGACGGGAGTCACTGGGGATACCGGAGTCACCGGAGCGACTGGGTTAACCGGAGATACAGGAGCAACGGGAGTCACGGGGGTTACTGGTGTCAGTGTAACGGGAAGTACTGGAGCCACTGGGGATACCGGAGTCACCGGGTCGACTGGAGTTACGGGAGACACAGGAGCTACAGGAGTCACGGGGGCTACTGGTGTCAGTGTAACGGGAAGTACAGGAGCTACCGGAGATACAGGAGCAACAGGAGTCACGGGAGCGACTGGGGTAACTGGCGATACAGGAGCAACGGGAGTCACGGGAGCTACTGGTGTGAGTGTAACGGGAAGTACAGGAGCAACAGGAGTTACAGGAGCTACTGGCGTAAGTGTAACTGGAAGCACTGGAGTCACTGGGGATACAGGAGCTACTGGAGTAAGTGTCACCGGAGCAACAGGAGCCACTGGAGGTACAGGTGCAACGGGTGCAACCGGAGCAACCGGAACTTCTGTAACTTCGAATTCGGCATTTGCTGAGAACACAAGTGGTACCATTGTTGTAATTTTGGGTGGAACATTGATTCCATTGCCGAATAACCAAAATATAGGCACTGGCATAACCGTCAATGGAACGAATGATACCTTCACTCTTGCCAATGCAGGGCGCTACTATATCTCTTATAAAATAAATCTGACAGCCGCACTTGCTATTCAATCCCGTATTTTACTTAACGGGACAGCAATTCCAGCGAGTGTTGTATCCCCAGTACTCTCTCTCAGTCAGTTGCAATCAGACTTTATTGTGACGGTTACAGCCGGATCTACTATCCAGTTCCAATTATTTGGGCTAGTTGCTACAGCTATCCTTTCTCCACCAGGGGCTACTATAAACATTATTCAATTAGCTTAATGCATGAATTACGCTCTTAAAAAGAATTTTTGAGTTACAAAGAAGAGACGAACCCGATAAGGTTCGCCTCTCTTTTTGTCTTATAAGTGAATAATCCCGTAATTAATTCAAAACGATTTCAACAGCAGTATTGATTTCTGGAAGGGCTGCAAGTTGCACAAGCACGTCTTTTGGAACTTCCTTGTCAACAGTCAAAATCATGATAGCAGCTCCACCAATGATTTTACGTCCAACCTGCATGGAGGCGATGTTAACTTCATTTTCTCCAAGCAATGTCCCAACACGTCCGATGATACCCGGTTTATCATTATGCGAAATCAAAATTTGATGACTTTCCGGAGCAATATCCACTGGGAATTTGTCCAGACGAACGATTCGCTCTCCGTAACCGGCAAGAAGTGTGCCTGCAACACGACGTTCTTCAGCATCCTGAGTCGTTACAAGTGTAACGGTAATGAGATTGGTAAACCCTTTAGTGGTCGATGTTTGGCTAACCACTACGTTGAGATCCCGCACTTTAGCCAAATGCATGGAGTTGACAATATTGGCTTCCCCGCCTAAATGTCTTGCCAGAATGCCTTTTACAATGTAACGAGTCAAAGGAGAAGTATCCACTTCAGACAGATCTCCAGCATAGTCGATCCGAATTTCCTGAACCGCATTTTGAGTGATCTGAGCTGCAAAGCTACCCAGTGTTTCGCCCAGTTTAAAATACGGCTGCAGTTTGTTCATTACGGTTGGGGCTACTGCAGGCATGTTGACCGCGTTTTTGAACGGTTCATTGCGCAGGATATGCAGGACTTGCTCCGATACGTCTATCGCTACATTTTCTTGTGCTTCTACTGTGGATGCACCAAGATGAGGCGTGACAATAATGCTAGGATGATTCAGGAACGGGTGATCAGCAGCTGGTGGCTCGCTCTCGAATACGTCGAACGCTGCACCGGCAACGATACCTTCATCAATGGCTTCAACAAGTGCCATTTCGTCAACAACTCCACCGCGGGCACAGTTGATAATACGCATGCCTTTTTTCATCACTTCGAATTGTGGGCGGGAAATCATATGGTGTGTCTCAGGTGTTAATGGTGTGTGAACGGTCATGAAATCAGCATTGCGAATGATATCATCCACACTAGCTAACTTAACTTGAAGTTTCTCCGCACGGTCTTGAGTGAGGAACGGGTCATAAGCCAGAATATCCATTCCGAATGCTTTGGCACGTTTAGCTACTTCGCTACCGATCCGTCCCATACCGAGCACACCCAGCGTTTTATTTCTTAACTCCACACCCAGGAAGGTTTTACGATCCCAAGTACCTTGAATGGTTTTGGCATATGCCTGAGGAATATGTCGTGCCAGTGCCATCATCATGGCAAATGTATGTTCACATGTCGTAATCGTATTACCGTCAGGGGCGTTAATAACAATGATACCGCGTTGGGTAGCAGCTTCCAAATCAATGTTATCTACACCTACACCAGCACGTCCGATGACTTTGAGGTTTGTACCTGCAGTCATAATACGATCCGTTACACGAGTCTGACTTCGAACCAGAAGGGCATCATAATCGCTGATAATTGCAACAAGCTCATCTTCGCTAAGACCTGTTTTCTTCTCAACTACAACATCATTTGCATCCACCAGTTGCTGAATTCCCAGATCACTAATGGGGTCCGACACTAACACTTTGTACATGGTTTCTTCCTCCTTAGGTATGTGTATCTATATCGTCAAGGTTTCACCTCACGAAAGAGGCATTCCTTAAAACCGTTGGAACTCTTCCTCTCAACAACGCGGTGTCGCAGCAGAGGGGGAGGGTGTAGCAAATAGGGCAATTCCACGTCTGTACTTTAAAATAAATCAAAAAACTCTCAATCCACATACTGCTTGCGCAATAAGGGACGAGAGTTGTCGTGGTACCACCCTAATTCACCGCCGTTTCGCAACGACAGTCTTAGCGGTCAATGAAGACCGAAGAGGATAACGGGTCTAAACCGATTGCACCTACTCCAATTTCAATGCAATAACTCAGGAGCGCTCAAGATCATCTGCCTGCCACCGATTTACACCATCCATCGGCTCTCTGTAAGACAAAGCAACGTCTTTTTTCCATCATCGTGTTTAACGTGACTAATTTTTTCATAATGTATCATGGCTGACATGAGCATGTCAATAGGCTTAAATGTTTTAATTCGATTTACTATTATCATTTCCTTCAGTTGCAAAGGAAGCATACAAATATTAAGAATGGAGCTCCCTAATGGATATAAATAGCTCGATTACAAGCTGTTTTACGAATTGGATTTTAATGCATTAATGAAATAACGCATTCGATACAGCTTCGCTTAAAAAACGGGACTTGGGGCAGGCCTTGAACCAATTTAGTTTTTTGGCTATCATTTAGTATACTATCCGATTGGACAACGAACTTGTTATCCATCAAATATAAGTCAAGAGGACAGACACAGGCGATGAAAAAATTAAAGTTTCCCAAGTTCAAGATTCAGAAGGCTGAACCACAGCAACTTACTGAGCGTTTGCTTCTGATCAATCTATACTTTACACAAGGGTTAACTTTGATCATTGGGGTTGTATGGATTTTATTGCAGAAGAGAAATCTGTTTGATGTGCTTGCTTGGCCTGACAGTTACCATTTTATTTGGTGGGGCCTTGGTCTGGCTGGCATTATGCTTGTTATGGACCTAGTTCTTTCTTATGTTATTCCTCAAGAAAGTATGGACGATGGGGGAATTAACGAGATGCTGTTCCGTCAGCGTCCGATCTGGCATATTGTATGCATAGCAGCCATCGTTGCTGTATGTGAAGAATTGTTATTTCGCGGAGCCATACAGTATGCGTTAGGTCCTTACTGGACAAGTATTTTATTTGCGGTCATCCATATTCGCTATCTGCGGCATTGGATTCCGACGGGTTGGGTATTTGTCTCAAGCTATGGATTGGGTTGGATTTATATGCAATCCGGCACATTATGGGCGCCTATTTTATGTCATTTTATTATTGATTTGGTGTCTGGATTAGCGATACGTTTTCGGAGGGGATCATGAATCAGCAATTAAGTAGAATGAAAACTTACGGCAGTCAGCGCCATCGTAACTCAGATAAGACAGAGACATCTGAGCGTCCTGAAGCTTCTCAAACAAATCTGGTCGTTGAATCAGCTGCCGCTGCAGAGGTAGGAGAACTTACACCGATTACCTCTGTTTCTATACCAAGATCACAACGCAAGTCTTATACATCATCGCTGGAAAGTCCGGTACTTCCCCGGCGGGCACCAGCACGTGCCAATAAAGAACAAAAGCCATCAGAAGAATCCGTTTCCGAAGCGGGCACACTTCCTACAAGGACGGAGCTTCATCCTTCTCGCCGTTTACGGCTCAGTAAACGATTTGTGAATTCACTCATTTTAATATTTGTTTTGCTCACAATCAGTCTGGTTTGGTGGGGAATAAAAGGAGCGCCTCCTCTGAATACTTTTCTTCCATGGCCATGGTAATGCTGGCCTGGGTCGTTGCTGTTATATTGGCCGGGATTGCATTGCTCGTTCATATGTTGAGGGAGGCCCATCTTCACCACATTGTTACAGAAGAGGTTGAAGTGCCGAATTTGCCGTCTTCTTTTGATGGAAGCAAAATACTGTATATATCTGATATTCATAAACGCAAGCTGAAAAACAATGATCTGGAACACCTTCGAAATCAGGTGGACTGGGTTATCATTGGGGGAGATGTGGCGGAAAAGGGAATCTCATGGCCCATCGTCAGACATAATATGAGCTTGTTATCATATATTGCACCTGCGTATACTGTGTATGGAAACCATGATAAAAGAGCAGGAATTGCGCAGCTCGAACGTATATTCCGAGATACACGCGTTCAACTTTTACAAGATTCAACCGCCTATCTTCATAAAGGCAAAAGCAAACTGTGCCTGGTCGGAGTTGATTATCGTTCACGGCGAGGGGATTCGCTTCTTGCTGAATTGGATACAAAAGAGTGCAAGATTGCCATCGTGCACGACCCCTTACAGGCTCTTCACTTGAATGAACCTGTGGATCTGATACTGAGTGGTCACACCCACGGTGGACAATTGGTAATTCCGGGCGTTGGCCCCGTGTTTCTTAACAAAGCGTACCGCTCCGTGTCTAGCGGGTGGTTCTCTTTGAAACGTGATGATAAGGATAATGAGCAAGAAGGCAAAATGCTGGTTAGCAAAGGATATGGAACAAATCATTTGCCACTCAGACTTTGTTGTCCAGCAGAAATGCATATCATTACATTGAGAATGCTCTCAAATAAACAGCCTTGATCCGCATAGGATCAAGGCTGTTTATTTGAGTTAACTTTGTATGTTGCTTCAGGTCAATTCCAGATTGACCACTAAGACTACACCGATTGTAATTGAAACTCAGCGTGCTTCCAGTTCAATGGAGCGAGGGTCGACGAATGTGTAGCCTTTCTGTTCGAGTTTGGTTAACAACTCATCCAATGCTTCAACCGTCCAGGGCAACTCATGCATCAAAATATTACTGCCGGGATTTAATTGATCCAGCACATTCTGAATGACTTTCTCCGGTTTGTTTTTGGTACTCTTATCCCAATCCAGTGAGCCATTGGACCATGTCATATATAACATGCCGTTATTTTTGACTGTAGCCTTCAGTGCATCATTTCCGGAACCGAACGGCGGGCGGAAGAACTGAGGCTCCACGCCAATCGTTTCTTTTACAATTTTTTGCACATCGGTTACCTGTTTGGCGGCTGCCGTAGTGGACATTTTTTTCAGATCTTCATGATCCCAGGCATGATTTCCTACAATCTGACCACGTTTATGAATGATCTCCAGCAACTCGGGATGACTTTTCACGCGGTATCCGTTAACAAAAAATATTGCTTTCGCGCCATGTTTATCCAATGTGTCGATTAATCCGTTAATCATTTTTTCTTCTTTAGGTCCATCATCAAATGTCAATAACACAACCTTGCTTTCGCTCGTTTTGTCGTTGGGTTTGATGTAATAATTGGCGTTCATGTGATACGTTTTTTCAATATTATCTTCGGTTGTTTGTCCGGAAGTGTTGTCATTTCCTTCCTTTTCTATTGTGGACGTTTCGTCACGCCTAGGTGATTCTTGATCAGATGTTGGGTCCGTAGTGGACTGGGAATCATTGGTTTGTGTTTCTTCTGTGCCAGTGGCAGTTGGCTCGTTAGATTGCTCTTGCGTCGAATTAACCGATCCATTGCTGGACATCGTGGATTCAGGCGTTATTTCGTCCTTGGCTCCACACGCTGACAACAGCATGCAAACGATCATAATTAAGGCGGTGGTGTGTCTAATCATGACTTCAACTCGCTTTCCTGTATTTATGCGGAATGAGATGACGCGCTCCCGCAAACACTAGTTGTGATTTTAACATTAAAAGGAGGTTGGTGTAATGAAGGCGTCATCCTTTTTCTGGGGTGTTGTAATTGGTGTAGCAGCCACTTCTTGGCTGTCCAAAGGTAAAATGTCTATGCTGTCTTCCGGTTCATCCCGCAACATGATGAATCAGGCCAAACACAAAATGATGGAGATGACGTTCCCTGGTATGGACGGGTTCAGCTCTAAGTCAAACGAACAAAGCGGAGATTCCCACAAAAGTACGCATAAAAAAACGGCCAAACCGATTACTCCACAGGAAAAAGAAGAGAACATGAACATGCTCAAAGATTTTATTCGCACCAATCCGGATGTTAAACATGAAGTTGAGCAAATCTTAACTCAAACAAACACAACAGTACCGGGTTTATAAACGCAAACTTCCCATTAGAATCATCCACAGTCTTGTTTTGATGTGGAATGATTCTTTTTTTGTCGATTTTACTTCGTGCATTTGGAGGTATAAAATGATAACATAACTACATAGATTTATTTTCAGCACATATTGTTTTGTGCTTCATAATCTGTTATAAGACTTGCTTATAAAGGGGAGATCCTGTATGAAAATAGAACGATTAAGTCACGATAAGATACGGATTTTCCTGACCTTTGACGATCTGAGCGAGCGCGGAATACAAAAGGAAGATATGTGGCAGGAAATACCTAGAGTTCATGAACTGTTCACTGAAATGATGGACCAGGCTTATTCCGAACTTGGATTTGATGCTACAGGTCCGCTTGCTGTCGAAGTATTCGCACTTCCCGCTCAAGGGATGGTTGTCATTGTTACCCGGGGGAAATATGATCCGCAACAATATGGTTCAGGTAACGAGGATGATCTGCCTGAAGAAGTATATGAGATGGAAGTTACACTTGAGCAAAGCGATTCCATCGTCTATGCATTCAAAGATTTTGAAGTGCTAATTGAGGCTGCACATATGTTGCGTCAGCACGTAACGGATGCTGGAAGACTCTATTCCTATAAAGACAAGTGGTTTTTGCATTTGGAACCGGATGACGTGGATTCCACCAAACACGCAGCGTTGATTGCACTGCTTGCTGAATTTGGTGAAGGGTCTTCAGTTACTCCAGCAGTCATGGAAGAGTATGGAAAGGTTGTTATGCCTGAGCAAGCGATTGAGGTTATTTGCACCCACTTCAAACGTCAGGATTAAGCTCTAGTTGTAATTGCGTTCTTAGTCAGAGGAGGGAATTTCGGTGCTTTTGTTTTCGGTTTTAGCGGCAGCAGTAGCTCCGGGTCTCGCCTTGTTAACATACTTTTATCTGAAAGACCGTTATGACTCTGAACCTCTTCACATGGTATTTCGAGTCTTTCTCATGGGAATTCTGATGGTATTACCTGTGATGATTATTCAGCGTGGCATGATGATCTGGCTTGGAGATAATCCTTATGTTGAAGCCATCCTCATTTCAGGTTGGGTTGAAGAGTTCGTCAAATGGTTTGTGATATACCATATTATCTATAACCATACCGAATTTGACGAGCCTTATGATGGGATTCTTTATTCCGTTGCTGTTTCACTCGGGTTTGCTACGGTTGAGAATGTGTTGTATGCCTTTGCGGGGAATGCTTCCGTCTCTGCCATGTTTATTCGTGCTTTGCTTCCTGTATCGGGTCACGCCATGTTTGCAGTAATTATGGGTTATTACATGGGGCGGGCCAAGTTCACGGATGGCAAGAAAAAACGTTGGTTTCTTATGCTCTCACTCGTTTTGCCGTTCTTCTGGCATGCACTTTACGATGTCATTATGAATACCATGGTGAATCATTGGTTGTGGTTCATTGCGCCATTGATGGCGGGATTATGGTACGGAGCAATCGGCAAGATTACAAGGGCCAATAATCGTTCTCCTTTTCGTTTTGTGAAGCGTGAGGAAGAGATTAAATTATAAAAATACGGACACACTGGTGGACATGGAGCGCAACCTGCGCCTGATGCCCTGGTGTGTTTTTTTTGCTGCAACAATAAAAATTCCCGGGGAAAGACAAATAGAAACGGGGATAAGCGTGATGAGAATCAAAATTAAAATCAGATGCAAACAATGTGGAGAACGTTTTACACTGCGAGGCAAGAAGGAACGCGGAAGAATCGAGACCGGTTTTAAACAGTGTTTGTGTGACAATCGGGATCAGTTCGAAATTGAGGAAGATGGCGGTACAACCTGGGTTCAATTGAATTAAACTAACGTCTTGGAACCATTCGTAATAAGCCCGTCATTGGACAGACTGGAAATCGCATGCATAAGAGGTCTTTCTTCGATCCACAATAGAGGTAGTGGCTTAGAAGAAAGGAGACTCTATCGATGTATAAACGTTTAAGTTCAGTTATGTTTCCGATATTTGCAGTTCTGCTAATCGGTGCTCTCGTATGGGGATACCAAGAGAACCAGGAGAAAAATGCAATTCTGATCAAGGCAGAGAATCAATACCAGCGTGCTTTTCACGATTTATCATTTCATATGGACAAATTGCACTCGGAGATTGGGAATACACTGGCGGTTCATGCCACGTCCCAAGGGATGCATCGTAAAGGTCTGATGAATGTATGGCGACTTACCAGTGAAGCGCAGAATGAAATTAACCAATTGCCGCTCACGATGCTGCCATTCAGTGAAACGGAGGAGTTTCTCTCCCGCATCTCCAACTTTGCTTATCAAGCGTCCATGCGTGATCTGACCAATGAACCTTTAAGTGAAAAGGAAATGGGTAACCTGAAAAAGCTGTATGCGAATTCATCTGAGATTACCAAAAATCTGCAGAATGTTCAGCAGAAAGTCCTTTCGGACCGTTTGCGCTGGATGGATGCGGAGTCGGCTATGGCGACGGAACAGCAAACAATGGATAATACCATCGTGGATGGATTCCGGACGGTCAACAAAAAGGTCCAGGAGTACCCTGAACTTGACTGGGGTCCTTCAGTCTCCAGCATTTATGCCAAACGTTCGGTGAAAAAGCTGGATGGCTTACCGATGACCAAAGAGCAGATCCAAACGAAAGCTGCCAAGTTTTCTGACGCTGAGCATAGTAAGATTCAAGTACAGGAAAATGGGAAAGGCACAGATTGGGAATCGTACACAGCCACGATTAATCAGTCCAAAGACAGTAAATTGATGATGGACTTTACACGTAATGGTGGTCTGCTCATCTCATACAGTGACACTCGTCCGATCGGGACAAAGAAAGTAACACGTAAAGATGCCATGTCAAAAGCGGATCAATTCCTTTCCAATAAGGGTTACAAAGATATGAAGGCGGTCAATTACGATGAGTTTGGCAATCTCGGTAACCTGACCTATGTGCGCAAACAAGGCGATACATTGATTTATCCGGAAAAAATGTCTGTTCGAGTAGGTCTCGATAACGGGGATGTTACCGGCTTCCAGGCAAGTGACTTCGTGTATGAGCATCAGAAGAAACGGGAGATTCCAAAAGCTGCACTCACAGTTGAACAAGCCCGCAAAAAGCTGAATCCGGAATTCGAGGAGAGCTACGTTCGTAAGTCACTCATTAAGAATGATTACAGCAAAGAAGTTCTTTGTTACGAATTCGGCGGACGCATTAACGGCACGAAATATAGAATTTACATCAACGCCGATACCGGTATGGAAGAAGCTGTTGAGGAAATTAAACCGGTGAATGAGACCACATAACCTCCAGAAGTCAGCAGCGTGTTAAAAGGCAATTAGATTACGAAACAGACCACTAGTTGGTCTGTTTTTTGTTGTCCACTATGAGAAAGGTCATGGTATAATAGTCCTTGTACATATGATGCCAAGATAAAAAGCTAAGGTGGCGGTGAACAGCTTGTTTCCCAAAATAAATGAAGTTTTATACATCCAGATTGCCTCTGCAGATGAAAAAGAGGAAAGCAAAGAATATAAATCACGCATAGCGGATGTGGATGAGCATAGTTTCCTGATCGAAGTTCCGATGCAGCAGGGAAGCAGTCGGTTGAAAAGGTTGTTTTTTGGTGAGGAATTGTCCATTTCTTATATTACGGAAGACGGGGTTCGTCATTATTTCAACACGTACGTTACCGGATTTGAAGAAGATGTGGTTCGTCTTGTACGAATTCGCAAACCTTTGCCGGATGACATTACCAAAATTCAACGTCGCAGTTTTCTGCGTGTTCATGCAAACCTTGAAATGGCTATACAGGGTGAAGATCTGACCCGAGCCGTGGGCTTGACTGAAGATATTGGCGGCGGTGGGTTGTCCATTTACGGTGAACCCAGTTTTCCAATTGCGGAAGGGCAAAAGCTGAAATGCTGGCTGCTTATTCCTTATCGTAATGCAGTGATTGAACATGCGAATTTTGAAGCCGAAGTGGTGCGGATCAAAACACTGGAAACGGGCAGACAGTTGTGTATGTTAAAGTTTGTGCAGATTTCGGATTCGGAGCGGCAGAAGATCATCAAGTTTTGTTTTGAACGGCAATTGGATTATCGAACGAAATAAGAATCGTGATTGTCTGGATAAAAAGAGACAGTGGCGGGCACTGTAATGGAAAAACGGAGGTTCGGGTTGTGAACAATCGTCGCCATGCGTCCCGCAGATACGAGCGCCTATATTATGTATTGTCCAAGCGAATGGAGAGAAGGGCTCTGAAACTGATTACAGCTCTTCTCATTCTGCTTGTGATCTACCAGTTAATACTTCTTGTGCCTGATATAAAAAAAAATATGACCTCCATTGATCGTCTGGAAGGAACACCAATACAGATGCAAAAGGTGCACGAATAATAGCATGACTGATTTGTCTGTTTTTGCATCCATGTGTATAGTGTGGTATAATTTTGACGATGCAGGCAATGCCTGTTTTTTTATTGAGGCTTATCGTTTGAGGAGGAATGCCCCGTTGGCAAGCCAGAACACATCAGAGAACGGGAAGATGAACGTTGCAATTGACGGACCTGCCGGTGCCGGGAAAAGCACGGTGGCCCGATTGGTTGCAGAGGCGCTCGCGTATATATACGTTGATACTGGCGCAATGTACCGTGCGGTAACCCTGCATATGCTTCGGAAAGGTATTTCACCGGAAGATGTGCCAGAGGTGCTTCAGGAAACCCAAAAGCTGGTCATTGATTTACAACCGGATCCCGACGGACAGAAAGTGTTCTGTAATGGGGAAGATGTAACCTCGGAAATCCGCTCCCGTGAAGTGACGGGAATCGTGTCCCGATATGCGCAAATCGAGGGGCTGCGTACGCAATTGGTGGATACACAGCGGCAAATGGCTTTGCGCAAGGGCGTCGTCATGGATGGACGCGATATCGGAACGACAGTATTGCCCGACGCGGAAGTGAAAATCTTCATGACTGCCAGTGTGGAAGAGCGTGCACTTCGCCGCTTCAAAGAACTGGACCCCTCAGAAGGACTGACGTTGCAGCAACTTGAGCGAGACATTGCCACCCGTGACCAATTGGATGAAAGTCGGGAAGTATCCCCGCTTCGTTGTGCTGAGGACGCTACCGTGCTCGATACAACTGAGATGAGCATCCATGAAGTGGTTGACAAAATCGTGTCTTATTGCACAATGGTCAGAGGAGAGATCGGTCTATGATTTACACATTTTGCAGCACATTACTGCGGATCATTTACACCATTCTTTTCCGCCTGGAGGCAGTTGGACGGGAGAACATCCCGAAAGAAGGCGGCGTACTTTTATGTTCCAATCATATCAGTAACTTTGATCCTCCAACGGTAGGTATCAAGATTAGCCGTCAGGTTCGCTTCATGGCCAAAAGTGAATTGTTTGATGTTCCGGTCTTCGGCCGAATTATCAAAGCCGTAGGTGCTTTCCCCGTTAAACGTGGAGGCGTCAGCAAGGAATCCATCAAGACCTCACTCAACATTTTGCGTGATGGTGAAGTGCTTGGCATTTTTCCTTCGGGAAGTCGACACAATGATGGAGGCATCGGCAAAAAAGGGGCAGCGAGCTTCGCTCTCCGAAGTGGTGCTACAGTTATTCCTGCTGCTATTATCGGTAACTACAAGGTTTTTCGTAAGATGAAAGTGGTCTATGGAGCACCAGTGAATTTGGACGAGTTCAAGGAAGATCCATCCGGCGATGCGCTGGAGAGAGCGACGGAGAAGATTATGTCCAAGATTAATGAAATGGTGCAGACAGGCGTGCCAAGCAAATAATGGCGTCGTCGTCAGACAGCTGAGTGCATGTTTCCATATTTTTGAGGGAAGCTAAAGATGTTCATTCAGTGATGAAAGTGTTTTGAACTCTGCTACAGGCAGGTTTGAATATAATGGGGTTTTTGAATTGAGGAGGGTATTTGACATGTCGGAAGAAATGAAAAATCAAGAAGCAACCCAAGATGAGTTGGATCAATTCGTTTCCTTGAAAAAAGGAGATACCGTAAAAGGAACCATCGTCAAATTGGAAGATAACCAAGCCTATGTGAGCATTGGATATAAATATGACGGTGTAATTCCAATTCGTGAACTGTCTTCTCTGCACGTAGACAGCGCGTCTGATGCAGTTGAAGTTGGACAAGAAGTTGAAGCTAAAGTACTTAGCATCGACGACGAGAAAGAAAAACTCGTTCTGTCCAAACGTGCAATCGACAGCGAAAACGCTTGGGATCAATTGCAAAAGCATTTTGAAGACCAAGACGTATTCGAAGTTGTTGTAGCTGACGTTGTTAAAGGCGGTCTGGTAGCAGACGTGGGCGTACGCGGATTTATCCCGGCTTCCATGGTTGAACGCCATTTCGTTGAAGATTTCAGCGATTACAAAGGACGCACATTGCGTGTTAAAGTGAAAGAGATCGATCGTGAGAACAACAAAGTGATCCTTTCCCAAAAAGACGTACTTGAGCAAGAATTCGAAGCAAACAAAGTTAACGTTATGGCTGGTTTGCAAGAAGGCCAAGTGATCGAAGGTACGGTACAACGCTTGACTCAATTCGGTGCTTTCGTTGATGTAGGCGGAGTAGACGGATTGGTTCACGTATCCGAGCTGGCTTGGACACACGTTGACAAACCATCGGACGTTCTGTCTGAAGGCGATAAAGTAAACGTAAAAGTGCTGAAAGTTGATCCTGAAAAAGGTAAAATCAGCCTGAGCATGAAAGCTGTTCAACCAGGTCCTTGGGAAACAGCTGGCGACAAATTCAACTCTAGCGATATCGTAACAGGTGTTGTAAAACGTCTGGTTGACTTCGGTGCTTTTGTTGAAATCGCTCCTGGTGTTGAGGGACTTGTGCATATCTCGCAAATCTCCCACAAACATATTGGCACTCCGCACGAAGTGTTGAAAGAAGGACAAGAAGTTCAAGTTAAAATCTTGGACATGAACCCTTCTGAGCAACGTGTAAGCCTGAGCATCAAGGAAACTGAAGAAGCTCCTGCTCAAGCACAAAAATCAGAAAGACCAGCAAGAAACAATGCTCCACGTGAAGAAATCAACAACCCGAACGTTTCCATGAGCAATCAAGGTCTGAGCATCACGCTCGGCGAGCGCTTCGGTGACAAACTCAGCAAATTCAAATAAGTTATACATGCATGGTTCTTAGTTATATACTGCATATTTTGCTGAACAATAAAAGCAAGATCGGCGAGCCCCAGCGGGTTCGCCGATTGTTGTTATTGCGAGTATAACGGCATGAAACGTTAGCCAAGACAGGTGTTTTTTGCTATGATGAGTATCGTAAGTATGGACAGGAGGAGTGGAATGTATGGCAAGACCCGTTGTGGCAATTGTCGGGCGACCGAATGTGGGCAAGTCCACCATTTTTAATCGGATCATCGGCGACAGATTGGCCATTGTGGAAGACAAGCCGGGCATTACCCGTGACCGTATCTACGGAATCGGCGAATGGAACGGTAAACCATTTAGCATTATCGATACAGGTGGTATCGAAATCGACGGCGAGGACGTCATTTTAAAATCAATCCGGATGCAGGCAGAGCTCGCCATTGAAGAAGCGGATGTTATTGTATTCATGTGTGATGCAAAAGCAGGGATTACGCAATCTGATGAAGAAGTCGCAGAGATGTTGTACCGCTCAGGTAAGCCTATCGTTGTAGCCGTTAACAAAGTGGATAATATCGGGCGCAGTGAGCTCATTTATGAGTTTTATGGATTTGGATTTGGTGATCCAATCGGAGTATCAGGAAGTCATGGTACAGGTGTAGGCGATTTGCTCGACGCCATCGTAGAGAAATTACCTGAACTTGAGGAAGAGACTTACGATGACGATGTCATTCGTGTAGCTCTGATCGGACGTCCTAACGTGGGTAAATCTTCATTGGTGAACGCCATTTTGGGCGAAGAACGTGTTATTGTCAGTGATGTTGCTGGAACAACGCGGGACGCTATTGATACACCATTTGAAAAAGACGGCCAGCGTTATGTACTGATTGACACAGCAGGTATGCGTAAACGTGGTAAAGTCTATGAAACCACGGAGAAATACAGCGTAATGCGTGCGATGCGTGCCATTGAGCGTGCAGATGTTGTTCTGATTGTTATTAATGGCGAAGAAGGCATTATTGAGCAGGACAAGCACATTGCGGGTTACGCATTCGAAGCAGGTAAAGCTTCTATGTTTGTTGTGAACAAATGGGACGTTGTCGAGAAGTCTGATAAAACAATGAATGAGTTTGAGAAAAAAATTCGGGATCATTTCCTGTTTATGACTTACGCTCCGGTTGTATTTTTGTCAGCTAAGACAAAACAACGCTTACAAAAATTGTTGCCTGTTGTGCAGCGTGTAGCACAGCAGCATTCTATGCGTGTTCAGACGCATCTGCTTAACGATGTCGTGTCTGATGCAGTGGCGATTAATCCGCCGCCAACAGATAAAGGACGCAGAATGAGAATTAACTATGTGACGCAGGTTGCCGTTAAACCTCCGACCATGGTTATCTTTGTAAACGATCCGGAATTGATGCACTTTTCTTATGAACGTTACCTGGAGAATAAAATTCGTGCAGCGTTTGATTTTGAAGGGACACCAATTCGCATATTTACTCGGAGGAAGTCCGACGAAGGTTAGGGGAGAAGTTTGTGATTTTACAAATCGCAGCGATTGTCCTGAGTTATCTGCTCGGTTCAATCAGCTTTAGTGTCCTCCTTGCAAAAGCACTACGGGGGATCGATATCCGTCAGCACGGAAGCGGAAATGCAGGAGCCACCAATACTTTGCGGATATTGGGAAAAGGGCCGGCAATTCTGGTACTGCTGCTGGATGTACTCAAAGGTATTGCGGCCGTTTGGATTGGGGTTTGGTTCAGCAACGGTTCCGATTGGATTCCTGCACTTAGTGGTATAGCTGCCATTGCAGGACATAACTGGCCGCTGTACTTCCGTTTCCGTGGAGGAAAAGGAATCGCGACAGCAATCGGTGTGCTCGTGACTCTTGCACTTATTCCTGCGCTGTGCGCCGGGGTATTTGCCATCCTGTCCATCGTATTGACACGATATGTTTCACTGGGTTCCCTTATTTTTGTAGCTTTGACACCGCTCTTCATCCTTGTGTTACCCGGATATTCAATGAGTATCTTCTGGGGAAGTCTGATTATTTGTCTGTTTGCGTTCTGGAGACATCGTACCAATATTGCGAAGCTCGCCAAAGGACAGGAAAATAAATTGGGATCGAAAAACCCTGGAGGGGGAAAACGCGTTGTCTAAAAAAGTTGCTGTTCTGGTTGCGGGCAGTTGGGGTACTGCACTCGCCAGTGTATTGGCTGCCAATCAGCTGGATGTGATCATGTGGACACGTGGTGAAGGCCAGGCCACAGAGATCAATACTAAACATACCAACCAACGCTTCCTTCCCGATGCAGAGCTGTCGCCCCGTATTCAGGCAACAACGGATATGGCAAAGGCAGTTGAAGGGGCTTCAGCTGTGTTAATTGTTGCTCCTTCATCGGCGATGCGTTCGGTTGCTCATCAGCTTAAGGCCCATTACAAACCGGAAATGTTAATCATTCATGCAACCAAGGGTTTCGAGACAGAAAGCTTGAAACGCATGTCCACGGTCATATCGGAAGAACTTGAATGTGAAGAAGGACGTGTCGTTGTACTTTCTGGTCCAAGCCATGCGGAAGAAGTGGTTAAGCGTTGCCCAACAACGGTTGTTGTGGCATCACTGGATAAAGCTTCTGCCGAGGCAGCCCAAGGTTTATTTATGAATGCTTATTTCCGTGTGTACACAAATCGAGATATGATCGGTGTAGAGCTGGCGGGAGCGTTCAAAAATATTATCGCGCTGGGAGCAGGTATGTCAGATGGCCTTAACTTTGGTGACAATGCCAAAGCTGCGCTACTAACACGTGGGCTGGCCGAGATCACACGCATAGGTGTGGAGATGGGAGCGAATCCGCTCACGTTCTCCGGACTTGCAGGAATCGGCGATTTGGTCGTGACCGCGACGAGTCAGCACAGCCGTAACTGGAGAGCAGGTTCCTTGCTTGGTAAAGGACAGAAGCTGGACGATGTTTTGAGTTCCATGGGCATGGTTGTGGAAGGCATTCGGACCACGCAGGCCGCCCACTTTATTTCTCAGAAATACGGTGTGCAAATGCCGATTGCAGATCAGCTTTATCACGTTCTTTTTCAAGAGAGACAGCCGCGGGATGCGGTTGAAGCATTGATGGGACGTGATCCGAAGACCGAAATGGAAGTCATGACGCTTGAAACCTGGGAGCAGTGGCATTCCTGATGGTCGCGTAGGCGGCTTTCCCGAAATGAGAAAGCTTATTCACCTTTTTTGCGGTGCACTCATACTATACACATGAGTATTGCCGGAGGAGGGGAGACGAATGGCTAACAACATTTCCAAGGAAGCGCTGAAAGCGATCAACAAAAAAACAGGGAAACCGATTACGGAAGGTGCCGTCAAAAAATTGGCGAGTACAGTAAAACCGTCCACCATGCAAAATGAAGCTCAGTTGCGCCAACTGATCAAGCAAGTATCCGCCATGGCAAAAGTGCCGGTATCTGAGGATACAGTTCAGGATATCGTGAGTGCCGTCAAAAAAAGCGGATTAAACCCAAACAGTATGGAATCATTAATGAAAATGATGATGAAAAAATAATAGATCGCGCCTGCTCTGCAGGCGATCGAGCAAGACAAAAAGACGAGTCGGCATCTGCCGGCTTGCTTTTTGTCTTTTTTTTGGAAAGTGGAGCTATGTTTCGTGTTATAATAGTTGCAATTGTCACAGTGTCAGTGATGAATAACGGACTGAAGGGGAGAACTCTGGAATATGAACGCAATGGACAAGATGTGGCTTTCATTGGTCGCAATCCTCATTATGGGACTATCTGTATTCCTGATTACGTTTGCTCGTGCCAAAACGAAAGGAATTGTACGGGGAATTCTTTCGTTAATTGCTTTTCTCATTATGCTGATTGGCTTATTCGGCGGAATAGCTTCTCTAACCTGATCTTTCTCGCCTGAGAGATAACATCCGCATAAACACATCATAAGAGCTGACACAACGAAAACGGATGAAGGGAAGGTGAGCCGATGAGGCCGCATGAAACGGAGGATCGGACAGCGCGCTATCCGGAATTACACGCGGCTTTGCTGGAGACGGCGAAAGCCTGGGATACAGAGCCTCATACGTGGTTGCTTGGAGGCAGCTGTGGATTATTGCTCCAACAGGTGGAGTTACAACAGGCTCCCAGAGATATTGACATTTACGCTGATATCACCGCGGCGAAGGTGCTGCATAAATCTGCGCCTGGATTGGTGCTGGACGAGCCTGTGGTAGATAAGACTGGACCCTATGCCTCGCTACTTAGTCATTATCAGGTAGGGACTTGTGCGTTGGAGCTGGTTGGTGGTTTTGAAGTGTGGGCACGTAAAAGTTGGTACCGTATTGAAATTGAACATGTATTGGCCGAGTATGCACCTGAGGCGAAAGTGGGCTCGTACACATTGCGACTAATGCCGCTTGCGCATGAGCTGTTGTTCAATCTGATGAGAGGCCGAGCCGATCGGTATGAACCCATCGCAAGAGAGATTCGGAAGATGCCCGAATTACATCAACCTCTAATGACTTTATTGGGGCAGCAAAATATATGGACAAGTCGATTCAGAGCAGAAGTGGAAGAGCTTGTTGGCTTCGAATGGCCTCAGTAGGTTGAGGGAGGAAGAGTTATGGATTACAATATTACTTTTTTACCACAAAATAAAACGATTCGGCTAAAGCCAGGGGTAACGCTGCTAAATGCTGCACGCCGTGCAGGGGTAAAGATAGCAACTCGTTGTGATGGAAAGGCAGCCTGCCTGATGTGTAAGGTGAAAGTAGATGCGGAATTTTTTGCTGCGCTGCATCCACCAACAGATGCGGAGAAGCATAAGCTGGGTTCGTTGCTGGATGCAGGCACCCGGCTATCTTGTCAGGCGAAAGTGCGAGGATCCGTAACGGTTCATGTTCCGGAGGATCCCTTGAAGGCGGCGATTCGTAAACAACTGGAGCGTCAGCAGCAAGAAGAGGATGATTGGTTCTAAGAATACGGAGTGGAACGATTCAAGGAGGATACGGATGAACGTGAATATGACAAAGAACGTGAAGCCACGTGGGCAGAGGCGTCAGATGCAGAAGATGTCCTGTCTACTCGTATTCCTGTTGTTTGCTATGACATCAACGGGGTGTATGTATCAATCTCAGAGTAATCCCGATCCCAAAGTAGCTTATAAGGAAAGTGTAAGCCGTATTCAAACTGCGGTAGAAGCGTTCCAACAGGATCAGGGGATTTTGCCCATGATCAATGCAGATATCGAAACACCTAAATATGAAAAATTCAGAGTCGATCTGTCCAAGCTGAAACAGCAGGGATATCTGGATGAAATACCCGGAACGGCGTTTGAAAGTGGTGGTAGCGCTTACTTTCTCATACAGGATGAAGAAGTGAAGCCAACGATTAAAGTCATGGATCTTCAAACCGTGCAGAAAGTAAACGACGTTCAACGAATGGTTAATCAGTATAAGTCCGTACATAACAATCAACTGCCACGCGGGGAAGAACTGTATCCGGATCTATACGCTGTAGATATGGAACAAGCTGCACAGGATGGTACCCCAGCGGTTACGTTGAATAGTGTCTATTCAGGTCAGGAGCTGCCTTTCATGATGGATGATGAGGGCAATATCTATGTGGATTATGCCTTTGACTTTATGCAGGCTGTAGAGAAGTCAGAGAAGCCTCCAACGAACGCAGAAGATATGCGTGAATTTTTGCTGGAGCATTCTTACTTTGTCCCTGTAAAATCGGTCGCCTACACGTGGCAGAATAACACTCCGATTGCAAAAAAGTAACATGAGCATTCATTCGATTCGAATGCATGCGATCCAATGATTGGCTCTAAAAAAAGAGATATTCCGCATCACGGGATACCTCTTTTTTGTATGTCGGTTTAAAGTCACATCATATGGTCCGTAAGCTATACTCAGATGATTTGTTCAGATCTCCACTTTATAACTCAAGTTAAGTTCATCGCCAGGCAATCCTCGAATACCCCAATGACTGCGTGGTGTTTCAAATATGGTAATTTCCACATCATTGGGCGACAGCTTTAACTGTTCATTTATTCGAGTGAATAATTGCTGAAGAAGCTCTTTTTTGACTTGATCTGTTCGGCCTTCGAACATGCTGATTTCAATTATGGTATATCCATTTGATCGATCGGCGGGAAAAAGAAAATCCGCTGTGTCCATGGGAAAATAACGATGAAACTTCTTGTTCTCAGGCAATCCTACAACCTCCATCATAACGGAGTGTATGACTTGTGAAAGCTGCTCTTTCAGAGGGTTTAGGTGCGCACCTATTCCATAAATTTTGATCTGTGCCATGCTCATCTCACCTTTCTCAGCTCGTTTTCTCTTCTCAGCTCTGCTAAAAAATGGCTTACCCTCCCAGTATACCTTCTGCACGGTTTGAACGGTACCACGAAAAAACCAAATCACGAATCGGCATAAAAGCTTTGGTACGCTCATAAAGTAGATTGAAATAAAGACGCGCAGTCCGAGAGCGGGGCGATTCTCTTAAGGTCACTACCTTGAGAAAAAAACAAAAAATACGCGTCATAATGCTGCATACGGATACATAAGATGATACTAGTCCAATTGCATGTACGAGTTAACGCCGCTTTCGCCGGTTTCATCAGAATGCAACGTTCGGCGGCGGACGACTTCCGGGCACTCACAAAGGCGGCTCTACCGTTGCAGGGATTTCAGTCTTCTGATTGAAAAAACGAAGCGGATGCTCTTTAGCATTTTTCCTTCGGAGTAATTTAGGGAGGGGATTTCATTGGAGAAAGTGGACATTTTTAAGGACATTGCCGAGCGGACCGGAGGGGATATTTATCTCGGGGTTGTCGGCGCAGTCCGGACAGGTAAATCAACATTTATCAAACGTTTCATGGAAACGATTGTGCTGCCAAACATCACAAACGAGGCAGACCGTGCCAGGGCAGTAGATGAACTGCCTCAGAGCGCAGCTGGCAAAACCATCATGACGACGGAGCCAAAATTCGTACCGAATAACGCGGTTCAAATCAAGGTCGCAGAGGGACTTGATGTCAATGTGCGCCTTGTGGATTGTGTAGGTTACGCAGTGGAAGGAGCCAAGGGATACGAGGACGAGAATGGGCCACGCATGATCTCCACGCCTTGGTTTGAAGAACCGATTCCGTTTCAGGAAGCTGCCGAAATTGGCACGCGCAAGGTCATTCAGGAGCATTCGACACTGGGTGTTGTGGTCACAACAGATGGCACGATTGCGGAGATTGCCCGGAGCTCCTATGTGGAATCTGAGGAACGTGTCATTGCTGAACTGAAGGAAGTGGGTAAACCATTCGTGTTGGTGATCAACTCGACTCGCCCTCGCAGTGAAGAAGCGCTGCAATTGCGCAGTGAGCTTGCTGCCAAGTATGACATTCCGGTCATGACTCTCAGTGCAGCTACAATGACAGAAGACGATGTGACAGGTGTGCTTCGCGAAGTGCTGTATGAGTTCCCTGTACATGAAGTGAATGTGAATCTGCCGAGCTGGGTAATGGTTCTGAACGAAAATCACTGGCTGCGCAGCAACTACGAAAATTCCGTGCGCGACACGGTTAAGGATATTCGCAGGCTGCGTGATGTGGATCGGGTTGTTGCTCAGTTCATGGAATATGAATTCATCGACCGTGCCGGTCTGAGCGGCATGAACATGGGGCAGGGTGTGGCAGAAATTGATCTGTATGCACCGGATGAATTATACGATCAGATCCTCGTGGAAGTCGTTGGTATTGAAATTCGAGGCAAGGACCATCTGCTGCAGTTGATGCAGGAATTCTCCCATGCGAAGAGGGAGTACGATCGCTTCGCTGAAGCGCTGGAGATGGTCAAAACGACCGGCTACGGCATCGCAGCTCCATCCCTCGCCGAGATGGCACTGGATGAACCAGAGCTCATCCGGCAGGGTACGAAGTTCGGCGTCCGCCTGAAAGCAACCGCACCATCCATTCACATGATCCGGGTTGATGTGGAATCGGAGTTTGCACCGATTATCGGAACGGAGAAACAGAGTGAGGAACTGGTGAGGTACTTGATGCAGGACTTCGAGAACGATCCAATCAAGGTATGGGATTCAGATATGTTCGGTCGTTCGCTGCATTCCATCGTGAGAGAAGGCATTCAGGGTAAAATTGCGATGATGCCAGATAACGCACGATACAAGCTGCAAGAGACGCTGGGACGTATCATTAACGAAGGTTCAGGTGGATTGATCGCCATTATCCTGTAAGGCCAAAAGACCGTAAAGGCCCCCCTTTACGGTCTTTTTCTTGTGTTATTTTCATGATTTTGGATGAACTGGATAAGATGATTTAGTTCCTGAAAAAACTTAGCGAGTTTTAGCTTTAAATTACTAAAACCCATTTACATACTAGGGATTAGCCGTTATATTAATATTCAACGATTGTGATCGAGATCACAGAGAGTGTGAACAGGGGGAGAAAGAGATGAGAAGGAAAGATTCAAAATGGGTATGGTTGAGTGTGCTGCTTGTATTTACATTGGCGCTGTCCGCTTGTGGAATTAAAAAAGAGCCTGCTTCAACTACAGCTTCTGACACGACAGAGGACAAGCCTCAAACCGAAGCAGTAACAGGTCCACTCAGTGGAAAACGCATTGCATTGATTATGGAATTTAACACAGGTACGTTCTCGCAGCAATATGTGCAAGGGGTTAAAGAAGAAATTGAAAAATTCGGTGGAGAACTGACTACGTTTGTCGCCGATAATGATAAAGCCAAAATGGTATCGTTGCTCGATAGTGCAATTAACCAGAAGTTCGATGCTATTCTGACGGATCACGGGGATTCCTTGCTGGAGCCTGGGGTGAAAAAAGCAGTAGAACAAAACATTCCGGTTGTTGTGTTCGATGCAGACATTAGTGTTCCGGGAGCAACAGTGTTGTCCCAAGATGATCAGAAGATGGCTGAGCTTACGCTGGAGCAAATGAAAAAAGATATTAATGGACAAGGCAACATCGTAAAAGTATGGGTGGCTGGCTTTGCACCAATGGAACGTCGTCAGGTTGCTTATGGCAAGTTCTTGAAAGAGAACCCTGACATCAAGGAGATTGCAACGTTTGGTTCAGCACAGAATCCGGCGCTGGATACACAAGCCAAAATGGAAGCGATTCTGAAACAATATCCAAAAGGTGAAATTACAGCGGTATGGACTGCATGGGATGAATTTGCCAAAGGTGCAGCGCGTGCTATTCAGCAAGCAGGACGTGACGAGATCAAGGTATACGGTATTGACATGAGTGATGAAGATTTGCAGATGATCCAGGATCCGAAAAACCCTTGGGTAGCTTCTGCTGCCGTTGATCCTACAGACATTGGGCGTGTTCAGGTTCGTTATGCGTACCAGAAGCTGAATGGGGATGAGACAGAGGATCAAGTGGTTCTTAATCCGGTGTATGTACAGCGTGATGCGCTGCCTGACAAACAAATCTCCACTTCAGAGCTGTCCGAGTACGTTGAGGGCTGGGGAGGAAGTACACAGGGAATCAAGGATTGGATGTCAGAATACGGAGTTACTGCTAAATAAAGCAGCGTAACGAGGCGCGCCGCAAGGCGCGTTTTTTCTAACCAAGATGAAAATAAAACGACTTGAGAATAGTGATACTCCCAGAGGGGAGCGATTGGAGGTTTGTCTCATGAGTACTGCACCGATTCTGCTTCAAATGGAACATGTCCACAAGCAGTTCGCAGGCATTCCGGCACTGAAAGATGTGGAGTTCTCCGTCAAAGGTGGGGAAATTCACGCGCTACTTGGTGCGAATGGTGCTGGTAAGAGCACTTTGATGAAAATTCTGTCAGGTGCATATCAATTGGATCAGGGCACCATCCGGTTAAGTGGGCAAACTCTTCATCTGAATTCACCAGGAGATGCCAAAGCGAGTGGTATTCACTGTGTGTACCAGGAGGTGGATGCTGCGCTGGTACCCCAATTGACAGCTGCCGAGAATATTATGCTGGATCAATTGGCATCGCCTGCCGGAGGTTGGTGGAAAAGTCCGCGGAAACTGCAACAGCGTGCGGCTGAAGCACTGCAGCAGTTGGGAGCGAGCATATCCGTGTACAAAAAAGTAGCGGACCTGACCCTCGCGGAGAAGCAGATGATACTACTTGCACGTATCCTGATTCAGGATGCCAAGGTCATTATTTTTGACGAACCGACTGCGCCGCTGAGCCAGGAAGAAACGGATGCTTTTTTCCGAATCGTACATTTGTTGAAGGAACGCGGAGTGGCATGTATTTTCATTACTCACCGTCTTCCGGAAGTTACAAGTCACTGTGACCGCGTTACCGTTATGAGAGATGGACAACATGTGTTTACGGGTGAGGCACAGGAGCTTACGATCAATGATCTGGTGACGCAGATGCTCGGAAAACCGTTTGAGGAAGAGTTCCCCAAGACAGAAGCACCGGTAGGTGAAGTGCTGCTGGAAGCACGGGGACTTCGGCGTGGAGTCCGGGTCAAGGGTGTGGATCTGTCTGTTCGTCGTGGGGAAGTGCTTGCTGTGGTGGGGCTTGTAGGTGCGGGGAAAACGGAATGCTCCCGCTTGTTAATAGGTGCAGATCGGCTAGAGAGTGGAGAGATTCGACTTAATAATCGTGAACTTCATCTTTCCCAACCTGCTGACGCCGCGGCTCTGGGCATTGTCTCAGTGCCTGAGGAACGGCGGAAACAGGGGATTTTGATTGAGGAAAACGTGGAGCGGAATTTGAGCCTTCCCTTGCTTGGACGTCTCAGCAAATTAGGCTTTGTAAGCCGAAAGCGCGAGCGGGAGAATGCGGAATCTTTGGTGCAGCAGCTGGGTATTAAGACATCGTCAGTGCGGCAGGAAGTGAAGTATTTAAGCGGAGGCAACCAGCAAAAGGTAGCCATCGGTAAATGGCTGAATGCGGACGCAGACGTCTTTATCTTTGATGAGCCGACAAAAGGTGTCGATATCGGCGCCAAAAGTGACATTTTTCGCATCATTAACGAACTGGCTTTGGCTGGCAAAGCCGTGATCTATTTTACATGTGAATTGGATGAAGGATTGGGTATCGGTGACCGGATCGCAGTTATGTGTGAAGGGACCATCGTAAAAGAATTTAAACGAGGCGAGACTAACCAAGAACAGCTGCTTTACTACGCAAGCGGTGGACAAGAGGTGGAAGCATGAAGGATAAATCATTAGATTTTGCGTTCCGTTATGGTGCGATTATCGTTATTATTGGTGTTATTGCATTTTTCGGTATTAAATTGCCTTATTTCTTTACGTACAGTAACTTGACTGATATTTTGGGTTCTATCTCCATCGTGACATTTGTCGCTATCGGTGTTACCTTATCTCTCATTGTAGATGGATTTGACCTCTCGGTGGGGGCAACTGTCTCGCTAACCACTGTCGTTACTGCTTCGTTAATGATTTGGTACCAGCAGCCGCTGGCCGTTGTCATTATTGTCCCTCTAATCATTGGGGCTGTAATTGGTTGGCTCAATGCCTTGCTGATCGTGAAACTCCGTATCCCGGATCTGCTGGCTACACTTGCCACGATGTACATCATTGGTGGAATTCACAAAACGTATGCTCAAGGCTACACGATCTATAACCATATGCAATTCCCTGACGGAAGCAAGGCAGCCGGAGAGATGGACCCCACATTTCTGCAGCTTGGGCAGGGAAAATGGCTGGGAATGCCGATTTCGGTTATTCTGCTGCTCATTGCGGTGATCGGTGTGCATATCTTTTTGACCTATACGAAGTATGGGCGCCAGATGTACGTTACTGGAGGTAATGAGGAAGCTGCACGTCTATCCGGCATCAAGGTAAAAAAGGTGCGTACACTCGCTTATGTAGCTGCTGGAGTGTTTGCTGCAATCGGTGGTATTATCTATGCCTCCAAAGTAGGCTCAGGACAAATTGATGCGGGTTCTCCGTTGTTAATGGAATCCGTAGCTGCTGTGTTTGTCGGCTTCTCCGTATTTGGTGCAGGCAAGCCGAACGTCATTGGAACATTCATTGGCTCCGTTCTAATTGGTGTACTGGTGAACGGTTTAACGATGATGAATGTTCAATATTTCACGCATGATATTGTAAAAGGTGGGGTGCTCGTGCTTGCCCTGGCGGTTACATTTTACGTGTTAAACCGCAACCGCACTTGAAATTGTGTGCTGTCTGTATTAGTATAAAATTTGTTCGGCGTCTGGAACACCCTTGGTTTCAGGCGACATTCTGCCGAAAATGACTGTTGACCGCAGGCCGAGATTTGTGTTCATCACGCTCAAGATGTACGTAGATTTTTTGTGTATGAACGTATATTTCGCTATAAAACGGAAACACAGTATAACATTCAGGACATTGATTCAGGAGGTGAAAAACAAATGAACAAATCAGACTTGATTACACACGTGTCCGAAGCGACTGAATTGTCCAAAAAGGATGTAACGAAAGCGGTTGATGCCGTATTCGAAGCAATCTCTGAGGCTCTTCAAAGCGGAGACAAAGTACAATTGGTTGGTTTTGGGAACTTCGAAGTTCGCGAGCGCTCTGCACGTAAAGGACGCAACCCGCAAACAGGTGAAGAAATCGAAATTCCTGCGAGCAAAATTCCTGCATTCAAACCAGGTAAAGCGCTCAAAGACGGAATTAAATAAGATTTCTACATATTCCATATGTCGACAAAAAGACCGTGACTTGTTCACGGCCTTTTCTTTTGTCCTTTAATCATCTTTCTTCCTGCTGTCCAAAGGCTCTGGCTCATCCGGCTGCTGTGCATAGGCGATCAGAATGAGTTCTTCTCCGGCAGCTGAAGACAGATGCTGTTCAATTTCCTTTAACTGGTGAATATGCTCGTCTGTCAGGTCTGCGGGGGTGTACTTCAACGTGACTCTCCTTTCTGTGGCTGGATAACTTGTAGTATGACCCGGCGGTAACAGATTATTGCGCTCTATTCATATAAGGGCTGGTTGACAAATGAAACAATCTTTATCATCATTAACGCTATTGAACAAGGAGAGGGGATGTGCGTGATGGATCATCCAACCGGCAGTGATTATATCGTCATTAAGGCGGAAGAAAATGGTGTCCAGGTCATTGGCTTAACCCGAGGTCAGGATACCCGTTTCCACCATACGGAGAAGTTGGATAAGGGAGAAGTCATGTTTGCCCAATTTACCAATCATACTTCCGCCATTAAAATCCGTGGAAAAGCCACGCTGATCACCAAGCATGGACAGATTCAGTCGGAATAATGAAAATTGCAGGCATAGCCTGCTTTTTTTCATTGTACAATGAGGTATGAGCCTTTACCGGACAGACTACACTAACAGGTAAGGGCAGGGAGGCATTTATGAAACCGCGGATGATCGTGACTGCTTCACTGCTGGCAACGGTTGCGGCGGTCCTTCTGCTTGTTGCCATACAAACCTTACATATGCGTACCTTGGGCGGTGAAAACGTACAACCCGTTTCTGCCGCGAGGCATCCAGTCCAGCTAACGGAAGACACTCTGGTGGACGTGCTGAGTACCTTAAAACTGTCCACACCGATTGCCAGAGTGGAATGGAAACGATCCATTTTGACGCTTGACCTGAAGGTTACCGGAACCGACACAAGTTACACCGAAATCTATGGTAATATGGCTGCTGTGGCTGATCTTGGCTTTCGAAGCCTGGATAACGTGGACCAGGTGATGCTGCGTGTAATGGCTGAGGATGAATGGCTTCATAAAAGGCATTTGCTGCTCGCTGCCGATATTCGGCGTGGGGAGTGGCCGATGTATGCGATCGAAACGCTTCGAGACTGGAAAAGCCCGATCCTCTCCGATGAATTGAAAGACTGGTTTCACATGATGGAGACCGAACTTTGGAAGAAGCAATTCGAAATGTCAAGTCAGGGGTAATAGAATAGCAGGATTCAGTGCGTGCCCGATAAACATATGCTATAATATATAAGATTGTAGTGCAGAAAAGGTTTAACAATGCAAATGCTCGGAGGCTGAGAATGAATTCATATCGCGTACCCCAACTAGCAAAGAAATATACGGATTACGACATGATTCGACAACATACGGAAATCCCATCATTTCCGGATAGCCGGGCTCGTCTGCTGCAGGTATTTGTGGGCCGCACAGACGAAAAGGTGCATGATGAGCTATACGCTCTCGCAACCTCGCTCGTTCAGTTGGCCATGGATACGCATGATCGAATCGATACGATCTCTGGAGAGCGTAGAGAACTGGAGATGCGCTCACGCCAGCTGAACGTGCTTGCCGGAGATTATTTCAGTAGCCGTTTCTATCAGTTGCTTGCCCATGCAGGCAAAATTGAAATGATCGGCAAACTTAGTGGTGCTGTATCCGAAGTGAATGCACGCAAAATGACGCTGTATGAACGGATGAAAAAGCTTCTCGTTTCGGCTGAAGAATACTTGCGTGAAACAATACAGCTGAAGATGCAGCTGTTTCTTTCTTTTACAGGCATGATCCGCGATAACGAAGCGTCGTTATGGAACAACCTGCTGGCCGAATTCAGCTGCTGCGAAGCGATTATGGAAGAGCTGCGGCGGATGAATGACGAACAGAACTTTTATCACAGTTATGCCTTCTGGCATATATACGAGTACGGCAATGATGACGAGCGGAATTTGCTGCGCCAGCCCGAGCCGGATGCAAGAGCATGGAGCGGCATGGTGCTGAAGTATCGGATTGGCGATTTGTTGCTGGACAAGCTTCGTGAATGTACACGCCGTATACAACTGTTGCTGCAAGACGAGGAAGATCAACTGGGCCTGGATGAGTTCGATGCAATCCTGGAGCCTTACCTGACGTATTTGCAGCCTTCACATGCGGCAGTTAGGGAAGATTGAGGGGGAGACAGACGAATGGGGAGCGGAGAGACCAAACCGAAAGAAGAATTTGTCCATTCGGTTTTTCAGAGTATAGCTGGGAAATATGATGTCATGAATGACATTTTGAGTTTCCGCAGGCACAAAGCTTGGCGTAAATTCACCATGAAGAAGATGAATATGTCCAAAGGCGATACCGGGCTCGATTTGTGCTGCGGCACTTGTGACTGGACGCTCGCGATGGCAGAAGCAAGTGAAACGGGTCACATGCACGGACTCGATTTCAGCAGCAATATGCTGGAGGTTGGACAAACCAAGGTTAACGCTGTAAATCGACAAAAACAAATCACGCTGGTACAGGGCAATGCGATGTCACTTCCTTTTGAAGACAATTCATTTGATTATGTCACCATTGGATTTGGACTGCGTAATGTACCGGATCTAAGACAGGTTCTGTCGGAGATGAAGCGTGTAGTGAAACCGGGCGGCATGGTGGTGTGTCTGGAATTGTCCAAACCAACATGGCAACCGTTTAAAGGCATTTATTATTTTTATTTTGAACAAGTGTTACCGAACCTTGCCAAATTGTTTGCCAAACGTTACGAGCAGTATAAATGGCTGCCTGACTCACTGGCACTTTTTCCAGGAAGGAAGGAACTGGCCGACATTTTCGCAGAAACCGGATTGCAGCAAGTGCAGGCCTATCCTCTAACCGGAGGCATCGCGGCACTGCATATTGGAACCAAGGAGAATCAGCATGTTTAGGAAAATTCGCATCTTTTTAGAAATGATCAAGATTGAACATACGCTTTTTGCTTTACCTTTTGCATTTATGGGAGCCATCCTCGGTTCCATGGTAGTAAATGATACATTCCCGACCTGGATGCAGATTGTATGGGTACTACTGGCCATGATTGGTGCACGGAGCGCAGCTTTTGGCTTGAACCGTATGATTGACCAGGCGATAGACAAGAAAAATCCACGTACCGCGATGAGAGCAATTCCGGCTGGTTTGTTGAAAAACGGTGAGGTTGTAATCTTTATCGTATTGTCATTTGTACTCTTGTTCTGGGCCTCATCCAACCTTAATGTGTTATCCATGCAGCTGTTGCCAATAGCTGTATTTATGCTGGTATTATATTCATATACCAAACGTTTCACTTGGCTATGCCACATCGTTCTTGGGATGACTATCGGTCTGGCTCCGCTGGGCGGTTGGGTAGCTGTAACGGGTACGATGGATTGGACAGCAGTTGTGCTGTACGTTACGATTGTGTTCTGGACTGCTGGCTTTGATATCATCTATGCATGTCAGGATCTGGAGTTTGATCAGGGAGAGGGCCTTCATTCTATACCTTCCCGTTTCGGTCTTAACAAATCATTGCAGATTGCCAAGGTTTTTCACGTGATTACAGCGGTTGGTTTTCTAGCATTGTTACTGATGACAGATCTGAGCTGGTGGTATGGTGCAGGGATGCTGATTACTTATGGTATTCTTTTCTATGAGCACTATATCGTATCACCAAATGACATGAGCCGAGTACAAACTGCGTTCTTCACGATGAACAGTGTGCTGAGCCTAGTTGTATTTACGTTTACTTTAATTGATCTGGCGGTGAAATAAAGATGCAGCAACCGGACAATAAACGACTTGTTGTCGGAATTACCGGGGCCAGTGGAAGTATATATGGCATCAGATTAATAGAAACGCTGCTTGACCTAGAATACACCGTGCATTTGGTCATATCCAATGCTGGCTGGCGTGTATTGAAAGAAGAAATGGACTGGGATGTTACGAACCGGGACCGTGTACTGGAAGAAAAATTCAGCGGTCGGGCGGGTTCCCTGATCTATCATCCCGTTAGTGATATTGGTGCCTCCATCGCAAGTGGTTCTTTCCTGGCCGAAGGCATGATTATCATGCCATGCTCCATGGGTACTCTTTCATCCATCGCACAAGGGACGTCGGACAATCTGATGTCCCGGGCTGCCGATGTCATGATGAAAGAGGGAAGAACACTGATTCTGGTGCCGCGCGAGACGCCGCTGCATGCAATCCATCTGGAGAATATGCTGAAGCTCTCCAGGCTCGGTGTCCGAATGATACCGGCCATGCCCGCTTTTTATTACAAACCCCAGACGATGGACGAGTTGATTCTATTCCTGGTGGGTAAAGTGCTCGATAGCCTGCGCATCCCACATCAACTGTTTACAAGGTGGGGAGAACCGGATGAACGGGGATAGGTGGAGTTCCTTACACATTGATCTGCTGATGAAGTGTAGGGATTTCTTGACCATCCCTGAATCCCGGGGTATTGGTGAGCGCTGATGGTGATGTTTGGATGTGACCACAGCCTTGACCCATGCTCCGGCAGCTTCTGTAATTATGTTTCAGAACAAGTCGCAGAGTTTAATTCCCGGATGTCGTCCTTGACATTCAAAGAAAGCAGCACGTCTTAGAAGAATACAAGCAGGAAAGGCAAGCCCTGGTTTTTCGTTATGCCTGCAGGCCCGACTTGCTGGAGGGGAAGGTAAGCATGGATTTATGGACTGACAATACGCTGACACGGGTGAACGAATGAAACTATTGGATATTTTCGGGTTGTTAAAAAAAGACATGGACTACATTGAAAAAGAGCTCTATCGCAGTGTTCAGGGAGAACAGAAGCTGCTGAGCGAAACGTCACTTCACCTGCTAAAGGCAGGAGGTAAGCGGTTGCGGCCGGTATTTGTGTTACTCGGTGGGAAATTCGGTACATACGACATTGAACGTCTGAAGCTTGTAGCGGTTCCCTTGGAACTGATTCATTCGGCTTCTCTGGTTCACGATGATGTTATTGACAATGCCGCGACACGGCGAGGTAAACCAACCGTGAAGTCCAAATGGGATAATCGGATTGCCATGTACACCGGAGATTATATTTACGGCAAGGCACTTGAAATGACTGCGGGTCTGTCCGATCCGGCGATACACCGTATTCTGGCCAAAGCGATGGTGCAGATGTCCATCGGTGAGATGGAACAAATTCGTGACTTTTTCAATACAGGACAAAGTGTACGTAACTATCTCTTGCGAATTCGTCGCAAAACGGCTCTTCTAATTGCAGTGAGTTGCCAGTTGGGGGCTTTGGCTACACGTGCACCGGAACATGAATCTTCGTTGCTGTACACCTACGGTTACAATGTGGGTATGGCGTTCCAGATTCAGGACGATGTACTTGATCTGGTTGGTACCGAGAAACAACTGGGCAAGCCTCCAGGCAGTGATATGAAGCAGGGGAATATTACGCTGCCTGTCCTGTATGCATTGCAGGAGACCAATTTGCGTGAACCTTTGTTGGAGGAGATAACCCGCATCCAACACGAGGAGGGACGGGCGAGTGCATCGGATGCAATAGGAATGATTCGCCAAAGTCAAGGAATTGCTAAAGCAGAAGCCCTGGCTGACCGATATATGAAGAAAGCGCTCGATGCTCTGGATCAACTGCCTAACATCAAGACCACCAAAAACCTGCGGGATATCGCTCATTTTGTGGTCAAACGTACGCATTAATATGTTTGATCACACTCTAATATGGACGGGGCATCTTTTATGAATGAAGAAGGTCCTTGTGTATATGTTCTCACTAAAAATTAACGTTCGTGTGATATTCCTCATTGGGAGGATTTGGACATGTATGTTACAATCAAAGAGATTACGTTTACATAATGAAATAACTTTGAACCGTGAGTGAGGAGTGAGCCGATGGATCGTACATTTTTGATGGTGAAGCCGGATGGTGTGCAGCGTGGTTTGATAGGGCGTATCGTTAGCCGTCTGGAAGACAAAGGATTTAAGTTGGTGGCAGGCAAGCTGGTGCAGATGTCTGAAGATCAGGCCAAACGCCATTATGCTGAACATGAGGGGAAACCGTTCTTCGATGATTTGGTTCGTTTTATCACATCTGGACCTGTATTTGCTATGGTGTGGGAAGGCGACGACATCGTGGCGCTTGCGCGCATCGTCATCGGGAAAACCAATGTGAAGGAAGCGGCTCCGGGTACGATTCGCGGAGATTTCGCCAGCCACACACCGCATAATCTGATTCATGGGGCAGATTCACCGGAAAGTGCCTCTCGTGAAGCAGCAAACTTCTTTGCTCCGGATGAGCTGGTAACGTACGACAAGAGCATCGCAGCCTGGTTGTAATTTTTTAGCCAGAAGGGTGATACGATGCTGGAGCAGGAACAATTACTAGACCCGGATTATTCCGGATTTATTCGGAAAATTAAAGAGAGCACAGGCATTGATCTTGCTCAATACAAGGAAGGCCAGATGAAAAGAAGGCTGACCACACTTCGTAACAAAAACGGATTTCATACGTTTTCTAACTTTTTTGATGCCATGCAGAAGGACAAGTCCCTGTTCTTTGAGTTTCTGGATCGGATGACCATTAACGTCTCGGAATTTTGGCGTAACCCGAATCGATGGGAGGTGCTGCGTGATGAAATCCTGCCCGATTTGCTGGGTTCTAAACGCGGTGTTAAAGTGTGGAGTGCCGCTTGTTCCACAGGCGAAGAACCATACACTTTGGCGATGATCCTGGATACGATGGGCATTCTCAAGGGAAGCTCCATTACGGCAAGTGACCTGGATGAAGGTGCTCTCGCCAAAGCTAAGGAAGGGCGTTATATGGAACGCTCGCTCAAAGATGTACCGAAGGATACGGCTAACCGTTACTTCAAGCAGGATGGCTTGGTGTATCGTATTGATGAACAATTGAAAAGCTCGGTCAAATTCATGAAGCAAAATCTGTTGTTGGATCGTTTTGACGAGGGGTATGATCTGATTGTGTGCCGAAATGTCATGATCTATTTTACCGAGGAAGCCAAAAACCTGTTGTATCACAAGTTTGCAACCAGTTTGCGTCCAGGTGGTATTTTGTTCGTAGGCAGTACGGAACAGATTTTTTCCCCTGGACAATATGGCCTCGAGACAGCAGAAACATTCTTTTATCGCAAAAAATAAGTTCAATTGATTTCATAACCGTCTGGTGCGCACATGTATATGTGTCCAGACGGTTATTTTCATAATGGATGAATGGATATTTCTCTGACACGTCGGAATCTCAATCAATCCCCAATCGAGTCCAATCCATTTTAGGACAACAAACGACTGGCTTTCTTGTCAAAGCCGGTCAGCTATACTATAATAAGCAAAGAAATTATGGGATTTTAGCAATGTGAAGTTTAACAGTTTAAAGGGGGAACGTATTATGAGTTTACGCTATTTAACCGCAGGGGAGACGCACGGACCCCAATTAACCGCAATTATTGAAGGCTTGCCAAGCAATCTGAATATTGACTTTGAAGAGCTGAATTTTCAGCTTCACCGCCGCCAAAAAGGCTATGGTCGTGGACGTCGCATGCAAATTGAGAAGGATCAAGCCAATTTCGTTGGTGGTATCCGTCACGGATATACAACGGGTGCTCCCGTAGCCCTGGTTGTACAAAATAATGACTGGAAACACTGGCAGAATATTATGAATATTGAGCCGATTGAAGGCAGTGACGAAGAGAAACGCCGCGTTCATCGTCCGCGTCCAGGCCATGCCGATCTGAATGGCGGACTCAAATATAACCTGAAAGATTTGCGTAATGTACTGGAACGTTCCAGTGCCCGTGAAACGACGGTGCGTGTAGCTTGTGGTGCTATTGCACGTCAATTCCTGGCTGAATTCGGAATCAAAGTCGCTGGACGTGTATTGCGTATCGGAGAAATTGAAGCTCCTTATCAAGATCTGCCGATCGATGAACTGATCGCAGTGACAGAAGCCTCCTCCGTACGTGTGACCGATGCAGAAACCGAGAAGAAGATGGAAGCCTACATCGACCAGATCAAGCAGGAAGGTGACTCCATCGGTGGAATCGTGGAATGTATCGTTGAGGGTGTGCCTGTAGGTCTCGGGAGCCACGTACAATATGACCGCAAACTGGATGCACGAATTGCACAGGGTGTCATGTCCATTAACGCATTCAAGGGTGTGGAAATTGGAATCGGGTTCGAAGCCGGAACGATTCGTGGTTCTCAGGTGCATGATGAGATCGTTCATAGTGAAGAGCGTGGTTACCACCGAGCTACCAACCGTCTGGGCGGATTCGAGGGTGGAATGACGAACGGCATGCCTGTCGTAGTGCGTGGGGTTATGAAACCTATTCCTACGTTGTACAAACCGCTTCAAAGTGTGGATATCGATACCAAAGAAGCATTTACAGCTCAGGTTGAGCGTTCTGATGCATGTGCTGTTCCGGCAGCTAGTGTCGTTATGGAGCATGTAGTAGCCTGGGAAATTGCAAAAGCTTTCCTTGAGAAATTTGGCGGAGACTCCATGGAGGAAATCCGCGCGAACTTTGCCAACTACAATAATCAACTGGAGAATTACTAAGATGCGCCAGCTGACAGTGCAGTTGGAGGAGCGCTCTTATCCAATTCTGATTGGCAGCGGCCTGTTGGCTCAAGCGCCTCAATATTTTGAGCAATATGGCTTAACCAAAAAAAGCCCGCTACTCATTATTACTGATGAGCATGTAGCCCCCAAATACTTGACCGATCTGGAGCAAACGCTGCGTACGGCTGGTTTTACAGTCGTCTCCGCAGTTGTTCCATCTGGTGAAACATCGAAATCCCTTTCGGTATATCAGGATATGATGACTATCGCCATTGAAGGCAAACTGGATCGTAGCTCGGCTATTGTTGCTCTAGGCGGCGGTGTAGTGGGGGATCTGGCTGGCTTTGTCGCAGCTACATATATGCGTGGAATCAAGTTTGTACAAGTGCCTACGACGATCCTCGCGCATGACAGCAGTGTTGGCGGCAAGGTGGCTGTCAATCATCCGCTGGCTAAAAATATGATCGGTGCATTCCATCAGCCAGAGCTGGTGCTCTATGATGTGGATACGCTCCAATCTTTGCCGCCCCGCGATGTCTCGGCTGGTTTGTCAGAGATGCTGAAGCATGGACTGATTCGGGACGAAGCTTTTGCATATTGGTGTGAGGAGCATGCAGAGGATCTGCTCGCTCTTGATCCTGAAGCTCTGGAATATGGTTTGGAACGTGGCTGTAGTATCAAGGCAGAGATTGTATCTCGAGACGAACGTGAGAATGGTGAACGTGCATTGTTAAACCTGGGTCATACCATTGGTCATGCCATTGAAGCGATTGCCGGTTACGGCGAATTCCTGCATGGTGAAGCCATCTCGATTGGTATGGCGGGCTCCGCATTGCTTGGCGAGAAATTGGGAGCCCCAGCAGGGCTATATGACGATACGGTTCGTATGCTGCGTTCACTGCGGCTACCGGTGACGATGCCCGAACATCTGGATACGGATGCATTAATGGATGCGATGATGCACGACAAAAAGTTTCGTGAGGGTCATATGGTCTTCATTATTCCTGACCGGATCGGCGCTGCCAGAATTGTGAAGGATGTACCGGTAACAGCAGTGCGTGAGGTCATTGAATTACTTAAGAAGGGAGATTAAAAGCATGGTTACTCGGGGAATTCGCGGGGCCACAACGGTCACGCATAACAACGAAGAGCATATTTTGAAAGAAACGGCTGTACTATTGCAGGAAATCGTGGATCGTAACGAGATCACACCCGAAGATATTTGCAGTGTGTGGATTACGATGACTGGAGATCTGGATGCAG
Source organism: Paenibacillus sp. UMB7766-LJ446 (assembly GCF_030226665.1). NCBI lineage: Bacteria > Bacillati > Bacillota > Bacilli > Caryophanales > Paenibacillaceae > Paenibacillus > Paenibacillus sp. UMB7766-LJ446. Next base: position 37,359 of record NZ_JASOYM010000018.1, read on the forward strand.
CTTTCCCGGCAAAGGCCATTCGACAGTTGGATGGCTGGGAGCTTGTTCCCTTGATGTGTGCGCTGGAAGTTCCAGTTGAAGGTGCCTTGCCACAGTGCATTCGTTTTATGGTACACGTTAATACAGCAAAAGGTCAGAATGAAATCAACCATGTGTATCTAAACGGTGCACAGTCTCTACGGCCTGATTTGGCTGCACCTTCCAATTCGTAAGATTAGAATGGTTGTCAAACCATTCGGAATGTTGTATAGTGAGAACCAGTTGAGTAGAGAAGAGATTGAGCTGAGAGCAGCTGAGCTGAGTGGAGTATATAGCAGAGTCCAGCGGGTGGTAACCGGAGCAACAGAAGCCGGTCAACTGACTCGCGGTACGTCGTGCTACGGGATTATTTGATACAGGATGAAGGAAAGCAAGCGTGTCTAGCGACATCGTTTTGTTTTGGTATAACACGACCGATATCCTCATGGTTTTATGAAAGAATGAATGCCATGGATGAGATTCGTGTATGCCGATACATTTCCTTTGTATTTGATGGATGTATGATGCATCTATACAACAACCTGTGTGATAATTCGGTAAGGATGTATGTATAGGGACGTGTTATTTATGAAGCAACAACTTGTTGAAACAGCTTATAACCAAACCTCTACCTGATGGTAGAGGTTTTTTTGTTGTATATATTACTTTTTCTTCTACCTAATCTGAAAGGACGTGATCTAATGATAACGCCAAACGTTAATCAAGTACTGAAAATGTCGAATGAATATAATCTGATTCCGGTAGTCAAACGGATTCTGGCAGACATGGAGACCCCGATTCGGATTTTTCGCCGTTATGCTGACAACGACCGGGCATTTCTGCTGGAAAGTGTGGAGGGTGGTATTCAATGGGCGAGATATTCCTTCATCGGTACAGATCCGTTCCTGATGATCTCGGCCAAAAAAGGCCGGATTGTGGTAGAAGAAGCGGGACAGATTCGAGAGCTTCCAGGCAAACCGATTGAAGAACTCAAAGCGCTGCTGCGTAAGTATCGCAGTCCGAAGGATGATGAACTCCCGCCATTTACAGGTGGGGCGATTGGTTTCTTTGGATACGATCTGCTGCAATATTATGAAAAGCTCCCGGCCCACGCGCTGGATGATCTGAAAATGGATGATATTCGATTCATGTTCTGTGACCAGATTATCGTGTTTGACCATGTGAAGCAGCAGATGCTACTCGTGGGCAATGTGCACGTGAAAGACGGTGCAACGGATGATGATATCCGCCAAGCGTATGCTTTAACTTCTGAGAAGCTGGAACAAGCCGCTGAACGCTTGCAGCAGCAAGGACCTGGGGAGAACCTGAACCCGCGTTCCATTCCAGGAGACGTGGATCTGGGGGATATTCGATCCAATCTGACGAAGGAACAGTTTATCGGGAATGTAGAGCAGGCCAAAGAGTACATTCGGGCAGGAGATATTTTTCAAGTGGTATTATCCCAGCGTTTCCATATTGATACCGAAGTTTCTCCGCTGCACGTATATCGCGTACTTCGGACGTTGAATCCATCACCCTACATGTATTATCTGAAAATGGACGATGAGATTATTGTTGGGACATCACCGGAAGCGTTGGTAAAAGTGGATGGAAACCGCGTAGAGACACGACCAATTGCGGGGACTCGCCCAAGAGGAGCTACGGAAGCAGAAGATCGTGCCTTGGCCGCAGATCTATTGCAGGATGAGAAGGAACGTGCAGAACATCTGATGCTTGTCGATTTGGGACGTAATGATCTGGGACGTGTATCTACCTTCGGAAGTGTGAAATGTGACATGTTCATGGAAATTGAACGATATTCTCACGTCATGCACATGGTGTCTAACGTTACAGGTGAGCTTAGAGATGACAAGGATTTCTTTGATGCATTTCTTTCATGCTTGCCAGCGGGGACGGTATCCGGTGCGCCGAAGCTGCGTGCGATGGAGATCATCGCAGAACTGGAAAAAGAAGCACGGGGTGCTTACGCAGGTGCTATCGGTTATCTTGGTTTCTCGGGAAACATGGACTCTTGTATTACGATCCGAACGATTATTTTCAAAAAAGGAAAAGCGTATGTGCAGGCTGGAGCTGGAATCGTATGGGATTCGGTGCCTGAGAATGAATATGAAGAAACCGTAAATAAAGCCAAAGCGTTGCTGAAGGCGATTCGTACAGCAGAAGCGATGTTTCCAGCCAAAGAGAAGGATCACACGTTGAAACTTGCCAACGCCGATTATTTTGTTACCCCAGCCACGGCTGCACAAAACTGAGAGAGGAGAGACCGGAAATGAATATGAACCCAGTCATGAATGAAGAATCCGAGCGATTCGCAACTGAAGTTAGTCATGCGGAAGCCATGAAGAATGGCCTTGCCAAAATTTTGGAGGGCAGCCATCTGGAGCAAGCGGAAGCACGCGATTTGATGTACTCCATCATGAGAGGTGAAGCCACTCCGGCTCAAATCGGAGGTTTGCTTATGGGCTTGCGGATGAAGGGGGAAACGGTGGATGAAATCACGGGTTTTGCCGAAGCCATGCGTGGGCAGGGCGGAAGGATTCTGACTGACGGCAATGGACTGCTGGACACCTGTGGAACAGGGGGTTCGGGTATTCATAAGTTCAACATTTCAACGGCATCGGCTATCATTGCTTCTGCAGTGTCTGTCCGGGTCGCGAAGCATGGCAATCGCTCTGCCTCAGGTAAGGCAGGCAGTGCGGATGTACTTGAAGCATTGGGCGTGAATATTCATCTGGACGGAGAGCAGGCGAGACAATGTCTCGATGAGATCGGAATCTGTTTCTGTTTTGCTCAGGTGTATCATCCTTCCATGAAACATGCAGCTGCACCAAGAAAAGAGCTGGGTGTACGTACAATCTTTAATATGCTTGGACCGTTAACTAACCCTGCGGGAGCGGATCGACAATTGCTTGGTTTATATGACCGTAGCCGGACACCGATGATTGCAGAAGTGCTGAATCGTCTGGGACTGAAAAGAGCTTTGGTCGTAGCCAGCCATGATGGTTTGGATGAAATCAGCATCTCCGCACCGACCCAGGTATCCGAGCTGCGTAATGGTGAAGTGCATACGTATGACATTGATCCACGTGATATGGGATTATCGTTACATCCACTGGAATCGGTTCTTGGAGGAGATGCGGCTCAGAATGCCGAAATTATTAAAAGGATCTTCCAGGGAGAACGAAGCGCATACCGCGATGTCGTGCTGTTAAATGCCGGGGCATGCATCTATGTATCCGGTCTAGCAAATACCATTGCAGAAGGTGTGTTGATGGCGACAGAAGCTGTAGACTCTGGCAAGGCTACCAAGAAGTTGGAACAGTTAATTCATACAACGGAGGCGTACAGTCATGTATCTTGATCGAATCGTAGCAACCAAACATAAAGAAGTTGAAGTTCTCGCACAAACATTTCAGATGGACGATGCACTGAAAAAGATAGAGGCATTACCTCATACGCGTGGATTCGAGCGTGCCTTATCAGAGAGACGTAACCGTAAGCTGGGGTTGATTGCCGAAGTGAAGAAGGCATCTCCGTCCAAAGGACTGATTCGTCCTGATTTCCATCCGGTAGAGATTGCTTCTGCATATGAACGGGCTGGAGCGGATTGTATATCGGTATTGACTGACGTTTCTTATTTCCAGGGAAATAGCGAATATTTGCAGGCCATTCATCAGGCTGTGAACATCCCGCTGCTGCGTAAGGATTTTATTATAGATGAACGACAGATTGCCGAGGCAAGGCTGCTTGGCGCGGATGCCGTTTTGCTGATTGCGAGTATTCTGACACCGGAACAGATGCGTCAATATCTGACGTTTGCCAAAAGTTTGGGGCTTGATGCCTTAATTGAAGTTCATGACCGTTCCGAACTGGAGCAAGTACTCGATATTCCGCAGGCAACACTTGTAGGTATCAACAACCGCAATCTGAAAACGTTCGAAACCAGTCTGAACACTACGCTGGATTTGATGGACCTGATACCGGATGGTGTGACATTAATCAGCGAAAGTGGAATTGACGGCCCTCAGCCATTGGAATCTCTTATTGAGGCAGGTGTACACGGTATTCTTGTTGGGGAGCATCTGATGCGTAAGGACGATGTTGAGGCTGCGGTATACGAACTGATGGGACCAAAAGCATGAATGCATTCAATCATGACGGCGCAAGCAGCAGAGAGGTAGATCTGAGAAACCGGCCGGCAGCGGCTGTAAAAATATGTGGACTTCAGGACGTTGAAGTGCTAAAATCGATGATAAACTTGCCTGTGGATTACATTGGTGTTGTCTTTGCCCCATCCCGTCGTCGTATTACACCTGAACAGGGTGCCGAGCTAAGAATGGTTCTCTTGGACTGGACGAAGTTCGATCGGCCGAAGCTGGCAGGTGTTTTCGTGAATCCCACGCTCGAAGAGCTGGAGAGCATCATGAAGATTTCACTCCTGGATGTCATTCAGCTCCATGGACAGGAATCGCCGGAATTTTGTGAACAGGTGAAGAAACGCTTCGGGACCGAAGTGTTCAAGGCCTTCTCTTTTCCCAAGGATGAAACAGGTTCATTAGCTGACGATACTGCCTTGATGGCACTTGATCCATATAAAAATGTGGTGGACGCCATATTGCTCGATACGTTTGATCCTCTCTACGGTGGGGGCTCCGGTAAAACCTTTGCATGGGAACGAATTCCTTTCTATGCCGAATGGGCAAGAAAACATGGAATCGCGTTGTTCGTGGCAGGAGGGTTACAGCCAGATAATGTGCAACAACTGATACAGACATATGCACCGGACGGCGTCGATGTATCCAGCGGCGTAGAGTCCGAAGGTGTGAAAGACATTGCGAAAATAACAGCATTTGTAGAAAGGGTGAAGCAGGCATGACACATCAATTGCCGGATCAACACGGGCGTTTCGGTCCCTTCGGAGGCCGCTTTGTACCTGAGACACTAATGAACGCTCTGATCGAACTGGAGGAAGCGTACAGCCACTTCTCCGAAGACGAGGAATTCAATAAGGAACTGAATTATCTGTTAAGCGAGTATTCTGGACGGGAAACGCCTCTATACCATGCAGAGCAACTGTCCCGCCGCTTGGGTGGACCCAAAATTTATCTGAAACGTGAAGACCTGAACCATACAGGAGCGCACAAGATCAATAACGCTATTGGACAGGGATTGCTGGCTAAACGGATGGGGAAAAAGAAAGTCATTGCCGAAACCGGTGCAGGTCAGCATGGCGTCGCCACGGCAACAGTTGCTGCTTTGCTGGGTCTTGAATGCAAAGTGTTTATGGGCGAAGAAGATACACAACGACAACAATTGAACGTATTTCGCATGAAGCTGCTAGGAGCAGAAGTCATTCCGGTGACATCTGGTACACGGACATTGAAAGATGCAGGTAACGAGGCGCTGCGCTACTGGGTTAGTCATGTGGAGGATACCTTTTACGTGCTTGGATCGGTAGTAGGCCCTCATCCGTATCCAATGATGGTGCGTAACTTCCAGCGAGTGATTGGTGATGAGACACGTCGTCAGATTCAGGAGATTGAAGGACGGCTGCCGGATGTGATTGTTGCAGCTGTAGGCGGCGGAAGTAATGCCATCGGCATGTTCTATCCGTTTATTGGCGATCAGGATGTGAAGCTTATTGGGGTTGAAGCAGCAGGTAAAGGGGTGGACACCGAGTTCCATGCGGCTACGATGAGTAAGGGGACACATGGTGTATTCCAGGGTTCAATGAGTTATCTGCTGCAAGATGAATATGGACAGGTTCAGCCAGCCCATTCCATTTCGGCGGGACTTGATTATCCGGGTGTTGGTCCTGAGCATTCCTATCTCAAGGATATCGAACGGGCAAAATATGTCCCGATTACGGATCAGGAGGCATTGGATGCTCTGCAGTTGCTAAGCCGAACAGAAGGCATTATCCCCGCCTTGGAGTCAGCCCATGCTGTTGCGCAGGTCGTCAAGCTTGCGCCTGAACTCAGCGCTGATGATATCGTTGTGATCTGTCTTTCCGGTCGTGGTGACAAAGACGTTGAATCGATTATGAAATATACAGGAGGGGACTTGGCATGAACCTGATGGACCAGACCTTCCGGCAACTGAAAGAACAGAACCGTACAGCACTTATTCCATTCCTTACGGTTGGAGATCCGGATGTGGATACGACGGTGGAAATCATTAAGGAATTGGAACAGGCCGGGGCGGACATTTTGGAACTCGGAGTCCCCTATTCTGATCCGCTCGCGGATGGACCAGTAATCCAGCGTGCTTCCGAGCGTGCATTGAAAAGTCAGATCACGATTCGGACTTGTATGGAAACCGCAGCAAGAGCTCGTGCCGCGGGTGTGAAACTACCTTTTGTGCTGTTTACCTACTATAATCCGGTATTGCAGACAGGACTGGATGTGTTTTTTGACGAGTTGGTCAAACATGAGATCAGCGGCATGATCATCCCGGATCTTCCGATTGAGGAAGCAGAGGATATGCGACGCCGTGCGGATGCTGCAGGTGTGCATCTGGTTCCGCTCGTAGCCCCTACGTCCAACGCAAGAATCGAGCGTATTGTCACGGGAGCACGTGGTTTTATCTATTGTGTCTCTTCTCTGGGTGTTACGGGAGAGAGAGCTTCCTTTTTCGATGGGGTAGAGAGCTTCATTGAAACTGTAAAGAGTCTGACAGATCTTCCGGTCGCTGTTGGCTTCGGCATTTCCAGTCACGAGCAGGTAGCGCGTTTCTCCCGGATTTGTGACGGCGTTGTTGTAGGCAGTGCTATCGTTCGTCAGGTGGAGGAAGCCATCCCTCTTCTTGGAAACCCGGATACTCGTCAGGCAGGACTGTTGCAAATTCGCAACTTTGTGGCACAATTAAAAGGATAGGGATTAAATGATGTTACATCCCTGGGGCATGCTCAGTTCATACTGATGCATGTCCATAACTATTTTAAAAACAGGAGGCGGTCGGGTTGAAACCAAAGTCCCAGATTGTCAATCTGCCTGTATATAAACCGGGCAAACCGATTGAAGAAGTGAAACGTGAACTGGGTTTGGAGCAAGTGATCAAGCTGGCCTCCAACGAAAACCCATATGGAAGCTCTCCTGCCGCACTTGAAGCGATCACCAGAGAATTGGTCAATGTAAGCATATATCCGGATGGCAGTTCTACCGAACTGACTGAAGTGCTGGCAAATCATCTCGGTGTGGAGCCGAGTAATCTGATTTTTGGTTGTGGATCGGATGAAATCATTGCGCTGATCACTCGTGCATTTTTCCTCCCGGGAGATGAGAACATCATGGCTGACCAGACGTTCTCTGTATACAAAAGCAATGCTGATATCGAAGGTGCTGTGAGCATTGAAGTACCCCTTAAAGATGGAACTCATGATCTGACTGCCATGCTAGCACAAATCAATGACAAGACCAAAGCGGTCTGGGTTTGTAACCCCAATAATCCAACGGGTACAATCATCTCTGAGCAGGAATTGACTGCATTTATGGACCGTGTACCATCCCATGTTATGGTTGTGCTGGATGAAGCCTATTATGAGTTTGTAACGGATGAGGCGTACCCACAAAGTGTCTCTATGATTGAGCGTTATCCTAACCTGGTCATTTTGCGGACATTCTCCAAAATCTATGGCCTGGCTTCACTGCGTATTGGATACGGTATTGCACGCCCGGAAGTGATCGATCTGATCAACCGTGTGCGTGAACCGTTCAACACATCACGTTTCGGTCAGGCTGCGGCGAAGGCTGCGCTTGAGGATCAGGCTTTTGTCCAAGTGTGCGCGGAAAAAAATGCGATAGAGCGTGATTACCTGCAGAATGAATTCACGCGGCTAGAGCTGCCGTTCTTCCCTTCGCAGGGGAACTTCATCATGGTTGATCTGGACATGCCTTCTGCAACGGCGTTCCAGTCGCTGTTGAAACAAGGCATCATTGTTCGTCCTGGATTCCATGTATATCCAACATACATTCGTGTGTCCGTTGGTACAACAGAACAGAACCGTGCTTTTGTCACGGCACTGGAGAACACGCTGGCTGAGAAGGCGGTAGCACGCCTTTAAATCTGGCGATGAAAAGAGTGAGGACCCATGAAATTAAAAATTGCAATGATCGGTGTAGGGCTCATCGGCGGATCACTGGCGCTTTGCTTCAAAGACAAGCCTGGTGTTACGGTGATGGGCTACGCTCACCTGCCTGAACTGAAGGACAAGTACATAGCGAGTGGGGTAGTGGATGATGCTACGCTCTCTCTGGAGGAAGCGGTGCAGGATGCCGACTTTATTTTTTTGTGCGTACCTGTTGGGCTGCTTGAATCCTATTTTGAACAATTGGTTAAGCTTCCTCTGAAACAAGGATGTATTATTACGGATGTGGGAAGCACCAAAGCGTCCATCGCAGCCTGTGCTGAGCATGTCCGCATGCATGATGCATACTTTATTGGCGGTCATCCAATGGCTGGATCTGAGCGTGCAGGGGTGGATGCAGCCTCGGCTGTGTTATTCGAGAATGCATACTATGTCTTGACCCCTTCAGAACATGTACCTGAGGAAGCATACGACAGGTTATCTGACCTACTTGCGTATACCCGTGCCCAAATTGTCCGTGTAGAGCCGCTGCTTCATGATGACATTGTGGGAGCGATTAGTCATTTGCCACATGTTATTGCAGTTGCGCTGGTGAACCAGGTGCGTGAATATAATGAATCGAACCCTTTGTACAAAATGCTGGCTGCAGGCGGTTTCCGGGATATCACTCGGATTGCCTCCAGTGACGCCATTGTCTGGAGAGATATCCTGCTGAGCAACCGTGAGGTGCTGCTGGGCTTGCTTAAGGACTGGAATAGCCAGATGACGGCTTTCACCGAAATGCTGGAGCAACAGAATGGTGAGGGCATTGAGGATGCGTTCCGTCAGGCACGTGAGTTCCGTAGTGTGCTGCCAGAACGACGGAAAGGCATGATATCGTCGTTGTTTGATCTTTATACGGATGTGCAGGATGCGCCGGGGATGATCGGCAAGATTGCCACCGAGCTTGGGGCGAATGATATTAACTTAAGCAACATGGAGATTATTGAGAACCGAGTCGATGTGCCGGGTATTATGCGTTTGTCGTTCAGGCAGGAAGAAGAAATGGAACGTGCCAAAACGTTGCTGGATTCCCTGGGATATCAAGTGTGGGTTTAGGCTTTTGAAAGGGGGCGAAAGCCCTCTTTTTTTATGTTGAAAACTAACTGTTACAGGACATGTTCTAAAAAAGGGCAAAAAAAAGACCGCTTACATAAGCGGCCATTGCTCACGTGGAGCAATACAGTTATTGGATAGGAGTGGAGAGAAACCATACTGTACTTTTATTATATGTATACGTTTTCATTTTGTCAACACTTTGAGTAAAATTGTTTAAAGTAATTATAACATTCGTAAATTAAGGAAATATAATCCTTGCATAAAGGGGTATAAAACTTAGAGAATGCTTGGTGAAGTGAAGTGAAGTGAAGTGAAGTGAAGTGAAGTGAAGTGAAGTGAAGTGAAGTGAAGTGAAGTGAAGTTGATTGGTACATTTTAAAAAAAATGTTATAACGAAATTCTTTTGAAATTTTAAATTTATTTCGTTTTCACTTAAACTTTTTTGGGTCTTCGTTCGTCCAATATAAGAGTGGCTTCACAAAAGGGATCAAATTGAAGTCATGGACGAGAAAATGGCTGCATAATAATGACTGGTCGGGCTTCAATGGATGCCATGGATTTGCCAGGATGATGCAGGCCGTTGTACAATAAACACTGTTAATGTAGAAACGTTGGGGAAATTGCCATTACATAGGGGAATTTGGCGGGAAGGCCTGTTATGGCGCTGAACGCTGTTTTATGCGGTGAAAACCGCAACTTTTTTGTGCCTGTTCGGTAATACATGGATAGAGTCGAACGGGGAGAAGCACATGGATGGGCGAGGAGGGGTCGCACTCAAATGACGGATTCCCAGTTGATTCGAGAGATCAAGGAAGGTAACCTGGAGTTATATTCCGAGCTGATGAGTCGTTATCAGCGTAAAATACTGGCTTTCGTATATCATATGTTGAAAAGTTCTAATATGGAGCTGCTTGCGGAAGATCTCTGTTCTGAGACTTTCTATAAGGCGTTCCGCAGTCTGCACTCATTCCGAGAGGTGGATGCCTCGTTCTCAACCTGGTTATATACCATTGCGAGAAATACGGTACTGAGTGAGCTTCGCAAACAGCGTAGTGGGAGTGTTCCACTGGAAGAGAGCGGTATTGTACCTGTTGCTCCTTCTGAGAATGCGCCAGAGCATGCTGTATTGCGCAGTGAGCGGGTGATGCTGGTTAGGGATGCCATTAACAATTTACCGGAGAAGCAGCGTTCTGCCATTATACTCCGTGAGTATGATCAACTAGACTACCAGGAGATTGCAAATATTCTTGGGCAGAGCGTCAGTTCTGTGAAATCGTTATTGTTCAGAGCAAGGTCAAGCGTAAAAACTCAATTGGAACCTTATTTCTTCGAACCGGTCTACGAGCCATATGAAGGGATGAAGAACCGATGAATTGCAATGAAGCCCAGGAACTGTTTGCACTGGTCTGGGACTTGCCGGAAGCTCATCCTCAGCGGATTGCATTTCATGCTCATCTCGCTGGTTGTGAAGATTGCTCGCAGCAATTTGAGGTTTGGGAAGAAGCTCAAATTCTGCTGCACAGCATACCGGTCCCAGTGACAGAACAACAGGCAGAGAAAGTGAACCGTAATGTTATGGAACGGATCTATGCGGAGTCTCCATGGCTATTGCCGGAAGAGGCAAAGGTTAATCGTTTCTCTGCTGTGATCCGCAAGCATATGTCTTTGTGGATTGCTGCGTTCCTGGCAATTTTCTTATGCAGCTTTTTGTACATGGCGATGTTTAAGCCAGACGTAACAGAAGCTGAGCAGACCAGCGTGGTCTCTACGGGTATATTGGAGACAGGGGTAGCGGGCAGTGAGCCCTCTTCCTCCGGATTGTACAAGTACAACATGACGGGAGCAGACAGAGGAAGTATTATTGAGCCCTTCGTTGTGAGCATGGGCCCAGCGTATCCTCAATACTGGATGGGGTTGTCGTTGCTTGCAATAGGTATGGCTTTGTTCTCTCTTGGACGTATGCATCGTACAACGAACAAACGCAAACAAGGTGCACGTGCTTAGGTAAAGCTTTCGTTCACCGTATAGAGAAATGAGGGATGAGATGCGAATTGGGCTTATTCGTCACGGTCTAACAGACTGGAATGCAGCGGGACGTATTCAGGGACAAACAGACATACCTCTGAATACGGAAGGTCGTGAGCAAGCTGAGCGTCTGGGTAGACGTTTGCTTACCGAAGAGTACCGCTGGGACCACATCATTACAAGCGGGCTTTCCAGGGCTCAGGAGACGGGAGAGATTATCTCCGGGCTATTGAATGTTCCTTTGCTGGAGCCGGATGCACGCTTGAAGGAGCGGGCGTTTGGTCAAATTGAAGGTCTGACCTCCGAAGAGCGTGTTGCTCGCTGGGGCGCTTCCTGGGAGACGCTGGATTTAGGCCAGGAACAGATTGCTGAAATTCAGACGCGTGCTTTGGGCTTTCTGGAGGATTTGTGGGAGACGTATCAGAACAAAAATGTGCTGATTGTCTCTCATGGCGCCTTCCTTGCGAATCTGCTGTCAGCTTTGTTTAAAGACCGCTATACGGAACGAATTGGAAACCTGTCGCTTACGATCCTGGAAAAGGAACGTGAAGATTGGAGTCCATTGCTTTATAACTGTACACGACACCTTTCATTGGATCTGGCAAAACAACCTGAGTGATCGACGCTCAGGTTGTTTTTTTGCGTTTTAGCAATGTGTAACTGCATTCTATAGAGATTGAAATAATCATTAACACGAGAACGGAGAGGACAGAAATAACCTGAGGAAGCGGAGCTAAAAGCTTTCTGAAAGAAAACTGCATCGTAAGCATACGCTTCGCCTTTATCCTCGGATTTTCCCCTTTGAAAAAAGGGAATCCAAAAAATCTGGGAACAACAGTGATCAGAAGGTTGTTCTGTCATTGGAGTGGCAAGTGTACCTATTCTTTAGTTCAATTTCTATATGATTTTGAACCTCTCATTCTTCTTCTGAGCAGGCAACTTCGGGCATAGTATGGTTAAAACATAAAAGATTTGCAAAAAAGAGGTTTAGATCATAGGAATTCCGTCAACGATGTTTACAAAACCAAACTACTCCAGGCCCCGAAGCATCAGCCAAAAAGTAGTCAAGGGCGAGGCGATGGACCCATGAATCTAGCGGATATGCTTACTTTTGCCGATATCGGCCAGCTTAATCGAATAGCAGACTATTACCAGTGCGAGTGTAAGCCCAATTCCAAACATGAACTCATCCAGAGTATTCTCACTACATTGGGCAGCAGACCTTTTTTTGAGCAGCAGGTTCGCGAACTAAATCAGGTAGATCTGCGATTTTTGAACAACTTGCTGTTTGACGCCCGCCAATACTTCGGTATGGAGGAACTTGTCGCCATTGCTCGTCAGTCGATGGATAAAAAAGATAGCGAGGCTGGAGCCAGCCCACGTGATCTTATCGTACGCTTCACGAAGAGTGGATGGTTGTTCAATGGTACAACCCAACAGACCAGATACCTGTATCAGGTGCCCAAGGATCTGCAAATGAGATTTAGGGATGTGTTAGCCACGCACCTGAAGGCAGGCATTGCACAAACGAGCGAGCCTCCCGTTTACAGGGATGAATACCATCTGCTTGCTGATGATCTCAAACTGTTCCTGCAATTCGTCCAGCAGCATGAAATAGCATTAAACGCAGAAGGTATGATGTACCGTCGTTCTCAGCAGCAGATTATGGAGCATTTGCATGTGAGTGAGGCGCTGGTGGGTAAAGCCGGATGGAGATTCGGTTATGGGCGTTCTTTCAAAGACTACCCCGACCGATTTGCGTTCATCTATGACTACGCCTTTCATCATCGTCTGGTCCGCGAGGAACAGGGAATGCTGAAATTGTCAGCTTCCGGTGAAGACAAGCTGGGGGCGGAGAAAACAGCCGAGATGATACAGCTATTTAGGTTTTGGTTAAGACTTTATAAAGGTGCTATTCCGAATCTGTCCTCCATAGTGTACTGGACAGGGGAATGTGCAGCCGGCTGGTCCACAGCAGAGTCTTTGTTCCGCCAGATTGGTCCCTACATTCAGCCGTTCTATTACGACACTGCAGAGACGATTTATGACAACAGGATCCTCAAAATGATGCTGCATCTAGGCATGCTTCGCATTGGGGAACATGCAGAGGGGCGAACAGTACAAATGACAGCTTGGGGTTCACGCCTCGCGTCATCCTGTCGTTCGCTGTCCGGGGATATTACACCCGTTATGTTTGACAAGTGAAGGACAAGTTGCTAAAATCACTCCCAAATTAAGGAGTGATACTTATGATAATTCCATACAAAGGTATGCAACCACGGTTACACCCTTCGGTATATATGGCTGAAGGAGCCAAACTTATTGGTGATCTGACACTGGGTGAAGAATCTACGATCTGGTTCAATGCTGTGCTGCGCGCTGATCTGGCACCCATCGTGATTGGACGACGATGTAATATACAGGATAATGCTGTTGGACATGTCAACATGAATCAGCCTTTGATTTTGGACGACGATGTGTCTGTAGGGCATTCTGCGATTATCCATGGATGTCGTATTGGAACAGGTTCGCTGATTGGTATGGGCGCTATCCTTCTCAATGGAGCCGAAATTGGTGAATATACGCTGATCGGGGCCGGTTCTGTTGTTACTGAAAATACCAAAATTCCGCCCTATACCCTTGCTTTGGGCACACCTGCCAAAGTGATACGTGAGTTGACTGATGCAGATCTTGAGCGGATGTCGAGGACTACACTAGGTTATGTTGCCAAAGGAAAGGAGTATAGGAGCTCTTAAATCCGTTTTGGAGGTGCATCCTATTGGATAAAATGAAAGTTACGTATGAAGTCATGTTGGGGCTGGCTGCTGAGATGGTGTGGGACGACGCGCTTCGTAAACAGCGCAGCGAGAAGCTGTATATGGAAATCGATAAGGCATTAGCTACCGGAGACGAAGTAGCTTTCCGGAATCTGACGGATGAACTGAAGGCCATAAACTGATGAGCAAATCCAAATAAAATTAAACACAGGAAATGCGTGAAAAACGCATTTCTTTTTTGTGTTCACTATAATTTATACACGGGTAAAGGATGAATCTCTGGATTTATAATATAAGCTCATATATAATATGGGAATAAAATGGATAGAGAGGGGAATTAGGGAATTGAAATTCAGTGAGATGACTCAAGACAGCTGGGCGGAACTGCAACTCTATCTGGATACATGCCTTATTCCATACACAGCCCTGACGGGAAAGCAGTCTCCGGTTGAAGCAACCGAGGCGTTGGAGCGGCTTAGAGATTTTTTGGATCTGGTGGAGATTCCTTTTAAAGGACGTATTATGACTTACCCTGCATTCCATTATGCTGGTCCGGATATGTCAATGGCATTAAATACCTTATCCGAACAACTCAAATCTTCAGGTTTCAAATATGTGGTTATAATGTCATCTGATGGTGTGTTGGAACAGAGCCAAATAACTTCAGCAGATCTGGCATTAAGCCGTTCCATTTTATCCCAAGAGGTAGGAGAAGAGGGGATTGCGCGTTTTGTTGGGGAGAAAATCCGTGAGTTATGGAAAAGATGACCTTCATGTGACAAATGTGACAATTTACCAACATTTTTTTAATAACGCTTACAAATGAACCTTAAAAATGTGTGACAAATTCTTGACGGTGTTCTAGGGCTACTATATGATTATGTATGTTCTAGTAAGTCGTGGAATTTCTGATAATGAAAACGATTGAGAGAGTTGGCTGAAAAAGGGGGTTGGAGACAGTATGAGCAGTGAGCATGACCAGCACGAAGCTTCGATGAAATTGCCAAGCCGCATGGAAATGTCACGCAGGCAGTTTTTGACGTACACGCTTGGTGGAGCTACAGCCTACATGGCCGCCGGTGCAATACTCCCCATGGTCCGTTTTGCGGTGGACCCGATTTTGCAGCACAAGGGAGAAGGCACCTCTGTCAAAGTAGCGGAAATCAGCAAAATTACGAATGAACCTCAAGAATTTACGTTTGAACTGAAACAGCAAGATGGTTGGTATTTGAGCAATGCTTCGTTAATCGCCTGGATCAGGAAAGATGAACAGGGCAAAATCTATGCGCTTTCACCCATTTGTAAACATTTGGGCTGCACCGTAGGTTGGAATAGTGATAAGCAATTTCCCGACGAATATCATTGTCCATGTCATGGTGCGCATTATACCAAAGAAGGCAAGAATCTTGCCGTAGCCCCGAAGCCGCTGGATGAGTATGTGGTTAAGGAGGATCAGGGTTGGGTTTATCTGGGCGACATTATTCCGAACACCCGAGTCAAATAGGAGGCGTGAACGCAGATGTTTAAAAATGTCTATGACTGGATTGACGAGCGTCTCGATATCACGCCAATCTGGAGGGACGTTGCGGATCATGAAGTTCCAGAGCACGTAAACCCGGCTCATCACTTTTCCGCATTCGTGTACTGCTTTGGTGGATTGACGTTCTTTATCACTGTTATTCAGATTTTGTCAGGGATGTTCCTGACCATGTATTATGTGCCTGATATTATTAATGCTTACGCCAGTGTCGAGTATTTGCAGACCAAAGTAGCCTTTGGCCAAATTGTACGCGGAATGCACCATTGGGGAGCCAGTCTGGTTATCGTTATGATGTTCTTACATACGATGCGTGTGTTCTTTACCGGCTCTTACAAAGCACCGCGCGAGATGAACTGGGTTGTCGGCATGCTGATCTTTTTTGTCATGCTGGGTCTCGGGCTTACAGGGTACCTGTTGCCATGGGATAACAAAGCCTACTTTGCAACCAAGGTTACCCTGGAGATTGCGAATACGGTTCCTTGGCTGGGGCCGATCATTAAGGAATTCCTGCAAGGCGGAACCATTGTAGGTGCACAGACGTTAACACGGTTCTTTGCCCTGCACGTCTTCTTCCTTCCGGCTGTGCTTCTGGTGCTTCTGGTCGGTCACTTTATTATGATCCGCAGACAGGGCATTTCGGGACCACTATAATCTGAGAAGGGAGGAATCGACATGGCTCACGGACACAAGTCAGATGACCAGGAAAAGATTATCTTCGTCGGGGACTCACGCGTCCGTAAAGGAGCGGGGTTTATAACTCCACCGGATTACACGGCGTATCCCGGCAAATCAGAGGCTTTTATTCCTAACTTCTTGCTGAAAGAATGGATGGTTGGTGTCGTTGTACTGGTTGGTATTTTGGTACTAACGATTTCGGAGCCTGCACCACTGGGCTATCCGGCCAATCCAAGTGCATCAGTTATCCCGATGCCGGACTGGTATTTCCTGTTTCTGTATCAGTATTTGAAATACCCATATGCCTCAGGGGATTATGTCCTGTTGGGGGTACTTGGAGTCAGTGGAGTCGCTTTCGGTGCTCTGCTGCTCGCCCCGTTTCTGGATACAGGCAAGGAGAGACGGTTCTACAAACGTCCGATTGCATCATCGCTGATGATTTTGTCAGTGATGGCCGTATTCTACCTGACCAATGTTGCGTGGACACACTACGAGCATGAGTTGGAAGCAAGCGGTAAGAAGCCGGAACATATTCAGCGTGAGGAAGAAGCGCTGGAGAAACATCTGCAGGGTCTGCCTACCTCCAATGCGCCAGGTCAAAAAGAAGAAGTGGCGATCGTCGAGAAGGATGACCCTGCAATGGATACCTTCAAAAAGGCCGGGTGTATCGGATGTCATGCCGCTGATTTGAAGGGAGCAGGTGGACCTTCTCTACGTGGTGTGGGTGACAAACACAGCCAGGAAGAAATCCTGACGATTATCAAAGAAGGATATAACAGCATGCCTGCTCAGTACGACAACGCCATTGCCCAAGGGTTGACGGATGATGACATCAATCACCTGGCGGAATGGCTTGCGAAACAGAAGGCAGAACAGTAAAATCGAAATAAGCAGTGAAACCTGATCGTTTATGCGGTCAGGTTTTTTTGAGGAGTTTTTCGCAACACCTTTCTTTGGAACGCAGAACACATAGGATGGAAGGGGCAGAGAACGTGGCTTTATCGTACTTTTGGAGTCGGGAATTTCTAACAAATCGTTATTTCCTGTGGCTCTTGTTTTGGTGTAACGCATTAGGAACTGTATACGGATACATATGGTACGGGGATCAAATGGAGTATACGCTGGCACAGCAACCACTGTGGCAGATTGTGTTTGTGCCAGACAGTCCCACAGCGAGTTTGTTCTTCACGTTATCTTTATTGTGGGTATTGTACAAGCCAAAATCGATGGTCCTGAATCGAATTGGACATGTCATCCAGGCACTTGCTGTGGTCACTTCGGTAAAGTACGGTGTATGGGCGGTATCTATCATTTTTGCAGGCTGGATGCAGGGGGGGGCACAACATTGGCAGGATTGGATGTTGATTGCATCTCATAGTGCTATGGCTATTGAAGCGCTCTTGTATGTTAGATTCTTTGGGTTCCGTTGGGGGGCTTTGGTGATTGCTGCCTTGTGGACGCTGCTAAACGATACGATGGATTATACCTATGACATTTTCCCTTGGCTGCCTGCATCGCTCATGGACCATCTGGATGGTGTACGCAATTTCACCGTCGGATTGACACTAGTGAGCATTCTAAGTGCGTGGCTTGCACTGAGACAGGCCAAACGGGCCTGAATTCATAACGCAAGCTTGTTCTAAGGAACTCTCCCCTGCCATACATTGATGGTGGGAGGGATGTCCATGAAGAGAACGTTCAGGATCAAAACTGGATTGATGGTGGTGTCGTTCATGACTCTACTGTTCTGGACGAACTTGTCATACAGCGTATCGGCGGAAAGTACAAGTGCGAACGGAAATACAGATCAGCAAGTATCAGCCAAAAATTCAATAAAACAATTAAATGAAGAAGCGGCCCTGCTGTATCGACATGCCTTGGATAATGATATTGAAGAGGTTAGAGGCAGTATTTTGCGAATCAGTAAAGGTCTGGAGCATATATCCTTTGAGGGCCAGACGACAGTAGAAGGCATTCATGCCCTATCCGAGACCATTGTTGAAGTGAAAGAAGCTGCCGTTAGGGTGAAAAGTGATGATAATTCTCTCCAGCAGGCCTCTGCCAAACTTCGACTTGCGGCGGACAGTCTTGCCAACCCAGCCAAACCCTTATGGCTCCAGTATTATAAAATCGTAAAAAATGATATTGATGCGCTATCCACTGCAGCAGATCAGCAGTTAAGCACCGCGATCATAGCAAGCCGCTACGCCTTGCTGGAGGAGCACTACGAGACGATCCGGCCTGCGGCAATGATTCGCCGAGAACCTTACGAGATCGCCCAGTTGGACGCCTGGTTGTCTCATACAAAGGGGCTGACTGCGGCCAAGCAGACTGACATCGCACAATTGAAGAGTATGGTAGCCCATGGTGAAGAGTTGGTAAACAAGCTGTTTGGTCGTGAAAAGGATGAGAGCGCCTTTGTGCCGTTTGTTCAGGGACCAGACCGGAGGGCAGCCGGATTGCTCATTAGTTCCGCAATTATAGCCGTGCTGAGTTATGCGGGGTATCGTAAGTATCGAGCGCAGCAGCAAGGGATTTTTCCTTTCCGGCGGTAGCTCCTTTTCTACCATCACGATATGAAAAAGACCTCTATCTACAAGAAAGGCCATCTGATGGCTTTTTTCTTGGGGAGAGAGGTTTTCTTTTTGTAGAGATACACGGTCAGCTTTCCTTAAACCCTTCTCCATGCACATCATGGACATCGCTAATAATAACAAAAGCTCTGGGATCGACGGAACGCACAATCGTTTGCAAACGTCTGAATTCCTGCCTGGAAATGACACAGTATGCAACATGCTTGGCCTGTTTTGAATATGCTCCAATGGCGGGAATTAGCGTGACGCCGCGATCCATATCACGGGTAATCAAATCCGCAATCTCGGGTGCGTGGTCACTGATGATCATAAATGCGCGGGCCGAATACGCTCCTTCCTGAATAAAGTCGATTACTTTAGAGGCAATAAATACAGCTACAAGGGTATACAGTATTTTTTCTTTGGGAATGTAAACGAGAGAGATGCCAATAATGATGAAATCGATACCTAGCAGCACACGTCCCATACTCCAACCATACTTTCGATTGAGAATGCGGGCAATAATGTCAGAGCCACCTGTCGTTCCGCCCCAGCGGAATACGATGCCAAGGCCTGCACCGAGTGTAACACCGGCGTAAAGCGCTGCGAGTAAAAGGTCATTCTCTGTATGTAGCGGTTCGATCCAGCCGAGATGAATCATTTTTTCAAATAACCAGAGGAACAACGTAAGCGCTCCAATACCCACGCCTGTATAAATCATCTGTCTGCCGCCCAAAATCTTGAGTCCCACCAGAAAGAGCGGAATGTTAACAACCAAGGTTGTAAGTGAAGGAGAGATGTTGAACGCGTACTTCAGCAGGACCGTAATCCCGGTTACGCCGCCTTCCATGAGCTGGTTGGGGATAATGAAGTACAGAAGTCCAAAGGCATATAATGCCGTTCCCAATAGGATGGGGAGAATCAATTTGAATTGAACCCAGGTTTTGGAAGTGCTCATAAGTTCCCTCTCCATTTTACAAATTAGAATGAGAAAGCAATCATTCCCATCTTAGTATACCTGTTTATCGATTCTTTAAAAATGATTTGTCGTTTCTGATGGTGGAAGTGAATCTAAATAACTGATATATTAGGAACAAATACGACACAATTTCAAAAGGAGAATCCGTTCTCATGGAGAAAAGCATTGCAGAAATGCAGCGTGAGGTTGATCTGTATATTTCCCAGTTCAAAGAAGGATACTTCAGCCCGCTGGCCATGCTCGCCCGTATGTCTGAAGAGGTGGGAGAGCTTGCAAGGGAAGTGAATCACGAGTTCGGTGAGAAACCGAAAAAATCTTCCGAAGCAGACAATTCCATTGAGCTTGAGCTCGGGGACATTTTATTTATCACGATTTGTTTTGCGAATTCTCTCGGGATCGACCTGGCAGAGGCGCACGACAAAGTCATGCATAAATTTAACACACGCGATGCAAATCGGTGGACGCCAAAAAACACCGATTAGGCGTAGATTACATATGCTGTACCATCACCTCAATAGGGGAGGGACAGCTTGGATGATGAAACCGGAAGAGTACTTGCAGCATGCTTACCGCTGTATTTTGCAAAATGATTTTGAGCAGGCGATTCGTTGGTTTGAATCTGCCATTGATGCTCACCCTGAACATGCAGAGCTCTATTATCGTTGTTCCATTACACATGCCCGCAGTCAGCACCTGGGTCCAGCGCTCGAATATGCGCGCAAGGCTGTTGAACTGTCTCAGGGGCTTGAGGAATACGTATTGCATCTGCAGACCCTGGAAGCCAAACAGTTAAGCACTCAGGCCAAGGCATTGCTTGAACAGGCCGGGAACGAAACGCATGAACAATATGTTAAGGCGGCGGATCTGCTGAAACAGGCAGTTAAGCTTGACCCGTTATACGTGGAAGCGCATATCATGCTTGCTCTTGCTTACAGTGATCTAAATGAGTTCGACCTTGCAACCCAGTCCGTTCGTAACGCATTGTTGCTAGACCCGCAGAATGAGCAACTGCATCTATTATTACAGGAAATTAAGCAGCGTATGAAATCCATTCAATAAGAATCCATTTCAAATGGAGATCGTTTGAAATGGATTCAACCAAACGAACTAACATAGTGAGGAGATGCAGCCAAGATGAGTGAAGTAATAAGAGTGGCCGTAATCGGAGCGGCTGGCCGGATGGGCCGTGAAGTAGTGAAACTGGTGCTTCAAGATCCTGATCTGGAGCTCGCAGCAGCGGTCAACCGCTCCGGAGCAGGCACGGATGCCGGAACGCTTGTTGGTCTGCCTGAATGTGGGGTGCTTTTGACCGATGATATCGAGATGGCTTTTGCAGAGACTAAACCACAGGTTATGGTAGACTTCACAGTCCCACAATACGCCTTCGCCCATACAGAGATTGCCATTCGTCATGGAGTCAGACCTGTTATGGGGGTTACCGGCTTTACGCCGGAGCAGATTGAACAGCTGGACAAGCAGTGTCAGGACAAAGGCATCGGAGGGTTAATTGCCCCGAACTTCTCGATCGGTGCTATTCTGATGATGAGGTTTGCTGCGCAGGCTGCCAAACATATGCCGAATGTGGAAATTATCGAATATCACGGCGATCAGAAGCTGGATGCTCCTTCAGGTACAGCAATTAAAACAGCCGAGTTAATTGCAGCAAACCGCGAGGAACTTCGTCAGGGCAATCCGAACGAAGAAGAGACGATCGAAGGAGCACGAGGCGGATATTATAATGGATTCCGAATTCATAGTGTACGGCTGCCGGGGGTATTTGCACAGCAGGAAGTCGTATTTGGAGACTTTGGCCAATCCCTCAAAATTCGCCATGATTCCTATGAACGTGCAGGTTATATGCCTGGTGTTAAAATTGGTGTACAGAAGGTTATGGAATATACAGGACTTATCTACGGATTTGATCACTTTATCGACTAAAAGAGGTAGTTCAAAAAGTCAACTTTTGATCACGAGGTCACTCGAGAAGCGGATACAACATCGAATCTTGAATTCAGCCGGGCCTTCCGTTGCTCACGTAGGTTCGCCTACGCTCCGCTACTCAGTCCCTAGCTTCATCCAACCTTCTTGGTGCTGAAAACCTGACTTTTTGAACACACACTAAAAGGAGATTGTCATGTTGAAAATAGCATTTATTGCCCATGATCGCAAAAAAGAAGAAATGGTTAACTTCGTGACAGCCTACGAAAATGTTTTTACAGACCATCAACTATATTCGACTGGTACAACAGGTCTTCGTATTATGGAAGGAACCTCATTACAGATCCATCGGTTTGAATCCGGTCCACTGGGCGGGGATCAACAGATCGGAGCCTTGGTTGCGCAAAATGAGATGGATCTGATTATTTTTCTGCGCGATCCATTGATGGCACAGCCGCATGAACCAGATATTAACGCTTTGCTGCGTCTGTGCGATGTACAGGGGATTCCGCTTGCCACGAATATTGCAACTGCAGAGATTCTAGTTAAAGCACTGGATCGCGGTGATTTTGGCTGGAGAGAGCTTGTACATAAATACAAGCCTGAGGGTGGATTGAATTCGGGTGATGCTCAATGAGTTTGGACATTCTCATATTCGGTGCACACGCGGATGATGCAGAGATTGGGATGGCAGGAACGATTGCCAAACATACTGCAGCGGGACTGAAAGTAGGCGTGTGTGATCTGACCCGGGCAGAGATGTCTTCCAACGGGACAGTAGAGCGCAGAGCCGAGGAAGCGGAGCAAGCCTCCCGCGTCCTCGGTCTTTCGTGTCGAAGCAATCTCGGTTTGCCTGATCGCGGGCTGTATATTACTCCTGAACACATAGAGGCTGTGACGGCGGAGATACGCCGTCATGCGCCTCGTATCGTGTTTGCGCCATATTGGGAGGATCGCCATCCGGATCATGTAATGTGCAGCAAATTGGTGCAGGAGGCTGTATTCAATGCCAAGCTTAGAAACTATAAGCCAGACATGCCCGCAGTGCAGGTGAAAGAATTGTATTTTTACTTCATTAACGATATCGGACCAACGGATTTGATTGTGGATATTACGGAACACTATGAGCAAAAGGAAAATTCATTGCGTAGTTATCGTTCCCAGTTCGAATTGGGAGAAGGCGCAGTTGCCACTCCATTGACTCAAGGGTATATTGAACGTGTGAGAGCTAGGGATTCTTTACTGGGACAGCGGAGCCTTATTCCTTATGCAGAAGGATTCGCTAGCATTACACCTTATGTAGTTCATCAATTTGGCCAAGCAGCCAAGTCATAAAATGATCGAACTTGCTCGTATAAATTAGTTATCAATTGCATTTCCGTTGCATTACATCAACCTGCACAAGCGGGAGATTAAAGGAGCGTCCACCGGATGGATCAAAAGCTAAAAATCGGTATTACCTGTTATCCGTCCCTCGGAGGGTCTGGCGTTGTCGCAACGGAGCTGGGCAAATTGCTTGCCGAACAGGGTCACCAGGTTCATTTTATTGCTAATAGTATCCCGTTCAGACTGGGTACATTCCAGAAAAATATTTTTTATCATGAAGTTGAGGTCAATGATTATTACGTCTTCCGTTATCCGCCATATGATCTCTCATTGGCCACGAAAATGGCGCAAGTAGCCAAAGCACAGAAGTTGGATCTGCTACATGTCCATTATGCGGTGCCACATGCGGTATGTGCCTTTTTGGCAAAGCAAATGGTTGGTGAGGATTTAAAGGTGGTAACAACGTTACACGGAACAGACATTACCGTACTGGCACAGGATGAGTCGTTGAAGGATTTGATTCGACTTGCCATTAACGAGAGCGATGCTGTTACGGCAGTATCACAGGATTTGATTCGTGAAACAATCGATTTGCTGGATATTAGACGTCCCATCGACCTGACCTATAACTTTATTGATAAAAGAATCTATTATCCACGTGATGCAGCAAGTCTGCGTAGAGACTTCGCAGCTCCTCACGAAAAAATACTGATGCATATCTCCAACTTCCGCCCTGTGAAGAGAACACAGGATGTGGTGGAGGTGTTCCGTCAGGTACAGGAACAGGTACCTTCCAAACTGTTATTTGTTGGAGAAGGACCAGATTTGCCGAAGATTCAATGGAAGATTAATGAGCTTGGACTGAATGACAAGGTTCATTTTCTGGGTAAGCAGGATGATATTGCGCAAGTCATTTCAATGGCTGATGTGTTGATGCTGCCGTCGGAGAAAGAGAGCTTCGGACTTGTGGCACTTGAAGCCATGGCTTGTGGTGTCCCTACCATTGGATCACAGGCAGGGGGTATCCCTGAACTGGTATTGCACGGCAAGACCGGATTTTTGTCTCCAATCGGCGACACACAATCAATGGCGGAGAACACGATTCGTTTGTTGACGGACGACCGTTTAATAGCGGATTTCAGAGAAGCGTGCTTGAAACGGGCACACCATGATTTCTGCAATGATGCCATTCGGCATCAATATGAACAAATATACTACCGCGTGCTGGGACGTGAAGTTCCGAATCTGAAGCCGATTTGTGGCTGATTATTAGATCGGATGGTTCCATCGCGGAAATATATCTGTGTAAGCCACACCAAGCAACACGTAGTTATGAGGTGATAATAAGTGGTTCAATGGACACAGGTAGATCCTGAAATGGCAAGACAAAGTGAACAGGTGCTGCGGACATTAAATGATAAAGGGTACGACGCCTACTGGGTAGGTGGTTGTGTGCGTGATGAATTGCTGGGACGTCGCGTGGATGATATGGATATCACCACGTCAGCTTCCCCTGAGCAAGTCATGGAATTATTCGCAAATTGTATTCCTACGGGCCTCCAGCATGGAACGGTTACTGTTCGTTCAGGAGGCTTTTACTTTGAGGTTACAACATTTCGCACCGAATCCGAATATAAGGATAATCGAAGACCTGCTGCCGTTCATTTTGTGCAGGATGTCAAAGAGGATTTGCAGCGGCGTGACTTCACGATGAATGCTCTCGCTGTGGATCGGGACGGAAATATCGTTGATCCTTTTGGTGGACAGTTGGATATTCAGGATGGACGGGTCAGATGTGTGGGATTGGCGACTGAGCGCTTCGGTGAAGATGCGTTGCGGATGCTTCGGTGTGTTCGTTTTGCTTCGGTATTTGATTTTAAAATTGCCCACAACACCTGGAAGGGGCTAATTCGACAAAAGGATCTGCTACAACATATCGCCATGGAAAGAGTACGTACCGAAATGGCGAAAATGATGGCAGGCCCACATCCGCTGCACGGTCTGGAATTGCTGTTTCGAAGCCAGGCGCTGGAGCATGTGAAGGCACCAATCCGCATGGAACGATTCAATAAAGACCTCCTGTCCAATATGGAACAATTGGTAGAAGAAAATGTATTATTACGCTGGTCCCTGCTGCTGATTGCCGGCCATTATACCAGGGATGAAGCAGATGCTTTACTTCGAAAATGGACATTTTCTAATGATGATCGTTCCCGCATTAGTGGAGTTCTCCAGGTCGAACAGTTAATCAAGGCTGTCGTACAAGAGCAGAAGGATGAAGAGGCACTGCGTTCAGAATGGATTGTAACTGTGCTCTCTAGCGGACGTCAGGCGACAGAGGACTGGCTCATGATTCAACGACTGCTTCCAACAGGCTGGCGAGAACATAATGTGCTGCACGAAGAACAGATTGTTGTAATACAGTCCCGAGGTGCTGAATGGAGTCAATCCATGAAGGTATATGAACTGAAAGATCTGCATATTACGGGTGAGAACGTTTTGCAGCAACTTGGACGCAAGGGCGGACCATGGCTGGGACAACTGATGAAACATCTCCTAAGAGAGACTGCGATCGGAAATATAGCGAATCAGCATGATATGCTGACCAACGAAGTAAAGCGGGTGGCTGCAGATGACAAAGCATGAGGATCTGTTACATATGTTGCTGAATGCAGAGGGGGAGTTTGTGTCTGGTGAAGAGATCAGTCGCAACCTGTCCATTAGCCGAACAGCCGTGTGGAAGCACGTAAACAAACTGCGTGACATGGGTTATGAGTTTGAAGCCGTATCACGCAAAGGGTACCGCTTGGTCACGAAACCGGACAGCATTGATGCCACTGCGCTACAGCTGGCACTGGAAACAACGGTGTTTGGCCGGAAAGCCATAATCCTGAATTCCACGTTGTCCACCCAAGGTGATGTTCAGCAGATGGCTGAGCAAGGGCAGAGCGAAGGAGCAGTTGTTCTGGCGGAAGAACAGACGGGAGGGCGAGGCCGCTTTGGACGTAAATGGTTCTCCCCACCCGGGAGAGGTATCTGGATGAGCGTTCTTATGCGCCCTGAACTTGCTCTGCAAAATACACCACAGCTGACCTTATTAACGGGTGTGGCCGTGTGTCGTGCTATTCGGTCATATACAGGCGCAGATGCTGGGATCAAATGGCCTAATGATCTTTTGATAGCTGGTCGGAAGGTATGTGGGATTCTGCTTGAATCAACTGTTGAAGATCACGAAGTGCGTTATTGTGTAGCGGGCATAGGTGTTGATGTTAACTTTGATTCGAAGGATTACCCTGAAGATTTGATATCCATTGCAACTTCACTCAAAATTGAGACGGGACAAACCATAGACCGGACTAGACTTGCAGCGGCCATTCTCTCGGAATTGGAGCGTTTATATTTTTTGTATCAAAAAGAAGGCTTCGGTGTGATCTCTTCACTCTGGGAAGCTTTGTCCGTATCCATGAATCGTGAAATTAAGGTGGCTAATCCACAGGGCATCATCGAAGGTACAGCAATGGGCATTGATCCTTCTGGAGCATTGATTGTGGAGAAGCCAAACGGTGAGCGTGTCTCGGTTTACTCTGGTGAAGTTTCATTGGTAAATTAAACAATTTGTCGAATTTACACCGTCAAAATGAACATAAGACGTGAACTTTGGGCAGAACTTTGGTATACTGTGTTCGTGAGGCGATATCGGCTATTATAGACCGAATTGCACTCC
Organism: Paenibacillus sp. UMB7766-LJ446; assembly: GCF_030226665.1. Lineage (NCBI taxonomy): Bacteria > Bacillati > Bacillota > Bacilli > Caryophanales > Paenibacillaceae > Paenibacillus > Paenibacillus sp. UMB7766-LJ446. Next base: position 64,139 of record NZ_JASOYM010000018.1, read on the forward strand.
GGCAATAGTATGCTTTGTTCTGCTTCACATTTGTTGCAGTGACAAGGCAGGAATGGTAATAAATGAATAAAGTGAGTTGTTGGATTCTGCTCTGAGCCGAAGAGGACCGAGACAGAAGGGACGATCGCAAGTGACTCTTTTTTGACTTTTCGGGACTTTTTAGTGGAAACTAAAAGGTTTTTTTGTTGCGTTTAAATTGAAAAGATGAGAGGAGCCATGACGAAAAATGGCAAATAAACAAGCATTGAATATTGTGAAAATGAAAAAATATAAGCAGGACGGCGTGCCGCTTAGTATGATTACAGCTTACGATTATCCGACAGCTCAATTGGCTGAGGAAGCAGGTATCGATCTGATTCTGGTGGGTGATTCACTGGGGAACGTGGTGCTGGGTTATAACTCTACCTTACCTGTTACTATTGACGATATGGTGTACCATACACGCTCTGTAGTGCGTGGTGCGGGAAATACGTTTATCGTTGCTGATATGCCCTTTATGACGTACCATGGCAGCGTGGACGAGACACTCAAAGGTGTCCGTCGCCTGATGCAGGAAGGACATGCACATGCGGTCAAGATGGAGGGCGGCCTCGAAATCGCAGATACGGTAAAAGCGGTTGTTCAAGCTGGTGTGCCAGTTCTTGGACATATTGGACTGACTCCTCAATCCGTGAATCAAATTGGTGGTTATCGCATTCAGGGCAAGGATGCTGCAGATGCCCGACGTCTCATGGACGAAGCCAAGGCGCTTGAAGCGGCCGGAGCTTTCGGCATTGTACTGGAATTGGTCACTGAAGAAGTGGCAAGAGCGATCTCGGAAGAACTGACTATTCCAACAATTGGTATAGGCGCAGGCAGAGGATGTGATGGTCAGGTACTGGTATTCCATGATGTAGTTCAGTATGCTTCCCCATACACGCCAAAACGCTTTGTCAAAACGTATGGAGACGTAGGTACACTAATTCGCAATAGCATTGAGTCCTATGTGAAAGAAGTTAAGGACCGCTCGTTCCCGGCTGAAGAGCATGTATTTACCGCTGCTGACGGCGTTCTAGATCAACTGTACGGACAACGTAAAGAAAAGGTGGAGACCAACGTATGAAAGTGATACGGACAATCGCAGAATTAAGACAAGAACTTAGCTTGCAACGTCAGTCGATTCAGTCCAGAGAGTCGGTTGTAGGACTTGTGCCTACGATGGGATTTCTTCATGAAGGCCATGCAAGTTTGATGCATGCGGCCAAACAACAAAGTGATATCGTGGTTTTGAGCATATTTGTAAATCCGATTCAATTCGGTCCCAATGAAGACTTTGACAGTTACCCTAGGGATGAAGCCAGAGATGTGGAAACAGCACGTGCAAAAGGAGTGGATATCGTATTTATTCCCTCTGTTGAAGAGATGTATCCACAGCCTACACAAACGACCGTATCGGTTTCCCGTTTAACGGATCGCTTATGCGGTGCTTCCCGTCCGGGTCATTTTGACGGAGTAACTACGGTCGTCTCGAAGCTGTTTAATATTGTACAACCGCAGCGTGCATTTTTCGGCATGAAGGACGCACAGCAGGTTGCTGTGATCCAACAGATGGTTAACGATTTGAACATGGCAGTAGAGATTGTACCATGTCCTATTGTCCGTGAAAGTGATGGTTTGGCGCTTAGTTCTCGGAACGTGTACCTCAGCACAGAACAACGTCAGGAAGCTCTTGTTCTGTCCAAGGCACTGCGTGTGGCACAGGAAGCTGTAGATGCAGGGACGGCGATGACAGCAGCGGATATCCGCGGCATATTGCGCCAGAATATTGAACGTTCACCAATGGCCGTGATTGATTATGCTGAAATTCAGGCTTTTCCAAGTTTGGAGCCACTTGCGGATCATGAAAAGGTTCATGGCCGGGACGATCTGCTGATCGCACTTGCAGTAAAATTCGGCAAAACCAGATTGATTGACAATATAAGACTGCAAAAATCGGAGGTGCTGTCCCATGTTTAGAACACTAATGAAATCCAAAATTCACCGGGCAACCGTTACAGAAGCAAACCTGAACTATGTGGGTAGCATTACCATTGATGAAGATCTCATGGAAACTTCTGATCTAATGGAAAATGAGAAAGTACAAATTGTGAATAACAACAATGGTGCCCGTCTGGAAACCTATGTCATTCCAGGGCCACGTGGAAGTGGAGTCATCTGTTTGAATGGAGCAGCAGCCCGTCTGGTACAGCCTGGCGATACCGTCATTATCATTTCATATGCAATGATGTCTCAAGAAGAGGCAAATAATCACAAACCTACGGTTGTATTTGTGGATGGACAGAATAAACCAGTGCAAACAATGAAGCACGAAGTTCATGCGACGATTATGTAATCGACTGGTAAGGGGAATGAAATCGACCCATTCTACAAAAAATGAGTACAGGTCACTGCACTAATCCATTTTTTCAAGGGTGGGGATGCATCGATGTTCCAGCATGTTTTCGCAGAAATGAACGACATGTTAGATGAAATTATCAAGCGCTACCCTTCTGCTGAAGGCCTAAACAAACAGGAATTGCTGCAAAAGTGGAATTTGCTCAAGCGGATGAGTGACGGGATGATTGATGAGTGGCTGATGTTTGAAGAAAAAATGAGCCAGGTAAGGGAACGGGAATTGGATAAAGATAAGCCCGCCTCCCTTGAGCCTGAACAGGAAGCTGTTACCGCACTGCCAGAACTGCATCTGGAGTGTTTCAGTCGCGGTCAGGGTTATTTCAAACTGCAAATGTACCCGCAGGCTATTATGCAATTTTCCAGGGTTGTGACCGACTATCCAGAAAGTGCATTGACTCGATTTTACCTGGCGCTTGCTCATCTTAACCTGGAACAAACCGAGGAAGCTGGAATACACTTGCAGCGGATTATGCATCTGAACGGTTCGCCGAGATTGAAGGGACTTGTATGTAACGTCCTGGGCTGTATTGAGGCTAAACTCGCGAATCCTGAAGGTGCATGTTCACTATTTGCGCAGGCGCTTCAGTATGACCCGACGTTGACCGAACCGCTGTATAACATGGAAGCCTGTCGATTAAACAGCGGAAAATTGCAATATGCAAATCAGCTGACAGCCTTAAATTAAGGGCCATTCGGCGGCATAAAGACGGTGTTCCCTCCTCTGGCATAGCGGAGGGGACACCGCCTTTTTTGTCAGTTAATTTTCAAATGCCCTTTTTTTTGCTATGCTGTAACATAGACTGGAATGGAAGGGACCGTACATTGCAATGAAATTTGCCGTATTGGATTTCGAAACAACCGGCACGCAGTCCGACGGTGAGATTATACAAGCCGGACTTGCCATCATAGATCATGACTACAGCATAACTCAAATATATAGTTCTTATGTGAACCCAGGTGTACCGATTCCTCCGTTTATTACGGGGTTAACCGGTATTACTGATGAAGATGTAGCGGATGCTCCCTCATTGGAAGAGATGATGATGGAGATGGTTCCGCTACTCGACGATGTTGTTCTTGTTGGGCACAACGTTGCTTTTGATTTTCACTTTCTTCAAAATGCACTCGATCGCTGCGGTTACCTGCCGTTCACCGGACGTATTCTGGATACGATTGATTTCCTGAAGATCACGTTCCCGTCACTGGGCTCTTATCAACTCGGATATGTGTCTTCAGAATTCGGATTTCAGCATGACCGCCCTCATCAGGCAGACAGTGATGCTCTTGCGACAGCTTTTGTATTACTGAAGTGTCTCGATGAGCTGCGTGCATTGCCTCTGATCACGATTCAGCGCCTCAGTGATCTGTTTGCGCCAGAAGATAGTGACTTGGGTTGGTTCTTCGACGGAATGCGTACTGAGAAGGAATCAGAGCCGATTCAGGACCTGGATGGTCATACGTATTATCGCCAGCTCGCCCTGAACGTGAGTGACTGGACTGATATAGGTTCACCACGTGATGAGCGGGAGGGTAACCCGCTGGAAAACGTAAGTTTCGAGCAGTTTATGGATCAGGTTAGAGATAACCTGAAGGAGACGCTGGACCATTATGAGGAGCGTGAGGCGCAAACTCAGATGTTCAGCAGTGTACGACAAGCTTTGGATGAAGAGAAGCATCTATTGATTGAAGCTGGAACGGGTACTGGCAAATCGCTTGGTTATTTGTTGCCTGCCATCTATGAAAGTGTGAAACAGGAACAGAAAGTCATGGTCAGCACACATACCATCAACCTGCAGGAGCAATTGAGAGAGCGGGATATTCCTATGCTGACCCAAGTGGTTCCGTTCCCGTTCAAGGCAGCGGTGTTCAAAGGTCGTGGGCACTATCTGTGTCTGCGTAAGTTTGAGCATAAAATCAATAAACGTGAATTCGCTACACCGAAAGAGGATTATTTTACAGCAGCTCAGATGATTGTCTGGCTTACCCAGACGGAGACTGGAGACGACGAGGAGCTTAATCTAAGCGGGCGCGGTGGAGACTTCTGGGAGACGGTACAGAGTGAGTCTGAATCCTGTCTTGGACGCTCCTGTCCTTGGTTCCGTAAATGTTTCTATCATCGGGCCAAACATGAAGCCGGGCTGTCCGATATCGTCATAACGAATCATTCGAAATTGTTTACGGATGTCAAAGCAGCACATCAGCTGCTGCCAGCCTACGAAAGTCTTGTCATTGATGAAGCACATCATCTGGAGGATGTAGCAGGTAAGCATCTTGGTCTTCACATGAAATATTTTACGTTGGTTCATATATTGACCCGACTGTTTAAAGATAGCCGTAATGGCCAACTTCCGATGCTTCGTTCTCAACTGTCGGGTCATGAAAATTCGGTACAGTGGGGCTCCATGATTGATCAGATGTTCCCGCTTGCCGTTGAAGTTAAGGAGATATGGGATCGACTAAGCGATACACTGTTCGGCCTGCTGCCTGAACGTAGCGATGCTTCTCCAGGCGAGACTGGACAATTTTCACTTAGACTGAAGCCATCGCAAAAACCGGCCAAATGGCAGGAATTACAGGATGTAGAAAACCAAATCTATGTAACCCTAGGCGATTTGATTCGTAAAGGCGACAAGCTGCTGCTTGAAGTGAAAGAAGATCAGGATGATTATCAGTCCGATAGTCTGATTATGGATATCTCAGGACTGCTCAAGGACTTGGCAACGATCAAGGATAATCTGCGTTTCTTCATGCGCATGGATGATGCCAATACCGTGTACTGGATGGAGGCTAGCGGCCAGTTCCGCAGTAAATCACTGCAGCTCTATGCCGTTCCTGTCGATGTCAGTGCGCAATTGAAGGATATGTTCTTTGATAAAAAGAAAAGCGTTGTGCTTACATCGGCTACGCTCTCGGTTGACAAGTCATTTCAATTCATGATCGAACAGCTGGGCTTGCAGGAAGCTGCCGAGAATAACCGCTTGTTGACATCCATGCTGCCGTCACCATTCAACTATCGCGAACAGGCCCTGCTCGTCATTCCGCGTGATTTCCCAAGTGTGAAGGGCAGTGTAGGTGATGCCCACTTTGTGGATATGCTCGTGCATTCGCTCGCGGAAACGGCTATCGCGACTCGTGGACGCATGATGGTGTTGTTCACCTCCTACCGCATGCTGCGCCAGGTCTATGACCCGCTTAAGGAGGCCTTGTCAGGTAATGATATCTCTTTGCTCGGGCAAGGGGTGGACAGCGGCAGCCGTTCCAAGCTTACACGCCGCTTCCAGGATGCGAAAGCAACTGTACTTCTTGGCACAAGCAGCTTCTGGGAAGGAGTGGACATTCCTGGAGAGGCTCTGACCTGTCTTGCGATTGTCAGACTGCCGTTCCAGCCACCCAATCATCCATTAGTTGAAGCGAAGAGTGAGCTTTTGCAGCAACAGAAGAAAAATCCGTTTATGAAGCTGTCCGTGCCGCAAGCCGTTATCCGCTTCAAACAGGGATTCGGCAGACTGGTTCGTACGGGTAAAGACAGAGGTATTGTGATTGTATACGATACACGTGTCATTGAAGCATATTATGGCAAGTACTTTTTATATTCATTACCAGGTCCCAAAATGGAACACATGCTTACAGAGCAGATGGTTCCTCGTATTTCGGAATGGCTTGAGAGACCAACCGATGAACAGCAATAACAGCTATGCTCTGTAGCTTATATGATTGCATGAAGCCACTAATTGGCGGTAAAATTGAGCAATATCATTCATTCGTTTCATGAATAGTGAGTAAGCGATTAAAGAAGTAATTCAAGCAATTATCCATTATATAACAAAGAGCATCCTGTTTAATTCAGTCATCTTTTTGCATCGTTTTAGACAGGGTGCTCATCTTTTCATCTATCTATCGTGGCCTTGGTAAGGGGGAGCAATGAATGAAATCAGATAAAATTTCGGAAGCCGTGGTGCGAAGATTGCCTGTTTACTTGCGTTATTTGAATGAACTGCATCAGCGCGAAGTCAATACGGTTTCTTCACAAGAACTTGGATTGAGACTGGATTTGAATCCGGCTCAGATTCGTAAAGACCTGGCTTACTTCGGTGACTTTGGTCGTAAAGGGATCGGATATGACGTTTCATATCTCATCGAGAAGATCCGCCATATTCTGAAAATAGACCAGCAGATCAATGTAGCTCTTGTCGGAGCAGGTAATTTGGGACACGCCTTGTCCAATTACAATGCCTACCTCAAAGACAACATGAAGATTGTCGCTGTATTTGATGCCTACGGTCCGAAGATTGGAAGTCAAATTAACAGTCTGACGGTGCAACCGATGAATGAATTAACGGATTCGGTCAAAAAAGATAACATTCGTATAGGGATTATCACGGTTCCGGATACGGAAGCCCAAAATGTTGCCGATCAGTTGATTGAGTCAGGAATTGAAGCGATTCTGAATTTTGCGCCAACGATCCTGAAGACCCCGCCGCATATTCGCATTCATCATGCCGATTTTACGACGGATCTGCTTAGCCTTGCTTATTATTTGGAGAACGGAAAGGACGACGAGGAAGATGACGACAAATAGATGGGTAATTCACAACGGCAAATTTGCCGTGAGTGAGGGCACGAATTGGAAAGTGGTTCAAGGTTACATGGTTGTCGAGAATGACAAGATTGTGCATATTGGTGAGACTTTGCCGGAAGGAGACGAAAGTCTGACAAAGGTGGATGGAAAAGGACTGCTCTTCTTGCCGGGTCTGATCAATACGCATGGTCACGCGGCCATGTCGCTTCTGAGAGGTCATGGAGATGATTTGGCATTACAAGTATGGTTGCAGGAGAAAATGTGGCCAATGGAAGCCAAAATGACGTCTGAAGACGTATATTGGGGCACATCACTTTCCGTACTTGAAATGTTGAAAGGTGGAACAACAGCGTTTCTGGATATGTATGATCATATGGATCAGGTTGCAAAAGTGGTGGAACAATCCGGCGTTCGGGCTGCTCTGGCACGAGGGGTAATCGGACTTTGCTCAGCGGAAGAACAACAGCGCAAGCTGGAAGAATCCGCAGCATTTGCTCGTCAATGGAATGGACAAGCAGACGGAAGAATTACAACCGTAATTTCTCCACACGCACCTTACACTTGCCCTCCGGATTACATAGAGAAGTTGGTACAGGTTGCTCATGACCTGAATCTGCCTTTGCATACGCATATGTCTGAAACGCTTCGTGAAGTGGAACAGAACGTGGCTGATTACGGTCAACGTCCGGTTGCACATCTGGAGAAGCTAGGATTTTTCTCCCGTCCATCTCTGGTTGCACATGCGGTACATCTGAATGATGAAGAGATCGAAATTCTTGCATCACATGATGTAGCAGTTTCCCACAATCCAGGCAGTAACCTTAAATTGGCTTCGGGTGTTGCACGAGTACCTGATCTGCTGAAAGCAGGGGTGACCGTGTCCCTCGGAACAGATGGACCAGCAAGTAACAATAACCTCGATATGTTTGAAGAGATGAGACTTGCTGCTTTGATTCACAAAGGTGTGTCCGGTGATCCTACCGCAGTGCCAGCAGGGGAAGCACTTCTGCTTGGAACTTCGTATGGTGCCAAATCCATATTCCTGAACAATACAGGAGCACTGCAAACAGGCATGAAGGCTGACTTCATCGCCTTGAATATTGAACAAGCCCATTTCTATCCGCATACGGATCTGATTTCCCATACCATATACTCCGCATCAGCCAAAGATGTAGAGCATGTGTGGGTGGATGGTAAACAAGTGGTTAAACATGGCGAATGTCTTACGATGGATGAAGAGCGTATTTTGCGTGAGTCTCAACTGGCATTTGACGGTCTGCTTGCCCGTTAATTCCAAGGACAGCATCGTCATAGGGAAAGGAAGTTCGGCTTTTGAAGAAAAAAAAGAAGTGGATATGGATTTCGCTGCTGCTCCTGGTTCTGATTCTGTTTGGACTTCAGCGTTATTATGTCTATGTTACCCAGGATCAGCGCAAGGAAGAGGCGTTGGCCATACAGGCGGCCCAGGAACAGGTTGGGATTACGTCACACGAAGACCTGCGTAAGTATGTATGGGGTCAAAAAGACGGCGGAGACAACATATACTGGACCCTGATCGGTAAAAATAAGGATAACCAGGATGTATTGGTGTGGATCAAGTTTGATGAAAATAACAAGCCTGTGACAGGGACCAATGCGGTGCACAGTGAACTGCTGAAGAACGGCATGTCTGAAGCACAGATTCGAAATCGGTTCAGCTCTGAAGTTCCAGGCGGGGAGATCAAACGAATCATGCCAGGTGTTGTGAATGGAATCTATGTATGGCAAGTGTATTATAACGATGCTACTCACAATTATTACCGCTTTTACCGCTTTAGTAACGGGGAACAGGTTGACCTGGTCTATACGATTCCGAATAGCTAGAATCAGCAGACGTACTATTTTCTAAAAAGAATACAGTAAAGAACCGGCAGACGGAAACCCGACTGGACCGGTTCTTTGACGTGTTTTCTTGATCATTTTGGATTTGAATAGTTAAAATTAATAATTTATTCATATTTTCGCCTTAGATATTGTATATACGATGTGATATACTCAAATATGTATTCAAGGATACATCATACACAAATAAATCCTGTTAGACACATCACAGGACTTTACGTACACATATTCATATTCTTGCCTACAAGCTATAGAATGGGCCAAATTATAGGAGGGGTAACTCACTTGAAGATAAAAGTATTGCCTATTGCTCTGACTGCCGTCATTTCAGCCGTTGTGTTGTTTGGAGGTTGGTTTGTGTATCGTCATGTGGCTGTGCAAAGCCCAATTGAAAAGATGGTTACCCAGTACGATGGAGTCAATGATGTACAATTAACTATTAACCACAATGATGTACAGTTGAAACTCGATCTGCAGCCGGATGTTGATTTGGGCAGGTTGGTACAATATATTCACAAAGAAGGACAAACCCTGATTGGCACTCGTTCGTTGAAGCTGGATGTCGTGGATCATTCCAACGAAGCGCTGGAAAGCTGGTGGGGTAGCGCCATGTTTACCGTAGCTCAGGCTATGGAGAGCAAACAATACACCGAGATTACACCGACCTTGTCTAAAATGGCTACGAATGGGATCAAGGTAAACACAGCCATGGATGACAATAATGTATATGTCAGCCTCAGAGATGGAGATGCCAGCAAGTTTATTATTCTGCCGCGTGTGCCCGGTCAGATAGGAGTGTGGCCAAATGCCTAAATGGACGAAAGAAATTGCCATTGGATTTGTACCCGTATTAATTATCTTTCTCGCTTTTATCGGTGTAAACATGATTCCCATTCTGATCGCTGCAATGATTGTGGGAGCTTTGCTGCTCATGATGCAAATGCGTGGTGGAATTACGGTGGGTGCGGGTCAGGAACGCAAACGCAAGAAAAAAGGACCGTCCAAGCTGACTTTTGAAGAAATTGGCGGTCAGGAAAGTGCGAAGCAGGAGCTGCGGGAAGCGCTTGATTTTCTCATTCGACATGAGGAAATTCAGAAGTTTGGTATTCGTCCTTTGAAAGGGATCCTGCTCACAGGTCCTCCTGGAACAGGCAAAACCTTAATGGCCAAAGCTGCTGCTCATTATACCGACTCTGTTTTTGTAGCTGCTTCAGGCAGTGAGTTTGTTGAAATGTATGTCGGTGTGGGTGCCGGCAGAATACGGGATTTGTTCCGTGATGCGAGAACTCGTGCTGCAAAAGAAAATAAAGAAAATGCCATTATATTTATCGATGAAATTGATGTGATCGGTGGAAAACGGGAAGGTGGACAACAGCGTGAATATGATCAGACGCTGAATCAGCTGTTGACGGAAATGGATGGCATCTACTCTTCCGAAACACCGCGAATACTCGTGATCGCCGCTACAAACCGAAAAGAAATGCTGGATAGCGCGCTGACGCGTCCAGGACGTTTTGACCGTCATATTCAGGTGGACTTGCCGGATAAAAAAGGCAGAAAACACATATTGGAGCTGCATGCAGTCAATAAGCCTCTTTTGGAAGGGGTAAATCTTGAGAAGACAGCCGAAGAATCCTATGGCTTCTCTGGAGCACAGCTGGAAAGTGTGATGAACGAAGCTGCAATTTATGCGATGAGAGACGGTCTGCTCAACATTGAACAGCGTCATCTGTCGCTTGCGATTGATAAAGTAATGATGGGTGAGAAGACGGACCGCGAATCCAGCGTGGAAGAGAAAAAAAGAGTGGCTATTCATGAATTGGGACATGCCATTATGGCTGAACTGGTTCGTCCTGGCAGTGTGAGTCAGGTTGCACTCAGTCCGCGTGGACAGGCCCTGGGATATGTACGTCATAACCCGCAGCAAGAACAATTTCTGTACACAAAGCGTTTCCTGGAAGAGCAGATCATGATTGCCCTCGGTGGTGCGGCAGCAGAGGAAATGTATTACGGTGGACGCAGTACAGGATCACGTAATGACTTTGAACAAGCAACGAATGTGGTACAGACGATGATGGCTTCCGGACTTACTTCGTTGGGTATTGTTAATATGGATATGGTAACGACGGAAGAGTTGATGCGGGAGAACAAATTGATCCTGCAAGACCTGATGGAACAGACCAAACAATTGCTTGAAGAACAGCGGACAATATTCGACAATTCCCTCGACACGCTACTCAGGGAAGAAGTGTTGTCTGGCGATCAATTTCGTTGTCAATTTCGTGACAGCGCCCTTCTACCGGCATAATTTATTTATGTCGGTTATTTTTTTTTACATTTCACTCGTGCTAAGATATTATTATATGTTGGGTCGAAATTTGTAATTTTCGGCGAACAGGGTACAATATAGAAATAGAGAACCGAAAGGATGGAGCAGAACCATGTTTTTCAAAAAGATAGGAGTTGTCGGCGGCGGCACGATGGGACAAGGTATTTCCCAGATGCTTGCAGCCAAAGGACTTGATGTGCTTCTGGTGGAGCATACGACGGAGAAGCTGGATCATGCATATAACATGATTGAGACCAATCTTGACAAACAACTGGAGAAATGGGCTATTACGAAAGCGGAGAAAAAGTTGATTCTCTCCCGTATTACCAAAGTTGCTCATTTAGCTGAACTCGGATCTTGCGATATGGTTATTGAGACCATTTCCGAAGATCTGGACGCGAAAAAAGCGGTATTCAGTCAACTCGACCAAGTTTGCCCAAGCAACGTTATTCTTGCAAGTAATACATCCACGCTGAGTTTGACTGAGCTTGCGAGCTCGACCAAATTCCCAGAGCGTGTTATTGGTATGCACTTTATTCACCCGGTTTCCCGGGTTGATCTTGTAGAGATTATTCGTGGTCTGAAAACCTCAGATTCCACATTTGAAGAAACTAGACGTTTTGTGGAAGAAGTAGCAGACAAAAAAGGCGTTATGATCTATGAATCGCCTGGATTTGTTACGTCCAGACTGATCTGTCTTTTGATTAACGAAGCACTGCATGTATTGCAGGAAGGTGTCGCTTCCGCTGAAGATATTGATGACGCTATGCGTATCGGATATAACTTCCAGCACGGACCACTTGAGATGGCAGACCGTTTCGGACTGGATTCGGTAGAAGCTGCACTCGAAAGAATGTTCCGTGAATTCGGTGAGTTGAAATATCGTCCTTCCACGGTCCTGAAAAAAATGGTGCGTGCAGGACACCTGGGTGTCAAAACAGGCGAAGGATTCTTCAAGTACGACAAGGATGGTGATCGGCTGTGAAAGTACTCGTAATTAATGCGGGGAGTTCCTCGCTCAAATATCAATTGTATAACATGACGGATGAATCCGTATTGGCAAAAGGTCTGGTAGAACGGATCGGGATGGATTCTTCCATTCTGACACACAAACCAACGGGCCGTGAGGATGTTACCGAAGTTAGCGAAATTTTGGAACATACAACAGCGATTCGTAAAGTTATTGACATCCTGACAGACAAAGAAAACGGTGTGCTCGGTTCTGTGGATGAAATCCAGGCTGTTGGACATCGTGTGGTTCATGGTGGTGAAGCATTTAAGGAATCGGCCTTGGTCGATACTGCTTCCAAAGCAGAAATCCGCCGCCTTTTCGATCTGGCTCCACTGCATAACCCTGCAGCAATGATGGGTATTCGTGCGGCTGAAGCAAATATGCCGGGCGTACCACAGGTCATGGTCTTTGATACGGCTTTCCATCAAACGATGCCGGAAAAAGCATATCTGTATGCCATTCCACGTGTGCTTTACAAAAAGTATAAGGTTCGTCGCTATGGCGCACATGGTACTTCCCATGATTACGTAAGCAAGGCAGCAGCTGAATACCTGGATCGTCCATTGGAAGATCTGAAGATCATCACATGCCACGTCGGTAATGGTGGTAGCGTAACTGCTGTGCAGGGCGGCGTATCCGTAGATACTTCCATGGGGATGACTCCACTCGAAGGATTGATGATGGGAACACGTAGTGGTGACCTTGATCCGGCAATTGTACCTTATGTAATGAACAAGGAAGAACTAAGCGTGAGCGAAGTAAACTCCATGTTGAACAAACATAGCGGACTTCTTGCAATCTCCGGCATCAGCAGCGACATGCGTGAAATTACGGAGGGTATGGAGGCTGGCGATGCCAACTCCACGCTTGCATTCGAGATGTATGAATACCGTCTGCGTAAATACATCGGTTCTTATGCAGCAGCAATGAACGGTGTAGACGTGATTGTATTTACGGCTGGTGTAGGTGAAAACTCCGTTGTTCTTCGCCAAAAAGTATGTGAGCAGCTCACGTACCTAGGCGTTGAACTGGATGAAGCGCTGAATGCGATTCGCTCGGGAGAACCACGTCGTATCACAACCGCAAATTCCAAAGTGGACGTTCTCGTCGTTCCTACGAACGAAGAATTGGTAATTGCAAGAGATACACATCGAATCGTATTGAATTCTCTGTAATCTAATTGTAAAGTGAATATAGCATGACAAGGAAGTGCAGGGGACAGGCATATGCCTGCCCGCTGCATTTTCAAATTCAGGATTCCAAGGAGAGATATGTGCATGAGTACGGATTGTGTAATTCGTAATGTGAGTGAGCATGTGGGCGAGACGGTTAAGATCGGCGCCTGGATTAACAACAAACGTTCCAGCGGCAAAATTCAATTTTTGCAACTGCGTGATGGAACCGGATATATTCAAGGGGTAGTGGTTAAGAGTGAAGTCAGCGAAGATATCTGGAATGCTGCCAAGAGCCTGACTCAAGAAAGTTCATTGTATGTAACAGGTATTATCCGCGAAGAGCCACGCAGTGCATCTGGTTATGAGATGACGGTTACTGGCGTGGAAATTATCCATCTGACTGAAAATTATCCAATTACTCCGAAAGAGCATGGGGTAGACTTCCTGATGGATCATCGCCATCTGTGGCTGCGTTCGACGAAACAACGTGCGATTATGGTTATTCGTGCGGAGATTATCCGCGCTGTTCAGCAGTTCTTTGATGGTAACGGATTCACACAGGTTGATCCTCCGATTCTTACCCCTTCATCTGCTGAAGGAACAACGAACCTGTTCCACATCAAATACTTTGATGAAGATGCTTACCTGACACAAAGTGGACAGCTCTATATGGAAGCTGCGGCGATGGCACTGGGTAAAGTGTATTCCTTTGGCCCTACATTCCGTGCTGAGAAATCCAAAACACGTCGTCACCTGATCGAGTTCTGGATGATTGAGCCGGAGATGGCTTTTGTGGATCACGAGGAGAGCCTGCGGGTGCAAGAGAAGTTTATTGCTCACGTGGTTCAAACGGTTCTGAAAAACTGCCGTGCTGAACTGGAGTCCATCGGACGTGATGTATCCAAGCTTGAGAACATTGTTGCTCCATTCCCGCGCATTACGTATGATGAAGCGATTGAGTTCCTGAATGGACAAGGCTTCGATATTCCTTGGGGAGAAGACTTCGGTGCTCCGCATGAAACGGCAATTGCTGAGAAATATGATACACCGGTCTTTATCACACATTATCCGGCTGGAATCAAGGCGTTTTACATGAAACCTGATCCAAATCGTCCTGAAGTGGTCCTCTGTGCAGACATGATCGCACCAGAAGGATACGGAGAGATTATTGGGGGTTCCCAGCGGATTGATGATCCGGAACTGATGCAGCAGCGCTTTGATGAGCATCAATTGTCGGAAGAGGCTTATCAGTGGTATCTGGACCTTCGTAAATACGGATCGGTTCCTCACTCCGGCTTCGGTCTGGGATTGGAGCGGACGGTAGCATGGATCTGTGGATTGGATCATGTACGTGAAACGATTGCATTCCCACGTATGCTCTACCGTCTGTATCCTTAATGCTTAACCGCGAGTCCATGGAAGAAATCGGCTCCAAAGCCTGGTTGAATGGGGCGGCTTACGGTATGGCATCAGGGACAGCGCAGCTCCCGTATGCTTTATTGCGCTACTATCATCAGCTCGGGTTAAGTGACGCAGAGGTTCTTCTGCTGATTCAATTGTTTGGATTCCGGCAAGTCGAATTTAATGAGTTCCCAACGCTTGAAGAGCTTGCTACCCGTATGGGGCTTGCCCCGGAAGGCATCGCAAGAATGCTGCAACGTCTCATGCGAGACGGGTACATTCACATTGATGAGCATCGGGATGAAGAGCGCGACATTCAGTATGAACGTTATGATCTGCACGGATTATATGCCAAGCTGGCTGGATGCACAGCAGAGGATATGGCCGTTGCCCGTAAGCAGCAGCTGGACAGTAATGCATTGCGACCGGATTCGAACAGTGTTCAAAAAGAAGAGGAAGAACGAAATATGTTCTCTATTTTTGAAAAAGAGTTTGGTCGCCCGCTGTCCCCGATGGAATGCGAGACCATATCCAGCTGGCTGGATCAGGATCGCTATCAGGAGGAACTTATTCTCATGGCATTGAAGGAAGCGGTGTTTGCTGGTAAAGTCCATTTCCGCTATATAGACCGAATTCTGCTTGAATGGAGTCGTAACCGCGTGAAAAATGTGCAGGATGCCAAGGCATATACGCAGCGGTTCCGTAACGGAGGACGTTAATATCCATGTTAGTAAATTAATCAATAATTTCATTCAGCATAACCAAAAACAGGCCAGAAGATATTCTGAGCCTGTTTTTTTAGATTATAGAGATGTTAATTTAGACATGTTAAATTCCCGAAGAAACTGACCTTTTCAGGCAATGCACAACCTTTTTATAAAAAATTGAATGAATACGCAGGGGTCAACAAACAAGTTGTCGTCTATTGTAGTGGAGAGGAGGGGAGAGTCATTGATGAAGCGCGCTTAATCGAACAAATCCGTCAAGGTGATACATCCCAGATGCGCTTGTTGATCGAAAAGTACAGCCAGCATGTGTACCATGTGGCCTATTCCGTATTGCGGAACGATCAGGAAGCACAGGATGCAGCGCAGGAGGCGTTCATTCAAATGGTTAAATCTCTCCCCGATTACCGATCCGAAGGTTTCAAAACGTGGTTAACCCGAATTGCTTTTCACAAAGCAATTGATGCCAAACGCAAGCTGGGCAGACGAAGCGCTGAGGATCTGGGCGGAGAAGAAAAAATAATGAACATGCCCGGTCGCGAAGAAGATGTTCTTGCCCGCCTCGTGCGTGAAGAGCGTCAGGAGAAGTTGCGCGAGCGAATCAACCAGCTGCCTGCCCAGCACAGGGACATTATTACTGCGTATTACTTAAGCGAAAAAAATTATGAGCAGATTGCCCGTGATGCACAGGTGGCAGTGAAAACCGTGGAGTCCCGTCTGTATCGTGCCCGGCAGTGGATTCGAAATCATTGGAAGGAGGATGAGTGGCGTGAGGAATAAAAGGATGTATACCGTCCAGGAATGGACTGATTATATTGAAGGCCGAATGACTGCAAACGAGGCAACTATGATGGAACAAGTGCTTATGGACGTTCCAGAAGCGATGGACAACTATCTCGAAGCACTCGGCATTCATCGGGAGTTGCCACAACTGAAGGACCCGGCAGGCTTCGCCGATTCGGTCATGAATCAAATTAAGGATATGCAACCCTCCAAGCCAAAGCGCAAATCGCGTTCAGGACGAAGCCGGCTCTGGATGGATCACAAGGTATTTCATTATGCGGTAGCAGCTTGTCTGACGTTAATCTTCCTCTCCTCAGGACTGTTTGACAAGGTAGCGCCTTATCATAAGTTCCAGGACGGTGATCACAGAGGGTCATTTACGGAAAAATGGACGGAAGCAGCCACTTCCTGGCTGGATCACTTCAAGCCTAGACCATAAATTGTTTCGCATTGCCTGAAAAGAAAGGATGACGACTGTGCAATCAGATCGTAACAAATTACTTGCATTCCTATTAAACCTGATACCGGGTCTTGGTTTTCTCTATTGGGGTCGGCCTGCCAGAGCTGTAATCTATCCATTACTCTTTTTTGGGACAGCTGTTGGTTCGTTTATGCTGGCCATGCTGGTGAGAGAAAGGGAATTAATGATTCTCGGGGCCGTGGGTGCCATATTCTTCTGGTGTGTCAGCATGCTGGATATGGTTATCGTTCTGCTCCGTGCGCCATCTCCAAGTGATGCCCGCTACCATGGATATGGCGCACAATACAGTGGACCACATCAGGGGGCGGCATATCCGGGAGAATACGCTGATCAGGAAGGCCACCTGGGACAGATGGAGATGGACCAAGAAGGAATACATCAGCATCAAGCCGGTGAGTATGGCATCCCCCAAGGGCAGTATGGTCAACCGCTCTATCGAAAAGGTAGTGATAGCGAACGCTTTTTTACGATTTTGCTTTCGTTTGTTCCAGGTCTGGGACATCTCCATCTCGGATTGTTACATCGCGGTTTATCGTTCCTGATCGCGTTCTTCGGTTCATTTGCCATGATGGTTTTTGTAGCTTCCATTACGAATGAATCCGTATTTCTGATGTTCTTGCTCATTCTGCCTGTCATTTGGGTGTACTGCATGTTTGATGCAGTCCAGCACGTCCATCGCAAGCAGGCAGGTGAGGTGTTGCAGGATCGGACCTTGTTCGAGGAACTGGAGATGGGCAGGGCATCGGGACGACGCAGTAAAGTGCTTGCAACGCTGTTATCAGCTTTTCCGGGTGCGGGTCATCTGTATCTGGGACTGCAAAAAAGAGGCATGCAATTGATGTTCCTGTTTCTTGGCAGCATTTATATTCTGGACCTGCTTCGCTTATCGGTATTTTTGTTTATGATCCCGTTGATCTGGTTCTATAGTTTCTTTGACGGACTCCAGTGCTCGAGTCGTTACGGCCGTGAACCGCTGACCGATCAGCCCATTTTTAAGGACTGGGCCCGTCACCAGCGACTGATTGGATTCGGTATTGCAGCGTTGGGTCTGTATTATCTGGTCATCCGGTTGGTCATTCCACAGCTAAATGAGATGTTCCCCAATGTATTTATGACGTACGAGATTCGTTCGTATGTGAATACGGTCATTGTTTCCTTACTCCTCATTTTTGGCGGTCTGAAGCTGTTATTCGGCAAGCAG
The DNA here is from genome assembly GCF_030226665.1 of Paenibacillus sp. UMB7766-LJ446. Classification (NCBI taxonomy): domain Bacteria; kingdom Bacillati; phylum Bacillota; class Bacilli; order Caryophanales; family Paenibacillaceae; genus Paenibacillus; species Paenibacillus sp. UMB7766-LJ446. The sequence continues at coordinate 82,139 of NZ_JASOYM010000018.1, forward strand.
CGTGGGGCGAGTGTGAATAGTGCAGTTCATCGGAATGAGGAGGGAGCAGACAGCCTCTTTTTATTTAAAGATCGGGATGATCGACTGTAGGATTCATTCGCAGCTGTACACAAACGGTATTGAAAAACGGGAATTTTCTATAAACCAAAAACACGCCAGGGGCTATGTAAACCAGCCTTGGCGTGTTTTTGGTTATGCAGTTTTAATTTTGAATGGAATGATTGCTATTTTGTTGCACCCTTCAGCAGAAGTTGACGGTACATCACTTCGAACAGGAACTCGAACGCTTCCAGATGACGTTTCGCTTCAAAAGCATCTTTACCCCACGCATAAATACCGTGATTACGCAGCAAAATCCCTGGCACATTAGTATCAAGTACATCTGGTACCAATTCAGCGATGGATGGAATATCCGCGAAGTTAGGCAGAACGGGTACACGAATCTCCGCATTTTCTTCCCAGATGTTAAACGCTTTGATCAATTCGATTCCTTGAATCGGTACGTGTCCATCTGCTCCAAAGAACTCACTGATCAGGTTGTTAAATACGGTATGCACATGGAACACGGCGCCACAGCCGGTTAAACGATAGATTTCGCAGTGAATCAACGTTTCAGCGCTCGGCTTCAGGGTTGTGGTCTCAATGGCTTTGCCATGCTTGTCCACAAACAGAAAATCTTCCGGTGTGCGGAGAGATTTGTCTTTGCCCGAAGCTGTAACCGCAAAGTAAAATTGCTCCGGGTCGAAGTCGCCCACACGCATCGACAGGTTGCCACTTGTACCTGGGAACCAGTTGCGGCTGGCAAACAGCGCTTTGATATCAGCCAGCTCGTCAAGCACCTGACGTTTGTGTTCCAATGTAATCTTTTCAAAACCCATCTTTACAGCACTCCTTGTGTTTGCTTCTGTTTCATATCTTCCATAATATCGTAAAAGGTCGTGAATGGGACATGATCTACACCGAGTTCGATACACTTATCCGTCAGGATGGAACGGGAATAGACGAGATCGGCGATTTTGGCACCTTCAAAATCAGTCAAACTGTCGCCAATAAGGATACGATTATATTGTTCTTCAGGGAATGTACGAATTACCGTCGTTTTACACATGCCGCAGCCGTTCTCACAAGGAGGCTGACATGGATTAGGCCATTCAATACGGATGAATTCATCTGTGAAATCCGCCCCGTTGCAATAAATGTGCTCCTTTGGAATATCAAATGGAGCAAGCAAAGGCGCGATAAAAAAGTCCATTCCGCCGCTGGTGACATTGAATTCAATGCCCTCGTCCCGAACGTATGCAAGAAATTCGCTGAACCCTTCTCGGATACCAGCCTGTCCAAGTACAAATTCCACAATCTCGTCTTTCTGTGAAGAAGGCAACAGTGCGAACATCGCTCCAACACCTTCACGGAGGGAAATTCGCTGTTCAATCGTATCTTTCATAATCGCTTCAATACCTTCAGGCTTAAAATGCTTCATAATCGCTACGATATTGTCCGAGAGGGTGATGGTGCCATCAAAATCACAGAAAATGACCGTTTTTTTATCACTTCTCATCGTTCGCCACCCCACAGATCCAGTGCACTTTTCAGTTCTGGATGTTCGGCAGCATACTGTGCCAGTGGAATGGAGCGCTGGGCTGCTTCAATAGCCTGTAAAAATGCCCGTCCGCCTGCCTCCGTACCCATAGGATGCCCATGAATGCCTCCGCCTGCATTAACGATGACATCGGTACGGAAGTCTCGCAGAATAAGCGGTACAAGCCCAGGGTGTATACCTGCTGAAGGAACAGGCATGCTGGTTCTGACCGGAAGTTCAGGTGACAGCAATTGTTCTGTAATGGCCATATTCTCTTCTTTCGGCATCGTTACCGATCCGTAAGGGGAAGGGAAGAGCACCAGATCCGCTCCGGCAAGTCGCATCAGTTGTCCCAACAGGACGGATGCCGAGATACCGTAATGTGGTGAAGGATACAGTGCACCTGCAAGAGCAGGATGAGCCATAATTGGTACGTTGATATCCGGATCACTGCTAAGTTCATGCAGCACGTCATATCCGTAAGACAAGACATTGAACAACAGTGCATTGGCTCCTGCACCTATCGCGCGTTCAGCTTGTTGTTTCAGGCGTGATGTAGGTCCGGTCAAATTCGCCGCATAGAGCAGTTTTTTGCCCGTCTCCTTGCGTGCCTGTTCGGCAGCTTTCATGCAAACTTCGACTCTTTTTTCGATCGGAGTCAGCTTGTTCTCAAACAGAATTTCATCGTCTTTTATCAAATCTACTCCACCAAGGGCCTGGCGTATAAACTGTTCCCGCAGCTCATCTGCATCCAACCCAATGACTGATTTAAAAATGCTCATCAACAGTGGACGATCGTGTACGCCCAACAGATCACGAACACCATTCAGTCCAAACTTGGGACCGGGGAATGCGCTGAGGAAGCCGTCTGAGAATCCAAGTCGGGTCAATTTGATGCGTCCATCCATTGAAATTTTGCCAAAGACCGTCACGAGCAGGGCAGGAATATCGCGGCTGAAATTTACATCAGGATAACCAATGGTAATATCGGCGTAACGTTCGCCGGGGGCAATGCCCTCAGCCTCATGTATCTCTACACTGATGACTTCGCCCAAATGTTTCTGCATCGCCTCACGCTTGGCCTGAGGCAATTCGGTCCAACTGCCAACGGTCATGCCGACAGCAATGGACTCGGCCTTCTTGCGGAAGTCTGCACGATCATCATGCAGACGATATGTAGCTGTGCACATGTTATTCATTTTAAATCCCCTTCCAAAGCAGCTCCCATCTCCCGTGAGCGCTCTGCACAGCGGTTGACGGCTGCGATTACATTTTCAAAGAAATCTCCCTCGTCCAGCGTTTTTAGTGCTGCCTGGGTTGCGCCTCCCGGGGAGGTTACATCACTACGAAGTTTCATCGGCTCCATGCCGGTTTGCTGCACCATACGTGATGCACCCAGCACAGTCTGAACTGTCAGGTCACGGGATTGCTGACTGGACAAGCCGCCACGAATACCTGCGGCAATCATGGCCTCCATCAAATAGTATACATAAGCCGGACCACTTCCGGAAATACCTGTGAGCACTTCGAGTTTATCTTCAGGCACGATAGTCACAATTCCAACAGCTTCAAACATCGTCATGACTGTACTGCGTTGTTCATCCGTAATCTCTTCAGAGAAGGCAAGTCCGGTAGCGCCAAGCCCAATTGTACTGGATGTATTCGGCATGGTGCGTGCGATCGGTTGCTTGCGCCCCAGGAGCGTCTGCATCGTACGGATCGATAATCCTGCAATAACGGAGACGATTAATTGATCCGGTGACAGGAGCGGCCCAAGTTCACGCAGCGCTGCGGCAGCATCCTTCGGTTTCATACAGAGTACAATAACTGGAGAAGCGGCGAGATGATCCAGCGATTGTGCAGCCGTTCCGGTATGTACGGCATAACGGGTACTGAGCTCCTCCTGACGTTTCTGGTTGCTCCGGTTCAGCATCGTAATATCCTGAGGACGTACGACAAAGCGGGAGATCAATCCCCGCACGATAGCTTCAGCCATCGCACCTGCTCCGTGAAAAGTAATCTTCTGTTGTAATAACGTCTGTTGTTCTTGACTCATATTTATCGTTCCTCCTATATAACTGTAGCTGCGAAATTATTGCCGGATTTGTCCATTGCCAGTAATACGATATTTGGTTGACGTCAGTGCAGGCAGACCCATAGGTCCACGAGCATGCAGCTTCTGGGTACTGATCCCAATTTCAGCTCCATAGCCGAATTCAAATCCGTCTGTGAAACGTGTGGAAGCATTATGGTATACAGCGGCTGCATCTACATCATGTAAGAAACGTTCTGCATGGGTGGTATCCCGGGTGACAATACACTCTGAATGCTTCGTGCCATAACGTGCGATATGCTGCATCGCTTCATCCAGATTCTGAACCACACGGATATTTAAAATATAATCATTATACTCTGTCGCATAATCTTCTTCTGTCACAGGAAGGGCAGAGGGAACCAGACGACGTACCGTGTCACAACCCTTCAACAAGACATTTGCCTCACGAAGTTGTTCGGCCAGAGCCGGCAGATGCTCCTCCGCATAAACAGCGTGCAGCAACAAGGTTTCCATGGAGTTGCACACGGATGGACGCTGTGCTTTGGCATTAATAGCAATCTCCGCTGCCATAACTGGATCGGCAGATTCATCCACATAGGTATGACAGATACCTGCGCCGGTTTCGATCACAGGCACTGTTGCATTGGCGACCACATTGCGGATCAGTGAAGCCCCGCCGCGCGGGATGATGACGTCCAGCAGTCCGTTCAACTTGAGCATTTCGTCCACGGAGGAGCGGTCTGCATCTTCAACAAGCTGCAAGGCGTCAGCGGGCATGTCTGTTGTTGCCAGTGCCTGATGAAGCACCTCCACAATTTTGCGATTAGAGGAGAGGGCAGAGGAGCCACCTCGCAGAAGTACAGCATTGCCTGTTTTGAGGCAGAGTCCGGCTGCATCTACTGTAACATTTGGACGGGCCTCATAGATGATGCCAATCAGACCGATAGGCACTCTTAATTTTTCAACATGCAATCCGTTTGGACGAGTGAATGTCTCCAGCACTTCACCAACAGGGTCCTGCAGGTCTACAATCTGGCGCAGCCCTTCAGCGATGCCGGCGATACGATCTTTATTCAGTGCGAGGCGATCCAGCATCGATTCTGGAGTGCCTTGCTGTCTGCCACGTTCCAGATCATCCACGTTTGCTGCAATAATGGAATCCGCTTGGGCAATCAATGCGTCTGCCATGACCAGCAGCGCGCTATTTTTTTGTTCTGTGCTTAGTCGATTCAACTGCGGAACCACGGCTTGGGCCTTGCTCGCTTTTTCTCTGACTTCACTCATCATTAATTCCTCCCATATATAAAAGTGTCTATTTTAACGTAATCCACTCGTCCCGGTGAATAACCTCAAGTCGATGGATGCTGTTCAACTGCTTCATCACTTCGCCACTTGGCAGTCCTGCAATGAGCCGCAACTGGTCATCATCATAATTGACAATGCCACGACCGAGCAGGGTATCATCCATACCGAGTACCTCTACAACGTCTCCGGCGTGGAAGGTGCCCAGTACGCGCTTGACGCCTACAGGAAGGAGACTATGACCACCATGGACCAGTGCTTCTTCGGCACCATTATCCACAACCACGGTACCGAGCGGTGTAGACATGAAACCAAGCCATTGCTTTTTACGAGAGAGAGCGGCAAGACGAGTCTCGAAATACGTTCCTTTTCCGGTCCCATCAACTGCTTTTTGCATATCTCCAGGTTCCTTCACACTGCCCACAAAGACAGGCACACCTCCACGTGTTGCCACTTTGGCTGCATCGACCTTGGATCGCATCCCACCCGTGCCTACAGATGATCCTGAACCGCCGGCATAGGCATAGATTTCTGCTGTAATTTCCGGGATACGGTCATAACGTACGGCAGCTGGATCTTTGCGTGGATCAGCCGTGTAGAGGCCGTTGGTATCTGTAAGAATGACCAAATGTTGTGCCTTGACCAGATTTGCCACCAAAGCAGACAGGAGATCGTTATCTCCAAACTTCAATTCATCAACAGATACGGTATCATTCTCGTTAAAGATTGGAATGACGCGCTGCTTGAGCAGCTCTTCCACGGTCATCCCCGCGTTACCCATACGTTTTCGGCTGTGAAAGTCAGTACGGGTGAGCAGAATTTGTGCTGTAGTAACGCGGTGCGCTGCAAAAGCCTGTTGATATGCCTGCATCAGCAAAGCTTGCCCAACAGCCGCTGCGGCTTGTTTTTCATGCAGCTGCTTGGGACGCTGGGGGTAACCGATCTCCCGGAATCCGGCAGCTACCGCTCCCGAAGTGACCAGAAGAACCTCATGGCCTTGTTCAGCCAATGCAGCAATTTCTCCAGCAAAAAATGTAATGGCACTGCGATCGAGCCCGCCTTCTTCCGTAGTAAGCGAACTGCTTCCGATCTTAACTACAATACGTGAGGTCATGTTTTCACTTCCTTAAACAATATTAATGATTGACCCTGGAGCAGACCGTTGGGTACAAAAAAAACTCCCGCCCTTTTAGTTAAAAAGGACGAAAGTTCGTTACTTCCGCGGTACCACCTTTATTGATGATTGGATCATCCGGCTTCATGCCCTGTAACAGAAGGCACTGTCCTGTGCATCACAGGCCGCTCAGGGGTAGGGTTCGGAGAGAAGCCGCGGTAAATTCTTGCAGCCCGATGGAATTTACTCTCTGGGCGCGGCTGATCCTCTCGTACTGGTCCCGTCATCACGTTTCGTTCAATATTTCCTTATAACATACCATGGAAACTTGGCAGATGCAAAGGGGTTATACACCTGTAAATTACTTGAATAAATTCAGCTTGCCAATCCGCTGCGCAGCTTCCCTTAATCGATCTTCATCACTTAGCAGTCCTGCACGCACATAGCCCTCACCATGTGAACCGAAACCAATACCCGGTGCGACCGCGACCTTTGCTTCACGCAGTAACACATCTGCAAAGGACGCCGAAGTAAAGCCAGCGGGTACAGGCAGCCAACTGAAGAAGGAACCACCTGATTTGGTAGCCTGCCAGCCGATGGATGAGAGTGCGTCATAGAAAGCGTCGCGACGTGATTCATAGCGTGCAACCAGCGAAGTGACACATTCCTGGGAAGAGGTCAGTGCTACCGCAGCAGCGGCCTGGATGCCTCCGAAGAGACTCACGTAGATATGATCCTGTAGCAGATTAATTTTGGAGATAATATCCGAGTTGCCCAGGGCAAAACCGACACGCCAACCCGCCATGTTGTACGTTTTGGATAACGTATAGAATTCAATGCCCACTTCTTTGGCACCTGGTGCCTGCAAAAAGCTCACTGGCCGATGTCCATCAAATCCGATCGCACCATAGGCGAAGTCACTGGCTACGACGATTTTATTTTGAATGGCGAACTCTACGGTATCTTTATAGAAGGAAAGTGGGGCGGTGGCCGATGTTGGATTGTTGGGATAGTTCAGGAACATCAGCTTGGCCTTTTCCCGATCTTCGATAGAGATTGCTTCATAATCAGGCAGGAATGCATTGGACTCCAGTAGGGGCATAAAAGACATGTGCGCTTTCGCCAGTGCGACACCGGACCAATAATCCGGGTAACCTGGATCGGGCACGAGACATACATCACCTGGATTGAGCAAGACTTGAGGCAGCTGGACTAAACCTGTTTTTCCTCCAAACAATATCGCAACTTCCGTTTCCGGGTCCAGGTCCACGTTGTAATCTTCCTTGTAACGTTGTGCAACAGCTTCCTTGAGGAAAGCATGCCCGCTAAAAGGTGAATATTTATGATAGAGCGGGTTCTCTGCTGACTCTTGCAGTGCTTTAACAATGTGGGGCGGTGTAGGTGTATCCGGGTTCCCCTGACCCAAATTGATTACGTCGTGACCACTTGCAATTTCGCGGTTTACATTTTGAACAAGGGTAGCAAAAAATTGTGTTGGAAGCTGTGTCATTACATCGGATGTAGGTATGGTAAAGGCTGAACGACTCGATAGGTTAGGCAGATTAGTCATGCTATACATCACTCCGGTTATTAAAGATGGCAATATAGTTCTCATTAATTTATCACGTCAATCCCGAGCTGTATAGGGGGAAAACACTTCATGAATACTTGGATGGAGCCAATAGTTAAGTTATTGTACAAAAGTGAAATGAGGTATTTCAGTGGGCAATATCGGATTGGCTTCGCTGTTATACCATCCGATGGGGTTCAGACCGGTTACGAAAGTGAAGGAAGCGCTCGCCGCGGGCAGAGCCTATAAGCAGATATCATCTGAAGCGGTTCGCCAGTATGCGGGCGACCATATATTTGTATTGCTTCCTGAAGAGAGCGTTGCAAGGCAGGCCACAGAGAAGTTGATGCAAAGTTCAAGCTGGAGAGCTCTTCCGGCTGTAAAGAAGGGGCAGGTGTACGGAGTGGAAGAACTCACATGGAACTTGGGCGATGCTATGACCCACAACCGATTGTTGACTTTGTTGCCCGAGTTGTTACGTAGGAGTTCATCTTGAAAACAGGTTGCAGACGTTTGGATGATCAAGCTATGATAACAAATATTACGGTTCAGAGGAGTGCTTATCATGACAGAACAACAACAAGGGGAAATGCGTGTGGCCCTGATTCAGGGCGATATTCAGCTTGGAGATCCTGAGGCCAACCATAAGCATATGCAGTTTTTACTAGAACGAGCGGTAGAACAGTATCCCGATCTGGGTCTAGCTGTACTGCCCGAAATGTGGAATACGGGCTATGCATTAGAACAAATTCATGAGCTTGCTGACCCGGAAGGACAGAAATCAAGGGAATGGCTTGCGGCTTTTGCCCAAAAACATCGAATTTCCATTGTTGGCGGTTCTATTGCGGAGAAACGTGACGGCCAAATTTACAATACAATGTATGCTTATAATAGCGAAGGAAGTCAGGTAACACGTTATGATAAATTACATTTGTTCCGCCTGATGGATGAAGAGAAGTATTTGCAGCCTGGTGCAGAACCGGAAATATTCGAGCTGGAGAATGGTCTTACCGCAGGAGCTTCAATCTGTTACGATATTCGTTTTCCCGAGCTGGCTCGCACGCTTGCCTTAAACGGGGCCAAAGCATTAATCGTACCCGCTGAATGGCCGAATCCTCGTTTGAACCACTGGCGTACGTTATTAACAGCGAGGGCGATTGAGAATCAGATGTACATCATTGCTTGCAACCGTGTAGGAAAAGGCGGAGAAACCGAATTTTTCGGACATTCCCTCATTATTGATCCTTGGGGTGAAATTGTAGCTGAAGGTGGAGAAGGAGAAGAGATCGTGACTGGATGTATCCGCCCTTCGCTGGTGGATGAGGTTCGCGGCCGCATTCCGGTGTTTGAAGACCGCAGACCTGGCATTTATTTTGGCAGCAAATAAAATCTGTAATTTTCCAGTGAAATGTTTAATTTTCCGGGAGGCGGGTAATGATAACTATCCCGTCACCAAGGAGGATGATCAATCAAATGGACAACCATGTGAAAGATACGCTCAGGAGACTGGAACAGGAAAACACTAGGGTAGATCACTTGAGGCCATTCTTAGAGAATGGGGCAGGAGGGCTATCACCCCCTGAACAATCTGTTCAGGATGAAGGCCGCCTTGTGAATCAACAGAACAGGCTGACGAGTGAACGTAATTTGCGAAAATAAACCGCCAAACTTGAAATTCTCATATGTACGTTTTTACGTTAACATTTCAATAATGATATCAGCAACGAGGTATTGTAACGATGTATTGCTAATCCCATGTAAGAACTTTATCCTGCGGATGCGGGAGACGAGTATAGAGCAAAGGCTTGGCCCTTATGGGTCAAGCCTTTGTTTATTTTAGTGTATGGGTGGCAGCCAATACGGTGATCGTTCCAATTATTCTCCTTGAGAGAGTTCGGCAACGGTTTGTTGAAACGTATGGATGAATGCCTCGGCAGCTTTGGAGAGAATCCGTCCTTGGCGGTATGCAACTACAAGGGTACGACTGGGGGTTGGCTCGGCCAGCGGTACATAAACAGGAACAAATTCACTGCGGGGCGCACGGGCAATAAAGCGTGGAACCAGCGTAATACCCATACCTGTAGCGACTAGTGACTGTAGCGTCTCGATGTTCGTGCTCTCAAACACCACATTGGGATCAAATCCGGCTTCCTCACACAGATCAAATGTAAGTTTGCGGAAGCCCTGTCCTTTCTTCAGTACAACAAATGGTTCATCGCGAAGCTCTTCCATCCTTACTGGGAGCGGATGTTTCGGATCTCCTCTGCGTGCCAAAGGGTGATTTGGGGGAACAGCCAGATCAATTCGCTCTTCACCAATCGTTACATAAGATAGGCTTGGCTCCTGCAATGGGAGAGAGAGCAGGCTTAAGTCAGCCTTGCCACTAGCCGTCAACTTTTCAAGTGTAAGCCCGGAGTCTTCCAACAAGGTTACTTCAATCTCGGGATAGGCTTGCTGGAATGCGGGAAGCACATGCGGAAGTAGGTGGGAGCCAGTGATCGGCATGCTGCCTACAACGACTTTACCTTTACGAAGCTGGGAAATGTCCGACATTTCCTGTCTAAGCAGCTCGACTGCATCAATGATTTTTTGTGCCTGCTCTACAAAAGTCACCCCTGCATGGGTCAGCTCCACGCTGCTGGTATTACGCTGGAATAGCAGTACGCCCAGTTCCTTTTCAAGTTTGGATAGCTGCTGACTTAAAGAAGGCTGGGCGATGTGCAGCTTCTCGGCTGCCCGGGAGAAGTTTCGCTCTGCCGCGATTTGCAGCGTATATTGAAGTTGTCTGAATTCCATATCCACACGTCATTCCTTTCGTTATGCCATCATTATATCACTAGAGATGAAGAAATCATTATTTTTGCTGAAACGCTTGCACTGCATAAAAAGAGCTGATATACTGTGTCTGAAAACGCTTAATGGTTTAAACTTACCCGGGTATAACAAGAAAATCGTTTTCAGATGTATTCTTTTTCAGTACGATGAAGTTCAACTATTCATATTCTTTTCGTATATATAATTGAATAATGTTCATCCAACGATGGCGTGTTACTGTTCGGCAGGCAAGACCTAGATTGGGTGGGAAGAGTCCTTTTCCTACCCTATTTAGGTCTTTTTTTGTTCCCAGCAGAAAAAAAGGCGGAGGTGCACCATGAATCACAAGAAATTAGCCCAATCGATTATGGAGCTGGTTGGTGGCAATGATAATATCAACACGGCAATTCATTGCTCCACCAGGCTCAGACTTACTTTGAAGAATCCCGATGTAGCGAAAACGGCCGAAATCAAAAACCTGGATGGCGTCATCGGCGCAGTGAACAGTGGCGGGCAATACCAGGTAATCATCGGCAATGATGTCGGATACGTATACAACGAACTTGCCAAGATGGTGGATACTCAGCAATCCGGTGAGGTTCAGGAAAAGAAAAAAGCAGATTACAGTCCGAAAGGTCTGTTTAATACCTTTGCCAGTGTGATTGCAGGCATTTTCCAGCCGATTATCCCGGCCATTGCAGCTTCAGGAATGCTGAAAGCCTTGTTATTGTTGGCAACGGTGACCGGGCTGATGTCCAAAGAAAGCCAGACGTACACCGTCTTGAGTGTCATGTCGGATGCAGCCTTTTATTTTCTTCCGGTCCTGCTGGCTTATTCCAGTGCCAATAAATTTAAGACCAACCCTTTTGTAGCTGTCCTTTTCGCAGGCATAATGTTGCACCCTAACATGATCGGATTGCTTGGCGGTGAAGACCCGGTGTCCTTTATCGGATTACCTGTGGCTTCGGTTCAATATGCAACGTCAGTTGTGCCAATTATTTTAACCGTCTGGTTTATGTCCTATATTGAGCGTTTCGCGGACAAGATCTCCCCGGGACCCGTTAAGATTTTCCTTAAACCATTGATCGTCATTCTTATCGTGGCTCCAGTCGCCTTAATTGCACTTGGTCCACTTGGCATGTACCTTGGTACAGGCATGTCCAACGTCATTTACTGGATTCAGGACAAGATTGGCTGGTTAACTGTCGTGATTATGGCTATATTGATGCCGCTGATTGTGATGTTCGGTATGCATAAAGTCTTTTATCCGATTATTTTCGCGGCACTCGCTTCACCCGGATACGAGACACTGGTGCTAGTCGCCATGCTGGCATCTAATATGGCCCAGGGAGCAGGCGCACTGGCTGTATCGTTCAAAACCAAGGATACCAAGCTCAAACAAGTTGCTTTGTCTGCTGGAATCTCCGGCGTATTCGGCATCACGGAACCTGCCCTGTACGGTGTACATTTAAGACTCAAGAAAACACTTTTTGCGTGTATGATCGGTGCAGGTATCGGGGGCTTGTTCGCAGGTATCGTGAGTCTCAAGGCGTATGCCGCTGTGGGGCCGGGGATTGCATCCATGCCCATGTTTATCAGTGAAGACAACATGAACATTATCTATGCGATTATTACCATGCTGATTTCCGCTAGTATTGCGTTTATAGCTGTGTATGTTATGGGATTTCAGGATGTTGTTCCCGCAGCAGTTCTCGCAACAGAGTCTTCAATAGCTTCAGGGGAAGAAAAACCTGAGATCAAGCCTTCGGCTGGAATCAAATCCAAAAAAATGGTTTTTGCGCCACTGGAGGGTACAGTACTTCCCTTAAGAGAAGTAAAGGATGAGGCTTTCTCCCAAGAAGCGATGGGACAAGGAATGGCCATCCAGCCGAGTGTTGGCAAAGTGTTTGCTCCGTTTGATGGAACCGTTGAGACGGTATTCCGCACCAAACATTCCATTGGGTTAAAGTCTGTGGATGGGGTGGAGCTTCTGATTCATGTAGGACTGGATACTGTGAAATTGAAAGGTCAGCATTTTGATGTGAAAGTAAACGAAAGAGAACCAATCTCCCATGGTCAACTCCTGATGGAGTTTGATCTTGCAGCAATACAAGCCGCAGGTTATGACACCACGACTCCCGTAATTGTGACCAACTCCTCGGATTATCTGGAGGTACTGGGTAATGAATCATCACCAATAACGGGACCGGAAAAACCATTAATTACGGTGTTATAACTGCTGAAATATGAATGAGAGGCAGGCAGCCGGATATGGAAGTCGTAAAAATACTGAACTCGAGCGTTGTTCTCGCCAAACGTGGTGAGGATGATAAGGAAATTATTGTGATGGGGAAGGGCATCGGCTTCAAGAGCAAACCTGGAGATATCGTGAGTGATGACGAGATTGAAAAGGTATATGTGCTTGAAAATGAAACAATCTCTTCGGATCTCACCGCTCTAATGAAGGAAACGCCAAAAGAATATCTGATTCTGGCTGACGAGATCATTTCTTATGCCAAGCACACCTTGTCCCGACATCTGAGTGATCATCTCTACGTCTCATTGACGGATCACCTGTATATGGCGACTAAACGGTTCAGGGACAATATGACCATCCAGAATCGCATGCTGTGGGAAGTGAAGAAGTTCTATCCACAGGAATTCAGCATTGGCATGCATGGTCTGTCTCTCATTCACAATCAGATTGGTCTATCTCTGCCTGAAGAGGAAGCGGCCAATATCGCTTTTCATCTCGTCAATGCTCAGCAGAATGATGACAATATGAATCAGGTCATGCTGATGACCAACACGGTCAAGGATGTTCTCAATATTATTAAAATTCATTATCAGGTGGAGCTGGATACACACAGCATTAACTATTCCCGCTTTTTAACCCATTTGCAGTTCTTCATTCAGCGACTGTTTGAGCATAAAACGTTAAATACGCAGGATCATGAGCTGTTTGACCAGATCGCGAGCAAATATCCGCAGGAAGAAGAATGCGTGCTGCTGATCAAAGAGTATATTGAAGCCCGCTTCGATCATACGATTTCTAGCGAAGAAATGATGTACCTGATTATTCATATCAATCGTGTAATGAGTCGCAATTAAGATTGGACCAATCAAGGAGGAATACACAATGACAAATACAACGAGAACATTCCCGGAAGGTTTTTTATGGGGAGGAGCCATTGCAGCCAATCAGGCGGAAGGCGCCTGGAATGTCGATGGCAAGGGTCTGTCTACAGCGGATATCGCCATGTATCGAAAAGGTGTGGCCAAGAGTGAGTACAAAAAGCATAATGCGATTACAGAAAAGCAGATTCAGGAAGCGATGGAATCGACGTCGGACAGCGAATATCCGAAACGCAGAGGCATTGATTTCTACCATCGTTATGAGGAAGATTTGGCGCTGTTTGGGGAAATGGGACTGAAAACATTGCGTTTGTCCATTGCATGGACACGAATCTTCCCGAATGGGAATGAAACGCAGCCCAACGAGGCGGGTTTACAGTTTTATGATCGTGTCATTGATGGCATGTTAAAGCAGGGCATTGAACCGCTGATTACGTTGTCTCATTATGAGATGCCGATGTATCTGGTCAATCATCATGGGGGATGGACGGATCGCAAAGTGGTCGATTATTTTGTTCACTTTTGCCAAACGGTGTTCAAACGATATAAAGATAAAGTGAAATATTGGATTACCTTTAATGAGATTGACAGCATCGTTCGTCATCCGTTTACGAGTGGTGGTATTGTTCCAAATCGTATTGACAACGTGGAACAAGCTGTATATCAGGCGCTGCATCATCAATTTGTGGCCAGTAGCCTGGCGGTGAAATATTGTCATGAGATCATTCCCGGTTCTCAGATCGGATGCATGCTTACCAAGTTGACGACATATGCCCATACGTGTAATCCCGAAGATGTATTGGTGGCTTCCAGGGACAATCAGTTCAATCTCATGTTCACGGATGTTCAAGTCCGTGGGGCGTATCCATACTTTACGAAGAGATTGTTTGCCGAAAAAGGGATCGTACTGGATATGCTGGAAGGTGACGAGGAGATTCTGAAAGTGCACACGGTGGACTTTATTTCATTCAGTTATTATATGTCGCTTGTATCGAGTGTCGACGGGGACAGACTGGAGCAGGTGAGCGGTAACACCACAGGGGGTGTAAAGAACCCTTATCTGAACACCAATGACTGGGGCTGGCAGATTGATCCGGTAGGCCTGCGTATTTCCCTGAACGAGCTGTATAGTCGCTATGGAGTGCCATTATTTATTGTTGAAAATGGGATCGGAGCCGTCGATACGATTGAAGAAGACGGCAGCATTCAGGATGATTACCGGATCGATTATTTCCGTTCCCATATGGAGCAGATGCATGAAGCTATTCTCGACGGGGTCGAATTGATGGGTTACACCAGTTGGGGCATTATTGATCTGATTAGTTATTCCTCCTCCGAGATGGAAAAAAGATATGGCTTTATCTACGTCGATCAGGATAATGACGGTAACGGAACGTTGGAGAGAAAACGCAAGAAGAGCTTCTACTGGTACAAAGAGGTAATTACAAATAACGGTCTGTAGAATATGTGTAGTCAAAAATGATTGTAAGACTGAGCAGGATAGAAGACGTGATTGTTTAACCCATAATGAAGATATGGCAGCTCTGGTTTCAGGGCTGCTTTTTTCTATTTTGCGCGCCTAGCCAAGCTAGACACAACTAACCGGTGAAAGTCCGGTCGAGGTAAGAGCCAAGTCGCCTCGTAGCTGACGGGCAACTGGTGGAGAAATTCTAAGGTTGAAGCCCCGTGACAAAGTAACTTCCACGGAAGTGCGAGCAAATCTACAGGCAATACCATGAAGTGAATCCTGCCGCATCGTCAAAAAGAACCTTTTTTTTAGAACAAGAGAGAGCCGAGTCTCGGAAATATGGGCGAAGGCCATGGAACGCGTGAAGCCCTTGGAAGTGCAGCGCGGAAGAACTCTTCGGTGTATGGGGAACGGCATGTGGAGAAAGTTGGGTCTGGAACTAGGGAGACCCTCAACTTCAAAACGTACTATACCTGGCGGCCAAGGAAGATCCGAGACGTCGGTTTCATGCGCTATATGACAAGGTTTACCGAGAAGATATTCTTTGGGAAGCATGGAAACAGGTCAAGGCGAGTGGTGGCGTCGATGGAGTGACGCTGGACACCATCGTTCAGGAATACGGAGCCGAGCGCTTCGTGGAAGAACTGGGGAACAAGCTGAGAAGCGGAACCTATCGTTCCCAGCCTGCGAGACGGAAAGAGATTCCGAAACCGGATGGCAAGAAGCGTCCGCTCGGCATCCCTGTCATCGCAGACCGGGTGGTACAAATGGCTGCCAAGATGGTGATGGAACCCATCTTCGAAGCAGTCTATCGGCTATCTCAAATTCTGCTTCTGCGTAAATTAATATACCTGTCCAGCTAATCAAAGAGTCTATGATGTCTTACTCTCCCGTTGATTATCATCAACTTTTATAAATAAATGCAAGAAATCTTTATGAAAAAAGGGTTCAACTACCCAACTTATTTGAATCGGATCTACATTATTTATATGACATGCCGAAACCAAGGCACTGGCCAGCTTGTTCTTAATTGGGCTCAAGATTTCATTTATAATCATCCGGAGTTTGAGCAATTGACTTTACATGTGTCAGACAAGAATAAAGGTGCAATTCATTTGTATCAAAAGGCTGGTTTTTGTATTGAGAAATCAAAAAAATTTCTTAGCAGTAAATCTTAACTTATGAAGACGTTAACGGATGTAAATTCATCTGGCTAACGTCTTTTTTATTGAACGGTCAGGAATAAATACTTGAACTAACTTAAGATTTACTTATAATCACTTGCAAATACTAAAAATTATACTTATAATTACTTAAAAGGAGGTGCAAGTATTGTGTATCAAGAGGAAAGATTGTTAAAAATACTCGAATACTTGAAACAACACCAATCGATGAGTGTTACAGATATATGTACGCTGTTTGAAGTATCAAGGGATACTGCACGAAGGGATATTGTTAGATTAGTACAAGAAGGCGTTGTGATTCGAACTCATGGGGGGCTATCGTTACCTGAGTTACAGAAAGAAATGCTGTCTTATCAGGATCGTTTGATTGATGAATCCGAGAGTAAGAAAAAAATAGGGAAGTTTGGGGCAAAACTTATCCAAGACCATGAGACTGTGATTTTAGACGTATCAACCACGGTGCAATTTGTAGCGGAACAAATTAGCGCAAAAAATTGCACGGTGGTCACGCACTCGATTGATAACGTAGGGATCTTGTCCAATCGAGAGGATCTTCAAATCTATATTCTCGGTGGTTACTTGAATGTAAAGCACCGCTTTTTATATGGCTCTTCCATTATCGATAAACTAAGTGAAATTCGTGCTGATAAAGCCTTCATTGGAGCATCGGCGATCCGGTCTGATGGACTCTATTATCCATATGAAGAAGATGCCCGGGTAAAGAAAGAAATGGCCAGAAGATCTGATCAGGTTATCGTAGTAGCCGATCACACAAAATTTATTGGCAAATCTATTCATCGGCTGGACTTTGATTTCGTTGACATTTTAGTCACAAATCTGGAACTCCCGAGTGAGATCAGAGAAGTTCTGGATCAGAAGAACATCACTGTTATTGAGTGTCAGGAAGAAAATGAAGAGGTTCGAAAGCAAGACTGATAACCATAGGGAAGAGGAGGGTTTTTATGTATTATATTTTGCATAATGTACAAATGGCACTTCGTAACCGTATCGTTCCATCAGCCAATGTGTGGATTTCTGACGGGAAAATCATGAGGATAGACACAGGTGATCTTCCTACGCTAGAAGGAGAGTATGAACGGATTGATGGGAGAGGACATTTGCTAGTACCTGGGATGATAGATGTTCATATCCACGGTGCCAATGGCTTTGATATGATGGACGGTACTGAAGAGAGTATTCAAGAAGTTTCACGCCAATGTGCTTCTACGGGGTGTACCTCATTTCTGGCTACATCTGTTAGTTCTACGATGGAGGATCTTCTGGAAATGATTCGTAGTGTCAAACGTGTAATAGGACAAGAAGTGGGAGCAAAGATCGCAGGGATTCACTTAGAGGGACCGTATCTGAACCCGAAGCGAAAAGGAATGCAGAATGAAAAGTATTTGCGGCATCCCAACATAGAAGAAATGAAGATCATTTTCCAGGAAGCAGGGTCACTCATTAAGATGGTTACTATTGCTCCCGAGCTGCCGGGAGGAATGGACTTGATTTCCTTTTTGAAAGAACAGGGAGTAGTTATAGCGATCGCTCATTCGGATGCCACATATGAGGAAGCCAAACAAGCCTTTACATCAGGTGCGAGTCATGTCACGCATTGTTTTAATGGCATGCGGCCGATCCATCATCGAGATCCGGGTCTGATCGTGGCTGCTTTTGAAGAGAAACATGTAAGTCTTCAAGCTATTGTGGATAATGTCCATCTGCATCCTGCTATTATTCGACTGATGCATAACCTGAAAGGACCGGAAGGAATGGTCTTGATCACAGATGCTTTACAAGCAATGGGTATGGGCGATGGGAATTATCTATTTGGAGGCCATCATGTCACGGTATCGGGTGGCATTGCAAGAATGGAGGATGGAACACTGGCCTCCAGTACAGTTACCATGAATGAAGCCTTACGTTATACCGTCGAAACCGGAATTCCCTTGATAGATGCCGTACAGATGGCTTCAACTACGCCGGCCAATATTCTTGGATTTCAACAAAAGGGGGAAATTTCCTCTGGTTTCGATGCCGACCTGGTCCTATTGGATGCTGAATTTCAGGTTCTCTGGACGATGGTGGGTGGTCAAATTCTATAAATCACTATTATTTCGATTCCACAGCGAAAGCCGTGTATAACTGCCTTGAATCAAAAGAATGAAGCACGTAATAAGGAGAAGAATGGCTACCAATAATGCACCGTCATATACCGAACGGTACGTACGGCGGTGTGAGAGGTAGGGGGCTTGACGCCCCCTCCTACTCGATTATGGGTATTTTTCAAAAGGTATCCATAATGGCGAATGAGTGTATGAGGTAATCTCACTAACCGGAATTTTAATATTCTATCGTTATACTATGTCGGCAGGGTACGATACTATAGACGGGGGAGAGATTGGGCATTTTATTTTCTCTAATGATTGGTATTCCAGTGATTTTGCTATTAAGACTTAAATTGTTTGCGGAAGCAAAGCGGCGAGATGCCCATCATTAATTTGAAGGTTCGTCCGAAATGGGAGGTGTTATCAAACCCAACCATTCCCGCAATTTCAGTTACATTAAAAGAAGAGCCAACCAGCAAATCACGCGCTTCTTTAATACGGATGTTATTAATATATTCAATGAAGCTGAACCCGGTGGATTCTTTAAAGGTTCGGCAAAGGTAGGAAGAGCTTATATCGAATTGCCGTGAAATCTCACAGAGCTTAAGCGGTTCCATATAATGTTGATTTACATAATTAACGATGTCCAGAACTTTCTTGTGTGCACGATTGGATTCCACCAATGGAGCTGCAAGGCTGTCAAACAGTTTACGATTAAGATTGATGAGCAACTCCACCAATAAAATTTGTTGGTACTGTTCATAGCCGCGGGCTTGCTTCTGCTCCTCCTGGATCATCTTCTGAAAAAGCTGTTCAATGAAATACTGATCCTTCCCGGTCATCTTCAAAGCGCGGTAATCACTTTTGAACAATTCGAGCAGTTCCTCACATTGACCGCCGGTACACAAATGCTGCAGGAATTCTTTCTTGAACAGCAGTGTAACCCGTTCATACATATTGCAGCCGGAATTAACCAGCTTGTGCCTTTCGTGAATATCCATAAATAGCAGTGTTCCGCCCGCAACCTGGTATGTTCTGTCCCCTATAAAGTAATAAAAATCTCCTGATATTAAATACAGAATCTCATATGCATCATGATAGTGGCTTGAAGGCATGCTGGTATATATCTGTTTCTTGCGGCTGATGTCAAAAAGAGTAGATTCATAAAATATCGGCTTCATTTAACACCTCCTAAGAGGATTGTAGACTTGAATTACAGCATGTAGCAATATATGTATAAAAATTTAATAATCACAAGAGAATACGTGCTGTTCAGACAAACTTTTTGAGATAAGCTTGAAATGAATTTACCAAGTGTTGGAAAAAGGAGGGGTGTCATACTCAGATGTTTGAGGATAAGGTTCATAAGGTTCCCTGCTGCCAAAAGTTAAAGCGCTTATACTATTAAAATAAGGGAGAGATTGCGGTGCTTAATTCAACGAATAATAAGGTTTTTAAGAAGATGAAATTTTCATTGTTGATCCTGCTCAGCTTTTCAATTATCTTTTCTTATGGCTCTCTGTCCAATGCGTCTCAACAGAAAAGTTATGCGGCAGGGAACCCTGATTCTAATTTCTCACCGGCAACACTTCAATTCTTGCGTGTCAACACAGGACTGGATGGTGAGCAGTGGAACAATATTATGATGCTTGTCAATAAACCGGAGCAGGACGATCTGAACTGGACCAAGTTTTACGGATATTGTGAAGATATCGATGATGACCGCGGTTATACGATTGGAATATTTGGTGCGACTACAGGCGGCTCAAATGACACCGGTCCTGACGGTCCAGACCTGTTCAAGGAATATGACGCTGCCAAAGGCGCGAGTAATCCTTCGGTTAATGGCGCCCTGGCCCGGATCGGTGTCAAGGGTTCGATGAAAGGGAAAATACTCGAAATCAATGAAAGCGAAAAGAGTTTCTGCAAAAAGATCGGCAATTTGCAAAATGATCCCGAGTGGAGAGAGGCTATGTGGAAAACGTTCTACAATGTCTATATTAAGTACAGTGTCGATCAGGCCCGCAAACGAGGCTTTAACTCGGCATTAACGATTGGTTCCTTTGTGGACGCAGCGCTGAACCATGGAGCGACAGGCGGTTCCGAGACCCTACAAGGGCTTTTGGGTAAATCAGGAGGCAGCACGGATGAGAAGACTTTCATGACCAAATTCTATAAGGAACGGACCAAGATTGTGGATACGAATGACTACAACTCTCCTCCTAACGGGAAGAATCGTGTAAAGCAGTGGAGCAATTTGCTGAATATGGGTGAGACAGACCTGAAGAACGCAGATTCGGCAGTACGTCAAGTTACCGACTGGGAACTCAAGTAACAGGAATGCAAGGGTAGCAGAACCGCCGTTCTTCTCGGTAGCTGCGGTTCGATGAAAGTGAGTTTAATGAAGAGGGAGATGGGCCGAATGGATAAAAACCAATCTTATCTCAAAAACAGATTTTCCAAGGTGATCAGTCTAATGGTTATAGGTATGCTGCTTGCGATGGAGTTGACCGGTTTTGTCTCAGCAGGAAGGGAAGGAAATGAGGAAGATCTTGCAAGCGAAGCAGCTGCAGTTCAGGAAACGATTGCCCAGTGGATTTTTAAAGACAAAGGTGAGAACGGAATATTTCCGGCTACCGGCGGGGTATATCAGACAGCTTCATCCATTCGTGATGTAGGAACAAATACAGATGCATACACCTATGAGTCAGGTGAGAACAGTGTACGCAACCAGGGTTGGCATGAAGGAACGGGCGTTAAATACTGGCTTGCCACGCTCTCAACCAAAGGCTTCGAAGGTATCTTCCTCTCTTCACAGCAAACTTCTTCAAGTACGGGACCCAGGGATTTTAAGGTACAATACAGCACGAATCAGCAGGAATGGACAGATGTTATGGGCGGTAAACTGGTTCTTGCCCAGAACAATTTTAATTGTGCCAATAATTCCTGCAAATTAACGAACCTCGCTTTGCCTGCGGGAACAAACAATCAAGATGTACTCTATATCCGCTGGGTGGTAGACTCTGTGAAAAGCGTAAGCGGAGGAACGGTATCCAGCTCAGGCTCAAGCAGAATCAAGGATGTAGTCATTAAAGGAACACGCAGCAGTGGCGAACCTGGGGACACTCCCACACTTGAGGTAAGCAAAACTCCCGCTTCAGGAGCTGCAGATGTTTCTCTTAACGCAGAGATCACAATAAAGTTTAATAAAGCGATCAGTCTCAACAGTGGTTATCAAGTTGTAATCACGGAAAACAGTGCGCCTCTTAACAACATCTCAGCCTCGCTCCTCGATCAAGATACGATTAAAGTCAGCCACCCTAATTTTACTGCCGGCAAAACTTACAAGGTGACCATCCCTAAAGAGCTTCTTAAGGGGACAATGGACGGCCGGACACCCGACAACGATATTACCTGGAGCTTTAAGACAAAGTCTCAGGACACCGGCAACAAAACACCAACGCTGCTGAACATGACTTTTAATGGGGATCCAAAGACGAGTATCGCCTTTGATTGGTATACAGCCGAAACCGTCAGAGGTACAGTAGTGCAAGTGGTAGAGGCTTCCAATGCGGGAGGAAGCGAGTTCCCGGAACAACTGGCGACTTCCTATGAGAGAAGCTCAACAGTTATTGAAACCTTAATGACGTCAGGAGACAGAAGTTCCAAGAAGTATAAAAAGTTCGCCAGTCATAAGGTTATCGCAAGCGGTCTCAAGCCTGGAACCAAGTATATGTACCGGGCTGGTAACGGTGATGCGGACGGCTGGAGCGAGACAGGTTCTTTTACCACGGACAAAGCGAATAATCAGGATTTCCATTTCCTCTATGTAACCGACACCCAAGGCTCAAGTAAATCGAATTTCGATCTGTGGCAGGATACTTTTAAGAGAGCTATTGAGAAAACAGTAGATCCCAAGTTTGTTCTTCTTACAGGGGATCTAACGGATGACGGTGATCTGGAGCAGCTGTGGCAGTGGTTCTTGGGTGTGCCGAAGAAAGAATTTGCCAATGTGCCATTTGCGCCGATCATCGGCAATCATGAGATAGAGGATTATCCGAACAATAACTTCTATAACCATTTTAATCTTCCAAAAGATGTCGGAACGGGTGCGCATGACGGGTCGGTGTATGCTTTCGAATACGGCGATGCCTTGTTCATGCAAATCAATTCCCAGTACGAAGGGGAGGTCAAGCCTTACAAAGCGGATATTCAATTCACGAAGCAATTGGAATGGATGCGGAATCAGGTGGCAAAGACCGACAAGAAGTGGAAATTCGTCTCTATGCATAAGGGAGCTTATTCTTCAGGGGATAATGCTTCAGCAGAAAGTGAACGGGTAGAATTTTACCGAAAATATCTGATTCCTGTATTTGATGAGCTGGGTGTGGATATGGTGTTTGAGGGACATGACCATATGTATATGAGGTCTTTTCAAATGCTGAACAACGTTCCAATTAAGAATGTCATTACCGATGAGCAGGGAAATGTGCTGAATCCTAAAGGGACTGTATATCTAATGGGTAACTCGGCCGCTTCGAAATTCTATGCTCTTAATCCAGACGCAGACACGTTTTTTGCAGCAAAAAACGATCAGCCCAACAAGAAAATGTTCGTGGATGTTTCCATTACAAGCGATGTGCTGAAATTTACATCCTACACAGCAGTTAAAGATAAACCTCTTGCCGTTTATGATGCTTACAGTATTAAACGGACTGACGTCAGACCCGGCACAGTTCAAAATGCAAGCGCAGTAAAACAGTCAGGGAACCGTGCAGTTCTTTCGTGGAAAGCTCCAGCAAATAGCCCCGAGCCGGTGCGAGGTTACCGGATTTACGAAAAGAATGATAAAGTCAGCACGAATTGGAGCGTGTATGTACCGGCTGTAAGCGGTCAGACGAGTTACAGCTATACATTAAACGGCATCGATTCTTCCAAAGCCTACAATTTCGTTATCAAAGCAGTAGGGACAAGAAGTAATTCGCTTCCAGCAGAGGCAGGAATGCAATGAATGGATAGATATGGGGAATACGCACGTATGGAACAGGCGAGATGTAGTTATAGCAGCCCTGGTAACAGGGCTGCTTTTTTCTATTTTGCATAAAAAGCATTGACAGTGAAGAAGCTGGACCGTAGTATAAGACTTATATGATAATGATAATTGTTATCAATTGAAACCTCCGCGTATAGCTGTGGTTTATTTGCTTTTGCCTCATTATAGGTTAAACCTATTACATCTATAGATATTATATCTTGGAACAATGAAGGACAGGGTGATATATTTATGTCATTCAAGAGCTTCACTTTTAGAGGAACAACGTAGGCTCTTCCAAGGACCGAACTTATGATGAGGTGAAAATGATGAGTAAAAAAACGATGTTTGAGAAAATTTGGGAAAATCACGTGATTCATCAGGAAGAAGGCAAACCAAGCATTTTGTACATCGATCTGCATCTGGTGCATGAAGTAACATCGCCACAGGCGTTTGAAGGTCTGCGTCTGAGCGGTCGTAAAGTCCGTCGCCCTGAACTGACGTTTGCAACAATGGATCACAACGTTCCAACGAAGGATCGCTTCAACATTACGGATCCAATTTCCAAACAACAAATCGACACACTTTCACAAAACTGCCGTGACTTCGGCGTAAAACTGTATGATCTGGATACCATCGATCAAGGTGTTGTACACGTTATGGGACCTGAACTGGGCCTGACTCATCCAGGTAAAACAATTGTATGTGGCGACAGCCACACATCCACACATGGTGCATTTGGTGCACTCGCATTCGGTATCGGTACGAGTGAAGTAGAGCATGTTATGGCAACCCAATGTTTACAGCAAGCCAAAGCCAAAACAATGGAAGTTCGTTTTGTCGGCAAACGTAA
Source organism: Paenibacillus sp. UMB7766-LJ446 (assembly GCF_030226665.1). Taxonomy (NCBI): domain Bacteria; kingdom Bacillati; phylum Bacillota; class Bacilli; order Caryophanales; family Paenibacillaceae; genus Paenibacillus; species Paenibacillus sp. UMB7766-LJ446. Next base: position 106,354 of record NZ_JASOYM010000018.1, read on the forward strand.
CCCGGGTGTAACCGCGAAGGATATGATTCTCGCAGTCATCGCCAAATACGGTACAGACTTTGCTACTGGATATGTTATTGAATATACGGGTGAATCGATCCGTGAGCTGAGCATGGAAGAGCGTATGACCGTCTGCAACATGTCCATTGAAGGTGGAGCAAGAGCGGGTATGATTGCTCCGGATGAAACCACATTTGAATATCTGCGTGGACGTGAATACGTACCTGCCGATGGCAAATTCGATGAAGCGGTTGCTGCCTGGAAAGAGCTTGTAACTGACGAAGGTGCTGAATTCGACCGTATCGTTGAAATCGATGTGGAATCATTAATTCCGCAAGTAACTTGGGGTACTAGCCCAGGAATGGGAACCGACATTTCTTCGAAAGTTCCTGTCCCGGCTGAACTGCCAACAGAAAACGAACGTAAAGCAGCTGAAAAAGCGCTTGAATATATGGGCTTGGAACCTGGAACACCGATCTCCGAAATTCCGGTTGATTATGTATTTATCGGTTCATGCACCAATGGACGGATTGAAGATCTGCGTGCTGCTGCACAGGTAGCCAAAGGCCACACCGTATCCAGTAATGTTACAGCGATCGTTGTTCCAGGCTCGGGACGTGTTAAAATTCAGGCCGAAAAAGAAGGTCTGGATAAAATCTTCACAGACGCTGGATTTGAATGGCGTGATGCAGGGTGCAGTATGTGTCTGGCAATGAACCCGGATGTATTGAAACCAGGACAACGTTGTGCTTCGACTTCCAACCGTAACTTCGAAGGACGTCAGGGACGCGGAGGACGGACTCACCTCGTATCTCCTGCAATGGCGGCAGCAGCAGCGGTTAAGGGACACTTCGTAGACGTACGTGACTGGAATTTCAAAACGGAAGCAGCTATCTAACAAAGGAACGGATTGAAGGGAGAACGAATGATATGGATGAATTCAAAACACTGCAAGGCATCGTTGCACCGGTAGACCGGGTCAATGTAGATACAGATGCAATCATTCCGAAACAATTTTTGAAACGGATCGAACGGACCGGATTTGGACAATTTTTGTTCTACGAATGGCGTTTTGACGAAGAGGGCAACAACAACCCTTCCTTCGAAATGAATAAACCTCGCTACGAAGGTGCATCTATTCTGATCTCACGCGCTAACTTTGGCTGTGGATCTTCCCGTGAGCATGCTCCATGGGCGATTATGGATTACGGATTCCGTTGCGTAATTGCACCTTCTTATGCCGATATCTTCTACAATAACTGCTTTAAGAACGGGATCTTGCCGATCAAGCTGTCCGAAGAGCAGGTAGAAGATCTGTTCCAGCGTACAGCGACACATGAAGGCTATGAGATGAATGTGAATCTGGAAAACAAAACGATTACAGATGCTTACGGGCTGCATATTGATTTTGATCTGGATGAGCATCGTCGTCAATTCCTGTTGCAAGGACTGGACGATATTGGTCTCACACTTCAACATGATGACGAAATAGCAGCTTACGAACAACGCCATGCAGCTAAATTGTTTGGACAAACGGCCTCAGTCTAATCTTTCATCTGTACTTCGTATATCAAACCTCCAATCGTGCAGGGAACTTCACCGTTCCTTGGCTCGAATTGGAGGTTTTTTTGCATTTGCAACGATGCAATTCTGTCTTCGAATTGCAGGGTATTCCGACTAAATATGACAACGTTGTAACCGGATGGAGTGACAATATCTGATAAACTGATTAGTAGATTATGGAAGGGTAGATAGAGTCGAGTGCTGCATCACAGCGAATCAGATCGAAGGTTCAAAAGACAAACAGAATGGTGGTTGATGTATGAAGAAATGGTCGGCAGCAGTCTTTGTTTTTCTGTTCCTGTGTTTATTTCCTGTCATGGCAAATGCCGATTCGTCTCCCTCGATTGTGCTGGACGGTGTGACCATTAATCAACAGTCAGGAGCTCCGGCCGAGAATATTGGCAAAACCGTGATGGTGCCCATCCGAATCGTCTCTGAAAACCTCGGTTATCAGGTGAAATGGGAGAAAGCCACCCAAACCGTTCGTATTCTCAAAGGCAACAGCAGTATCCAGATGACTGCAGGTGAAGATGCTGCCACGGTAAATGGAAATCGGGTAACTCTCGATTCACCGCCTCTTATTAAACAGGGAACTACACTGGTTCCGTTACGATTTGTCGGTGAAGGCATGGGTCTGCGTGTGGGATGGGACAATGGAACCAAGACCGTAAGCCTAGCCAGCATCCCTCCTGTAGCAGATACGGAAAGTGAAATTGACCCCGTGGAAGCTCCTGAGCCGGATGGTCTGTCTGAGCTTCAAAGCATCAGCTTCGGCGGAGATCGTATGATCCTGGCGACGAATGGGAAAATCACACCGAAGATTTCCAGTCTAAGCGGACCCGATCGGATCATCGTAGATCTGCCTGGCACCACATTTGCCAAGGAGTTCATCCAGGGACAGGCTACCAATCCGGATGGCAGCGGAACTCTGTTGGTTACGGATTCATCACTGGTTTCCAAGGTGCGATATGCAGTGTTTAGTCAAACGCCTTCAACGGTACGTGTGGTCCTCGATCTGAGTCAGGTGGCGACCGCCAAATGGTCACTGGGCGAGAACAACGTGTTGCTTGTTGATCTTGCGGTGAGTAATGGAGAATCAACCAGTCAGCCTGCTTTGCCAACCAATGATGGCAAAAAGGTCGTGATTATTGATCCGGGACATGGTGGACGACAGTCGGGGGCCGTCAGTGTGACAGGTGCCTATGAGAAGGACTTTAATTTGGCTGTGGGACTCAAAGTTCAGGCACTTCTACAACAGCATGCGGAGATTCAGACGGTAATTACAAGGCAGGATGACACGGAATTATCCCTGCAGCAACGTGTGGATATCGCTCAACTGAATCAGGCGGATATTTTTGTGTCGATCCATGGAAACAAGTTTACAACCCCTGTTCCCAATGGAATTGAAACGTTGTACAGTCGTAAAGAGAGTAAGGATTTGGCCGACATTTTGCACAAGCATGTGTTGCCGATTACGGGATTTAAGGATCGGGGAGTCAAAACGGCAAGTCTGCATGTAACCCGTGAAACAACGATGCCGGCGGTTCTGCTTGAACTCGGATTTCTGAGTAATCCTGCGGATGAAGCAATGATGCTGACCGAAGAGTATCAGAACAAATGTGCACAGGCCATCGTAGACGGAATTGTTGAATATTTGGGTCTTTAATTAAGGTTGTGCGCAAATATGAAGGTCAGGGTAGTCCGTTGTTTCGAGATGCATAATTGATAAATAAGGAAAAATACAGACAATAAAATGTAGAAAAAGCTTGATTTGACAACGTTTTTTTTCTGTTATGTTGGAATATATTCGCAACTTTTGAGAGTACAGGGCGTCTAATAGGTGTCTGGTAATGCCTCAGTGGTCAGTCGGAGCTGAAGGTGCACAACATGCGGCAAAAAAATATGAGAATGGTAGGGGTGAAGGATGAAGAAGTTCGGTTTTTTGGTACTGTTATTTGTCTTTGGGCTCGTTTTCCCGGGCTATAGTCATGCAGCAGCAGATACGCACATTATCCTAGATGGGAAAGAAATTGTGCAGCCTTCGGATGCCAAGGCGGAAATCATCAATAGCAAAGTGATGGTTCCGATTCGGGTTATTTCGGAGAGCCTGGGATATGGTGTGGACTGGAAACAGGCAACGAGCACCGTGACTATTAGCAAAGACAACACTGCCATGCAGATGATTGTTGGACAGAAGACGGCAACGGTGAACGGCAGTAACGTGAACCTGGATGCCCCGCCACTCGTGAAAAATGGAACCACACTTGTGCCTTTAAGGTTCATTGGTGAGCAAATGGGTCTTAAGGTGGGTTGGAACAATACAACGAAGACGGTAACATTAGTTACCCAGAATTCAGGTTCCGGAAACGGGACAACTACTCCTCCGAACTCTGGTAATGGTGGAGGATCGGATCAGGATGGTCTTGTACTGGTGAACGGCATCAGCTTCAGTGACAACCGCTTTTTGATTGCAACAAGCGGAAATACGAAGCCGAACGTCTTCACGATGACAGGACCCGATCGAATCGTTATAGACTTGCCAAATACCGCATTCGCTGATTCTTTTAGTGAAGGACAAGCTTTGGACAGCAACCAGAATGGACAGCTTGTAGTGAGTGGATATCCGGATGTGTCGAAGATTCGTTATTCCTTGTACAGCAATAGTCCTTCGACCCTTCGTTTTGTCATTGATCTGAGTAATGCCAAGGGTTATGACGTGCAAAGTGACTCTGGTCTGGTTATGATTGATCTGAACAAAGAAGGCACTACAACGCCGCAGCCTCCTGTTGGAAACAACGGCAAAAAAGTTGTTGTTGTAGACGCTGGACACGGTGATCAGGACCCAGGAGCCATCGGTGTAACCGGCAAGAAGGAAAAAGACTTCAATCTGGCAATGGCTCTGAAAGTGGAAGCATTGCTGAAAAAAGAATCCAACATTGACGTTGTGCTTACGCGCAGCGATGATACATTTTTGGCTTTGAGTGAACGAGTAAAGATCGCAGAAAAATTGAAGGCGGATATCTTTATTTCCATTCATGCGAATAGCGGGTCTGCAGCGGCAAACGGTGTGGAGACGTATTACACCCGTTCAAATAGCAAGGCATTGGCTACGGTGATGCACAAGTATCTACTGCAATCATCTGGCCTGAAGGACCGCGGAGTAAAAACGGCAAGTCTCCACGTAACCCGTGAAACAACGATGCCGGCTGTTTTGCTGGAAGCTGGTTTCCTGAGCAACAAAAGTGATGAAGCGGCATTGTTCACTGAAAGTTTCCAGAACAGTGTAGCCAAAGGGATTGTTGCAGGGATCAAGGAGTATCTGGGAATTAAATAAGGGTTCAACCCTTATGATCAGGAGGCGGAGTTAGAATGAACAAAAAATTATGGATTGCAGCGCTGCTGGTAACGGTGATGACAGTTGCTGCTGGATGTGGAAGCAAGCCAACAGCTGCTCCAGCTCCAAATCAGACTCAAGGTGCGGGAACAGAGGATAATGCGTCTGAGGATCAGAATAAGACGGATATTACTGAACCTGTAACCGTGGATCCGGAGGATACAACGACAACGACACCGGGTACCACAGAAGGCAGTACGGAGGGCACAACGACTCCATCGGGTGGAACTACTTCAGAGAAACCTGGAACTTCCGAAAGTAATGAGAAGAAGACCATTGATGTGTACTACACAGATCTGGAAGAGTTGGAATTGCACAAAGCATCGGCAGAACTTTCTTACGCTTCGGATGAAGCCAAGTACAAGGCTGCATTTGCAGCGCTGCAACAAAGCAAGGACGACAAACTCGTTCCCCTTTGGGCGAAAGAAATTGAATTGAAATCGGTTCAGTTCAAAGACGGTGCGCTTACCTTGGATATCCACATGCCGGATACAGCACGTCTTGGTGCAGGTGGCGAAGTGTTTGCCATTGATGCATTGAAGCAAACGTTCTTCCAGTTTGATGAAGTCAAATCACTGGATCTGCTGGTAGACGGCAAGCAATCCGAGAGTTTGATGGGCCATGTGGATCTTGAGCATCCAATGACACGATCCGAATAGCTTGTACAGCATGTTGTTTTACCGTGAATCTGCGGAATATCGGCCGTTTTACATGAGAGAGGGGAATCACAGGTGACTTTTAAATATAACAATTCATCACACTCTAAAAAAGTAGTTTCAGCCGTGCTTGCAGGCATGATGGCCCTTAGCGCCGGCGGAGCTGCCATGGCAGCAGAATCAACAGATACGGGGCAGGGTCAGACTGCAACTGCAAGCAATACAGCTGCACCAACCGGTTTGTTCAGTGATATCAAGGTCGGATACTGGGCTGAGAAACATGTGTACAAGCTGGCCTATCAAGGCATTCTTCTCGGTAACAACGGCCTGTTCCGTCCGGGAGATGCGGTAACGCAGCAGGAAGCTGTGACGATGGCGATCCGTTTTATGAATAAGGAGAACCAGTTGAACGACAGCACGGCTACGGCATTACCGACAAATATGGAAGTGGGAAACTATTTCAAGCCATATGTCGCTTTGGCGCTTCAACTGGGACTTATTGATAAAACTGAAGAATCTACAGTGGATGTGTCCAAAACATCCTGGGGACAAAAACCGGCATCACGTGAATGGATTACGAAATTGCTGATCCGTTCGCTGAACAAAGATGCTGAAGCGAAGGCGCAAAACAATCAATCTACCGGATTTGCGGATAATGATAGCATTTCCGAAAGTGGCAAAGGGTACATCAATCTGGCTGTAAGCCTGGACCTTGCCAAAGGTGTAGATGGCAACAAATTTAATCCAACCGGCTCTGTAACCCGTGCTCAACTCGCAACATTCTTCAGCCGTGGCGAAACGTTAACGGATACGAAGTATCCGAACACATCCACAGGTTATGTTACTGGGTTAAAGGATGGGCAGATCACGTTGGTGGTAGACGGAAAAGCCGTCAACTTTGCAGTGAACAGCAGTACGCCTTACTTTACAAAAGACAGTGAATCCCGTGCGTCGTCTGCGGATGTTAAGCTGTATACAAAAGTTCAGGTTGTAGGCACTACCGGTACGGCTTCTTATGTGGAAGTGGTTGATGCTACACCGCAGGTAGAAAGCGTTGAAGGTACGTTTGCTCGTTCATTGTCAGGTAATAAAATTGGTTTGTTTGTAGGCGAGAATTACGAAACCTACGGCTACGATGAGGCAACGGCATTTATCGATCAAAACGGAAATACAATTAAACTGTCTGATATTACAACAGACAGCACCATTGAAGTGCAGCGTGAGACGTTCTCGGCTGACAAAAAGACAGTCGTTATTCGTGTGAAGTCCGGTATTGTCAACAAAAGTGATAATGGTGTTGTTGCTGAAATAACAACTTCTGCCAAAACCATTAAGCTTACCAATGCAGCCGGAACCACTGAGCAATACACCTATAACGATAATCTGATCATTCGTTATCAGGACCGAATCCTTTCCCTGGCTGAGCTCAAAGCGGGAAGTGCCGTGAAATATACGGTGAAAGACAGCATCCTGCAAACGATCGAATTGTCGCAAGGTGTAGAGCAGTCTTTACGCGGTACACTGGTGGAGATCGGTGGCAACCAATCCACACTGACGTTTAAACGTGAAGGTGGATCGCTGGAAGCGAAGCTGCTGGCAGAAAAGCCGGAAGTGGTCATTAACGGAATTCAGGATGCAACGCTGAATGATCTGATTACAGACGCAACCAATGGAGATCAGGTTGAGCTTACGTTAAATTCTGAAGATCGTGTGACACGCATTCAAGTGATCGGACGTCAGATGGAGCCTATGAACGGGGTTTCCGTTGTATCCTACAATAGCAAAACAAAAGTATTGACGGTTCTCGACAGCAATAAAAAACCGTTTGTGTTCACGCTGGATGACAAAACAAAGCTGGACTACAACACATCAAAGCCAACACTTGCTGGATTGGAGTCTTTGTTGAATGATGGTCGCAAAGTGGATCTGACGTATGTGGGAACTCGTGCGCTATCTGTTAAAGTGATCTACAAATACGAAGGCACAATCAGCAGTATTGATACTTCAGGCAAAAAAATCAGTTTGTTGTCTGGAAGCCAAACGATCACTGTCCCGTACTCTACGGTTCCAACGATTGAGATCTACAACAAATCTGGAGCAAGTCTGAGTGATTTGAAGATCGGCGATAGTGTCACAGTTACACTGGGTTCGAATCAGGACTATGTGCAAAAAGTGGCTTTGAACACCGTTGCTCAATTTGAAGTAGTCTCTGTAGAGACGAATGGTCGCGTTCGTGTAAAATCGGATTCGCTGACAAGTCAGTTTTATGTCGATCAAGCTGTGCTGACTGGAGAGAGCGGTCAGATTATTACGGCATCACAGTTGACAGTGGGCAACTTGATTAACGTAACATTTGAGGGAACTACACCTAAAGTAGTTCAGGTGGTTAAACGCACGCTTGCAGAGGTGACATCTGTCGATGCTTCGTCAGTCACACTGAAGCTGTTTAACGGTCAGAGTGAGACGGTTCCTGTTAGCGGGGCTGTAAAAGTGGTCAAATCGGGATCTACGTTAACCACGCTGAGCAGCCTTACCGTAGGGGACCGTGTTGAAATGACGAAAGATACGGATAATTCGACTCGTTTCAGAGTGTTAACGGTTATGAGCAAGCAGTTCTGGTCTTATGATGGAGTTGGTAATCAGATTTTGGTTAAACGCGAGTCAACTTCGGACACGAATTATCGTTTTGCACTGGGTACAGGCGCATTTGTTCACCAGGGTGACAACACTTTAAGCGTGCAATCTCTCAAAGATAATGATAATATTGTATTGTATCTCCTGAACAACGTTGTTTTCGAGATCCAAAAACAGTAATCGTTTCTTTTCGAGGATCAAAAGAATGACCGTCTTGATGCGGGATCTTTCCCGTATCAGGACGTTTTTTTTGCAAGATTTTTGGGGTCCCTGCAAAGTACTCGAAAGAAGCTTCGAAGTAAGGCTCCACCGCGTGGGGTCATTTTGTGGGAGGTAGCTCTTCATGAATGCAGCCACTGTTAGGCATATACTCGATACAATGGAAGCGATGTTTCCTGATGCACATTGCGAATTAAATCATAGCAATGCGTTTGAACTGACTGTAGCCGTCCTGTTGTCTGCCCAGTGCACCGACGAAACGGTAAACAAGGTAACCGCAGACTTGTTCCAAAAGTACACCAGCCCTGCCGATTATCTGGCTGTCCCTCTCGAAGAGCTGGAACAGGATATCCGGCGTATTGGCTTGTACCGAAACAAGGCCAAGCATATTCAGAACATGTGCCGAATTTTAATAGAGCAGTATGGCGGTGATGTACCGCAGGAACATGATCAGCTTGTGACGCTCCCTGGTGTTGGGCGGAAAACTGCAAATGTTGTGGTATCCAATGCATTTGGAGTTCCGGCAATTGCGGTTGATACGCATGTTGAACGTGTATCCAAAAGGCTGGCACTGGCAGGTTGGGATGACTCCGTACTTGAAGTCGAGAAAAAACTGATGAAGCGCGTACCCCGGGATGAGTGGACTTTAACTCATCATCGGATCATATTTTTTGGACGCTACCATTGCAAGGCACAAAACCCTCAATGTCATATCTGTCCGTTGCTGGACATATGCAGAGAAGGGAAAAAGCGTATGAAAACGTCCCAAATCAGGAAAGATAAGGAACGTGCCACAACCCCAAAACGAAAAATAAATTAATGAGTAGAAGAGGATGAGTAATCATGAAATGCATTTCCGTGTACACTGACAATTTTGAGGCCTTCTCCGATATTTTCGAACAAATCGTTGAACAGGAAATGGCTGAAAACGAAGAAAAAGAAGTAGAAGGTATCACTGTAAGTCATTCTGGCGATGTGCCTGAACATTATCTGGAGCGTATGTCCACGAAACCAGAAGTAGTTGTCATGAGAGACAAAGGTCGTGACATTACGATTTTGCAGCATGGACAAGTATTTGAAATTTTGCTGCCTTCGATGGAGAACGCTGTTTCTTAAGAGATTTGAAATAAGGAGCTGTGCTGCTTCGATGTCCATAGGGTGATCCTTTTGAATGTGATCCCCATGGGCATGGACGCAGCAGGCTTATGGAATACAATCGTTTTGCAGATAAAACCGACAGCATCGGTTTTATTTTTTTATGTGGAGAATAGCCAAGAAACTGTTCTTTTGTCAGCGATCTTGCGATTGACACCGTTCAATTTCAAACTTGATAATGGTAAAATAAATGGATTATAAGATAAAGACATCGGACCAGATGTCAAATTAGAGGAGCCAGGGGGAAGGCCAGTCATGTCCAGAACAGATTACCCAGTAGAGATGGCCAAACCTCTGCTTCCACTGCGAGAAGCAATGGAGCAGACAGGGGACCATACAGCTGTACAGGCTTTAACGGATTTGATCAGTAAGGCGGAAATGAAACAGTTAACGATTGCGTTTTGTGGACACTTCTCGGCAGGCAAATCGAGTCTAATTAATAGTTTATGCGGTAAGCGGGTTTTGCCTTCGAGTCCTGTACCTACAAGTGCGAATGTTGTATCCATCCGTAACGGTGAGCCGAGAGCGCTTATTTATACGTCATCAAACGTAAGCGCTGACAATTCAGGGGGAGTTCTTGAGGTTTCTCCAGAACAATTGGAAGAGTATTGCAAGAATGGCGGGGCATACACCTCCATTGAAGTATGGGACGATATTCCACTACTGAAAGATGATGCGGTATTACTTGATACGCCAGGCGTGGATTCGACCGATCAGGGGCACAGCCTAGCAACACATTCAGCACTACATCTTGCCGATGTGGTGTTCTATGTGATGGATTATAACCATGTACAATCGGAAAGCAACCTTTCTTTTGCCAAAAGTCTATCGGATTGGGGCAAGCCGTTGTTTCTTATCGTAAATCAGATTGACAAACATCGGGAACGGGAGCTTTCGTTTGATCAATATGTTGAAGGTGTAGAAGCTATTTTTGCAGCCTGGGAAGTCCGGTATGATGGTCTGTTGTTTACTTCACTTCGGGACAGAGAGCATCGTTACAACCAGTGGGAGCAGCTTCCTCAACTGATTGAACATATGATGAAGGAGAAGGAAGGGTTAATCAGACACAGTCTTGCAAGCTCGGCGAGCCATGTGACGGAGCAGCATCTGGTAAGACAGGCGGAAGAACGCGAAGAGGAAGAGACTGCGCTCTTGGAGGAAGTTGGGGGCAAGGAAGGCATTGAACGCTTAGAACGGGAGTTGGCTCTCCTGGATCAAAAGGAAGCAGAGCTTCGTTCCAAACGATCGCGTGAACGGGAGAAGTTTCGGGCGGAGTTGGAACCTCTTCTGGCGAATGCGAACCTGACCCCGGCCGATGTTCGCACCTCTGCCGCGGCTTATTTGGAGAGCCGTAAACCAGGCTTCCGGGTAGGCTTATTGTTCTCTGGTGGCAAGACCGAGCAGGAGAAACAGCGTCGTGCTGCTGAGCTTGTGCGACTTTTGCAGGATCAGACCTCAGGACAAGTGGAGGTACATATCCGTACCATACTCAGACAGCTGGGTGAAGCCCATCAGCTGTGGGGCGCTGAGTGGGAGCAGGCGCTGAACGCGGAGCTGCCTGCGGTAGATGAAGCACTTCTGGAGATGAAACGAAGCGCCAGTGCAGAGGTATCTCCCGAGTATGTGCTTCAATTCAGCAAAGATATACGGGGCGAGATTGAGACCCGTTACCGCAGGGCGGCCATGATGCTGGCCGACCGCTTGCTTGAAGCGCTGGGCGCGCAGGGCGAAGCCGCGCTCCAGGCGCTGGACGCCAGCCGCGCAGCGCTGCTGGCGCAATCCGCGTCGGCGGCGCGCTATACGGCGCTGCAG
>NZ_JASOYM010000019.1:0-102472 GCF_030226665.1 Paenibacillus sp. UMB7766-LJ446
AGCGTTCGTCCTGAGCCAGGATCAAACTCTCCAATAAAGTATTGAAAAGAGCGATATGCTCATTTTGAAACTGACGATTCATTATGAATCAAAAGTTACTATCCATTTGTTCAGTTTTCAAGGAACTTGTGTCCGTTCGTGTTGACGCTTGTCAACCGGACAGGAATCTTATCTTATCATGTTGACCAAGTAACCGTCAACTCTTTTTTTCGTCAGCGTTCAAAGCGTTTCGACAATCATTCGTTTGAGGCGACAAGAAATAATATATCATGATCTAATTCATTTAGCAAGCACTTTTTAATAACCTTTATATAAATACTTTATAATCCGCAAGTACCATAAATATAGAACTCTTAACTACAGCATTCGACAGCTTATATCAATCCAGAAGAATCGACTATATTTACATACAGATATTTTCGGTTTACTGAATAAGTGAATAATTCTATTTACTAAAAACGGATAGACACATCTACTTTTACGCAAATAGTATTAGATAACTATTTAGAGGATACTTTTATATAAGAAGTGTTTTCCTCCACTCCCTTTGATGTAAGTGATCCAAACGCTCTATAATACAGTATATATACTATAGATTAAGGGATGAATGCTGCTTCCATTCCAATTGTTTATGACAGCTGCTCGATGATACTTAATTCAGAACCCGCTTTCTAAATCACAATCGGCTTTATTCATATTGAAGATGCACGGATGAATAACCTATATGGGGTGAACACATATGAAACAATGGCTGAAGGACATTCGAAAGGGTTATGGTAAAAAGCTCGTTTCCATTCATGCCTGGAATGCCTGGATTGTTGTCATCCTCGCGGTAACAGGTCTTATGTTGGTTGGTGGTTTCTGGCGTGAGTTACTCGGGATTGGACGCGTATGGTTAAAGTGGCTGCATATTATCGTCGGGCTAGCTATGCTGGCACCCGTAGTATATTACTTGCTTTTGGCAGGAAAGCACTGGAAACAACTTCGCAATAGGCCTTGGCAGAGAGCAAATACTATCGTTGTTCTTGCACTGCTGGTAGGGTGGCTGTTGTCAGGTATTGTGTTATGGCAGTTCAAGCTCGCTGGACCGAGATGGTCGAACGCTGCGCTTCTAATTCATGATTTGCTGACTTGGGTTGGCCTGCCTTATATTATCTACCACTCCATCACGCGAACCAAGTGGTTAAAAGACCCTGCACGACGTGCAGTAAAAACAACGACAACAGCAGCAGAAGCTAGAAAAATGACACATCCAACTGATGCTCCTGATGAAATTACGCCACCAGCAGCGATAGCTCCTACAGCATCTTTACGTACCCCAAAGGAAGATTCTCTCCATCAACCTGAGAAACCTCAACCCATGTATACACGGCGGGCATTTATTCGGTCTGCTGTTGGCGTGGGGCTAGCTGTGACTTTGGGACCTACTTTTATATCTTGGGTAGGACGGAACCTCAATATAGACAACAGTATTGATAGCATACTGGAGAATGACCCCAATCGCATGGTGCCCCTACCGCAAGCATTACCTGCTTCTTCACCACCCGTGGGAGGCGGAGCCGAAGGTCATTTTCGCGTTTATACGGTAACACCGATACCTTCCTTTTCCAATGCAAACTGGTCATTCCGGCTCGATGGGCTTGTTGAACGGGCGCAAGTCTGGAACTGGGAACAGTTCGTGAAGCTTGCACGTACGGTTCAGGTTAGTGACTTTCATTGCGTTACAGGCTGGTCTGTATATAAGAATACTTGGGAAGGCATATCCCTTAAACAACTATTGACGCAAGCCGGAGTTAAACCCGAAGCGCAAAGTGTTAAGTTCTACTCCGGAGATGGTGTGTATACGGATGCCATTACGATGGATCAGGCCCAGATGGATGATATTATGGTCGCTGTCATGCATGATGGCAAACCGATTCCCGCAGATCTGGGCGGTCCGGTACGATTGGTCATTCCCCAGATGTATGCCTATAAGTCCGTCAAGTGGCTGAATCGCATTGAACTGATCGACAGCGACCATATCGGTTACTGGGAAGAACGTGGATACGACAAGGACGCATGGCTCACGGGTGCTTCCCAGGCGCGTTCCTGATTTAAGTTGATACGGATGTAAGGTTAAGTTTGAATATACGTGTGTAAACCAAAGACCCCTGTTCCACTCATTCGTGGTACAGAGGTCTTTATGTCATTTATTATTCACTTGGATGACAAAGAGTTCTAAATCCCCAAGTCATACTTCACATTCAGGATTTATCCCTGTTGATTCAAAAGACGTACGAGTTCATCCTCATCCTCAATGGTAGGAATGCCGAGATCATGAGCTTTGGCCAGTTTGGAACCTGCCTTCTCTCCAGCAATAACAAGGTCTGTCTTTTTGGAGACACTGCCCGTTACCTTCGCTCCAAGCGCTTCCAGTCGTTGCGTTGCCTCTTCCCGCGTCAGTTGATGCAGCGTTCCGGTCAGCACGACCGTTTTGCCACTGAAGAAGGAATCTTCCACAATCGCTGCTGGTGCCTCAGGTGCCTGGGCTTTCACCCCCAAATTCAGCATTTTCTCAATCGCCGCCTCTGTAAACGGATCTGCAAAGAAAGTCACAATGCTTTCGGCTACAATACCACCGACGTCCGGAAGTTCAACGAGCTCCTCTGCCGTAGCATTCATAATGGCATGCAGGTCGCGGTAATGATCAGCCAGCATGCGTGTAGTTGATTTGCCTGTATTCGGGATACCCAGTGAATATAGGAACGAAGCGAGGTCACGATCCTTGCTCTGCTCCAGGGCAGCAATAAGGTTGTTTGCTTTCTTTTCACCAAACCGCTCCAGCTTAACCAAATCATCGAATTGCAACGTATACAGGTCAGCGGGCTCACGCACGTTCAATTCATCGTACAGCTGAATCGCCGTTTTCTCGCTGAACGTCTCGATGTCCATTGCATCACGGGAAGCAAAATGAGAAATACGGGCTACGGTCTGCGGTTTGCACGCCAGCTTGTTGTTACAGAACAAATGCGCTCCACGCTGTTCCAGCGGGAATCCACATGCCGGACATTGCTCAGGGAACACAATCTCCTCGCCATCACTCTCTTCAGTCACTTTGCCCAGAATTTCAGGAATGACATCATTGGAGCGACGGATAAAGACACGTGTGCCCAAGGCAAACTTCAGATTTTTCCGTTCAATGTCACCGACGTTATTCAATGTGCAGTTCTGTACCGTTACCCCCGCCAGCTCAACCGGTTCTACCCGCGCAAGCGGAGTCACTTTGCCGGTACGACCGACATTCCAGACAACAGAGTTCAGAACGGTCGTAGTCTCTTCGGCCTCAAACTTGTACGCCACCGCCCAACGAGGGAATTTGTCTGTGTAACCCAGTGCCTCACGGGTGCGCATGTCTGTAATTTTGATAACAGCTCCATCTATCAGATAGTCCAGTTGGCCCCGGCTCTCCTGTATCGCTGCAAGCTGCTCCATCACATCATCAAACTCATGGAAATACGTAATCGATGGATTGACTTTGAATCGATTTTCACGGAGAAAATCCATCATCTCCTGATGGTTGGCAAACTGAATATCATCCGAATAACCTACATTATAGAAATAGGCGTTCAACCGCCGCTCAGCGGTTGTCTTCGGATTTAAGTTACGCAGCGCTCCTGCTGCGGCATTACGGGCATTTTTAAGCGGCTCTGCTGCCGTTTCATTATATCGGTTCAACACAGACAGATTCATAATGCCTTCACCCTGGACTTCAATCGTGCCGCCTGTATAAGGGATTTTGAGCGGGACAGACTTAATCGTTCTAACCTGAGCCAAGATGCCCTCACCTACGGTTCCGTTCCCACGGGTAGAGGCTTGAACCAACTCTCCGTTCGTGTACGTTAGATTCAGGGTCAGACCGTCAAACTTCAGTTCAATGACATAGCCGGGTTCAGGCAACGGATTGTCCGGATTTTTGGTGTTGTAATCATTGACCAGTTTGAGCACACGAGTATTCCAGCTCCGCAGCTGCTCAATATTCTGGGCTTTGTCCAAGCTCCACAATGGAGATAAGTGGCGATGCGGTGTAAACCCTTTGAGCAGTTCACCCCCCACACGCTGTGTCGGAGAATCAGGCAAAACCATGCCACTCTCCTGTTCCAGCGTAACCAGTTCATCGTACAGAAGATCATACTCCTTATCGCTGATCTGCGGCTGATCCATCGTGTAGTACTGATAATTATACTGGTTCAGCTCGGTAACGAGTTGCTCCATCCGGTGCATCGGGTCCATATAGGGCCATCCCTCCGTAAATAAAATTTGAATCTATGTAGAACGAACATTCATATGGCACTGGAACTCCGCTGACATTACAGCTTGTGCAACATGAATGTTTCGTTCTTAAATCTATTCCACTTTGGTAATTGGAGCAAAACCTGCAAGCAGACGTTTTAGACCCACCGGGGCCGGGAATGCGATCTGAAGCTCCGTGTCATTACCCGAGCCTTTCACCCCAACAATCGTACCTGTCCCCCATTTGCCATGCTGTACTTTATCTCCGGCTTTGAAACCTGCTTCTCCATTAGAAGCTGCGGGTTTGGACGCAGATGTTGGCGTAGAATATGCTGGGCGGGAAGTGCTTGTGGTCACACGCGAAGTTGGCGTGGATGTGGTAGCAGAGGAACCACTTCTGCTTTGTTGTTCGAAAAGCTTAGCCGTATTGCCCCCACCAAAGTTACTTCCACCACTTGCCCCAAGTCCACGACCACCATAAGATCCACCTGCGCTGCTACCACGACGGTAGCGGTCACGAGCCATTGAGGTATCCTCTTTAAGCTCATCCGGGATTTCATCCAGGAAACGCGAAGGCGGGTTCGCAGTTGTACGTCCGAACAAGGTCCGCATTTGCGCGCAAGACAGGAAGAGTTGTTCTTCCGCACGCGTAATCCCTACATAAGCCAGCCGGCGCTCTTCCTCCAGCTCTTCGTTGTCCATAAAGGCCCGGCTGTGCGGGAAAACGCCTTCCTCCATACCAACGATAAAGACGACAGGGAACTCCAGACCTTTGGCACTGTGCATTGTCATCAGAGTAACTGCGTCACTCTGATCCTCTTCATCATCGTTCATGCTGTCGATATCCGCAATCAGTGCGAGATCGGTGAGGAACGAAACGAGCGTTTTGTCTTCATTATTTTTCTCAAATTCCATCGTAACGGACAGGAACTCATCAATGTTTTCGAGCCGTGCACGGGATTCGAGCGTGTTTTCATTTTGCATCTCTAGTCGGTACTGACTCATCTCAAGAATTTTCTCGGTTAGCTCGGTCACAGACAGATATTCTACCATCTGATGCAGCGCGGCGATCATGTCATAGAACTCCACCAACGCATTCCGCGTTCGACCAGCAAAACCAAGATCGTCCACAACTTGAAGCACACGGTATATAGAAATTCCCCGTTCTCCTGCCGCAGCTGCCAGCTTCGCTACCGTTGTATCACCAATGCTGCGTTTCGGCACATTAATAATCCGGGTAAGGCTGATGTCATCGTCGGGGTTGGAAAGCAGGCGCAGATACGCCAGAATATCCTTGATCTCTTTACGATCATAGAACTTGATGCCGCCAACAATCTGATACGGAATATCAGACTTGATCAAAATTTCCTCTATAACCCGGGACTGTGCGTTGGTACGGTACAAGATGGCATGATTCTGATAGGATTTGCCGTTCTTCACGTTTTTACTAATCTCGGAAGTTACAAAGTATCCCTCATCGTGCTCAGAGTCCGCACGATACACCTTGATCTTCGAACCACCCTCCTTGTCCGTCCACAGCTTCTTCGGTTTGCGCCCGGTATTCAGGCCGATCACCTCATTCGCTGCATTCAGGATATTCGAAGTGGAACGATAGTTTTGCTCCAGCAAAATCGTACTTGCTTCAGGGTAGTCTTTTTCAAAATTCAGGATGTTGCTGATATCCGCTCCACGCCAGCGATAGATCGATTGGTCACTATCCCCTACGACGCAGATACGGTGATGACTATCAGCGAGCATGCGGCAAAGCATGTATTGCGCGCGGTTAGTATCCTGATACTCATCCACGTGAATGTACTGGAATTTCTTTTGGTAAAAGTCGAGAACCTCTGGTACCTCTTTGAAAAGTTGAATCGTCGCCATGATGAGATCGTCAAAGTCGAGCGAGTTGTTGGCTCTGAGTTTTTTCTGATACATCTTATATACCTTCGCCACAATGCCTTCGAAATAGTCAGCAGCCTGCTTCTCATATTGTTCCGGACTGATCAATTCATTCTTCGCGGTGCTCATCATCGATTGAACAGCTTTCGGTTCAAATTTCTTGGTATCGATGTTCTGGTCTTTCATACAACTACGAATTACAGATAATTGGTCAGATGAGTCCAAAATGCTGAAATTGGAGGTGAATCCGATACGTTCAATGTCACGGCGCAGAATACGCACGCACATGGAGTGAAACGTCGAAACCCAAATATCACGGCCCTGAGAGCCGCCAACCAGTTGGGATACCCGGTCTTGCATCTCGCGTGCCGCTTTGTTCGTGAAAGTAATAGCCAAAATACCCCATGGGGGTGCTTTCCGTGTTGCAATCAGATAGGCAATCCGATGTGTGAGCACCCGCGTCTTGCCACTACCCGCTCCGGCCATAATCAGCAGCGGTCCATCCGTCGCTTCGACGGCTTGCCGTTGAGGGGTATTAAGCCTTGCAACGGCATCATGTATATTTACAGGTTGCATGCATGCATGCTCCTTTCGTTGGTTGAGATCGATATAAGGTCACTAACAATTACACTTGCCACTCCGATGACAGAATTAACTTTCGATCGCTGTTATTCCCGGATTTTTTCAATTAAATTTCTAAAGGTGAATATCCGGTAATAAAGGCGAACGCTCCGCTTCTCCAGCTTATTTCTGTCCTCTCCGTTCGCGTGTAAAAATAGTCAGCTTATAATTTAGAGATAATTAAAATAACAAGAAAACTGTAATGACTCTTTCAGTTTTTAAAAAGGGACTTCGTTTCTTCAGATTGCTTCTGCACTCTCTGTTTCTTTGTAAACAACATTACGCTTATACTGATTTAATTAGTAGGTCAAAGTTCTATTTTAACAGATCAGGAGGGTAAATTGGGGGAATGGTAAACTAAACCGATTAAACGGATTGTTTCACAGCTTGGACCGTCTCCAGCGCCTTGTTCAGATCACTGTACACAATGTTGCCAACCACAACGGTATCTGCGACCTGAGCGGCTTGTCCAGCTTTCTCCGAACAATCAATCCCGCCGCCATAGATGAGATGCGCCTTGGTGAGTTGTCTGTGTGTCTCTCCAACCAGCTCCATATCTCCAAACGTTCCACTGTACTCCATGTATACAATAGGCAGGTTAAGCAGACGTTCCGCAGCCTGGGCGTAAGCAACCGCAGCATCCGTAGTCAATTCCGTATCCGCTCCGGTCATTCGGGCAACAGTGGAATCGGCATTGAGGACAATATAGCCTTCTGCAATAAGCAGATCCCATGGAATCAGATAACCGTAACGCTCAATGGCTTGCTGGTGTTGTCCAATGATCCATTGGCTATCTGTTGCATTCAGTACCATCGGAATCAGATATCCGTCAAAACCGGGCACAACGGCCTCCAGATCGGATACTTCCAGCACACAGGGCAGCTCGTAGCGACGTACTCGGGACATCAGGTCCACCGTGTTATAATAGGTAATTCCCGAAGATCCGCCTACCATAATGGCATCGGTTCCCGACATGCAAATCAGGTCGAGTGCTTCATCCGTTATTTCCCGGTCCGGGTCGAGCTTAAATACATGTCTCCACTGCTTAATCATGTCTATCAACGAACATTCCTCCAGAGGTTCTTCTGCATCCTAAAAAGCTTGTAAACTAAGTCTAAGTCAGCAGGGAGTGAGTGTCAATGTTCGTATAAAAAGGGGAACAAAAAATCACAGACTTTTCCCTGGAATTGCAGGAGAAGCCTGTAATTTTAAAAGATAAGATTGCGATGTTACAGAATAATTCAAGTTAGGTACCAAGTGCAGGTGCCACTACGAACATCAATATCATGAGTAGAGCTCAACATTCTTTCGTAGGAGCACTGTATCCATTTGGAACAAAATATAATATCTCAAGGCTTCCAGGCAAAACGTGTGTTCATATCATCCAATTCCTGCTCGGTCAATACATCCGAATACACGCCATACACACCCCATTTTTCATAGTTCGCCACCTGGTCGGTGTCATTAATGGTATGCACGTAGGTAACGGCTCCTGCCTGCTTCAGCTTGGCAACAAAATTCTGATTCACTTTATACTCCGGCATAGTTACGGCATCGATGTCATTCTTTTGTACAAAATCAACCACCTGGGCTTCCGTATCTTGCGTAGCATAAAGAGTATAGATAATAGAAGGAAAAGCGTAGATTTCTTTCACGGTTTCGAGCATCGGCTCGTTATAGATCTGCACAACAACCCGATTAAGGATTGTCGGATCATGTTTCTTAACTGCGTCCACGAGTGATTTCAGCACCTGCTGAATATCCTCATCCTTCTGTTCTTTGGTATCGGTCACGATATACATATCCGGGTACTTGGCCAATACGTCCATAATGCCGTCGGCATCCATGGGTTGGTATTTACCCAGAATGGGCGTATTCATAAATTCATCATGTGTCAGCGCCCCAGCCTGTTTGTCTTCGGGTAACTCCTCGTCCTGTCCCAGCATTTTGCTCATGTTGGCGGTCCATTCATGTCTGGCTACCGCTTGGCGATCCGAGGTAAGCATAAAGTCGATCTCAAACACACGTGTGCCCTTCTCATAATTGGCAATCATCGCCTCATAGGCGTTGGTGTAAGGCTGCTCACGGATGCTGCCCATCGCATGGGCAATCAATCGATAGGCCGTAAATCCATCGTGCTGCTCCTCGCTTTGACTGTCATAGGCAAAAAAGAGTGTGCCCACGGTTACGATGAGTAGTGTAATGACGGCGGCAATTCGTTTCATATGGCGTTCACATCCTTAATAGGGTGGTAGGGAAGAAAAAGGGCATGATAATCATGATATGACGAAGCATGTGCGGTTTTTCCTTTTTGATAGCTAACTACCCTGATTGGAGAGGTGTAAAACAAAAAGCCGCCCGGAGGCGGCTGTAAAATCTAGGGATACAGTATTTCGGATGAATAAGAAGCCCTACCTAATCGGCTTGCTCTACACTTAATTCATTCAGGAATGCGATCAAAGCCTCTCTCCAAGCTCTCATAGGTTGCAGACCATTTGTACGAATAGCGAGATGATCCATTACGGAATATTGAGGGCGAGGAGCAGGACGCGGAAATTGCTCGGTGGTACAGGGCTCAAGAACAGCGCTTTGTTTGAATCGGGATTGCTTGGCTGCTTCTTCGGCGATGGCCTGAGCAAATTCATACCATGTGCATGTTCCCGAATTAGAGGCATGGTAGATACCGTATTTTTCAGTTAAAGAAAGCTCACTTACGAGTCTAGCTAAATCCACAGTATATGTGGGTGATCCTTGTTGATCATGAACCACCTGAAGTCGGGGACGCTTCTCCAGAAGCTCCAGCATGGTTTTGACAAAATTGCTACCGTGTACTCCAAATACCCATGATGTTCGGATAATAAACCATCGCGAACAGAGCCCCTCGACCAGTCTCTCTCCCGCAAGCTTCGACTTGCCATACACAGTCTGCGGATTTGTTACATCAAACTCCTGATAAGGTCTCGTTGCTGTGCCATCAAATACATAATCCGTACTAATATAAATGAGTTTGGCTTTCACTTTCTCCGCAGCGACTGCTATATTTCTAGTGCCTGTTACATTGACTGTGTATGCCATATCCTCATCTGTTTCGGCCAAATCGACGGCTGTATATGCAGCACAATGAACGATAATGTGAGGCTGGAATACATTAATGGTTTCTCTGCATTGCTGTTGGTCGGTAATGTCCAATTGATCCCTGTCACAGGCCATGACATCATGACCACCTGCTTGAAATGTTTTCACAACATCGTATCCGAGCTGTCCCGCAGCTCCCGTTACCAGTACTCTGTACTTCATTCTGTGAAATCACCCATTCGCTTACCATACTGAAGTTGAACATAATCCTGATACGTCCCTGATTGAATCCGTGTCCACCAATCTTGATGGTTCAGATACCACTGAATGGTTTCCTTAATCCCTGTCTCAAAATTGTGCACAGGCTTCCACCCAAGCTCTGTACCCAACTTGGTCGGGTCAATCCCGTAACGCCGGTCATGCCCCGGCCGATCCAGAACATATTGAATCAAATCGGCCGGCTTGCCCAGTTGTTTTAGAATAGTCTCAACAATATATAGATTGGTCCGCTCATTATTTCCCCCGATGTTGTAAACCTCTCCGTTCTTGCCATTGTGAATGACCAAATCGATAGCGCTGCAATGATCCTCTACATAAAGCCAATCACGAATATTAAGTCCATCACCATAGACAGGAATAGCCTCATCATTTAATGCGCGGGATATAATTAAAGGAATGAGCTTCTCTGGAAATTGAAAAGGTCCATAATTGTTTGAACAACGTGTAATGTTTACAGGCAAGCCAAAGGTTTCATGATACGCTCTTACAAGCAAATCTCCACCAGCTTTACTGGCAGAGTATGGACTATTCGGCATCAAAGGTGTCTCTTCTGTAAACAAACCTGTGGGGCCGAGTGAGCCATATACTTCGTCTGTAGATACCTGAACGTATTTAGTAACTTGATATTTCTTCGCCACATCCAGCAAAACCTGAGTCCCAAGTACATTGGTACGCACAAAAATATCTGGGGACAGAATGCTGCGATCCACATGAGATTCAGCTGCAAAATTAACCACTACGTCAATCCCTTTGGAGATGATTTGTTCCATCTGCTGTACGTCAGTGATATCCGCTCGGATAAACGTATATTGAGGATTGGATTCCACGGATTGCAAATTCTCCAGATTGCCTGCATAAGTTAGGGAATCCAAGTTAACAATTTCATAATTAGGATGCTCACGAAGCATATACATCACAAAGTTGCTGCCGATGAATCCAGCTCCACCAGTAACGAGTAGTTTCATGCCGCCTCTCTCCTTCTGCCTCCAGATACAGAAGTACCTGAGAAGTCTTTTTGTTAGTCAAAGTTCAGTTCTGCATCTTTGAGTAACGGATGCTTTTGGTCTTTCTCTGATAAAGTGGGAGCCGTAACAGGCCAATCAATCGCGAGTGCAGGATCATTCCACAAAATACCACGGTCATGGTCAGGGGAATAGTATGCATCCACCTTATATGTCACCTGGGTATGTGGCACCAGTGTACAAAATCCATGAGCAAAACCTTGAGGGACAAGCAACTGCCGCTGATTATACTCACTGAGAATGACACTTTTCCACTGTCCGAAGGTTGGTGATGAGGTACGAATATCTACAATAACATCATAAATAGCTCCGGATATAACTCTGACTAACTTCGTCTGGGCTCTCGGTTGAAGCTGGTAATGAAGTCCGCGAAGAACTCCAGCTTCGGCGGACAGGGATTGATTGTCCTGAACGAACACATGATGTATACCATTCTCATACAGAACACGCTCATTGTAGCTTTCCATGAAATATCCCCGATGATCGCCATAAACCTTGGGTTCCAATATAGCTGCGCCATCCATAAACAACGGAATCACCTTCATGTTACCCCTCCGTTTTTGCTAATAACAGCATTTCTTCATAATAACTATGTATATGTAGGGCATGGGGCAAGTGATCGTTCATTGGCCTGGTTATATCATGATATTTCAATACGTTGTTCCATAAAATAATCAAAACCCAGCCGTGTTTAATTTTCGGCTGGGCTTACTACTAGCGATTTCTCTATTTGTTCTGTACAATCTGCTCCAAATACTTCAACAAATCCTCCCGCAAATCCGGGCGCTGAAGGGCATAATGAATCGTGGTTTCAATAAAACCAAGCTTCTCCCCAACATCATGGCGCAGACCGTCAAAGTGATAGGCCAAAATCTGTCGTTGGTCGTTCAGACAGGACAAGGCATCTGTCAGTTGGATTTCTCCACCTACCCCAGCAGACTGCTGACCCAGGATATCAAAGATATCCGGCGTCAGAATATAACGTCCCATAATAGCCAAATTGGAAGGTGATTCTTCCGTCTTCGGTTTCTCAATCAAACGACGGGCGCGGTACACACGATCTTCGGTACGAGATACCAATTCTCCGTCCACAATCCCGTAACGCGACACTTCGCTCCAATCGACTGGCTGTACGCCTACGATCGGCGATTGCAATTCATCATAGACTTCGATCATCTGCTGAAGACAGGGATGATTAGACTCCACAATGTCATCCCCTAGCAGAACAGCGAAAGGCTCATCCCCAATAAACTTGCGTGCACACCAGATCGCATGGCCGAGGCCCTTGGGTTCCTTTTGACGGATATAATGGATGTCTGCCATTTCGGAGGGCTTGCGAACTTCATTCAGCAGATCCCACTTCTGTTTACCAGCCAGGTTCTGCTCCAACTCGAATGAATAGTCAAAATGATCCTCGATGGCCATTTACCTTTACCTGTTACGATAATGATATCCTCAATGCCTGAAGCCACAGCTTCTTCAATAATGTACTGAATCGTCGGCTTGTCGACGATGGGCAACATTTCCTTGGGCATCGCTTTCGTGGCAGGCAGAAACCGGGTTCCAAGCCCGGCTGCTGGAATAATTGCTTTGCGAATACGCACGCTAGATCCGCCCCTTCTGGTAGAGAAATAATTATATATTAGATGAATCGAATACTAATTTGGCTAGGCCTCATTATACCATCAACAATTCCCGAATATCCTGCTCGGATAAGGTGGTCGATCCTCCATCTCCGGGTTCAATGACTTCGGCAATCAGATCTTTTTTGCGCTGCTGCAGCTCCAGAATCTTCTCTTCAATCGTCCCTTCCGTAACGAGACGAATAACCTGTACGACTTGTTTCTGCCCCATACGATGGGCACGTCCGATGGCCTGTTCTTCCACGGCAGGATTCCACCAAAGGTCATATAAAATAACAGTATCTGCACCCGTTAAGTTCAATCCGGTACCGCCAGCCTTCAACGAGATCAGAAACAGCTCAGCTTCACCCTCGTTGAATCTGCGGCACATTTCCACCCGACTCTGTGCAGGTGTCTGACCATCCAGGTAGAACAAATCTCTTCCCTGCGCTGCCAACGTCTGTCGGATCAGATTCAGCATGCTTGCAAACTGAGAGAAGATGAGGATACGTTTGCCCGCAGCCAGACAATTCTGGACCGTCTCCAGCAGTTGCTCCATTTTCCCGGAATCTCCCTGATAACCCTCCACAAAAAGAGCGGGGTGACAGCACAACTGGCGCAGGCGTGTAATGCCAGCCAGAATTTTGATGCGGTTCTTCTGAAAACCGTTCTCTTCCATATCCTTGGATGTCTCATCCTGAAGCTGGGACAGGTAGGCAGCATATAGTTTTTTCTGCTCAACTGTTAGCTCGGAGCGCTGTACCGTTTCAATACGATCCGGCAGCTCCTCCAGCACATCTTTCTTCAGACGACGGAGAATAAACGGACGGACCATCCGGGCAATACGCTCAGGAGGCAGATCCCGGAATCTGCGATAGCTTGGGAACAAGCCCGGGAATACGGCTTCAAAGATCGACCAGAGCTCATCCAGTGAGTTCTCCACAGGTGTTCCTGTAAGCGCGAAGCGACGTGGTGCCTGAATCTGTTTAACCGCCTGAGCAGTTTGCGAAGAAGAATTCTTGATCGCCTGGGCTTCATCCAAAATAAGCGTATGAAACGTTCTTCCGAGATATGTGTCCAGATCGCGCCGTAATAGCGGGTAGGAAGTCACAATAACATCTGCTTCATCCATACCTGCCAGCATACTGGCTCGTTCATCTTTTTGACCTGCTGCAATCAGTACTCGCAAATGCGGAGCAAATCGGGCAAATTCATTCGCCCAGTTGTACGTTAATGAAGCTGGTGCAACGACGAGTACCGGAGGATGAGTAGCCATACCCTCATCAGATGCATTGTTCATCAGAACGCCCGTAATGGGGTGGATACCTGTCGTGGCACTGGCCCCATCACTAGATAAACCATGTCCATCGACAGTGTGATTAGCATCATCAAGATTGATATGGTGCTGTTGCGGCTTTTCTTTCAGTTCTGCCGCGATATAGGCAATACTTTGCAGCGTTTTGCCAAGTCCCATATCATCCGCCAAAATGCCGCCAAATCGGTAAAATGCGAGTGTACGCAACCACTGATATCCACTAGCTTGATAATAACGCAGCACAGGAGCAAGCGCATCCGGCAGTGCAAAATCCATCCGCTCGGGATCACGAAGATCATCCAGGAAACGTTTCAGGGAACCTCCCCACTTCACATGTCCCGAAACCTCGTCCCGGCCCGGGAGCTGCAGAGCCCGAACGGCCGGCAGGCGAATATGACTGCTCTTGATGTCGCCCGAAGCAAGTCCAAGCGAATCCGCCATGTGTGCGAAGCTGTCCGCCCCTTCATTTTCGAGAGAGACAAACACACCGCTGCGCAAACGGAAATACGGTTTCTTTTCCACAATGTTACGCATCATTTCCTGAAGCTCCTGCTCGTCTACACCTTCCATCTCAAATGAGATCTCCAACCAGTCCAACCCTTTACCCAGATCTGCCCGAACTTTCGGCGGTGTCGGATAGGATTGCACCATAGCCTTCACGGCATTCGGAATATAAATATCTACCTGCTTCTCAAGCTCTGGCAGCAGATGATACATCACATCATATATCGCGTCTTCTCGTTCACTTGCCCATACACTGCCATCCCGTTCCAGGAAAGAGCGATCTAGTCGGTCGATCAGGTTACGCTCTGCATGGCGGTCACGTACCAAAATCACCTTTTTCTCTTCCTCATCAATCAAATATTCAGCCAGCGGATTAATCACCATTACACCATAATCAAACTCCAGACGCGCGGTAATCCGTTCCCGGTAGAAATCGATATACAACTTTGGTGCAAGCTCCGGCTCTGCGATTCGTTCTCTCACCTGGGAGTCGATGGACAGATGCCCAAGTGTACGCAGTTCCGGCACGACATGCTGAACGAATTCATCCACCTGCTGAGCGGAAATATCGATACTTTCCTTGATCCCATAAGAAGTGAGCGCTCTGCTCAGATCCTCCAGACTTCGCATCTGCATCGGCTCCAACATATGCAATTGCCCTTCCACCACTGCAGCATCATAGGCCGGAAGAAGAATCAGCTCCCGCAATCCGGAAATTTCAAGCTGATATCCTTCGTTAGTACCCTGCGCAATACGGTAAAATAAAGGCAGTGCCCCCTCACCCAAAGTGAGCGGTCCATTCGCTAACCCCGTTCCCTCCATCCGGCTATCTGCCTGAAGAAGCAAATCCAGAAGAGGTTTCCAGACCAGTGGAGCAATCAATATATCTCTGCCGTCTGAAGCTCCCAAGTAACCCGAGATGGACTCACGGTATGCTTCCTCACTCTGCCTCATCCGAATAAGCATAGACAGGATCGCCTGATCCTGGGGACTAAAATAATGCATTGAAGGGTCGTAGAAAAACAGCTTGGTAAACGACATGGGCTCACCATTCTCAATGCAATTCAGGAATTGCTTCACTTTCTGAACGACATACAGGCGTTTATTACCGACCTTCAGTTCGAGTGCGAGTTTGGCTCCGCCTTTGTGAACCTGCACAAGCTTGCATATAAATTGGAGCTGCAGCTCCTCCCGCAATGGAGACCGGGTCACAGGCGCAGTGTATTTACGCTCATTTGCATGCAAGGGGCTGCGTTCTTTGGCAAACATGGAAAGAATCTGATCCGCTGTGCGGTACGAAGGTTTATCTGCTGATTTTCCCCATCCAGGGGCAGAACTTGGCCGACCTGCTTGAGCAAAATGAACAGAAGGACGATCCACATCCAAATGGTCATCAAGCTTGGAGTGGGAAGGGAAAGGCTCCGTTGCAAAGGTATGAGCAGATGAAGTGGGTTGAGACCCCACATTCATTACTGAGTCCGTGTTTGAAATAGAGTTTGGGCGCTCCCAAACATTCTCCTCCACCAACGTTCCTACTCTAGAACTGGAGCCACGATCACGTTTAGAGATGGGATTTAATGGCGTTTGAGAACCTGTATGAGAAACAATACTTGCATCCCTCTTGTCGTTCCCTTTAATCCCCTCTTCTCCACTTCCAGACTTACGGTCACGCTGTTCCCCCCATTCATGGATCGCTAGCAGGACTGCAGCGACGTGCTTGCAATAGTCATAATATCTCCCATCGCCCGGACAACTGCATCCGGCAACAACCTCACCTGCATCATCCAGATCAACTGTTACTTTGTATCGTTCTGTACCTCGGACCACAGCTTCGTAATGACGTTCATCCTGACTGGCGACCAGATTAGTCACCCTGCCAGATTGGTTATACGCTTCTCCCCGTTTGAATGCCGTGACTCCGCACAGCAATTTGATATCCATCATCGTGAATGGCGCCACGGTTCTTCGCCTCCTATATTTCTCTGACAACTAAGATACCACATACGAATCTGAACTCGGTATAGTTCAAGTCTCTTTTATAGAAAAAACCCCAAGAGCTCCGTAAAGCAGAGATTGGGGTTAACACATAGTTCATAGTTCATGCTTGTTGCCTATTTATTACCGTATCGGTCAATTTATTTCACCAGTTGACCACGTGTTACACCAAGCTGGTTGGTTGCTTTCAGTGTTTTCCATACTTGTGTACCACTGATCTCGCCACGCAGAGCACGGTTGTACAGATCAATAACCTCGCGCACCTGCTCTGGAGTTTCCTCCAGGAATTCCACACGGTAGCGGGATACACCCAGATCCATAAAGTTGGTCAGATATTCAGCACCAGATTGCTCCACCGCATTATACACGGTATTGCGGCAGCCTTCGTCCACACGTACCGGGTGGGACATGCCGATCCGGTCTTGCAAAGAAGCACGGTGATCTTCACATGGACGTCCACAGTTCGTAAAGTCTGTTCCTTCACTCATAAACGTACAATACACACAGTGCTCGGTATGGAACATCGGCAGATGCTGATGAATAACCACTTCGGTCTGACTTGTACGGGAGTGTCCCAGCAAATCAACCATTTGCTGAATGTTCAGGTCATAAGAAGGCGTAATCCAGTCGCAACCCGCTTCCAGGAACAGTTCCACTGCCTTGTGGTTGGCGATGTTCAGTGAGAAGTCACCGATCAATTCCGGGTGCTTCGCATCCGGGTTCTCCATCCGATGGCGCAAGTAGAAGTACAATGCACCCGTATTACGTACAAGCACAGCATCCGGCTGCAAACGCAGGATGTTGTTGTGATACCCGTTCTCCCCAGGCATATGAATGCGTGGTGTTGCCAACGCAATCTTGCGGCCTGCGGCACGAACGGCTTCCACTGCTGCCGGGAACTGCTTGATAAACTCAAAGTCGGCGTAGATCATGCCGACGCCTGCTTCCAGCGCTGCCTCCACTTGTGGCAGGCTGCGGCAGAGCGCGGTCAGCTCCGCTTGACCGCGAGCGACTGGTGATGCCGGTTTAACCGCATCGCCGTATACTTCCACCGCCCGTTTCACGTAGACGGGCGGTTTAGGGCGCTCACCCGCGAGTTGTTCCACCGCCTGACGGCGAATGTTATTCAACTCGCGCATCGGAATGATGACGTCACCATGCAGGTTGACGTCCAGCTCTTCCAGCTGGAACACAGTGCCGCCCAGACGTCCGAATTGCTCTTCGAGCAGTTCGTGCGTCATAGGACGCTTCTGGGCAATATCCAGTTCCATCTCGGAATTCACACGGACCGTCGTACCCTTCTGTACGTCCGTCCACCAAGTGCTAAGCGGCTGCCCTGGGCTGCCGATGACTTTCACGTTTACCGGGAAGATACGATAAGGCTTCTCGATTTCAAAGCTCTGACGCAGACGTTTGTCCAGCGCCGGATCATTCGTTTTCCACACTTTGTCGCCAACTTTCACGCGGCGCAGATCCACGTCACTACGTCCTGGTACGACGTCCACAATCCAGCCTTCCTCTGCTTCGCCTTCAAGCTTAACGCCTTTGCGACGAACATCGTAGACACGTCCGCCTTCTTCCTTCTTCGTCGGATCTCCGGCATCAAATACGATTCCGTCTCCACGTTTAACTGGTGCATCCAGCTTCAGGACGACACCATCACGTAATACTTGGTCTACACGACCCAGATAGACGCCACGGCTTTTCGGGAACGTACCGTCTACCAGTTGTTTATTGTTCGTTCCGTCCAGGAAACCGTGCGTGAATCCACGCGAGAAGCTCTGCTGCAATTCACGAACTTCCTCTTTACTCGGCGGAGTGTTATCTCCATCAAAGTAACGGTCGATTGCTTTGCGATATTTACTAACCACGTTGGCCACGTATTCCGGCGTTTTGAGTCGTCCTTCGATTTTGAAAGAAGTTACGCCCGCTTCGATCAGTTCCGGCATCAAGTCAATCGCAGCCAGATCCTTCGGAGACAGCAGATACGCTACATCGCCCATTGGTTTATGCTCGCCATCCACCATCAGGTCGTAAGGCAGACGACAAGCCTGTGCACATTCCCCACGGTTGGCGGAGCGTCCGCCCCACATTTCAGAAGTCAAACATTGCCCGGAATAGGACACACACAACGCACCGTGTACGAATACTTCCATTGGCAACTTCGCCTGTTCTCCGATCTTCTGAATCTGCTTCAGGTTGTTCTCCCGTCCAAGCACGACACGTTCCATATCAAACGGCTTCGTAAACTCCACCGCTTCCGGTGACGTAATCGTCATTTGGGTTGAACCGTGAATCGGGAAGTCCGGTGAGATCTCGCGGATCATTTTGACCAGGCCCAGATCCTGTACAATCACGGCGTCCACACCTGCATCGACACAAGCATCGATCAGTTCTTTGGCATCCGTCAATTCATTTTCAAAAATCAATATATTAAAGGTCAAAAAACCTTTTACGCCATAACTGTGCAAAAACGCCATAATCTCCGGCAGCTCGTCCATACGGAAATTGTTCGCCCGTGCCCGTGCATTAAATTTTTCGACTCCGAAGAAAATCGCATCCGCGCCGTTGGCTACCGCCGAACGCATACAGTCCCAGTCACCTGCGGGTGCCAGAAGCTCAACGTCTTCTCTTCGTATTGTTGCTGTTTTCATGTGTATCCTCCCCATAACCGGCATAGCCTGATTTCATCCCTGTACCCTGTACGTTAAATCCTGTACCTTGATTCCATACGCCTGCATTGTCACTGTATCGCTATATCTATACATTATGTCTGTATTGCCTGATTCCCAAGCCTACAGTCATTCTTATTTTTCAGAACAGCAGTCATAACTCCTGAACTAGTATAGTGTACCACTTCTGCAACGACTCTTCTACGCTTTCCTGAAAAAACCGTTTATCATTTTCATTTCCATCTCTACAACAATAGATGCACACTATATACATTGATCTAAAAAATATTTACACTCGGCACTCCGATGACAGAATAACCTTCCGATCGCTGTTATCCCCAGATTTTTTTGATTTCTTTTTAAGGTGAAAATCCGGGGATAAAGGCGAACGCTAATGCTTCTTCAGGTTATTTCTGTCCTCTCCGTTATCGTGTAAATGTTTGGTCCAGTTTACATCGACCACTTCAGTCGAAGGATCTATATAGATATAAAAAAATAATAAACCGGAAGGTCTTATGACCCTCCGGCAACATGTATCTCTGTTATTTCAGCATTTCGCATTATTTAATAAATGTAAATGAGTTCACGGCTTTTTCCAGCGCTGCTGCCTGGACTTCCGTCTTGTTGGCGTCATTCAACCCACTTGTTATCGTATATGTCGTTCCGTTCTGTTCAAACACAATCTGACGTCCGGTATATGGCACACCATTGTCCACTTCATGATAGATGAAGGAAAACGCAGGCACACCGGCAAACGTCATCTCCTCACTGCTAATCAATTTGAAGTTTTTACGTGTTTTGGTTGCTTCCGCATACGCCTCTCGAAGTTGACTGACCGTCATTTCAATCGATTTGTCCTCACTCGCGGCAATGGAGAATTGACCACCTGTGAAGGTATATACGACGGGAGAATATTCAAATCGGTCATTGTACGGCGTCCAGTAACGTGGAATATCCACACTGTAATGATAACGTTTGGATGTTCGTGTCACGGAATTTGTTTTATCCGTCAAATACGGGTCTTCATCCAGCTGTCCGAAATTATCGGCTACCGTATCAAAGTCAATCTCAACACTCTTCATGATACTCTTAAACCATTCACGGTCCTTCGTCTGCTCCTCAGGGAACGTATACTCTGCATAGTAACGATACCCGTTTTTTTGCAAAAGAACATCGAACTCCGTCTGCCATCCATCGCCAAAGTTATAACGGAATTCATTCACCTCGGCAGTCTCGCCTGATACATCCATCGTATACGAACCGATCGGCTCATAACTTTCAGGCGTGAACGTCTCACGCATCCACTTGTCCAGTTGGCCGCTCCACTCCTGGACTGTTGCACCCTTCGGTGCAGATGTAACACGAAGTTGCAGATATGCACCATCCTTGGCTTCGTATATCATCTGGGTGTTGTCCATAGACCAGCCTGCTGGAATCTTCAGTTCAATGCCGTAATCGTCATTCCAGGTAGAGCGCATACCCTCATCCACCGTTGAAAGATCCTTAATCGTACGATCCGACTGAACATACGTAGGTTGGAATGAGTTGAGCAGCGCTGCACGTTTGCCCAGATCCTTATAATTCAGAGCTCCATAATCCGCGAGGTATACATCATATTGGCGACCATCCTTGATATATTGACGCATTTCCCATAAAACACCGTCCGCATCTTTAACCACTATCCGGGCATACGGGGTTTCCCCTTTGGCAATCGATTCCCGATCAAGCACTGTATCTCCGGCCTCTTTGGCTTCCTGAACAAGTTGCTGTAACAAATCATCCGAATCCAGATTGACATCTTGGTCACTCACATACACTTCAAGATAATAACTGCTGTCCTCTGCACCAAAAGTCATCATACGCTCCTGCTCACCCGTTTGCAGAATCATGAGGTCAGATGGATAATTCATGGACCAGCCATAATAACTGTTACCAATTCTTGTTTTGCCTTCATCCAGATTAATGCTACTCTCGTCGTCATCCGTCGATCCATCCGTTTGCAATAAACGAATGACCATCTCTCCTGAGCTGCTTGGGGCAAGTGTAGCGCCAATCCCCGCAGCTACCGGGCGAAGTGGCACCATGAGCACCCCGTTCATCATTTTTGGGGCTGCGCCCATCTCTTTTTTGACACCATCCACCCAGGCAATCGAACTGCCAATCGTTAAGGTGACGGTATGCGGACCTTCTTTGACTTTGACTACATCATTCTTCTCCAGTCGAATTTCGCTGCCAAAAGCTTTCTTGAATACACCGACGGGAACCATCGTAACCCCTTTGAATTTATATGGTTTAGCGATTGTCTGCTTGCTGCCATTGATGTAGGCACTCGTACTACCTGCGGTGATCCGCAGCTCGCTTGTCGTAAGATCGGATGCCCATGCAGGCAATGCCGCTCCAATACTCAGCATCCCGGCTAACATACCTGTGCTCAGCACACGTAAAAAAGATTTCTTCATTCCGTTCATTCGTCCTCTCTGGATCCGGATTGCTCGCCGGGCTTTATTGGTCTTCATCTACAGGGAACTGCTCATCTTCATCGTCTTGGATATCCGCTCGATCAGCAAGGACCACCGTACGAGTGACAATATCGCCTTCCGTTTGCATCACCAGTTTGACCTTCTGTCCTGGCACATACTTTTTGAGCAGCTCATTAATATCCACCACAGAGGACACACGTGTGCCTGCCACACTGTATAACACATCCCCCTCTTTGATTTTCGCTTTCTTCGCTTGGGCTGACAGTACGCCGGTAATCGTCAAAGGATCATCTGTAGGCAAGCCCACAATCGCTGACCAGCTCTCTTCCAGTTGCAGGCCAAGGCTTGCACGCTTAATTTTCCCGTATTCAAAGAACTGATTGATAATATATTGAACGGTATCTACTGGAATTGAAAATCCCATGCTCTCGATACCCACTGCTGAAAATTTCATAGAGTTAATACCCACGACTTCGCCTTTGAGGTTGACCAGTGGTCCGCCGCTGTTGCCTGGGTTTATGGCTGTATCTGTTTGAATTAACCGATAGGTGGCCTCCACTCCCCGATTAAGACCACTGATTACGCCTACTGTCGCAGAGTTACGCAAAGAGAAGGATATCGGTGTACCGATAGCAATAACGGTTTCTCCAACGGTAGTCTGTGAAGCTTTGGCAAAGGTCGCCGGTTGAAGAGACTTGGCATTAATTTTGATCAAAGCGATATCGCTTAACGGGTCACTGTATGTTTTGGTGATTTTATATGTATTGCCATCGGTCGTCACAACCAGCGGATCGGTTAACCCATCAACCACATGGGCATTCGTCACAATCCAGCCGTTGGAGCGGATGATCACGCCAGTACCATGAGCTAGATTATAGCGATCGGATGTGACGCCATCCTGTGATTCGGTAGATTTGCCGATGATGCCTACAACAGACGGGGATACTTTTTCAATTACTTTCGGGACTGCTTCACTGCCCTTATACTGAAACGTTCCGGATTTGGCATCATATTGACCACTTCCTCCGAGTGCTTTGACCAAATCCGTTGAACTAACATATACTTGTCCATCTACCACTTTGGCTTGCATTCCTGATGAAGACTCCGCTGCGCCAGCTGTTGCTGCAACACTGATCGAGAGTACAGCAGCCATCAGCGTGGCTACGCCCTTTTTCCCCAACACTCTCATTCTCTCACCTAACCCTCTCTATATATCTTCCGTTATGCAACCGAACCATATGACTCATTGCTGAATCTCTTTCTCTACCATCTGCAATACCGGTATCCTTCAATTTAACATACAAATTATTCCTGTACAATCGCTTCAAGCCCTATTTTTTAACAGAAAAAACCCGCATATTTCCACACATTCTGTAAACACAAAAAAACACCCTCCTAAACTCCCCTGGAAAGTGTTTGTCTGTTCTTCTATTTGCTGTTTTCAAATAAGTTCAGCGGTGTCTCTACGAACCAAACCAACCGGTAATCATGGCATAGTCGGTCAACAGAAATACCAGCAGACTGACTACTGCAAATCCGATAGCAAATAAATTTTTCTTCGGTGCACGAATCAGGCGTACCACTCCGATGAAAATCAGGATCGTAAATAAGATGACAAAAATATCAAACGCATTAAAATTTGAAGTACTCGCCGTGGCAGCTTCTGCAAACAGCATGGATAGACAGACCTCCTCACCATAGTTGAACATGCATTTTGCAACAACCCAATCATTGAATTCCAATCAGCAGGATGTAAATTGAAATGAGACTCTCATTTACAACTTGTATCCAGAACCGATTCAAGTGATGCAAAATACAGAATGCTAACGCATACCCTAATATCTTCCTCTATGTTATCTGTACCCTGCCTGTAATGCAAGCCCTATCATCCAGAAAAATGAAAAAAATCCAGTTTGGCAGTAGATTGATGGAATGCTTGCTCTATCGCATATGTAAACACTTTCACCGATGTCATATTGAGATTGGCCAAACGCCACAATATCAGAAAACCCTTCTCTTGGGAAGACGAGAACATCAGATGATACATGGATGCCTCACACTTCGCAATAAGAAGGGTTAGATAATATTTTATTCCTATAGCCATACTACATAGCTTTGCAGCTAGTTTGAATGAACCACCACAGATGACTATTCTGAAAAGGTAGATCCATGTCCACTTTCTCAGGATAGCCTTGGGCAGCATTACTCCGTCAATTGTAGCGTCTTGCTTCGTTCTGTATCCCGCTCCAATACTGGCTTCAAGTACTTGCCTGTATAAGAAGCTTCCACTTTAATAATATCCTCTGGCGTACCTGTCGCAACAATGGTTCCACCACCGCTTCCGCCCTCAGGACCCAGATCAATGACATAATCGGCTGTTTTGATTACATCCAGATTATGCTCGATCACCAGTACTGACTCTCCGGAATCCACCAGACGATGCAATACGGTCAGCAGGCGATCAATATCATCGACGTGCAGACCTGTGGTTGGCTCATCCAGAATGTAGATGGTTTTACCCGTACTGCGACGATACAGCTCAGAAGCAAGTTTCACACGTTGTGCTTCACCACCGGACAAGGTTGTTGCAGGCTGCCCAATGTTAATGTAGCCTAGCCCCACGTCAAGCAAGGTTTGCATTTTGCGATGAATTTTAGGAATGTTCTCGAAGAATTGCGTTGCATCCTCTACTGTCATTCCCAGCACATCTGCAATATTTTTATTTTTGTATTTGACTTCAAGGGTTTCGCGATTGTACCGTTTGCCTTTGCAGACCTCGCAAGGAACATAGACATCCGGCAGGAAGTGCATCTCAATCTTGATAATGCCGTCCCCGCGACAAGCTTCACAACGTCCACCTTTAATATTGAAACTGAACCGGCCTTTTTTGTAACCGCGCACTTTGGCTTCATTGGTCTGTGCAAACAGATCACGGATGTCATCAAAGACGCCCGTATAGGTAGCCGGGTTGGAACGTGGTGTCCGTCCGATTGGCGACTGGTCAATATCAATAACCTTATCGATATGTTCCAGACCCCGAATCTCTTTGTGCTGACCTGGGCGTACCCGTGCGCGGTTCAAGTCGCGAGCCAGCGTTTTATACAAAATTTCATTAATTAGTGTCGATTTACCTGAGCCGGATACACCCGTTACAGCCGTGAATACACCTACCGGAATTTTTACATTCAGGTTTTTCAGGTTATTTTCCTTCGCTCCGCGCACTTCCAGCCAGCGGTCCCCAACACTACGGCGCTCGGTACGTACCGGAATAAACTTACGTCCACTCAAATATTGACCTGTTAACGAGTTCTCGTCATTCATGATTTCTTCCGGTGTACCCTGCGACATCACAGTACCGCCGTGGATACCTGCACCCGGACCAATATCGATGATATAGTCGGCAGCAAGCATCGTATCTTCATCATGTTCAACCACGATCAGTGTGTTACCGATATCCCGCATATGAGCGAGTGTAGAAATTAGACGATCATTATCCCGTTGATGCAGACCTATACTTGGCTCGTCCAGAATGTACAGTACACCCATCAGACTGGAACCAATTTGTGTCGCTAGCCTGATCCGTTGGGCTTCACCACCGGACAACGTTCCGGCAGCACGGCTAAGGGTCAAATAATCCAGACCTACGTTTACCAGGAAGCCAAGACGGCTGTTGATTTCTTTTAAAATCAGTTTGGCAATGGTTTGCTCTTTTTCACTCAATTGCAGTGAGTCGAAGAAACGACCTGCTTCTCCAATGGACAAGCTTGTCACATACGCCATATTGTGATCGTTAATTGTAACGGCAAGACTCTCACGCTTCAGTCTGTGCCCTTTGCAAGAACCACACGGCTTCGCACTCATATAACCTTCAATGAATTCTCGGATACCCTCGGATGCTGTCTCACGGTAACGACGCTCCAAGTTATTCACAATACCTTCAAAGGTAACCATTGCTTCTTTCCGTTGCCCAAAGTCATTCTCGTACCGGAAACGAACTTTCTCCGTACCTGTACCCTGCAGCAGCTTGTTCATCTGCTCTGCAGGAAGATCCTCTACAGGCACATTCTGCGGGATGTTGAAGTGTTCACATACCGACTTCAGGAATTGCGGATAATAGGTGGATGTACCGCCTGTCCAGGCATCAAACGCACCCTCTTCAATCGTTTTACTTCGATCCGGTACTAATAGATCCGGGTCAACAATCATTTTAACGCCCAATCCATCACAATCGGGACAAGCCCCAAATGGACTGTTGAAAGAAAACATCCGTGGCGCCAGCTCTTCAATGCTAAATCCGCACACTGGGCAGGCAAAGTTGGAACTGAAACGCAGTTCTTCTTCACCCATAATATCTACCAGCAGCTGTCCACCGGACAGATTTAGTGCAGTCTCAATCGAATCGGCCAAACGTGATTGCACATCTTCCTTAATCACGATCCGGTCAACGACTACTTCAATCGTGTGTTTCTTGTTCTTTTCCAATTGGATATCTTCAGACAGGTCACGTAATTCCCCATTCACCCGAACACGGACAAAGCCTTGTTTGGAAATATCGGAAAACACACTTTTGTGTTCACCCTTACGGCCTGAAACGATCGGTGCCAAAATCTGCAGCCGGGTCCGTTCAGGATATTGCATCACGCGGTCTACCATCTGCTCTACGGTCTGGGAGGTGATCTCCACGCCATGATCCGGACAATGGGGATGTCCCACACGTGCAAATAACAGACGCAGGTAATCATAGATTTCCGTAACGGTTCCGACGGTAGAACGCGGGTTACGACTTGTCGTTTTCTGATCTATGGAAATAGCCGGCGACAATCCTTCAATGGAATCGACATCCGGTTTCTCCATTTGCCCCAGAAACTGCCGTGCATAAGCCGATAATGATTCCACGTAACGTCGTTGTCCTTCGGCATAAATTGTATCAAAAGCCAGCGAGGACTTGCCTGAGCCACTCAGACCGGTCAATACGACAAAACGGTCACGCGGGATGGTGATATCAATGTTTTTGAGGTTATGCGCTCGCGCGCCTTTGATGACAATGTTCTCGCTCGCCAATAGTATTCATCCTCTCAATGTTGTAATGCTTTTCGATCCCTCCCAAACCCTCCCTTCCAAGGGAGGGCCCCAGAGGGCGCAGCCCTCTGGACACCCGAAACAGGCGGTGCGTGGTGAATGGTCGGGTCTTGCTATGTGAATGGTTGTTGTGTGCCCGCAGCTTCGTCCAAGATTCCGGCTCTTGCCGGTATCCTGGACAGCTGCCTCTACCACGAGAGGACGCTCACGGCTCCGCCTCATTCGCGAGAGGTCGCCATTGCCTTCGGCTCGGCTCCCCTTAAACCCGGGAGGCTCACGGCTCCGCCTCGTTCGCGAAAGGTCGCCATTGCCTTCGGCTCGGCTCCCCTGAACCCGGGACGCTCACGGCTTTGCCTCGCTCGCGAAGGTCGCCGTTGCCTCTGGCTCGGCTCCCCTTGAACACGGGACGCTCACGGCTCCGCCTCATTCGCGAGAGGTCGCCATTGCCTTCGGCTCGGCTCCCCTTAAACACCGGGACGCTCACGGCTTCGCCTCGCTCGCGAAAGGTCGCCATTGCCTTCGGCTCGGCTCCCAAGGACACAACTTCCAAATGCTTTCCTATAAACCTTTTAACCAATTTCAACTTTTCTACCAGTATAGACCTGATTTTAAGTTTTCAACATATCTAATTACCGGTAGATTACTGATTTCCTTACTCAACAAGAGAACGGCCACGCGGCCGTTCTCTTGTTGAAGATCTATCCTTGCAGCGAAATATTCACTATCTGTGCCTCTACTTATCTCTAAACAACCTGCAACCGGCCCTTACGAGCTATTCCGCGCGCAGTTCCAACAATGCATCGCGAAGCTCAGCCGCACGCTCAAACTGCAGGTTTTTGGCAGCATCCTTCATCTCTACCTCTAGGCGTTGAATAAGCGCCTGACGGTCCTTCTTCGACATCTTCTCGGCAGCGCCTGTAAGATAGTCTTTTTTGGATTCGGCAACTTTGGTTGCTTCAATCACATCACGCACTTTTTTCCGAATCGTCTGTGGTGTAATGCCATGCTTTTCGTTATATTCAATCTGGATTGCGCGGCGGCGTTCCGTTTCCTTAATCGCCTTATCCATCGAATCCGTCACTTTGTCACCGTACAGAATGACTCGACCTTCGCTGTTCCGTGCCGCCCGGCCAATTGTTTGGATCAGTGATCGTTCGGAACGCAGGAAGCCTTCCTTGTCGGCATCCAAAATGGCTACCAGAGAAACTTCTGGAAGATCCAGACCTTCCCTCAGCAAGTTGATCCCGATCAGTACATGGAAAACCCCCAGCCTGAGATCACGCAGTATCGCCATACGCTCTAACGTCTTAATCTCGGAGTGCAAATAACGCACCTTGATCCCGATCTCCTTCAGATAATCCGTTAGATCCTCGGACATTTTCTTCGTTAATGTGGTGATCAGGACCCGCTCGTCTTTTGCAATCCGGTCGTTAATCTCACTGATCAGGTCATCGATCTGCCCCTTCGTTGGACGCAGTTCAATAATTGGATCAAGCAGACCCGTTGGACGAATGATCTGTTGTACCATCGTATCCGTATGCTCAATCTCGTAGGGACCCGGTGTTGCAGATACATAGATGATCTGATTCATCTTTCCCTCGAACTCTTCGAATTTGAGCGGACGGTTATCCAGCGCAGATGGCAGACGGAAACCGTGATCCACCAGTACGGTCTTCCGTGCTTGGTCACCGTTATACATCGCACGGATCTGTGGCAGAGTCACGTGGGACTCATCGACCACAATTAACATGTCATCCGGGAAATAGTCCATCAAAGTGTACGGTGTATCGCCACGTTCGCGGAATGTCAGTGGTCCGGAATAGTTCTCAATTCCTGAACAGAACCCGACTTCCTTCATCATCTCGATATCGTACCGTGTACGCTGCTCCAGTCGCTGAGCCTCCAGCAATTTACCTTGTTCTCTCAACACTTCAAGACGCTCTTCCAGTTCACGCTCAATGTTCACCAGCGCGACGCGCATCGTCTCTTCTTGGGTTACGAAGTGAGATGCCGGGAAAATAGCGATATGTTCACGTTCGCCAACCAGTTCTCCGGTTAACACGTCAATCTCCGTAATTTTCTCAATCTCATCACCGAACAATTCCACCCGAATGGCATGTTCACCCTTTGAAGCCGGGAAAATCTCGATAACGTCGCCACGAACGCGGAACGTGCCACGCACAAAGTTAATGTCATTTCGCTGATATTGAATCTCTACCAGACGAGACAATATCTGATTGCGCGGTTTCTCCATCCCTACCCGCAAGGACAGAAGCATGCTGGAATACGAATGCGGCGAACCCAAACCATAAATGCAGGATACACTCGCTACAATAATGACATCCCTGCGTTCAAACAATGAACTCGTAGCCGCATGGCGCAACTTATCGATCTCTTCATTAATACTTGAATCCTTCTCGATATACGTATCCGAGGAAGGAATATAGGCCTCTGGCTGAAAGTAATCGTAGTAACTGACAAAATACTCAACCATGTTATTCGGAAAAAAGTCTTTGAACTCACTTGCAAGCTGTGCTGCCAGCGTTTTATTGTGGGCAATAATCAGCGTGGGACGTTGCAGCTTGGCAATCGTCTGTGCAATGGTGAATGTCTTACCCGTACCGGTTGCACCCAGCAGCGTCTGATATCTCTTCCCCTCCTGAACACCCTTCACCAATTCTTTAATGGCTGCAGGCTGATCACCTTGGGGAGAAAACTCTGACTCGATTTCGAACGTTTTGTCGCTCATTATAATATCGCTCATTGCCGTATCTCACCCTATCGTCTAAAATAATAGTCACTATATATTGTCGAAGTTCCCCGAATTTACATATGGGAAAACTTATAGTAATAGGAATATTTGTTCCCGTTTAATTATACCAAGTCTATGCAAGTGATGCAATCGCGAAGTAAAGATAGGAGTGGGTTAATTTATGGATATTGCGACACTTATCGGCATTATTGCCGGGATTGCCGCAGTCATTAGTGGTTTTTTATGGGAAGGCGGCCAATTATCCGGTCTGATGCAAAAGACGGCTGCTCTAATTGTATTTGGTGGAACGATTGCTGCAGTCGTTGCCAGTTTCCCTGCACATCGGCTGCGTACGATTCCTGCCGCCCTCCGCATGGCCTTTGGGCGTAATAACAATGACTCAAGCCAGTGGGTTGAAGAACTTGTAGATATGTCTTCAATTGCTCGCCGCTCAGGCGTACTTGCACTGGAACGAAAAGTGATGGACCATCCGCATCCATTTTTGCAAGATGGTATTCAGATGGTTGTCGATGGCACAGATCAGGATGTTGTTCGCCAGATCATGGAGATGGAGATTGATTCCGTCGAACAAAAATATGATGGATATGCCAAAATCTTTGAATCAGCAGGCGGCTATGCTCCAACGATGGGGATCATTGGTACCGTAATGGGACTTATTCAGGTACTTGGCAGTCTGACCGATCCTACAGGACTCGGACCAGCGATTGCTGTGGCCTTTACCGCAACCCTGTACGGGGTCGCCAGTGCCAATCTTATCTTTTTACCCATTGCGTCCAAAATTAAATCCCGTGGCGCAGACGAAATTCAGACGATGGAAATGCTGCTCGAAGGAGTACTTTCTATCCAGAACGGGGAAAACCCCCAACTCGTGCGTAAACGGCTGGAGTCCTTCACACTCACTCACCGCCAGATTACACGTCCTTTAGTGAAGGAGGGATTGGATGAGTCGGCGCAGTAAACGGCGCGGAAAACGTGAACCTGGAGATCATCGAGATCGCTGGATGATTACCTATGCCGATCTCATTACCCTGCTGCTGATCTTTTTTGTGATCATGTATGCCATGAGCCATCTGGATTCTGGTAAATACGATGTGGTTACTCAATCGTTGCAAAATACATTTAACCAATCCAATTCCCTGCTTGACCAAGGTGAAGGGATTGCCGGTACAGCGGGACAAGCTATTACCAAAAATCCGCCTTCCCAGATTCAGGGAGAAGAACCCGGAGAAGGCGAAGGATCTTCTTCCGGCTCCGGGACAGGTACGTCAGAAGATGATAATCAGCCACTTACGGAGCGGGAAGAGCAATTCAGATCACAGGAACTGGAACTGCAAAATCTCTTCAATGTAATTACTCAGTATATCGAGGACAACAAACTGGAGAATCAGATTTTTGTTGCGGACAAGCCTCAGGGCATCTCCATTACACTCAGTGACCGCTTCCTGTTTGATCAGGGACAAGCAGCCCTCAAAAGCGATGCTGCCCCCACACTGAGCAAATTGGCAAGCCTGTTCCGTGATCTGAGCACCGTTGTCAGCATTGAAGGCCATACGGATAACGTTCCTGTCGGGGCGAATGCTACCTATAAAGACAATTGGGAGCTTTCCGGTGAACGCGCACTGTCTGTATTGCGATTTTTTATCGACAAAGAAAAGCTTGACCCTGACGGTTTTCAATATGCCGGATACGCGGACACCCGCCCAACTGGGGATAATACCACCGCAGCAGGACGGCAAAAAAATAGACGTGTGGAAATCACCGTCTTGCGTCAACTCCAGCCTTAATCGCCAACATTTCGTATGAAACATCCTAGCACTATTATAAAAAGCACGTTTTACTGAATTCGATTCAGCAGAACGTGCTTTTGTTTTTACTTCTATCTCCTATTGCTAAACAGCAGATCATTTATTTTCTTCGTTTTATGGTAATGGCACCTGATGGATCACCTTCAACTTACAACCGATTTCATACATTATGCATCCACGCCTGGTTGACTTGGACGAAGAATCGCAGAACCCACCGTCAGCAAGATGGCTGCCATGCCAAACAGAATCAGCATCGGCAGGGCAATATCCGATAACGTACCGCCAGCGGAGATCGTTTCAACCGCCTGAATTGCCCATTTCTGAGGAACAAAATTAGCGAGTTTCTGCATATAATCCGGCATGATTGACAGTGGCCAGAAACAGCCGCCAATCATACACGTCGGTGTGATGATTAGTGAATTCAGCATGTTTGCATTTTTGGATTCACGAATCAATCCGGCAACCGTACTCGCAATCCCCATCGAAACCAGCATAAACGCGGCCAGGATGAGAAGATGGATACCAAATGGAATTCCCGCATCGTAATGGAGCACCCATCGGCTAATCCCCAGCACCAAGACAATTTGGATCAAACCGATCGCAAAACTTCCCAGAAAATTGCCCAGCGCGATTTCATAGGCGTGGACCGGAGCTGTGTAGACTCGTGCCATCGTACGCTGCCTGCGGTCCTCCATTATGACGGCTACTGCACTTGTAAGCAAACCCATCATGAACATGATTGTAAATCCAGTCACATTGTTCAGACCCGGTTTCGGATAAATTTGAAGATCGGTTGCTTCACCCGAAATTTGATGTTTGCTCGTTTCCTGTAACAACTGTTCGAATTTCTCTTGGTTTAATACAGGATCAGGGGCCGCACCATCAGGACTACCTGTTGTAGTCAACACTGCTGTTGCAGACTGTTTCAGCCCTGCTGCCAAACCTTCAACCGCGGCTCTTAATGTATAGGAACTTTCACTTACACGGAGTTCTACCAGTTGTACTTTCGTTTGCTTGCCTTGCAGCAGATCATCGGTATAATGCGCCGGAATGATGATGCCGGAACTCCCCTTTTGCTGGGCGATGGCTTCCTTAAGTTCCACTACATCATCCATTGGCTTGAGCAGATACTCCTCCT
Source organism: Paenibacillus sp. UMB7766-LJ446 (assembly GCF_030226665.1). Lineage (NCBI taxonomy): Bacteria > Bacillati > Bacillota > Bacilli > Caryophanales > Paenibacillaceae > Paenibacillus > Paenibacillus sp. UMB7766-LJ446. The sequence continues at coordinate 32,549 of NZ_JASOYM010000019.1, forward strand.
TGCGGGCAAGTTCATCCACAATCATCGCACCTGCCGCACCATGATCCTCGTTTATAAAGGGAATGATTACACGCGTTTCATGCTGCCCCCCAAATATCGAAACTGCCCCTGTGACGACTAAACAAGGAAGAAGGAGAAATGTGATGAAGCCCCACTTACGTCCAAGTGTGCGTCTAATCATTAACCAGGCAATATTCAGACTATTCATAGCGGTATCCCGCCTTTCTGTAGATCAATGCCGCAAGTGCCAATAATACTGCACCTACCGTACCAAGCATCATGATATTGTACATAATCTGACTTAGTGAAGCATCAAGCATCATTTGCAAAAAACTCTGAAGAGCCCAATGATTTACCGTAAATTCGCTAATCTGCTGTACAAAATCGGACGCTATGGGTGTGAAGCCACCACTGATAAACGTCATCGCAATGATTATGCCCTGTAGAGCAGCACTTGCCGATGCAGCATTTTTGCAGACCAGGGCGACAATCACACCGAGAGTCATGGAAGCCAGCGTGATCAGCACACAGATCAAAACAAGCAGCCATGGATGTGTACCCCAATTTACGCCGTATAACCAGTGTGTCATCAGTACAATAATGATGGCCTGCATGAAGGCAAGCAGGCTGTTTCCTGCAATTTTCCCTGCAAAGATAACGCCATTGCCTATTGGAGCAGCCTGCAGACGGGTTAACGTTTTTTTATCACGCTCGCCGAAGAGGCTGTTGCTGGTCGTGAGTCCAGAATATAGCATGAACATAGCCAGCATAGAAGCTGCATAATATTGGGAGGCACTGTATGATGTCCCGGCCTTTCCGGGGCTGCTTATAGCAATATAGGAGGAATTGGCAGCATCTGATTCAGAAGAGGAAGCCATGGCAGCGACCACTTCGGGACCAAATACGTTTACCATAGCGACCTGCCTGTTCAGTTCATCCGTAAACCGGGTAAACAATGTTTCACCCACGACATTGAGCGTGCCATCTCTCCCAAGTATCCATTGCAACCTCGCCTCTTCCCCATTCATGATCTGCTCCTCCAGATTGGATGGGACTATTACGGCAAAATCCAGGTCACCACGTCGCAGTGCACTTACAGCCTCTTCTTCCGTAGAAATGTTCTGCACCTTCATCATGTCGGCTACCGCCGGGGATGTCACAAATGTATTCAAAGCTTCGCTGATCGCACCGGAACCGGAATTTTCTTCAGCCTGAATGATTCCTACTCTCACCGGGTCAGGAATGGCTTCTTTTGCCGTGCCCATTGTACTGGAAAGTGCAGTACCCAATATAAAGATGAGCAGCAGCGGCAGAATAAACAGATTCAGCAGAACCGAGCGAATTTTCAGAATCCGTCTCAGCTCAAAGATGCAAATATGCCATATGTTCATCTGAAATCCTCCTAGTCCCGAAGCGTACGTCCGGTCAGATTGAGGAACAACGTTTCCAGATCAGGCTCTTCGACCTTGAGCGATTGGATGGAAATTTCATGTTTGCTGCAAATGAAAAGCATATCCTGGAGATCCTGCTGGGCGGATGGCAGTGTAATGGTCAATATATTGTCTGATACTTCTACCGCCCGCACACGGGGGTGAAGCTTCAACTCCTCCACAACAGCGGGACCGACGCCCAAAGTGGTCAGAACGATTTTTTCCTCGGATGCAACCCGTTCTCTCAGCTCTGCTTCGGTGCCGCAGGCAATGATATGCCCCTGATCCATAATCGCTACCCGGTGGCTGATTGCAGCTACTTCCTCCATGTAATGACTTGTATAAATGATGGTTGATCCCATCTGATTAAGCGTGCGGACAGACTCCAAAATATGATTGCGCGATTGCGGGTCAATCCCCACTGTCGGTTCATCCATAATGATTAAATCCGGGCGATGCATAATGGCACACGCAATGTTCAGCCTGCGTTTCATCCCGCCAGAGAACGTGGATGGGGCATCCTTCGCTTTGTCCTGCAAACCTACAAATTCGAGGGATTCCTGCACCCTTTCTTTAAGCATCTTTCCGCGAAGTCCGTACAACCGGGCAAAAAAAGTTACATTCTCCGCAGCAGTCATCGTTTCGTATAGAGCCAGATCCTGTGGTACCAGCCCGATTTTGCGTTTCACTTCTAACGGCCGTTCCTTGACCGATATGCCATCCAACCGAATTTCACCTTGATCAATCTTTAAAAGACCGGCAATCATGCTAATGGTGGTACTTTTCCCTGCTCCATTCGGTCCAAGCAATCCAAAAATTTCACCTTTACCGACACTCAGATTTAAATGATCCACCGAGAGCTTGCTGCCGTATCGTTTTACTACATGGTCCACTTCAAGCATAGCCATAGATTATACACTCCTCTTCCGTCCAGCTTCCTGCCATTGGATTATATATCTGTATTGTAACGAATTGTGATCTTCTGCGAAGGTACGAAAGGTCATGAAACAAAGGTGACTTAAGTCATCTTCGGACGGGGAAACTGCCTATGATATAATCGACATAGATTACCGGAAGGTATACCTTCACTTCTAAAATAAAGGATGTCTCTGACATATGCCGATGCGGTTGTTGCAGTACGGTTTACTTATAGTTCCCGCGGTGCTGTACATTCTGGTGCTGCCCCTGGAACAAGAAGATAGCTATACGCTGTATATTATCATTGCACTTGGACTCGCGGTGTGGAAAGATTTCACCCGTTCAGGTATGCAGCGTTTGCTGCTTGTGGCCGAAATCCTTTTCAGCTGCTGGCTGATCGCTCTATATGGGCCATTTATGTTTTTCCTCTCCTTATCTGCGCTTTATGTGTACATGTACAGACTAGATGGGGCCCAGCGCTGGTTAATGCTCGCAATTCAGCTTATCGCCAGCAATATCGCGTTACATTGGTATTACGCCCCACCACAGGGGCTTCATGCATGGCTCATACTTCACACAAACACTGCCATTCCGTTTACCTTCACCCAAGAGACCATGGCTCGGGTTACAGGTAACTTGCTCCTGCTCATCACCGCAACACTCTCTTGGCAGGGGTCTAGAACTGCGAGCAGCCGGGGACAGCTTGAACAGGTGTATGATGAGCTGCGCAGTAAACATTACGAGCTTCAGGACGCACGAGAGCAATTGCTGCAATTCACGAAGCAACTTGAAGGAGCTGCACAGATTGAGGAGCGTACCCGAATATCCCGGCAGCTTCATGATGATATTGGTCACCGCCTGATTCGCACCAAAATGATGTCTGACGCAGCCCTTCTGACCCTCCCTATACATCCGGAACAGGGCACGGAAATGGTGAGACAGATTCGGGATCAATTGGCCGCCAGTATGGATGACATGCGAACCACGCTCCACAAATTGCGGCCAAACTCTTATATATCCGATGCCTACGCACTAGATCGTCTGCTGGAAGACGTTGGCCGGGAAACGGGTGTGAAGACGCGTTACGAAGTGCGTGGGCATTCACATGTACTCTATCCCAGCATACAGATCGTCTTGTACAAAAATGCTAAAGAGGCCCTGACCAATGCCCTCCGTCATGGAAATGCCACTACGATTACGGTGGAACTGGAATTTGGAGAAGGAGAGATCTGTATGTCTATTAGCAATGATGGGAAGGGACATCCCCTTTCCGCGAAGGAACAAACAAAAGGAAGCCATGAAGGATCTCGTGCTAACCCGAGTGTAAAAGCAGCGTTTACAGGGCTCGGCATGGGGCTTGAAGGAATGCGTCTACGCACACAGTTGGTTGGAGGGAAACTGGAAATCAAGTCGGACTATCCCTATACGGTGATTACACGACTGCCCATAACGAACAAAGCTGAACTGATCTGAAAAAGGAAGTGATTTGCTCATGTCTGACCTGAATGAATTAAATAACTCAAGCCATTCTGTCCAACCTCAGACCATTCGGCTGATCCTTGCGGATGATGATTCCTTTATCCGTGAAAGTCTTAAAGTCCTGCTTGGACTCGATCCCGGTATTAGCGTTACAGGTACAGCTTCAAACGGACGAGAAGCTCTCGAACTGCTGGAGTCAGGAACACCTGCCGACGTTGTACTTATGGATATTCGCATGCCCGATGGTGACGGAGTCGAAGGTACCCGAATCGTTAAGACACGCTTCCCTGACGTGCGTGTACTGATGCTTACCACGTTTGACGATGATGAGTATATTATTCAGGCTTTGCAAAACGGGGCCAGCGGTTATTTGCTCAAAAATGTGCCACCTGACCGAATTATTCAAGGGATCAAGACTGTACATAACGGGGATATGTTGATTCATCCTGATATTGCTCGTAAGCTCGCGACTCTGCTCCGCCCTGCTGCATCGGCTCAGACCCATGAACCCATTGACTCTTACGGCCTAACTCGTATGGAACTGGCTGTTGCAGAGGCTATCTCGGAAGGACTGTCCAATAAAGAAATCGCTGCAAAGCTATTTCTGAGCGAAGGTACGGTCAAAAACTATGTTACTGATATTCTCGGGAAGCTTAGTTTGCGTGATCGGACACAAATCGCCATCTTCATGTTGAAAAATAAGTAGCAAAAAGGGTATCTCCCCTGCCTCATTAGGCGGAGGAAATACCCATTAATTATTACATCTCTATCGACCTTTGCTCTCCCACAGGAGCTGGCGGCAGTGCCAGTGGAGCTTCAACCTCATGCTTGTCTTTCCGACGTCTTGCAAACAACTTGAGAGTTACAATATGAACCAGGGTTAGCGGACGCAACCGGAGCGCCCAGGCTTCATGATTGTCCGGAGCCATGAGAACGCCAAGTTGATGATGCTCGCCTTCATAGATCGCTCGCTGCATGAACTTGCTCTCTCCCTGATGATTGCGTACCTCCAGCTTGCAAAAAGCCGGATTCATGCGCAAGGCGCGATGTAATTGCTCAGGCGAATGTACCAGCACGCCATTCACCTTGTACAGGGTCTCTCCTGCTTCAATCCCCAGGTCTTCCGCAGGACTATCGGGAATGACACCCAGCACCTTCAAGCCGTGCTCAGGGTGAACAAACAGTGGGCTGCGGTTTTGTTCTTCGAAGCCACTATACCACACCAGGAACTCATGTCCAATGAAAGCAGCCAAGGCTGCAACAATCATGAGTGGAGACCACCACGCAGCCAGAAGGCTGAGCACAAGCAGCCCTGTCCCATATAACAGCAATCGCTTTGCGGAAATCTGAACTTTTCTCCCCGGGAGCATACTTTGAGTAACCTCTCCGAATCCAAGCATAATCGGCAGTGCAACCAGCATGTAGCCATTTCCTCCGCTGATTAAGGCGGTCCATGGTAATGCTGCCCCGCCCGTAACCGGAACAAGAATCAGTAACGGAATCGGCCAGAAATGCTGCAGCTGGTATCCTCCAACGAGCTTGCCGCGTTTACCTTCAAAGAGCAAAGGCGATGCCATGGATACCCCCTGCATACGTAGCATCAGTGCTTCACCGATATGTAATACAGCTGCGAGCACAAGAAGTGCAGGCATATCCAGCTCACGTAAGGCTTCAGTGACAGTTCCTATCCATCCTGCGGGCTGCCAGCCCGAAGCCATATTTAAACCAAACTGCAACACACCGAGCAAACCTGCAGCATAAGCAAAACATAAGTATCGGATACGGAATAAGGCCAGAAATAACGTTGCTGCCCATATACAGATCAGGCTGCCCAGTGTAAGATGTGCCCCGAGAAACAGCGACACGATGGAGACCATTACACCGATCAGAATACCTCCGAGCACTGCACGAATGGTCTGTGTTATCGAGCTTTGCAGACGAACGTGAAACAATTTACGTTCCTGCAATAGTTGACGATGATAAACGAGCGCAATCAAGATTACCGCAATATAATAAAACGGCTGAATAAACAACTGCAACAATGCTTCCCCTAATGTAGTTAACCATGGCCAAGCCCATTCCATTGTGGATGGTCACTCCTCTCCTTCAGCCGGTTCAGAAAAAAAGAAGGCTGAAAATCAGCCTTCTTTATGGTTTCGACACAGCGGATGAAATATCCTTTGAGACATTATCAATCGCGCGCTTCAGCTGTGCATCATATTGAGGATTGGCAATGCGTTCAATCAGAGCCGCTTCAAGTGATTCCGCGGTTTTCTCGTCAATCTGGCCTGTTGCCTGAATGCCTTTTTGTTTCTGGAATGCTTTGACCGCTTCTTCTGTCTTCTGGTCATAGTATCCGTCCACACGATCCGGCTTGAAGTCAAGTCCTCTCAGCATCGTCTGCGCACTTTTCACATCCGTGCTATTGCTGTCGTATTTCAAAGGTAATTTTTCTTTATTGATTGGTGCCACCGAGAAGTAATCCGGCTGGTTCACCGCAATATCCGGTTTGATGCCTTTTTCATGAATCCAGTCTCCATTCGGAGTCAGCCATTTCGCGATGGTGATTTTCAGCAAGCTGCCATCACCCATCTGCTTGTCATAACTCGTCTGTACGGTTCCTTTACCAAAGGAGTTTTCTCCAACCAACGTTGCGCCTGCCGACTGTTGCAAAGCACCAGCCAAAATTTCTGACGCACTCGCGCTGCCCTTGTTCATCAAAACCGTAATTGGATAGGATTTACCTGATCCGTTTGATTTGCTTTGTTCCTTTTTACCGTTCTTATCTTCGACTTGAACAATAACCTTGCCTTTGGGAACAAATTGTTCTGCAATATCAATAACGACCTGCAAAACACCACCCGGGTCATTCCGTACATCAATGATCAGGCCCTTCATGTTCTGCTTCTCCAGCTTCGCCAGTTCTTCCTTAAAGCGATCGCCAGTATTCAGCGAGAATTGAGTGATGCTAATCACACCAACACCGTTATCCTCCATGTGGGCGTAGACCGTTTCCAAATCAATATCAGCACGCACGATGACAAATTCAATTAGCTCGGAAGATCCGGCACGTTTAACCTGCACCTTCGCTTCACTGCCTTTTGGACCTCTGATTTTGTTAACAGCTTTGTTCAGTTCCAAACCTTGCAGGGATTCACCATTCACGGACATGATCATGTCTTTCGCACGAATACCCGCTTTTTCGGCAGGTGATCCTTTGATCGGCGATACCACGACGACATTCCCGTCTTGAGAGGATACCTCTGCACCGATTCCGGTAAACGAACCTTCAATCGACTCCTCGAACTGGGCTGCTGTTTCCTGTCCCATATAGTTGGAGTACGGATCACCAAGGGATTCCATCATGCCGTTGATCGCACCATCAATGAGTTTGGTTCGATCCACGTCTTTATAATAGTTGCTTGAGATCAAATCCATCGCGGTTTCAATCTTCTTTAAATCGTTCTTCTGCTGTGCCGTGCCAGTTACACTGGCAAGCAATCCTTCGCCTGGTGCCGTCTTTGCCAGGCCTGGGGAACTCATTAGCACCAGCGTAAGCAGGCTGCCTCCAAGAAGGGCTACAATGACAAGCAGCAGGGCCGATCTTTTCTTCATCATCCGTTTGTCACCGCCTTTAGTATTGAAGCGTGTCAAATTCAATTGTTCCTGAATCATTCCCTGAACATGCCAGCTTAGTATATGCCTAGCTTGTACGGAATATGTTTATTCCATTCCCTTGCAATCCATTCTATTATAGATAATTCATTGGGTTGACTGCCGTACCATTATCCCGAACTTCAAAGTGCAAGTGAGGTCCTGTAGAGTTGCCTGTATTGCCTGATTCGGCAATAAGATCGCCTTTGCTGACTGTATCTCCCTTGCTTACCTTAAATCCGCCTTCACGCAGGTGACCATACAATGTCCAAAGACCGCCACCATGGTCTACAATAACGGTATAGCCGTATCCAGTGTACCACTCAGCCATGATTACGATACCGCCTGATGCAGCATGAACTGAGGTACCCACAGGAACAGCGAAATCAACACCATTATGCATTTTTCCAACTTCCCCCGTAATAGGGTGTGTACGGCGACCGAATGGAGAAGAAATACGTCCACCGGATACGGGTTTGGAGAAAATGCCATTCCCCGCTGAATACGTGGTCTCACTGGTCTCACTGCTGCCTGTGCTGACCTTGGTCGGCGCCTTCGCAGCTGCCGCCGCACGTGCAGCTGCCGCTGCTTTTGCTTTGGCGGCCGCGGCCGCTTGCTGTTCACGCAATTTGTTTTTCTCTTGGAGAAGGGATGAACGCTTGCTTGCAATCTGCATCAATACGTCTTCCTGTTCCTGCGTCAGCTCTTCCGATTCTTCAATTTTAGCATCATAGGAAGCGAGAAGCACTTGCTTCTCCTGTTCCTTCTCGTTCAATTGGGACTTGCGCTGTTTCTTCTGCGCATACAGACTCTTGGCTTCTGCATATTGCACGTCCAGTTCTGCCTTTTTGTCCACGACGAGTTGCTTGTCCTTTTTGTGTTCATCCAGCAGATGCTGATCCTGATCCACAATCGTTTTTAGTGAATCGGCACGAGTCAGGAAATCAGAGAAGCTTGTTGAAGTTAACAACACATCGAGATACGAAACGGCACCGTCTGTATACATCAGCCGTACACGAGATTCAAGCAATTTCTCTCTTGCAACGATACGTTCTTCTGCGGCTTGCAGGTCTTTTTTCGTTGTCCGGAGATCCTCTTCCGTATTTTCAATCTGCAAGGATACGTTTGCCAGCTCATCACTAACCACATTGATCTGTTCCATGACCACTTTCAAATAAGCATTGGTCTTGTTCTTGTAATGCTGGGCTTCCTTTTTGTTGCTGGCAGCCTTTTGCTGCTCCTTTTTGGCCGAAGCCGCCTTGCTCTCCAGTTGCTGAATCTGCTGATCAATGTCGCTAATGCTACTCTTGGCATATCCGTCAGAAGGTTGAAGCGTCAAACTGGCCAATAACGTTAAAGCCAGCAGCGAAGCTGTTTTTTTCAAAATGTGATCCCCCATCCTATGATTTCACAAGAAAGCAACCTGCACAGGTGGTGAACAGCATGTTCTTTGCTTTCTTTACACTTAAAGACTCCGTCTTTACTACATATCGTCAAACAGCGTTCTGTTGTGAACCTGCTTTGCCATTCTTTTTCGATTAAACGTTAAGAGACTTGCGGATGGACAATGTACTTCCCAAAATACCAACCAGCACACCAAGTCCAATCAAGAGTGTTCCAAACAGCAGCCAAATATCGCCGAGTGGAATCAGATTAAGCATCTGCATGAATACATCCTGACCAATTGTTGCCATCAGTCGGCTGTAGCCGAAGAACAGTACCGCTACCGTAATCGCCGAACCGATCAATCCAATCAATGCCCCTTCAACAAAGAAAGGCCAGCGAATGAACGTGTTGGTGGCTCCAACCAGTTTCATAATACCAATCTCCCGGCGCCGGGCCAGAATCGTTACGCGAATCGTATTCGAGATCAGGAACATGGACATCAAACCCAGTCCCCCGACAAAAATAAATCCGATATTCCGAACAAGCTTTGTAAATTTGAACAACACTTCCACCGTTTCTTTGCCGTAGTTCACTTTCATGATCGGCTTCTCCGGATGTTTATCGTTCAATGCTTCGATTTTTTGCGCCACAAAAGTGACGGTTTCCGGTTCAATGACCTCTACTTCAATGGTCTCCGGCAGTGGGTTGTTATCCACATCGAAACCGCTCAGCACGTTGTCTGCACTTGCTCCCAGACGTTCACGGAACTCCTTGAGTCCTTCTTCTTTGGAGACAAAACGAATTTCACTAACTTCAGGCATGGCACTGATTTCCTGCTCCAGCGTGTTACGCAGGTTCTCATCCACGTTCAGTTCGAGATACGTACTGATCTCGACCTGACTGTCCACCTGGTTGGCCATGGAATTCACGTTGAGCACCAGCAGCATGAACACACCCAGAATAAGCAGTGACACGATAATGGACATGATGGAGGCCACGGACATCCAGCCGTTGCGGAATACATTTTTGAATCCCTCCCGCAAATGGCGCAAGAGAGTACTAAAATTCATATCCGTATTCCCCTCTCATCTGATCCCGTACAATCTGTCCCCGTTCAATCGCAATAACCCGTTTACGCATCGTATTCACGATATCTTTGTTATGGGTCGCCATCACAATGGTTGTCCCGCGAAAATTAATTTCATCCAGCAGCTGCATAATGCCCCATGACGTCTCCGGATCAAGGTTCCCCGTAGGCTCGTCCGCGATAATGACAGACGGATTGTTCACGATGGCACGCGCGATGGCAATACGCTGCTGTTCCCCACCCGATAACTGCGAAGGTTCACGGTTCGCCTTGCTGCGCAGTCCTACCAGATCAAGCACTTCCATCACTCGCTTCTTGATGTGACGCTTCGGCGCTTCGATAACTTCCATGGCAAATGCCACATTCTCAAATGCGGTCATGCGTGGCAGCAACCTGAAATCCTGGAACACAACGCCGATATTCCGGCGTACATAAGGAATTTTGCGTGGCTTTAACTTCCCGATATTAAATCCGTTAATGGATATTTGTCCTTTGGTCGGAACTTCTTCACGGTACATCAATTTCATAAATGTCGATTTGCCTGCGCCGGACGGACCGACGATATAGACAAATTCATTGCGGTCGATCTTCACCGACACCCCTTGTAATGCGTGGGTACCATTGGCGTAGGTCTTCCACACGTCCTGCATTTCTATCACATCATCACTTCCCGTTGCATAGTTAGCCATTATCATTTCGACACAATCCCGGCATTTCCTTTAAAAAGACCTGAATTTCATCAGGAGAAATCCATTTCGCCCTATTTTCGATGGTGAAGCTTGGATTCATATGAGTTTTATTGTAACAAATTTGTTACCTATTGAGTACCCGAAAGTTTTCCATCATAGGATCATATATATGGAAAGTGTTACGAATTGCGGAACAACAGAAGTACAAAGGAGTGTACGGATATGAAAAAAATACATTTGACGGTCATTATTCTGTTCTCTATCCTCTTGATCGGTTCCGCGTCCTATGGATTGCTGTATATGTACGTGAACCAACCTGCTCTACCGAAAGATGTGCGTGTTGGGGAATGGTCGTTGGAAGGTATGAATCGCAAGGAGGTGCAGCAAGCACTGGATGCTCGATTGAAACAACTGAAGGAGTGGCCAGTTACTCTTAAGGTGGAGGATCCGGCAGCCAAAACGATGACGTTCACCGCCGCCCAGACGGGTGCAAATTACAGCGCTGACGACTTCCGGGCTGCCGTACAGCAGCTGGACGAAGGCAATCTGTGGGAGCGAGCTTACGCCCGATATCATTTCCCCAAGGAATGGTCCCTGAAGCTGACGTATAATTCAAAATCACTGCAAGAACAACTTAATCCTGCCTGGGAAAAGGAAACCTTCGGTTCACCTGCAGACGCTGTCCGCCGCATTACCGAAAGTGACAAAGTGCAATACATCCCGGAAAAAGGCGTCCGCCGGATCGCATGGGATGAACTCGCAAACCTGATGCAGGCTAAACTGCACCGGGATTTCGCTGCACTGGATCATGATGTGAAGCCGAACCCTCTGCTGATTCAGCTGCCACTTTATACGCTGCAACCTGAAGTGACCCTTAAATCGCTGCGCCAGGAGGGAATTGATCGAAAAATCATTCAGTTTTCCACTGGCCTCGGAAACAGTAGTGAAGGCCGGATACATAACGTCAGCGCAGCAGCGCAAGCGGTTAACGGCTTGATTTTACCGCCAAATGGTACATTTGATTATGAGAAGGTCATCCGTAAAGCCGAAAAAGACTACGGTTTCCGGGAAGCCCCGGTCATCGTAAACGGGCAGCTTACCCCTGGGATTGGGGGCGGCATCTGCCAGGTATCGAGTACAGTCTATAACGCAGCTCTCTTAACCGGACTGGACATTGTAGAGCGTCGCAATCACTCCCTGCCCGTCAAATATTTGCCAAAGGGGCTGGATGCCACGTTCGCCTCAGGTTCGATCAATTTTCGGTTCAAAAACAATACCGGCAAGTCCCTGCTCATTCATGCCAAAGTGGAGGGCGGGAGGTTAACAGTTAAATTTTTCGGTACCTTCCCGGAAAACGTCAGTTATGCACTGGAATCCCGTACGGTTGAGACGTTAAGTGTTCCCGTGAAATATGTATCGAGCAATGTGCTGCCTGACGGTGCCCAGCAGGTGCTCCAGAATGGTCAGCCCGGATATATTGTTGAGACAATGCGCACCAAAAGGGTGGATGGCAAAGTCGTCGAATCCAAAACCATTACACGTGATACGTACAAAGCCCAGAATCGCCTGATTGCCCGCTCTGGTCATACCAACCTCCCAGATCCCAAGGAACCTTCAGTCGTAGAGGATGGGATCAGCGACACGAAGCAGCCTTAAACTTTCTTCCACTGGAGTGCCACCACACATACACATGAATAGGTCCAACTCAGCAAAATAATAACAAACTGAAAAAGACACATCTCTTGTTCCCCATACTGGGGCTCCTCAGAGATGTGTCTTAATTATTTCTATAGAATTGTTCTACAGGTTCATATTGTGTATGGATCAGACCAGACCTTTTTAATGTCCGCCCGTGTACTCTCCCTGCTCTTCACCTATAACCATCTTCTCCTTACCCATGAAGAATGCAGCAATCAACGCCAGTGCAGCCGGGATCGCAGCCCAGGCAAAGAGCTGCACGATGGATGATGACAGCGCGTGCGTAATGGCGTCCAGCACCTGAGGCGGAATCGCCTTTCTCAGCTCTGGCGACAGCAACGCATGTGGATCGCTCAGATTCACTCCCTGAGGCACGCCGCCTGCAGGAGCACCCGTTCCACCCGCTTCCGCCGCTGATCCGGCGAGGGCATCATTCATTTTGCGTGTAAATACTTGGCTTTGCACGATACCAAAGATCGTAATGCCCATCGTCATCCCCAGCGAACGCAGGAAGTTAAGTGTGGAGCTCGCTGCTCCGCGTCTTTGCGGTTCAAACGCGTTCATGGCTGCATTGCTGAGTACCGAGAATGAAGCTCCGACACCAAGACCAACCATCACCATATATATACGAATCGTCCATAAAGATGAACTTTCATCCAGCGTTGTCAGCAAGCCAAGACCAACCACCAGCAAGGCCAGCGTAGGAATCATAATGCTGCGATATTTGATTTTGGTCATCAGGACCCCACCCAAGGACGCCGTCACAACGGAGCCCAGCATCATTGGCAATAGCACTAGACCAGAGTTGGTCGCTTTGCCACCAAGAACACCCTGAATGAAGATCGGAATGTACACGGATGCGGTAATAAACGCCGCACCACTGAACATGCCAATGACGTTACTGGACCAGTACACCCGGTTGCGGAACATGCCGAACGAGATGATTGGTTCCTTGGCTCTCGTTTCTGCAAACAGGAATAGCAGTGCAAGCACCACAAATCCGGCAAACAAACCGAGGATCTGCCATGAGCCCCAAGCATACGTTTTGCCACCCAGTTCAAGACCGAAGATGAGACAGACTACCGCACCAATCAGGGTGATTGCACCCAGCCAGTCAATCTGTTGGGATTGATGCTGATGCGATTCCTTATAGAAGAATGCAATAAACACAAACGCGATCAGACCAAGCGGCAGGTTGATATAAAATACCCATTCCCATGTCGCATACTGCGTAATGTAAGCACCCAGCAGTGGGCCAAATACGCTGGACAAGCCGAACACAGCTCCAAACAAACCGCCCAATTTGCCTCGTGATTCTGGTGCGACCACATCAAACATAATCGTAAAGGCAATCGGCACCAGTGCACCTGCACCAATACCTTGAATAGCTCTGTACATCGTCAGCTCGACGATTGTTGTTGCCGTTCCACATAATGCGGAGCCAAGCATAAATACCAGTATTCCGAAAACAAAAAACTTCTTCCTTCCATACATGTCGGATAACTTACCGAAGATTGGCATACCCGCCATCTCGGCTACCATATACGCAGAAGTAACCCATACGAACTTGTCGAGCCCACCCAGCTTCCCGACAATGTCGCCCATAGCTGTTGCCACGATGGTATTGTCCATCGAAGCCATCAGTATGCTCAGCAGTAGCCCTGCCAGCACCAATCCAATATTATTTTTACGTGTAGCCATTGTACTCAATCTCTCCCATTCACAACCGATTCATATGACTGAATTAGTATATCCGAAAAGTTACGGTGGATAATCAGTCCAAGGACCGATTGCTTTGCACCAAAACTTCCGATAGCGGATGAATTTGCAGAGAAGAGCGGTATTCCACCGTGCCGATCCGGCAGCCAGGGCCAATTTTTATTTTATCCCCTCGAACAACTTCTGCCTCGGTATACTCCAATTCGATATCGTCGCCTTCGATCATTCCTGCCTTAAGTACCGACTTTTGCCCCGAAAATAGACCTTCCAACAGTTTGCCCTTGCCGCTCTTCACTGAAATGATGGATCCGCCCATTTCCCTGACCTCGGATGGACCCATGATTTTGAGTGTCATTTGTTCAGCGCTGAGCATACCCGCTATCGTAAAACGGCCGTTCAGTTTTATATCCTCCACCTGACAGTCACCTGATACATGAAGTTCCCCTACCACTTTCATATGTTCAGCTTTTGCATACAGGTTAGAAGCGTAATGCCCCTCCTGATCTTCATTATCAGCAGCAGTCCGGTCTTTCAGGGTAAGGGTTCCTGTAATTTTGATATCGGTCGATTCAAGAGACCCGTGTATGACCGATGTGCCGGTACATTTGAATTGATCACAGATCAGATTATCATTAAACGAGGAATCCCCCACTACCTTGACCTTTCCGTATACACCACCAGAAGAACTGCCGTCGCCGATGATACTAATGTCATGTTTTTTATCCGTTGAACTGGCAAAATGATTATTCATGTCGATCACATCCCTTTCACTCCAAATCAAAATTAAATTCGCTGACTGCTGCCCACCTTGGCATCTGGATCAACCTCTAGTTCACCCGAATATTCAACCACTCTGATGTTACATCCGCGACCGATATGAACCTTGTTGCCACGAACAATGTCTGCCTCGGTATCTTCCAGCACGATTTCATCCCCCTCAATCAAAGATGTCTTAAATGAAGGGGTACCGCCCAGTCCAATACTTTTCCAAAAACCAGTCTGTTCCTTACGACGGATATCAATGCGCTCCCCACCAATCTCTTTGGCCGAAGAGGAGGTATGCAGCCTGATCTCTACCGTTCCCGCATTCAGGAAGCCGCTGATTTTAATATTGCCCTGTACGTTCAGGGACTCGCATTGTACGTCACCTTCAATATCAATCACGCCTCCAATATCGATTCGTTCCCCATTCACTCGTCCGCGTACGGTACATTTTCCGTTAACTTCAAGCTCAGGACTATGGAGGTCTCCATTAATCGTAGTCAAGCCATCCACACGAACACGAGAACTGTTCAAAGGGCCGTTCAGCGTGCACATACCGTTAATCGTTGCACTTTCTGCGCTCAAAGCTCCATGCATCTTCAATGTTCCATTCACATTAAGGGAGGTACAGTCCAGGTTACCGTTTACCTTAGCCATGCCATCAATGGATACCCGGTGAAATTCCCCGCCTGCCGTTTGGCTCAAACCTGCTACGTTCAGATCATTTCGCAAATTTCGTTCCTCCATATATGACCCACTCCTTATCCCAATTTGAGTTTCAGCTCTTCCATAAACGTTCCCATGGGCTGTCTAAGAACAACCTTCACACCATTGTCAAAATAAAGCTCCGTCCCTGCCGTTACCAGCATCAATAAAGGGACACCCATCTTGCGAATAAGCACCAGCTCGCTTGGTTTGCCTGTGAAACGATAGTAATGCTCCGACATGACGTCGATGAGCAGCGTACCCTCCTGGCGGGTAATATCCCCGCTCATTAGCAGCTTATCAAGGACATAGAGCATCATGATCTGATCCAATGCATACAGCGGCCGCTCCCGGCCTGCTTCATTCAACAGCTCGAGCGAAATGTTCGAAACAATGTTTCGCTCCAATAGCTGCTCAGCGGACATTTCCACTTCACCCAAAGTTGGTGAAAACACGTCTGCCAGTTCATCCAGAGACAATCCGTCCTTCATATTGAGAATCTTGTCAATCCGCAGTAATATCTGTTGCTTTGGAAAAAAAGTCTCTTGTCCGGTGTAGGACGACTTCCGAATAAACCACTCCTCTGGAATGAGATTCTTCCGCTTCCAGCGGTATAACTGGCCGTAAGAGATGCCCGTCAGGTCCAGCAATTCTTTTTTGGAGATCAAATCATCCGTCATATATGGTCCCCCTTTACGTTGAAAACAGTGTAACATAACATTGTTACGCTGTAAAGAGAGCGAACAACATGGTGAATGGAATCTCCGATTTTTGTTCATATCTACTGCTCCCACATAAAAATCCATATGCTTTTGGAAGCGCTTATTTTCTTTGTTCCTACAGCGGATCTTGTTATTGCGTCGAAAGAGATTTACGTATAACCTGTTTACTACAGACACTTTGGAGCCATTTCCACTCCAGATCCATCCTCTCGTTTCAATTCAGGACCTTCATCAATGAATTATGAAAGGGGTTACTTTAACACATGGCACTTATTCAATGTAATTTTTACTCGGACACGCTTGGTCTAAGCACCAGCATGCATGTTATCCTGCCACAACAAACCCAAAATCAGATTGGTATGGAGAGCGTATCGGGCCAAGGACTGCATCCCACACTGTATCTGCTGCACGGTCTATCGGACGATGACTCCATCTGGCTGCGCCGTACATCCATCGAACGATATGTTGCCGACCTTGGTATTGCCGTTGTGATGCCTCAGGTTCATCGCAGCTTCTATACGGATATGGCTGAAGGTGGACGTTATTGGACGTTCATTAGCGAAGAGCTGCCTGCACTCGCGCGTTCCTTCTTCCCGCTATCTCACCAACGTGAAGACAACTATGTTGCCGGGTTGTCCATGGGTGGCTACGGGGCATTCAAGCTTGCGCTTCGGAAACCGGATCAATACGCTGCCGCGGCAAGTTTGTCGGGAGCGCTCGACATGGTAGCGCATTTGGATAATATGAATTCCAGCCCACTCTGGCGGGCCGAAATGGAACGTATCTTTGGCCCGAAGATTGCAGGCTCGGAGAACGATCTGCTGCAACTACTGAAGGAGAACCAAGCGAGCAGTGGACCTCGACCATTGCTCTATCAATGCTGTGGTACGGAAGACTTCCTGTATGAGCAGAACCAGTCCTTCCGTGAAGCCTGTTCCCAGACTGATCTCCAATTGACCTATGAGGAGGAACCCGGTGAGCATGAGTGGGGCTATTGGGACAAGAAGATTCAGAATGTATTGAAATGGTTGCCTCTGCGTGAGCGTAAATAAAAAGAAATATCCGATGGAACCCGCCAATCCATACTCAAGTGGAACGGTTCATTCACTGAAAGATCGTGAGTGTACAAAACAAAAAAAGCAGGCATGAGAAAAATCTCTCTGCCTGCTTTTTGGTTTTACTCCAAAAGGATACCGTAAAATTAACCTCGATTGGTAATCCATTGCTCTGTCATTTCAAGCACCTTCTCACTGCGGGCAATTGCTTCAGCCACCTGATTCGAAGCAGTTCCGCCGTATACGTTACGAGCATTTACAACCGCTTCCGGTTGCAGTACATCGTAAATACGCTCATCGAACAGCGGAGAGAATTGACGGAATTCATCAATTGTCAGATCCAGCAGGTACTTGCCGTTTTGGATACAGTACAATACGGTTTTGCCGATAACCTCATGCGCTTGACGGAACGGCAAACCTTCGCCCACGAGGAAGTCCGCAATATCCGTAGCGTTCGAGAAATCCTGATTGACCGCTTGACGCATCCGTCCTTTGTTGACCGTCATCGTTGCGATCATCGGTGCGAACAATTGAAGCGCACCCTCCAGCGTCGCCACAGTGTCAAACATGCCTTCCTTGTCTTCCTGCATATCCTTATTGTAAGCAAGCGGTAGAGATTTCAGTACGGTCAGCAAACCGATCAGGTTGCCGTACACACGTCCTGTTTTACCACGAACGAGTTCGGGAACGTCCGGATTTTTTTTCTGTGGCATAATGCTGCTGCCCGTGCAGAATGCGTCGTCCAGTTCAACAAAACCAAACTCCGTGCTGCTCCACAGGACCAGTTCTTCACTCAGACGGGACAAGTGCGTCATGATCAGCGATGCAGCTGCCAGGAACTCCACGATAAAGTCACGGTCGCTGACCGCGTCCAGACTGTTCTCGTAGACACCGTCGAAGCCCAGTTGTTCCGCCACAAAATGACGATCAATCGGGAACGTTGTGCCTGCAAGGGCACCTGCACCCAGTGGCAAAATGTTAATGCGTTTGTAGCTGTCCATAAGACGCTCCGCATCCCGTTGGAACATCGATACATACGCCATCAGGTGATGGGCGAACAGAATCGGTTGTGCACGTTGAAGATGCGTATAACCCGGCACGATCGTATCGAGATTATCTTTGGCTTGTCCGATCAACGCTTCCTGCAACGAGTGCAGCATGCCAACAAATCCAACCACGCGCTCACGCAAGTACAAATGCATATCCGTTGCTACCTGATCATTCCGGCTGCGTCCTGTATGTAATTTGCCACCTACAGGGCCGATGGTATCGATCAGGTTTTTCTCAATATTCATGTGGATGTCTTCATCCGATACGGAGAATTCCACTTCGCCTGCGCGGATTTTATGCAGAACGGTGATCAAACCTTCCTTGATCGTTTCTACATCCTCTGCCGGAAGAATGCCGCATTTGCCCAGCATCGTTACATGAGCCAGACTTCCTTGAATATCTTCCTCGGCCAACGCTTTATCAAAATTGATTGACGCTGTATATTCCTCAACCAGGTGATTGGTTTGTTTGGTAAAACGTCCTCCCCACAGCTTGCTCACAGTGAGTGCTCCCCTTTCGCTCATGGACAAAGCCGCTCCTGCCAGATGTGCAAGAACGGCCCGCCTTGTCAGTTATAATCGTGATGCTCAATATGCAGATGAAATTAGTTTTTGTTTTGCTCCACACCGGAGTTTACTTTCAAACGCAATGCATTCAGGCGGATAAAGCCCGTTGCATCCCCTTGATCGTATGCTTGCGTTGGATCAGCTTCCATTGTGGCAATGTCCGGGTTGTACAGGCTGACAGGACTTTTCACACCTGCGCCAATGATGTTACCTTTATACAGTTTCACACGAATGGTACCTGTTACATTTTTCTGGCTTTCCGTTACCAGTGCTTGCAGCGCCAGACGTTCCGGTGCGAACCAGAAACCGTTGTAAACGAGTGTGCTGTAACGTGTGATCAGGCTGTCACGCAGGTTCATGACTTCACGGTCCATCGTGATGGATTCCATTTTGCGGTGTGCCGTAAACAGAATGGTTCCACCCGGTGTCTCGTATACGCCACGGCTCTTCATACCGACAAAGCGGTTCTCAACCATGTCCACACGACCGATACCATGTTTACCACCAAGTTCGTTCAGTTGCTCCATCACTTGCAGTGGGCTTAAACGCTCACCATTCAGTGCAACACAATTACCCTGTTCAAAATCAAGTACAACATACTCCGCTTGATCTGGTGCATCTTCAGGTGCACTGCTTAGTAGGAACATGTCCTTGTTCTCGTCCGTACTTGGATCGAACCAAGGATCTTCAAGCACGCCGCTCTCATAGCTGATATGCAGCAGGTTACGGTCTGTGGAGTACGGCTTAGCCGCCGACGCCGTTACCGGAATGCCGTGTTTTTCAGCATAAGCAATCATCTCAGCACGTCCCGGGAACTGGTTGCGGAATTCTTCCAGACGCCAAGGTGCGATGACTTGAATGTCTGGTGTCAGCGCAGCTGCGTTCAACTCAAAACGAACCTGGTCATTCCCTTTACCCGTAGCGCCGTGAGCAATCGCAGTAGCGCCTTCTGCACGAGCGATATCGACCATTCGTTTAGCGATCAGTGGACGTGCGATACTTGTACCAAGCAGGTACTGTCCTTCATAAAGGGCGCCTGCCTGGAACATTGGATAGATGAAATCTTTGGCGAACTCGTCGCGCAGATCGTCGATGTACACTTTGGAAGCGCCTGTAGCGAGAGCTTTTTCCTCAAGGCCGTCCAGTTCATCCTTTTGTCCGATATCCGCCGTAAATGCGATAATCTCCGCATCATATGTTTCTTTCAACCATTTCAAAATTACAGATGTGTCCAACCCGCCAGAATAAGCGAGTACGATTTTTTCCTTAGCCATGTTCAATGGTCCTCCCCAAGTTCAGTTGCTTAATCTATCATCGCGAAATCTGTGCCTAAAATCAACCCAATCAGGCAAACAGCGTCTATTCGCTCATTAACGCAGCCATTAACGCTTTCTGCGCATGCAGCCGGTTCTCCGCCTGATCAAAGATCAGGGAGTTTGGACCGTCAATCACTCCGGCACTCACTTCTTCTCCACGGTGAGCTGGCAGGCAGTGCAGGAACATATAATCCGGCTTCGCGCCTTTCATCAGTTCCTCATCCACCTGATACGCGGCGAATGCTTGTTCACGAATCTTCTGCTCCTCTTCAAAACCCATGCTTGCCCATACATCTGTATAGACGATATCTGCATCTTTCACAGCTTCCTTTGCACTGTACGTTACAGTCACTTGTGAGCCGCTCTCCTGTGCAATGCTGCGCGCCTGCTCTTCCACTGCGCTGTCAGGCTCATAACCTTCAGGAGTGGCTACTGCAACATGCATACCCATCTTCGCTGCACCAAGCATCAGGGAATGGGCCATGTTATTGCCATCTCCCACATAAGCCATTTTCAGACCTTCCAGCTTGCCTTTGTGCTCCAGCACGGTTTGGAAGTCCGCGAGTACCTGGCATGGATGCGCTGCATCACTCAGGCCGTTAATAACTGGAACATCCGCATGTTGTGCCAGTTCAGTCACATTATGGTGTCCAAAGGTACGAATCATGATGCCATCCAGGTAACGTGACAGGACTTTAGCTGTATCATGTGTCGTTTCGCCACGACCGAGTTGAATATCGTTTTTGCTCAAGAAGAGCGCGTGACCGCCTAATTGGAACATGCCTACTTCAAAGGATACACGTGTACGCGTAGATGACTTTTCAAAAATGAGTCCGATCGTTTTGCCTTGGAGTGGCTGATACGGTACGCCGTTTTTTTGTTTGCCTTTAATCTCAATCGCAAGGTCCAGCAAATAGCGAATTTCCTCCGCTGTATAATCTGTAAATTCAATAAAATCACGGCCTCTAAGATCGACCTTCTGGACCTTCTCCGTCTGTTGTGTTTGTGTCATGTTCATTTTGTCCTCCTTATTTCCGGTTCCCTGCACCCGCATGGGCAGAAGAGTGTAGAAGGTTGAGCTCTTGCCATCCGGGTGCTCACTTTCATCTTCCGCTAATTTACCGCGCGGCTACAGGGATTCTTCATCTTGTTCCTCTTCGAGGCCAATGAAGGCCCCGAGTCAGAAAGGTTTTATAAAGTCTTATTAAGCGTTCTTCGCCGCCACATGCTCTTCAATTAACGCTGCTACCAAGGATACTGCCTCATCGATCTCTTCCTTGCTCACATACAAGTTTGGAAGCAGACGAATGACATTCGGTCCTGCAGAAACAAAGAGAATGCCTCGCTTCTGACCAGCGAGCACGATGTCTCCCACCGCTTCAGCACATTCTATCCCAACAAGCAGACCCATCCCCCGAACTTCTTTCACAAATGAGTTGCCTGCCAGACGTTCCCGCAAAGAGTTCATCAAGTACTCGCCCATTTCAGCTGCACGCTCTGGCAGTTGATCTTCGAGCATCGTTTCAATCGTCGCAATGACAACCGAGGAAGCGAGCGGTGTACCGCCAAACGTCGTTGCATGGCTGCCCGCAGTAAACGCATCTTTCAGATAACCTTTACCCAGCATCGCACCTACAGGGAAGCCGCTGCCAATACCTTTGGCTACTGTGAAAATGTCAGGCTCAATGCCATAATGCTCATGCGCAAACAGTTTACCTGTACGTCCCATTCCTGTCTGCACCTCGTCTACGATCAACAGCAGTCCGTGCTCTTCACACAGTTTCCGAACGTGATGGACAAACTCTGGTTTGACCGGATGTACCCCACCCTCGGCCTGCACCATCTCCAGCATAATTGCTGCTGTATTGGGTCCGATTGCCGCTTCGAGTGCCGCTGTGTCATGCAAAGGAACCGTTACGAATCCGGCTGGCAATGGCAAAAATCCTTCTTTCACCTTATCCTGC
This sequence comes from Paenibacillus sp. UMB7766-LJ446, assembly GCF_030226665.1. Classification (NCBI taxonomy): domain Bacteria; kingdom Bacillati; phylum Bacillota; class Bacilli; order Caryophanales; family Paenibacillaceae; genus Paenibacillus; species Paenibacillus sp. UMB7766-LJ446. Next base: position 54,749 of record NZ_JASOYM010000019.1, read on the forward strand.
CCAGTTGCTGTCAAGGTTGCGAGTGTCCGTCCGTGGAAGGATTGGGCAAATGTAATAACTTCGTACCGACCTGTGCCTTTCACTTTCTGGTGATAGCGACGAGCCAGTTTAATTGCCGCTTCATTCGCTTCTGCACCACTGTTACAAAAGAACACCGCGTCTGCACATGTATTTGCTGTTAACAAAGCCGCTGCTTTTTCCTGACCCGGAATCTGGAACAGGTTGGATACATGCCACAGCTCATCAATCTGCGCTTTCAGCTTGGCTCCGACTTTCTCCGGTGCATGGCCCAGACTCGTTACAGCCAACCCGCACATGAAATCAAGATAACGATTGCCCTGATCATCCCATAGCCAGCTGCCTTTACCCTTGACCAGACTGATTGGATAACGTGCATACGTTTGGAAAAGAGAGCTATCCGTCTGTACCGCTGCACCTGTCGCCGCTACGCCCGCTACTGCTGTGCCAGAACCTGGCTGTTCATTGCCTTTTGCCATCACCTATCACACTCCTATTCCTTTGTATGAGTACACTAGGCAAACCCTATAAGCTAACCCTACTTTCCACAAGGCCACTCCGATTGCAGTACCATCTTCCGACCGCTGTTATCCCCGGATTTTTTCGATCCCCTTAATAGAGGGTAAAATCCGGGGATAAAGGCGGACGCTTCGCTTCTTCAGATTGGTTCTGCACTCTCCGTTCTCGTGTCATGTCCAGTTCATCTTATATAAAAAAAGCCGTGTACAAAATGTTGATTCCTCACGTTATTACAAGTTCGTATTATTGCATACGCATAATTCGGGTTCCGATCGTTTCTCCGCCAAGCACACGGCTCAGAATCTGTGGTTCGCTGCCGTCTACGATAACGACCTCACGCACTTTGCCGTGAATACAAGCGATGGCTGCACGCACCTTTGGAATCATGCCGCCATAGATTTCTCCGGTTTGAATCATATCCTCGATCTCTTGTACAGAGACGGCTGGCAATACTTTTTTCTCGCCGCCTATAGTCTTCATAATGCCAGGGACATCGGTTACTACAATCATCCGGCTAACTCCGAGATGGGAAGCTACGGCACCTGCGGCTGTATCCGCATTGATGTTATAGCGCTGACCAGTTGCATCTACACCAACCGGCGCGATAACTGGCATATAGCCCATATTTACAATTCCTTGAATAATCTCCGCGTTAACGCCCGTTACGTCACCTACCCAGCCTATCTCTGCATGATTGCTAACCGGTTTCGCCTGGATCAGACCACCATCCACACCGGATAAGCCCAGCGCACGTCCACCAACACGTTGGATCAGACGTACGATTTGTTTGTTAATACTCCCCGCGAGAACCATCTCTACGACATCCAATACAGGTTCCGTCGTCTTCCGCAATCCGTTCACGAACTCGGTCTCAATGCCCAGCTTCGCTAAATTATCCGAGATCGCCGGGCCGCCGCCATGCACAATGACAGGCTGAGTTCCCTGGGACTGCAAGTCACGCAGATCTGCAAAAAAGGAGTCAGGCAACGCCGCCAGCGTGCTGCCTCCGCATTTCATGACAAACGTCTGCTTCTCGGCGCCTGCCTCAGTTCCGGCACTCTCATTTTGCAATGTTGAATTCATGAGGGCACTCCTTTCATATTAAAATTTAATTTAAACAGATTTAACACTTCATAGATGCCTGACAGAAAGCGGCTGAACGTTACAGATCCGGATCGTTCTTTCGATCGCTGTTGTCTCCAAGTTTTTTGGATTCCCCTCTCTAAGGGGAAAAACTCGGAGACAAAGGCGAACGCTACGCTTCTACAGAATCGATTCCGACTCTTCCACTGCCTTCGCCAGTTGTCAAACACCAAAGGTGAGTTTAAATCTCATATATAATTTTCAACATATTTTACGAAGCAGCTTCTCATAGGAAAGCTGCATTTTTAACGTGTAAATATAAAACAGTTACTTATTACGTACGGTATGCCGCGTTAATTCGTACATAGTCATACGTCAGGTCACAGCCCCAAGCGATGGCTGTTCCCTCGCCGTGGTGCAAATCGACTACAATGCGTACGTTATCGGTCTGCAAGTAGGCCAGTGCCGCTTCTTCGTCAAAAACGACCGGACGGGATTGAGCAAGTACAGAAATGTCTCCCAGACGGATATCCACCGTCTCCGGGTTCACCGGCTGTCCTGCGCGCCCTACAGCTGCAATAATTCGTCCCCAGTTGGCATCTGCGCCAAACATGGCGGATTTCACGAGACTCGATCCAATGACAGTCTTCGCAATGGCTTGCGCCGATTCATCACTTACCGCACCTGTTACCTGTACCTCAACCAGCTTGGTTGCTCCTTCGCCATCACGCGCAATGGCTTTGGCAAGTACCTCGCACACATAAGTAAATCCAGCAGCAAAAGCTTCCCAGTCCGGATGTTCCGTGGTCAGTTCTTCGTTGTCTGCCAGTCCACTGGACATCGCAACGAGCATGTCGTTCGTGCTTGTATCTCCATCTACTGTAATCATGTTAAATGTATGATTGGTCGCCTGGCGCAGCAGGCGCTGCAACGCTTCTGCGCCAATGACTGCATCCGAGGTCATAAAGGCCAGCATGGTTGCCATATTCGGATGAATCATCCCCGATCCCTTGGCAGCACCTGCAATCGTAATCGTTTTGCCGTTCACCTCAACGGCGACGCAGGCTTCTTTTTTCACCAAATCGGTAGTCAGAATAGCTTGGGAAAAATGCTCCGCTTCTCCTGCTTCCTTGCCCAAGCGTGCCGGAAGTCCGCTAATCCCCGAGTGCACAGCGTCCATCTTCAGCAATTCACCAATAACACCTGTGGAAGCGACAGCAACATCCTCTTCCGCTACGCCCAATTCACGTGCAGCCGCCGTACGCATGGCGTAGGCATCCTCTTCCCCTTGTTGTCCGGTACAAGCATTGGCATTCCCGCTGTTCACGATGACTGCCTGAAGGCGTCCATTGCTCAAGCTCTCACGCGTGACTTTCAAAGGTGCGGCCTGGAATACGTTCGTTGTATACACCGCAGCTGCAGTTGCCGGCACGTCACAGCGGATCGCTCCGATGTCGTTGCGAGATGTTTTTTTCAAACCACAATGCAATCCGCCAGCACTGAACCCGCGCGGGGTTACAATCGTTCCGTTCTCAACTATCGTAAAAGCCTTTTGCTCCACATTCGTTTCCATATGTTATCCCCCGTTAAGCGTTCGGCTGCATGCCGATTGTCCGCTTGCTTTGCCTGATCCGTCTTCCCCACATGGTTTCGGAAATTGCGTCTGGACGCTCCCCCAATAATTCAAACCTTATGGATATACCGGCGTCATGTTCAGCCCGAGGTTCTCCTCCCATCCCATCATCAGGTTCATATTTTGAATGGCTTGCCCGGATGCACCTTTCACCAGGTTGTCTATGACCGAAATAATCGTCAAACGACCTGTACGAGGGTCAGCTGCAAATCCGATATCACAATAGTTCGATCCGTACACTTCCTTCGTTGAAGGCCAGATCCCCGGCTCACGCACACGCACAAAAGGCCGATTCTCATAATATTTGCGGTACAGATCAACGATTTCACGGTCACTGTGTTCGCCAATTAGATTGGCATACATCGTACTCATGATTCCACGCGTCATCGGCACCAGCTGCGTTGTGAACGTTACTGTGACTGGAGTTCCAGTGATATTGCCCAGCACTTGCTCGATTTCGGGAATATGCTGATGTTTATTGAGTTTGTATGCTTTGAAATTCTCGTTCATTTCTGCATAATGATTCATCAGACTTGTTCCCCGTCCCGCACCCGACACGCCGGATTTGGCATCAATGATGATACTGGTAGGATCAATCCATCCTGCCTCAACAGCTGGAATTAATCCAAGTAACGTCGCCGTTGGGTAGCAGCCTGGGTTGGAAATAAAGTTCTTCCCCTTCACTTCGTCTCCATACACCTCTGCCATGCCATATACCGCTTGTTCCAACAATGAAGCAGATGGTGCCGGATGTTTATACCACTCTTCATACACCGTTCCATCCTTGAGTCTGAAATCTCCAGAGAGATCAATGACCTTAAGACCAGCCTCAAGCAGGCTTGGAACGAGCTTCGCACTTACACCAGACGGGGTTGCTGTGAACACCAGATCTGCACGACTTGCGATCTCAGCCGGATCTACGCCGTCGAGTGGCCTATGAATCACGTCCGTCAAATGCGGGAATCCATCTGCGATGGACTCACCACTGCTGGATGAAGAGATTACCGAAGTAATTTCAACCAGCGGATGGTTTTGGAAAAAACGAATCAGTTCCACCCCGCCGTAGCCGGTGGAACCGACGATTGCCACTTTTAATTTGTTATTCACTCTCGCTCCCCCAATCCTGTTGTATGCGCTATTTATAACTGTTCTCCTGCCCTCAAGGGACGTTCATACAGCAATTCCGTCGCTTCTATGCATATTTGTGTATTATTATACAACTCTAGTTATATAAATACAACACTCTACCATCAATTTAACACGGATAATGTTGTATCCCGAACATATCTTTCCAACATCTGCGGACGAACCCGTATACTTCTGCTAAAATACGTATTATAGGAAACATTACAACCAGGGTCTATTTCATAATCAATCTACACGAGGAAGGGTTTATGAATGGATTCATGATGGTCATTATGAGACATGGGGGACTACAGTGCATATCGAATCCATTTTACTTGTTGTACTCCTGGGCCTGAATATTATTTTCGCAGCAGCGGTCGTTTTCTTCGAACGAAAGGATGCAAGTGCATCCTGGGCTTGGCTGCTCGTCTTAAACTTTATTCCGGTGTTCGGGTTTGTACTCTATCTATTAACAGGGCAAAACCTGACGCGCTACCGGCTTTTCCAGTGGAAAGAGCGCAAGAAGCTCGGGCTTGAAGAACGTATTGCTGCTCAGCTTGAACAGCTGCAAGACAACCGAACACCGTTCCGTAATCAGGCCACAGAGAGCAGTCAGGACATGATTTATATGAACCTGAAGCAGAATGACGCTCTGTTGACCGAAGACAATGCGGTCGAAATTATCACGGACGGGACAGACAAATTCCAGCGGTTGCTTGATGATATCGAGGCAGCGCAGGATCATGTTCATGTGCAATACTACATTTATAGAGGTGACCGACTCGGCAAAAGAATCCGGGATGCACTCATCCGCAAAGCGAAGGAAGGCGTCAAAGTTCGTCTGCTATATGACGCACTCGGCTCACGGCGGGTATCCAAACGCTTTTTCAAAGAATTGCGCGAAGCAGGCGGTTTGGTTGAAGTCTTTTTCCCATCCAAATTCAGTCTGATTAACCTACGTATGAATTACCGAAATCATCGTAAAATCGTTATTATTGACGGTAACCTAGGTTATACAGGCGGGTTTAATGTAGGGGATGAATATCTCGGTTTGAATTCCAAGTTCGGTTACTGGCGCGATACGCATTTGCGTATTCAGGGTAATGCTGTTCATGCTCTTCAGACCCGTTTTCTTCTGGATTGGAATGAAGCGTCCAAGCAGCATGATACCCCTTATGTTCCGGCGCATTTCCCTCATATTGAGGGTACAGGAACAACTGCGATGCAGATTGTATCCAGCGGACCGGATGCTGAGACCGAGCACATCAAAAACAGTTATCTGAAAATGATCAATGGTGCCAAACACTCCATTCTCATACAGACGCCTTATTTTATCCCGGACGCCAGTGTATTCGAAGCCATTCGTCTTGCGTGCCTGTCAGGGATTGATGTTCGCATCATGATTCCTAATAAACCGGATCACGCCTTCGTATATTGGGCTACGCTGTCTTATATCGGTGAGTTGTTAAAAGTAGGGGCAACTGTATTTATATACGATAACGGCTTTATTCATGCCAAAACACTCATTATCGACAGTATGGTCGCATCCGTGGGAACCGCTAATATTGATTACCGCAGCTTCCGCCTGAACTTTGAGGTAAATGCATTTATGTATGACGAAGCAATTGCGACTGCTCTTGTGCAGACATTTGAGCATGATCTTCTTGTATCCCGTGAGATGACGCTTGATGAATACAATAAACGCAGTGTGAAGATCAAATTTAAAGAAGCGATTTCTCGTCTGCTGTCTCCGATTCTGTAGATATAGTAGTGATAGTAGATATACAGCAAGTAGCACAGTGATTTTCGTTCAAAAGACAAAACAAAAAGCAAGTACTTCCTTTCCAGCCATGTCTGGTGGAGGAGTACCTGCTTTTTTTACATTTATATGCTTACTTTCTTGTTAGTTAAACGAACTGCTTAAACTGCTCTCTGTTATCATGTAAATGTTAAGTTTAATTTATAGATTGCCTACTCGCTGTACCTTACACTTCCTCGCGCTTAAAGCCTTCGCCCAATACTTCATGCGCATTGCTAATAATGACAAAAGCCCCCGGGTCGACGGACCGGATCAAGGCTTTCAGTCTCGGCACCTCATTCTGTCCAACGACCACCATCAGAACGGTTCGCTGATCGTCGGTGTAGCCACCTTTTGCCTCCAGCTTCGTCAGTCCGCGATCCAGATCATCCAGAATCACCTTCGTAATCGGTTCGGTCTGGTTGGAAATAATATAAGCAACCTTCGAGTAACCAAGCCCCATCTCGACGGCATCAATGACTTTTCCGGTAACGTATAACCCGATCAGAGCAAAGAGCGACTGTTCCAAAGACAGTACAAAGGCAGCCATAATAATAACTGTAGCATCCATCATCACGACACAAAGGGAATAACTCAGCCCACTGTATTTTTGTACGATCCTGGCAAGAATGCTCATGCCTCCTGTTGAACCTCTCCCCCGATAGACAATCCCAATCCCGAGACCAACCCCAATTCCTCCATAGAGTGAACCTAGGAGCGGATTCGTTGTTGGGATGGCCCAGTCTTTCGTGAGAAATACGAACAAAGGCAGAACGATACTGCCAAGCACAGAACGGATACCATACTGCTTGCCAATCAGGAGAAAACCCGCGATCAGAAGCGGAATATTAATAGCCCACTGGGTGTATGCCGGCTCAAGCCCCAGCCATTGTTTGCCTAATATCGATAACCCGGATACCCCGCCTGACGCAATCTGATTCGGAAGTAAAAATAAATTAAAGGCCACGGCAATCAAAAACGAACCTAATATGATGGATACGGTATCCACGACATTTCTCCATGGACCGTTCAGGGGAATGAGGGTAGTTAGCCTCTTCTTGCGGTTATTGTGTAAATGCTGTTGCTGCTGCATGTCATCGTGCTCTCCTTTTTTTGTATATATGCTCAAAAAAAAGCCCCTGTATACACCCAGCATACGCCTACACGTATCGGGTCTATACAGGAACTTTTGATTAATCGGTATCTACTTTAATCTGGCTGCGCAAATAACCGTCGATGAATCCATCGAGGTCGCCATCCATTACTGCACCAGTGTTTCCCGTCTCTACGCTCGTACGGTGATCCTTTACCATACTATAGGGATGGAATACATAGGAGCGAATCTGGCTACCCCACGCAATATCCGACTGTTCTCCTCGGATTTCGTCCAGATGCTGTTTTTGTTCTTCAATTTTACGTTCATACAATTTGGAACGAAGCATCGTCATCGCCCGCTCACGGTTCTTGATCTGTGAACGTTCATTCTGACACGTTACCACCACACCAGTTGGAAGGTGAGTGATCCGTACGGCTGAGTCGGTGGTATTGATATGCTGTCCACCCGCACCGCTCGCACGATACGTATCGATCTTAAGATCTTCTGTTCGAATATCCAATTCAATCGTGTCATCAATCTCTGGAACCACATCACAGGATACGAAGGAAGTATGTCTACGTCCTGAGGAGTCAAAAGGTGATATCCGCACCAATCGGTGGACACCCTTTTCGGCTTTCAGATACCCATAAGCATTATGCCCCTTGATCGATAATGTGACACTCTTGATTCCTGCTTCATCTCCTGCCAGATAATCCAGCACCTCAACCTTGAAGCCACGCTTCTCGGCCCAGCGTGTGTACATCCGCATCAGCATCTGTCCCCAGTCCTGAGACTCGGTACCACCAGCACCCGGGTGAAGCTCTAGAATCGCATTCATCTTGTCATACGGCTGATTCAGCAGAAGCTGTAGCTCGAACTCTTCTACTTTACTCACGATGGCTGTTACGCTGTTGCCGATCTCCACAGCCAGATCATCGTCGCCTTCTTCGTCAGCCAGTTCTGCCATCATGACCGCATCGTCATAATCCTGCTGCAGCTTGGTGTACTGATCCACAGAACCCTTCACCGCGTTCAGCTCAGCGATTAAGGCTTGTGCCTTATCATTATCATCCCAGAAATCCGGGACGGACATCTTCACTTCGAAGTTCTCAATCATCTCTTGCTTGAGATCTAAGTCAAAGAGACCCCCTAAGATTTGTTAGTTTCTTGCCTATTTCACGCAGGTCCTGCTTCACGCTTGGATCGATCATGTGCAATTCCTCTTTTCATTAAGATAAGCTCCCCGCATCCAGGGCATTCCTCCAGAACAAGTATCTGATGCTTCACCTTGGAGTCTCGGTCACCTTTATATCGGCAATCCTCTTCTCCATAATCCTGGTCACATAGTTATAACTATGCACCAATTACAGGTTATGCATCCTTCACTTGATCATTTGGAATACCCGGCTGCAAGGAGCCGTTCATGTCATTCTATTTAAGTTGAGCCAGCATTCGTTACACCTTACCACTCCGATTGCAGTAGCATCTTTCGATCGCTCTTATCCCCAGATTTTTTTGATTCCCTCTCACAAGGGAAAAATCCGGTGATAAAGGCGAACGCGTTGCTTCTCCAGATTGCTTCTGCACTCTCCGTTATGGTGTAAAAAATTCAGATCCAACTTATACACAGGGTATATAAGAGGAGCTTTTGACTACTCTTGACCGTGGCAGTGTTTGAACTTTTTGCCGCTGCCACATGGACAAGCATCGTTGCGTCCGATTTGGTCAGATACTTTTACCGGACGTTTCTCCGTAGGTTCGCCGCTTGTCGAGATCTGACTTTCGTCAACAACCGCCTGACGCTCCTGGTTGCTCTCGATTTGCGCTCTCATCACATAGGTTGCCACTTCTTCCTGAATCGAAGCAATCATCTGATGGAACATTTCGAAGCCTTCGAACTGGTACTCACGCAGTGGATCTGTACCGCCGTAGGCACGAAGGTGGATACCTTGACGTAATTGATCCATCGCATCAATATGATCCATCCATTTGCTGTCTACTGCGCGGAGCACAACCACTTTCTCGAATTCACGAACCATCTCTTCACCGATTCGCTCTTCACGTGCATTGTACTTGTTCTGAACTTTCTCAAACAGGTAGTCGATAATCTCTTCCGCTTCCTTGCCCCACAGGTCATCTTTCGTTACTGAGCCTTCATCCAGCAATTTGCTGTTCATGTAGTCGGCAACTTCTTGAAGCTCCCAGTTTTCCGGAATATCATCACTGCAATGAGCTTCCACGATACGTTCAATGGAAGGCTTGATCATATCCATAACGATCTGTTTGATATTCTCGGACTCAAGCACCTCACGGCGCTGTTTATATATAATTTCACGTTGTTGGTTCATGACATCATCATACTGCAGAACGACTTTACGTACGTCAAAGTTATTCCCTTCAACCCGTTTTTGTGCCGACTCTACCGCACGGGTAATCATCCGGCTCTCAATCGGTTGGTCTTCTTCAAAACCAAGACGCTCCATCATGTTCAGTACATTGTCTGCACCGAAACGCTTCATCAGCTCATCACCCAGTGACAGGTAGAACTGTGTGGAACCCGGGTCACCCTGACGTCCTGCACGTCCACGCAGCTGGTTATCAATCCGGCGAGATTCATGACGCTCTGTACCGATGATGTGAAGACCGCCCACTTCAGCGACACCTTCGCCCAGGATAATATCTGTACCCCGTCCAGCCATGTTAGTTGCAATCGTCACCGCTCCTGCTTGACCTGCACCTGAGATGATTTCCGCTTCTTCAGCGTGGTACTTGGCATTCAATACCTGGTGTCTGATTCCACGGCGTTTCAGCATGTCCGAAAGACGCTCGGAGTTCTCAATCGATACCGTACCAACCAGAACTGGCTGGTTCTTGCTGTGACGTTCCACGATTTCTTCCACAACCGCTTTGAACTTGCCATCAATGCTCTTGTACACCACATCAGCCATATCATCCCGTTTGTTCGGACGGTTGGTTGGGATCTGCAATACTTCGAGACCGTAGATTTTTTTGAACTCTTCTTCCTCGGTCTTCGCTGTACCCGTCATTCCCGCAAGCTTGCGGTACATCCGGAAATAGTTCTGGAATGTAATCGTAGCAAGAGTCATGCTCTCGTTCTGTACTTCAATGCCTTCTTTGGCTTCAATCGCTTGGTGCAATCCATCGCTATAACGACGTCCTGCCATCAAACGGCCTGTGAACTCATCGACGATCAGTACTTCCTCGTCACTCACCACGTAGTCAACGTCACGACGCATGATTACGTTCGCTTTCAATCCCTGTACGATGTGATGGTTGAGCGTAACATTGGCATGATCATACAAGTTTTCGATACCAAATGCTTTCTCCGCTTTCGCCACACCCGCTTCAGTCAGCGCTACGGATTTCACCTTGATGTCCACCGTAAAGTCTTCTTCTGGAACCAAACGTTTCACGAAACGGTCGGCTGCATAATACAGGTCCGTTGATTTCTGAGCTTGTCCGGAAATGATCAAAGGCGTACGTGCCTCATCGACCAAAATGGAGTCCACTTCATCAATAATACAGAAGAACAATGGACGTTGTACCATCTGTTCTTTGTACAACACCATGTTGTCACGCAAATAGTCAAAGCCAAATTCGTTGTTCGTTCCGTACGTAATATCACATGCATACGCATGTTGTTTCAAAGCATGGTCCATACCGCTCAGGTTAACCCCTACCGTCATGCCCATGAATTCATAAATTTGTCCCATTTCCTGGCTATCCCGTTGAGCCAAATAATCATTGACCGTTACCACGTGTACACCTTTGGACATCAATGCATTCAGGTATACCGGGAGTGTTCCTACCAGTGTCTTACCTTCACCCGTTTTCATCTCTGAAATCCGGCCTTCATGCAAAGCAATGCCTCCGAGCATCTGTACATCATAGTGACGTTTGCCCAATACACGACGCGATGCCTCACGTACGGTTGCAAATGCCTCCGGAAGAAGTTCATCAGTTGTTTCTCCCTTTTCAATGCGGGCACGGTATTCATCCGTTTTGGATTTCAGTTGTTCATCAGACAGAGCCTGAAATTGTGGTTCCAGTTTATTGATTACATCGACTGTCTTCATCAGACGTTTAACATCACGTTCGTTCATGTCGCCGAAGATCTTTTTGACAAGTCCTAGCATGGTATACCCCTTTCGTGCAAAACAGAATAGACCCCCTGCTGCCGCCACGCGACACCATCGGATGGATATGTATCCACTTGCCCGGGGGTGACAAACAATATAAATAATAATATGGATGAATCAACTCCAGGCTTGCCAAGGTTCCCTCATGAAGCTGATTCGGTATTCAACCGGATCAGGTTATTAGAAATAAGCCGAAAACCGAGCCTTATGAATCATGTTCATGGTGCTGTGCCTGTCATTGATTATGATTAGCGATCATTCGTTGACAATTCCTCATCAGGACAATGATTCTCTTGCATAAATTGTAACAGTTTGTAAGGGTCGCCGCAACACGCCACGGTACACTTCTTTGAACTTTTGAAGCCTCTCAAAAGTAGTTTAAGTGCAAAAAATCATAGTCGTTAGCGGAAGCCCTGGATTCTATCGTTTCATTTTCCAGTTAGATAAGCCATGTTAACGAATTTTGGTGGTAAATTTGGATGAAAATCTCAATGTTGAGAAAAAGAATATATCCTCAGTAACATTTCCGTGAGTATTTGGAATTTGGTATTCCTCCTTGCACGGATTTGTCTCATTCCTACTATATATTAGACGCAGTAGCATGGGAAATAGTTTCACAATCTTGCCCCAGCGACTTTTTTCCAGCCCGACAACGCACAAAAGAGCCCCATCCCATAAAGGATGGAGGCTCTTGTTAGTTTAATCCAATACAGGAAGCTAAGATGTCCCTGTGTTCATTCGCTATCAGTTAAGAAATTATTTTTCAATTCAATAGTTTAGTTACTAAACCAGGTTAGTGTACTAAATCAGTGCATTAGGTCAGTCAATTACACTGACTCCATTAACCTTGTTCGATCAAACCGTATTTTCCATCGTTCCGTTTGTACACAACGCTGACTTCTTCATTCTCAATGTTGGAGAATACGAAGAAATTGTGGCCAACCATGTTCATTTGGAGGATAGCCTCTTCCACGTCCATCGGTTTCAACATAAACCGTTTCGTCCGAACCACTTCCAAGTCGTCATCTTCAGTTTCCGCATCCAGTTCAGCAGTAGCTACTGTGCCTGTCGGATCTTCGACGAACAGTGTTTTCAGGCTGCCTTCCTGGCGGAACTTACGGTTAATTTTCGTTTTGTGTTTACGGATCTGACGTTCCAGCTTGTCTACCACGGAGTCAATGGAAGCGTACATATCGTCACTCTCATCCTCGGCGCGGAGCACAATGCCTTTCAAAGGGATCGTCACCTCTACTGTATGCAAGCCTCTCGTCGTGCTCAGGGTAACAGCACCGTCAGAGTTAAGGGGTGCATCGAAATACTTCTCGAGTCTACTCAACTTTTTGTCGACATAATCCTTCAAAGCATCGGTAACCTCGATTTGTTGACCTCGAATACTTAAATTCATAGGGCACTCCTCCTTTTCCTTTGCCACTTCATTATAACACGAATGTAAGCGCCATGTAAAAACTCCCGGTGACCGAATAATGACATCTGTTCAAGCCACATCAGCCAATATAGGATTACCGCCATATTTCGCGATATTTCACCATTTTGAGGCATAATCGTTAATTAACATGGATGGTCTTATTAGGCGCTTGATGATGTAATTAACCGTTTCCGAGCTCCTTCAATCTGTTATGTAAAATGAAAATTAATTTACCTGTTGTATCTGCCAGACTCCTACGAATATTGACCTCAACTGACCTGTGAAATTGTATATTATGAATCTATTAAAACAAAAAAAGACCCCGGAAAAACCGGAGTCTGATGCTAGCGATAATTCAATTGGTAACCATCTAACCATATATGTAGGTCGGATTGTCCGGATGATTATAATTTGATTACGTTAGCTGCTTGCGGTCCACGCGCGCCTTCGACGATGTCGAATTCTACGGATTGACCTTCTTCCAAAGTTTTGAATCCTTCGGATTGAATTGCGGAGAAATGTACGAATACGTCGCCGCCGTCTTCAGTTTCAATGAAACCGTAACCTTTTTCTGCGTTGAACCATTTTACTTTACCTTGCATGCACTAACATTCCCTTCGTCATCAAATGAAGTGAAGCTTTCGGCCTTAACCTCTGCCCACAACTCAGATAATACCATCCAAAGTTATCCATTGTCAATTGGTAACGTAAATGTTTTCTTGGAATTTTTTGTTGGAAAATGGCGTTATTTTAATAATGCTGTCACCTTAACTTAATTCTATAAAATAATTATGCATTTAATTGGAATTTCACTTCTTCACATAGCTGATAGAACTCCTCTAAGGTGTTGATAAGAAACAACTTGGGAGCAAATTCTTTAAGTTCCTGTTTGCTAAATTGCTGAAACCTATTTAATATACGTGAAGTAACCGTTCCAAAACGTTTTTCGATATATAATAGTAACATGTCCCTGCTTGCATTTACCTCAGATTGATATCTTATAATCTCACTCTCAATATCAATAGAAGATAAACTATCTGTATAAAACCCATCAACATTCATACCCACATATTTCTTGACCTGCTCCATATCATTAATTGTATGAAGTGCAACTTCAACACCAAGTGACTTTAACTCTCTACCAAAATTAGAAGTATACCTGTCTGGATATGTAGTCACAGCACCAATAGGCTTTCCTTCAACAAATTGAAGGATCTGTTCATCAGAAGAATGGGTCGCATATAGTGTATAGATATAACTAGGAAACGGAAATATCTCTTCAATGATTGAGTACATATCTTCCCTATATATCTGTGGTACAATGCGTAAAAGTAATTCATAACCATACGGTTCAACTGCTGATATGATCCTCTTGAATTGAGTCTTCACTATGTCAGCTTTCAGATATTTGGTGTCAGTTACGATATATAAATCGGGATAGTTGACCATAAGTTCGTAAATATCCGTGATTGTGAGTGGAGTATACTTATTTAATATTTTAAGTTCCTTGAATTGATCCAAAGTTAGAGGCTCATCTTCTTTTACTCCTTCGGGCGGTTTCTGCTGTAAATAATCGTAGAGGTATGTTTGCCAATCATGTCTAGCAACCATTTCGCCATCTGAAGTCAACTCAAAATCTATTTCAAAAATACGATGTCCTTTAACCCGGTAATTCCATTCTATCGCTTCTCTGCAGTTAGTATAGCTGAGACCTTGAAATATACCACCAGCATGGCTAACAACGCTGAATTGGGAATCATTTCTTTTTAAGTTAGAAGGAGTAGCCTTGAATAAACTACCTTGCATATAAATTGTAGAGAATGTATCGAAATTAGTTGAAACTACCTTATGCGATTCTTTCCAACTTACAATGTTCATCCCTCGGGAATTCATACTTTTCTCAACACCATTGATCATTACGCTACTATAATTCCCTGCATTTGCTCCGCTACTTTTTATCAGTATGTGGTTACCATCCAGTTGACCTTCCCAGCTTAATTCTTCAGAAGAACATTCCTGGTATATTACTTCATAACTAATTTCATTCGTTTTGCGCGCCAACCATATATAGCTATATCGAAGTTTACTGCTATCCAGAAGTGTAATACCTAGAGCTTTAACTTCTTCTAAGACATCATCTTTAATTTGTTGACTCCCGTCATCTTTTATTGAAATTACAACATAAGATCCTACTTCAGTTTCCATAAGATATTGTACCAAGGATTTTCCTTGTGTAAGCTCAACAGAATAATTATGTTGACTAAACTGAGGTATATAAATGCTTGTGTGGAAATATATACTTTTTCGATTCAGATCCAAATCGATCTTGGAAATATCTTCGATCCAAGTATCATTTTTTCTATAAAACATACTACGATATGCAGCATAAGCCAAATCATTTTGACTTCTAGAATAATTAGAAAGAGGAATGTAAATTGCCCCATAATCCAATAGTGATAGGTCTAGTTCGCTATTCACATTTTCTCCTCCTCAGGATATGCACAATATATCGTATTATCTTCAAAAATACTCACAAACGTATCCACTCTATGAACACTTTTAACCTTTGAATCTATTAGATCGTAAACTATAATATTCATACCACGTAAATTAGGCGAATATTCTAATCCCTCTATCTTAACACTCGAAACATTTCCACTGTTATACCCGGCACTTTTGACTTCCAAATGGATTGGCATAATAAATTCTTTAACCTTATATCCTGACTCGATTGTCTTAGATATTGCTTTGTCTGAAACTTCTTCATGAAGACTGATATATTCCCTCTCTCCCTTCTTCCAGATTACGTTAATGTAACTCGAACGCAAAAATTCACGAGTCAACTTTTGTACACCGTAGTCCGCAAGTTTCTCTTGCCATTTATGATTCAGCGCTTGAGAACCGTCGTCCTTGACTGATAGAAATATTAGTGTGAATGGAGCAACCTCTTTTAATAAGTCTGTAAAACTTTTCCCTTTTACAAATTTGATATTGTATCCTTTATTCCATAGTAACGGCATCAAAAGTGGATCATCAAAGTGAATTGCAGATCGATCCCTTTGAAAATCAAGATTGTGTTCTTTAAGCACAGTAACACCTTTATCCTTACAATATTCGTCAAATTTTTTGTACTCCTCCGAAGCGCGATACCATTGTGGGTTAAAAATAATTTTAGTTCGTACCTCAAGAACACTCTCTAAAAATTCATACCACACTGAAAAACTAACTGGGTTGTATCGTTCAGATATATCTTTCACAACTAATGGCTGTTCTTCTTGTTCTTCTAACTGTACCGTAAATTGCTTTTTTTCTCTCTTTAAAGCTAAGGATGCAAGTAAGGAAATCCATAAGAGAGCAAGTGCTGTTGCAGTTATATTTAAACTAAGCACAATACTTACCCCCCATTTGTAACATCACTTTTTGTAGCTTTGTACATTCCATTATTGACTTTCGTATTTAAATACGTATCTGCCCAGACCGATTGAAGTACTTTTGATGTCTGCATACTTACTACAACAATATTCAGACCTCGCTTATTTAAACTATATGGGAAACCATTAACATTGATTTCAGAACGATTTCCAACAAGGGCCCCCTTACTTATAGCACCAAGTTTAAAAGGAATATACAATCCATTAAAGAACTGGTTTTTATTCAAATGGAGTTCTAACGCAGAACTTGAACTCACTTCATAAAATGAAGTAAACCCCTTATTCTTATAAATTAAGTTAATATAACTAAATCGGTAATTAGAGCCTTTTTTCAGCTTTTCAAATCCATAGTTTTGAATTTCATTATAATATAGCTCATCAAACTGATTAGAAGCATCGTCCTTGGAAGTGATTATGATACAAACATCATCTGGCAAACTGTCCAAGAAAACTTCTAACGAGTCCGATATTGCGTCAGAAACAGAGTAACCTTTATTAACTATATCATCAACATATTGAGGATCTTCAAAATATATTCTCTGTCTATTAATGTCGAAATCTATCATAGAGAAGAATTTGATATTTCGTTTAGTCTGTTCACAGTAATACTTTTGAAGATTATCTAAAATCAAAAGATTATCTTGTGTCTGTTTCTTGTACTCCTGCTCGAAACTCTTTGCTATGGGAATGATAATAGCATCTCGTTCAGCAACAAAAAGGAGTTCTTCTAACTTTGGATTAATATCTATAACGTCTATATAATTCTTGTCTTTCTCAGCTCTGATATCGATAAGTTGATTACCAGTGATTAAATATTCTGACTTAATAATTTGCTGCTTGCTAAAATCAAAACACTTTTTATTTTCCCCAAAAACCGGCAATACCATTCTATTTTTCTCGCGATCAAAAAAGGTACTTTCACTATAATTTCCCGTTGAAGAAGCATAGCAAAACATTTTTTTAGACACAAAGGATCCTAGAGGGTACTGCGTCAAAGGGACAGTTCTATCGGGAGAAAATGTAAATAAACTCTCGCCCATCGCATAAGAAATCGCCGGAAGTCCCATTAAATGCAGTAAAGTTTCACTTATATCCAAAGTACTACCAATATTAGATGAAGACAATTTAACAGACTGTTCCTCATCAGCCGAAGCCAGGATAAATGGGATCTTTGCCACTCTCTGTTGGTTAATTGCTTTAAGAATATTATCTTGCTCAAGTCCTAAAATATTGAATAAAGCAGGAAGATTCTCCAGTGTCACTCCTTCATGATCTCCGTAAAATGCAAGGACCGTGTTTTTGTGAAGGCCTTCTTCTACCAACTGATTATAGAAATATTCTAGTGCACGGTCAGTATAGTTAGCACTTTGATAATATCCGGACATAAAATCAGTTTGATCCTTTTCTATATCTAATCCCCAGTACTTCTGTTCCAATTCAAACGGAAAATGCGATGTCAGGGTTATCATGAATGAAAAAAACGGTTCTTTCATGTTTTTAATTCTATCAATAGACTGTTCAAAGAATGACCTGTCCGACATCCAATTTGAAGCTCGTTCAGAAGAATCAAAATCCTCTTCCGCATAGAAAGAGTCAAATCCGTGAGTTTTCATCATAATTCTCCGATTATAAAAATCACCCTTATACCCGTGGAAAGCTGCGGTCTCATAATTATTCTCTTTAAGAATTTGAGCTAATCCACGATAATTTTTGTCAAAGTGTTTAAAGTTAATAATTTCGTCTTTCAATGGATATAACGAATGTAACGCTGCAAACTCTGCATCAACAGTGTGTCCTATAGCAAACTGGCTGTAAACTTCTGTGAATTGTATATTTTCACGAGCCATACGATTAAGAAAAGGTGTCACCTCTTGACCGTCAACCTTGTGATTAATAAGGAAATGTTGAAACGATTCTAATTGAATAAGAATAACATTTTTACCCTTCCATTTTCCGAAAAACTCATCTTTTTGTCTTACTTCCTTTTTCGATTCTTCGAGCTTCGTATCATGATCCTGTTCTTTTTCAAACATTTTAAATAGTTCTTCGTGTTGCTCCTTCCTCTTCTGCTCATTCAAATATACGAAATAATAAGAAAAGAACACACCAAATAGATAGGGATTAACCCGTCCTTCTTTTATCTCCCTGTATTTAAAACATGTAACGATGATAAGTGATAATAAAACAATATTAAGCGCCACAATGCTATAAATGGAATTAAGGAGCTCTGTCTTTAAAAATAAGATACCTATTGTGGTGACAAGGTAAACTAGTAGAAGAATCAAATCTACAGATCTTACTAATCCTTTAAGCGCTTGCACTAACATATCGCCGCCTGCGGCGGTAGTTTTTTTCTTCGAAAAAAATTCCTTAATCTGTACCCAAGGAACCAAGTGTCCAAAAAAACGAACATGAATTAAATTGATATAGTAAAGAAGGCTGAAAAATGATATTCCCACCAGCAGTAACACTTTACTCTGTTGGTGAATCGGTTCAGATAACAGCCCCACCAGGAGGCTCATAAGTAGTATATGAGCCCATGATAGAGTTTTGTTGCCCAACGCTTTATTAATCGTTAAATTCCAAGAAAAATGCCAAACAAACACTAAAACAGAAACGATCAAAGAGGACATATACATTCCCTTTCTCTAAACAAACTTCTTCACAACGTCTGGCTCAAAATAAACTTCAGCATCCAGAGGTAGCCACTGTATTCTTGCAAAATTAAGATCCAACTCCGGTTTTTGTCCCGATCTTATAAAGACTTTCATCCCTTGCTTCAAGCACTGTATAACATATGGAAGCCATTTACTTTGTCTTACATTTGGACCGATTACAATCTCAATTATCTCATTTTTTGAATTACCTGCTGAATTATAATCCCATTCCACTCCTTGTTCCTGAAGCAACTCTTTAACTACATCTTTCCAACGTTTTTTCCAAATATCTTTATTAAACGCTTTGGAGACTTCAATAGCATTCTCACCAATTTTTTTCATTAGTTCAGGGTTATCCAAACAAGTTCTTACAGCTTTCTCAAGTGAAGCTTGGTCTGGGTGAATTAGCAACCCGTTATGATGGTCAATAATGATATCTGTAAGCCCACCTACCCGGGTAGCAATTACTGCATTCCCCGTTGCACAAGCTTCTAAACAAGAAAGACTGGTACCTTCACTGTATAGGGTGGGGATCAATACAATATCTGCCTTCTTATACACAGCGTGCATATCCTCAGGTTCACTATGATAACAATATATTCTTCCCGTCCATTGCTCCATCTTGTCATATATTGCTTGCAAGTCTTCCGGAAATCCTTTTCCTACGAAATGAAACTCTGCATTAGGATAATCATTTAATATGTTATCAACGATATCAAGAGTGATATATAACCCTCGTGGTCTATAAAGCCTTCGCGGATATACAATTCTTATTTTCCCATCTTCTTTCCTCTGCACCGGAAAGAATTCAGTTCGATCCACGTAATTAGGTATTGTTTCTATTTTTAATGAGGTGCCATATGAAACGGTTTGGAACCAATTAGCTGTATTAGTATCCACTGATACAACTTTTTGCAGATCATCTGCACTCTGAATATATCTCTCATTAACATTCCAGAACTGAGTACCATTCTCAAACTGGCTATGCGGAGAATCCCACGCAACCCCGTGACTAATCCCTATACTAGGATGTGCTACATTAGGATAGGATTGAAAAAAAGCAGAATAAATATTCAACATGGAATGCCCTTTAGCCATATAATCAAATCTCCGACTAAAAGATAAGAGATTTTCCATGGTAAATTCATCCATATCAAGCATTTTATGACCTAAACTATAGACATCTATATCCTTGTATTTTCGGTACCATGAAAAGTGTCCATATTGATAAATATTCAGTTTCAACCCCAAATCTTCACATACCTCATGAAGGTCTACTAGATAGCGTTCCGCTCCACCTGAATAATAGTTTTCTCCTTTGTAATCCAAAAATGTAGCTGCAAATACATTAACTTGTGTTTTGTCATAAACCCTATTAGCAAGAACGGGTAGAAATGCTGGTATTTTCTCTAAAACATCCAAAACAGTCGACGTTCTTTGGTTCCACTGATTTTCTCGGGCAATCTTGCGCAAGTGATGGAATGCGTTCGATTCCATTCTCCAAAACGAGGGTTCCAAAGATACAAACTCATCCGTATTCACTAAAGTGATACCAGGGCCCTCGTACTGCAATACTTCCGCAATAGGGGTAGTAATAATAGGTTTACCTATTGCACAGTATTCAAAAAACTTTACAGGGGAAACCGCATTTGTAAGATCATTTACCAAAAAAGGTATAATCATTGCATCAAAAAATGTAGTATATTGCTTCAGTTCTGAATATGGTTTTGGTCCCAATAGATGTACATTTTCCGGGAATTCGATCTCAGTCAGGCCGCAATAACCAATCAAAATAATTTTAATATTTTTCTGATTCGCCAATTTTGATATGAGTTCAACGTCAAACCATTCTTCAATTGCACCATAATAACCAATGATCTTACTTGTTCCATCTATTAAAGGTGATAGATCTTCAGGCATATCATTTTTTTGATTTATTATAACAAAATCTTCAAAATTCACAGCGTTTGGTAGATACACTGCATCTTTGCGTTTAGAGACATATTCTGATAAGGCTTGTGCTGAGTACGTAACAATATCGGCTTCATATAGATTTTGATAATGTGCCGCTAACATACCTTTATCATAGAACGAGAAAAAATCAACCCGATCTAAAACGTCATACCAAATTGTTTTATGAGGCAAATGCTCAATCCAGGCATTTTGCATCAACCAAGAATTCAACACTAACACATGATACGTTTGTAGCGCTTGAAGCAGATGACTCTGATTGGATATAACATACATCCCCTCTTGCTCCTTATGTATGTCAACACTTTGCGATGTATCGCAAAAGAAACAAAGGTATCCTCGCTTAGCCAAATCCAACATCATTTGCTGTGGTCTTTGTACTGGATTCCATTGTACAGCATTAGGGTACACTACAATCCCAGTATATTCATATTTCTGTATAATTTTAATTATTTGAATTGCTTCTTCAGATATGGGAGACTCAACAACTGTTTTATAATATTTATACTGCGCGTTATACTCTGTAAAATATAACAAATCATATTTTGCTAACTCATAATTTTGAGTAGTCACTCTTTCATTAAGCTGCTCGATAGCTGCTTTCTTTTCAATAACCGTTATTTCACGGTTTAAAAATTCCGAATTCAAGCTTTCCAGTTTCATCTGCTGATTTTCTTTAATAAGTTCCATCTGCTGTAAAGCTGCTTGCACACTGTTAATTTCCTGACGAATGATTGAGTATGGTTTAGCACTGTTTTTATTTATCATGATTGAAGGACTCCCCAAAAATCATTTTAGTCAACACTTCATAGGATCCTTCACAAGGTTTCCATACCATTGAATCATTTCTTGAGAGCGTGTATCTCTTCCACCTTCGATCAGAGTACGTAACCATATCCGCAGCTTCGAGCAACTCAAAATGTTTCATTTTTGAAGTTGCTTGTTCCCCCCACAATAAGTCGCCATCGTTACATATGTCATACCAAATATACTTTTTGTCAATCAAATCTAGCAACGCTGTTTGCTGTACAGAATTCACCAATATTAGTGGTACGATGTCTATTGATTTTAACCAACTTAATAGTTGAACTTCGCTCTTATATGCATAGTTATTTTTTGAAATGCGCTCAACATCATTTTCTATATCCCTTTCAAAATGAAAACATACATACTCTCTCTCAGCCAAATCCTCCATTAGTTCACTAGCTCTCTTTATTTGGAAATCCAATCCATCCAATGAGATAATGACCTTCATAAGCTTTTCATTTTCTAATCCAATTAGGTTAAAACATTCAGGGTCAACAGATTCGTATGCTGCTTGATAATAACTCTTTCTATTTAAATAATCGTTTTCGAATGGGACCTGGGATCTTGCATTATTTAAAGGAATTTCCATACCGTCAATCTGAACTTGTAATATCTGCAATTCCTGCATATAACCATTAATTTTCAGATCAATGCTGGTTAAATTCTCAAGAACCGCTTCCATTTTCTTTTCTAGTTTAAAAATATCGAATGTCTTTTTTTTATATACTGATTTCAAATTTTCTAATTGAATCTCCAAATGTTCCTGATTTGAACGTCCATCTCCGATAGCATCGATAATCATTTGATTAATCAACTAACTTACCCCCTGGTTAAACAAAACTCAGATATATCCACTTTTTCTTCAACTTCTCATGTAACTCGTTCCAACCACCATGACTGCCCAATTCAATTTTGGACGAAAGAGATCCTTCATGAATTCTGTAGTAATAAAGGGGTTCGGAATGATAAATAATTTTACCTTGTAATGCAATTCTGATTGCAAAATCTCTATCTTCTATTCCAAATAGTGATTCGTCAAAAACCCCTGACTTACGTAGTATGTTCGATCTCCAAAAAAATGAAGGCCCACTATTCTGTAATCCATTAAGTTTATAGTAGGGTTCCTTTTTAGTACCAATAATGATTCCATCTTCATCCACATGATAATATGAAGAGTAAGCAGCCACTGCCGTCGGCTCACTTTCCAGTCTTAAAACCATTTTTTCCACCCATCTTGAGTGAGTGAAATTGTCAGCTGATGTCCATGCCATAATGGATCCAACAGCTTTAGTGATCCCGTAATTTATTGCGCTAGGAATTCCTGAATTATTCTTTGTTCTAAAGTATTTAATTCTACTATCATATTTATATCTATCAACATATTTCTTGACATCAACAGTTGATCCATCATCAATGATAATCAACTCCAAATTAACGTAACTTTGCGAGAGTATACTCCTAATGCTTTCTGACAAGTACTGGGTATCATTGTAAACAGGTAGAATGATACTCACCAAGTTATCTTTTTCAATAGCGGAGATATCCAAAGCGGTTGTGATATCTTCCCTCTTAAACAATAAAGCCCAATCTTGGAGATTTAAATGTTCAAACATGAGTCCTAAAACTGATTTACCATTAGGAGAATCTTGGAACACCCCTAATATGGTTCGTACAATCGTATCAATACCCTCATCTTTGAATTGCATTTGGATTACCTCGACTAAACGATATGCGCACTCCAAGTTTTTAAACGAAGAAACTTCCAGACTTTGACGAAAGGACTTAATGGCTTGATCCGCGTCACCTATTTGCCAATAGAGCTCTCCCATCTGGGCCCACCAATGAGTCTCCAGAATCTTTAGGTGCTTTGTCTCAATAATAGGGTTCGATTCAAGCACGTCTGTTAATAATTGTATTGACTCCTTTTTCATTTCATCAACAGTTACATTCTGCGCAAGCTTACTGTGTAGATAAATAAAATCAAAGACATCTTTATCTGTTAAATCATTATCGATCATGTCATAAACAATATTTGCTGCTTGATCAATTTGCTCCAGACAAATATAAGCAAGTGCTTTGAAAAATTGAGAGGATATCCAAAAATCCTCTTCACTAGCAGTTGATTGTTTAATCACTTCTTCATATCTCTGACACCCAAAGTTTGTCAACATTCTATTGAATCCAGACTCCATTGAGACTCTCTCACTATAATCCTTCTGTCGCTCCTTCGGGACCATGAGGGGTTTTTCTAAAGTAATCATGTTTTCGTGATAGTTATCTCCATTATACAAGGAGTTTATTTCAACTCGAAAATCGTTATATTCTGTATGGCTTACATCCCATATACGTTTTTCCTGCCACGTACAGCCTACTCGTTCAGAAAATCTATTTATAACGACCTCATTTTTATAATTATTAATATGATGGATAAATGTTTCTAAGTTAAAATCTGATGTTAATCGTTCGTTAGCTTCCCATTTCCATAAGTACTGAGTGTTATTCTTTTTCACAAAACTGGAAACTGTTTTTTGCCAGTCCGCTTCATAAAAAGTTTGAATTTTATTTTCTCTCCATAACAACTTAATCTTTTGATCGACTTGGAATTTCTGATCACACCATACCCCAATATGAAAATTTACATCTCTTAGCTTCTCCTTAATGTGAAGGATTAACTCTTCCCAATCAAATTCTAGTTCAGGGTAAGTAATCAAAATTGACAGATTCATATCCTTTACCTCTTTCATAGATATACTCCCATTTAAATTTCTATACGACTCTTGTCTTCGTTTATATATTTGTTTTCTTTGTGATATAAAATAGTCAGGAAACATTTCTTTTTCCTGATTTACTGAATCAAACCATGCGTCATACCATTTTAGAGCTTCTTCCCAAAGCGACTGACTAAAGCATAATTCTCCAGCAATACAATACGGGTCCGAGTAATGAGGGAGTTCAGCAACACAACGTTCTATCATTTCCTGAGCTTCATTTGTTTTGTTTAGGTGTACGTTGGACATGATACTATAAAAGTAGGATTGTGCCCTACTGTATGTTCCAGTTAATGGGATCAACTCCAAGGCCTTTGAAGCGTTCAGGAGACTCTGATTGTAATCACCAAAATTATAAGCCTCATTGGCTATGTATCTGAAAGTTAATGGATTAGAGGGGTTCTCAGTTAATTCATTTTTTAAAAATGCCATATTTCTTTGATGCTTTGGCTCTTGAAATTCGGGGGAGTATCCAGAATGTATTATCCAAGCATATGGACAGTATTGAATTGTTTTCTGAAAACCATCTTCTGAAACACAAGTTATATTTTCATGTACGCTTCCTGTATACCGAAAGAACATTGGTGAAAACAATCTTTCTGCATGAGTAAGAGCCATCACTTCCTGTGGCTCTCCAGTTCGTATATGTCTTACTTCAAGCAAAAGTACATCCGTGGAATTAAAGAACTTTTCTTGTAACCAACCTTTAAAACTAACGTCATTTGACCAGACAAATTCTTCATCTGAATCTAACCATAAAACCCAGTTATCATTTCGGACTAATTGAAGGCAAAAATTTCTTGCTTTCGAAAAATCATCACACCAAGAAAAAGAATGAATTTCTGCTCCTAGTTCTGAAGCAATTAAAACCGTAGAATCATCCGAACCTGTATCTGCAACAATTACTCTGTCTACATGATTTTTCAAACTACTTATAGCCAGACCTATTGTATCTTCGTTATTCTTTGTAAGTATACAAGCAGAAATAAACATATGTTCCCCCTATATTTCAGGATCACCCCAAAGTCGCTACACATTGTAGCAACTTTGGGGTGATTAAATTAAATAGACGGATCGCTGTTGGAGATTTTTCCGCCTTTGTCTAACAGATCATTAGCGGATTGTTTGTAAGTTTCATATTTTTCACTTTTTATGAAACTATCTGTGAAGATTGCTACTTCTTTACGAGTCACCTGTTTTTTCGGATTGAACTGGCCATTATCAGCAGATAGCAACTTAGCATCGATTGCTGCTTGGACATAAGCTCTAGCCCATGAACTAACACTTTCTTTATCCGAGAAAGTAAGATTGTCACCTTTTCCAACAATGCTTGTTTGAGTAACACGAACCAAAATTACTGCTAACTCTTCTTTAGTGATTACGTCATTAGGTCTGAATTTACCAGAGGAGCCTGTGATTACTCCAAGTTTCTCCAGAGCGTCAATATACTTCAGTCCCCAACTATCAGAACTTACATCCCTGAAACTAATGCTAGGACTATCTGACAATTTAAGATTTAAAGATCTAGCTAAGATAGCCGCTACTTGAATCCGAGTTAGTTTTCCGTCCAGATTCATATCTCCATTTTGGTTACCCGTTAAGACACCCTTATCCATGAGTTCTTTAACTATAGCCTGAGTTGCATCAGGTGCTACTTTTTCATCTGCAGCATAAACAGATGCTTGCCCGGCGAAAGAAGTCGCCAATAGAGTTGATGAAAGAACATATTTCGTGATTTTATCCTTTTTTCTTTGCAACATGCCATCCTCCCAGATTCTACTATGTATGTTTATGGAAACACCATGATTATAATATCATATTGACCTATAATATTCCTGTAAAAAACATAATTAAAATTCTATTTAATTACAAAAATTATAAGGTTTTTTTAAGATTTTTCAATTTCCAATAAGAGTTAATTCGTTTCCAAGCAAGCCCTACCAGCAAAAAAATGCCATAGAAAATTAATTTAAGTATTTTCCCTAAATAGCCCGTTGTTCTTTTCCAATTGATTAGAATTGCATTTAATAAGTTTTTAAAACCTATCATTTCCTTCTTAAATCAGAATTTAGTACCAGCCACGTGCTCTGCGCAGACATCCATCTCTTGACTCAAGTGTTATTCGAGATATAACATGTCAGTTAGGCACGCCCAAAAATCGTAGTCTAGAACGTCACAGGGTAGTAATATTTCATTTAACAAGGGGAGATTTCAGAAATGATTCACTCACTTCGGAAGCAAAATTGGATTGCTATTATTCTACTACCTATCCTTTTTTCCGGGATATTGTATTGGCCCAATCCAATCATGCAGATGCTCAAGGGGATCGAATACCTGCAGAGGAATTAAAAGAAATCAGTCGGTTATCCTTCACACTTCGTGATGCGTACCAAACGCCATAAACAGTCTTATTTTTGCTCAAGATGAAGAAATCTCAACTCTAACGGAAGAAGACTTATGGACCAATAACAACCCTGGTGACCCTACATATACAGGCACTTATCGCGCAGCATTATTAAAAAAAGGAGCCACCTACGGCACAGTTCAGTTCGCGGACCTTGACCTTCATTCTATTACCTTACCACAAACCTGGCATTACACCATTAAGAGTAAGGAAAAACTTACACCAGATATGCTGTTCATCACGGAGTGGGGATCATCTAACTTTAATTTGGCTAAACCGTTTATTATTCGCTCAGGTGTATTACAACCGTTGAAATTCGTAGATAACAAAGGCAAAAAAATAAATAATTTCTATCCTGCTGGTCGCGATAGCGGCATACAGATGTTGTCTGACGCACGGGTCAGTTCAAGTTCTACAATAACACCGTGTTTAAATATGAAATAGAAACCTTTAAACTCAACATTAGTAAATTAGAATTGCGTTTAACTGACACTCGTTATCTTAATTTTGATCAGCCAACATGGCCTAACTCAGGAATCGGAGATCGCGCCTATCTCGAAAGCTTGAAGAACTCTGCAATGAAGGGGATTCTCCCGAATCAGCCCAATATCAAGCTGGGTATGACCCACAAATCTATGCTCAACACATTGAAAAAGGCTAAATTTAGAGAGAAAGGCGAATGGGGAGCATATTATGTTTATTCGCGATAGGCTTTGACTCTTACCTGCACGAACTGGATAACAGATCGAGAATCATGGTCTTCAACCTGTTCGCAGAGCAACGTAATCTCTATCCTGAAACGGTGAAGTTATGGCTAGGTAAACCACAGAAAGAATATTTAAATGAAGCAGAAGGCGGATATGACATGATCTACAAATACGGTTCGCGCTCGCTATCCTTTCACTATCTCGAAGAAGATGAACAGATTTATCTGATTACAATCTATTAGACAAAGTCGGTGCGTCATTGAATTAAAAAGAATGATTAAACTTTACGGAATCGATGTTGAAGATGCACTGGAGTTTTAATAATTAACAAGCCCATATCAGGGTGGTGTTGCATTTGTAACAAGTTGTGGTTCGGAGACCTGATTTTGGATTTAGATACGAAAACGATAGCGTGTAACGTAATCTAACTTTAACTAAAGTATAAATATAAAAAGAAGCTCATCCTACGATGAGCTTCTTTTTATTTAGATCATTATTTTTCAACATTAGCTTCTAACTACTTAAATGAGTACTAAATTATCTATAATAAACAACAGAAGGGAAAGCCTCTATCCCCTTTGCATACCAATAGTTCAAGCTACTCGCAAAATCAATAACTTTTTTCTTATCCAAATCATACACCAAGAGATCTGGATCACCAAGCATATCAATATCATCAAGTCTACGAGGTGTCGTTCTGCCTTGTACATCATCAAAAGTACTCCAGCTTGAAGTGGGAACACCAGAAACAAAATTAGAACGGAATGAAGTAAATAAAGTCCCTTTATCTAGAGTTATAAACACAGCATTGTCCGACTGCGCATATTGAGACGTATACTTCAATGGAATTGTGACACTTTTAATCCTTACATCATCAACATCATGATTTATGGATGAATGTGCTCCTCCGTTTGTAAAGGTGTATTCCCTAGCCCAAGCGAGATGTGCATTAATATTACTCACAGCAGACGTATTCCCAATTTTTTCTCCGTTTACAGTAATATCACCATTAGGATACTCCATTACTGCAAAGATTAGGTTTTCAGAATACGAAGTGAGTTTCGCTGTTTTGGAAGGATTACTTGGATCAGGAACTACTGAAGGATTAGCCATGTTAGCATGAATACTATAGGAGTCGCCTACTGTACCTGTGGAGGTAACTCGAAGTCCCCAATCCCCTGCTGCCAAATCGGTTGCAAATTTGATCTCACCTGCCTTGCCCCAAAATGGTGTTGGAGTTGCAGTTCCTGTGTTCCAATCTATTGAATACAAATCAACTCTATAATTAGCGTTAGCAGATCGTAACTGAGTCAAAATTGTGCGATCGGTTGGAACACTAAAAAACCAGAAGTCTGTTGGATCAGCTGCAGTTAAACTGTCACTAAAACTTATGCGATCCCCCGTCACGTTAAAATTAGATAAAATAGAAATCTCAGGACGATCAACCTCAATTTTCTTACCTCTAGCAATTCCTTTAGTTGAATAGGCGGTATCAGGAAGCTCTAGTTTAGATAAATTGTTGGGTAGCTCAATCTGAACTGCCTGCAGGCTCTCTCCATTAGATTCTGCCCATGTTGTTCCACTAAACAGTCCACTTACTAATGTGAGGCCCAGTAAACACTTCGATGCTACTAAAAACATTTTCCTCATATCAATTCTCCTTTTATGTATTTTATTAACAATAATGTTATTCAAAAAAAATAGGTGTATACCTTTTTTCGGTAACAAATATCTACAAATAATAATAAGAAACCTTCTTGCGATTATCCTGACTAAATCTTAGTCAAGTAATGCATGAAGGTTTCTGTAAAGTTCTTATTTTTTCTTGTCCATCAAAAAACTATCTGGCGTATAGCCGGACTCATAAGCATTTCGTTGTGTCTTGGCCTGTCCACGCTTATGGAGCCAGTCCTGGGCTTCCAATCGAAGAACGTTCATACGCGCTACAATCTCGTTATCATTGCCCAGAAGTTGCTCGATCTCCATCTTCTCAGATAAACTTGCAGACCGTGATGAGAACTGCTCCACGAGTCCGTCAATAATAAACTGACGTTCCTCAACAAAAGCTTCAAGCTTCTCATAATCGGCTTCATATAACTCTTCCATAATAGTGCTCGTTAGCTGCTGCAGCTGAGTCATATACGTCAATCTATCCATGAGCACTTTCCGTAGAAACAGGCGGTGCTTCCTGCCCTGCAGCAATTTTGGATGCTTGCAGCCACGTTTCACGAAGATCCGTCAGATAACCCACTGCCTCTTCGGCTTTAGCTGCATCTTTACGAATGTTAGCTTCTACAAGCAAATAGTTAGTATACTCGTAGAGCGAATGCAAGTTTTTGGAGATATCATAAGAACGATCTAACGTGCTCATCAACTCACTGATAATGGTTTGGGCTTTCCCCAAATTCAAGCTTGTCTTCTCATTGTCATTTTGTGCTAAACCGTCTATAGCTGTCTTTACAAAACGGATTGCCCCATCATACAACATAATGACCAATTGCGCCGGGTTTGATGTCTGGACCGAAGATTGGCGGTATTTATCATAAGGAGATGTAATCAAAAGTCTCACCCTTTATATTAAGATTGTCCCAAACTGGAAAAGAGGCTGGACGACTGTGTTTGCATCTTGTTCATCGCTGCTTCCATCGCAGCAAATTGTTTATAGTATCTGTCTTCCGTTCTTTGCAAGTTCGTTTGCATCGTCAGAATTCGATTATTATAATCTTTCATTTTACGACCCATGATGTTCTCATCACGAAAAGCACTGGTTATATCAGTTGTATATCTGTTGGTACCTGCACGCTGATAGACTTTCTCAATCGCATTAGATACCTTATCTGCCAATTTGTCGAATATACCTTCATTTGGAGCGCTGGCAGGACCTTGAAACAGATCCAATGCAAGTTGTGGATTGGAACTAATCATATTCTTCAATTTTGTTTCGTTCTCAATAACCAGTTTACCATTTTCCGAATAGTTACCTGTTGTAAT
Source organism: Paenibacillus sp. UMB7766-LJ446 (assembly GCF_030226665.1). Taxonomy (NCBI): domain Bacteria; kingdom Bacillati; phylum Bacillota; class Bacilli; order Caryophanales; family Paenibacillaceae; genus Paenibacillus; species Paenibacillus sp. UMB7766-LJ446. The sequence continues at coordinate 85,343 of NZ_JASOYM010000019.1, forward strand.
CCCCAAAGCACTTAGAGGACCAAGTTTCTCCGTAATTACTGCACGCATCTCGGACAATACGGATTTAATGATATCATCATTTTTAAGCAAACCGCTCTTTGCTTTCTCAGTCCAGGTATCAATCTCAGATTCCTTCAGTTCTTTTTTTTGCTCATCTGTCAATGGTTTGAAATCACGATACTTCGTCTCTTCAACCTTTGAATTCAGAGCTTTGATCAATGTATTGTAATCTTCAATAAACCCTTTGATGGATTCCAAAGCTTTGTCTGGGTCACTTTGATTTTTAATGATGGTTGGAGTATCTACTCCATTTTTCGTCGTTACATCCATCAAGGTAATTTGTACTCCATTAAGAGAGAACGTGTTGCTCTTGATATCTTTTAAGGGTTCATCATTCACACTTACTATGGCATCTTGTCCTGCTGTAGATGTAAGTTGACCTGTCACATCCTCATAAGATTTGGTTCCTTTAAACAAATTCATAAAATCGTAGGAACCACCGCTCATCTTCAACTCTTCACCTGACAAAGCAGTAATAGTTAACTTCCCGTCTGCAAAGCTTGCTGTTGCCTTGGCGTCACCAGAATTTATTTTATCTACTACATCTGATATTTTATCCGTTTCACTGAAATTAAAAGTCTTCCCATTCAAAACAAAGCTGTATGTTTTCGCAGGCGCACCCGATTCCGGATCTTTACCACCACTTAGCTTGTACAGATCAGCCAGTGTTTTATCATCGGTAACCCCTGTACCTGCACCATTTGTTTCAATCACTGTTTTTTTAGAAAATAGTGCCAAAACGGAGTTTCCACCTGTGGGGGTTTCAACAATTACTTTACTATCCAGTCCGCCTGTTTTCGAAGCTATTGATAACTTACCTGTAATTTCATCATAACTCGCGATAGCATTCGCCTGAGTATTCGTATTAATTGTAGATACCAGCGTAGAGATCGATGTCATTCCATTAAATAAGGACTTCCCATCTTTATCAGTAAAGCTTACACCATTAATTTTTATATCAAAACCCTTTTGCAGATACTTCGCCATATCTGCCGAACCCATCTTGGATAAGTCTACACCCTCAAGGGCTGCTAATGACGTAGAACCACTTACACCTTGTCCCAAACCAGACGTGGACACCGTTGCACTTTTAGCGAGTTGGGTGACACTTACCTTCATTTCAACTCCGTTAGCCGTTGCAGATGCTTCTGCTTTGACCGCATCGGTGTTTCCTGTAACTGTTGCTTTATTCGCGTTCAACGCTGTAGAACTTCCATATTTTGTAATTAACTTATTGGATCTGAAATCATATAATTTACTGCTTAATTCACGGTAACTTTCCCGTTGCCACTGCAAAAGTTGTTTTTCCTGGTTAAGTTTGTCCAAAGGTACGCGCTTTGTTGCCATCATACTTTTGACCATACTTTCGATATCCATTCCGGAAAATCCATTAATACGTGTAACCACATCAGCACCTCCACCAATTATATTTTTTCATCAACGAGTATCCCTGCAATTTCCATCATCTTGGCTACCAGATCCAGCGTCTTCTCTGGAGGAACCTCACGGATTAATTCTCCTGTATCCTTGTTCAGAACTTTGACCATGATCTCATGTGTCTTCTCATGAATGCTGATGTCCAGCGTAGTCTCCGGCCCCTGTAGAGCCTTGACTGCACGATCGATATTACGAATCAACTGCTCTTCCCCGATCGATAAGTGCATACCTTGTTTTTCCTTGTTATAAGCTTCTTTGGCTGTCTTGATGTTAGTTGTTTCTGGTCCCGCTTGTGAAGCGCTTGCCGGGTTCTGTACCTCAAGCCCAGCACTACTTACAGATGAGGCAGCAGATAAAGAAAATTGAATGTTCACCCTTAAACGACCTCCAACATGTTCGCATTTATAATATATATCGGTCAAGCAAGTCCCCAGCTTTAGGAAATATGTAAAATCCAACAAAAAAACCTTGGATCAAAGATCCAAGGTTTAGTATAGAGCCTGATAAAATTAACGAAGCAATTGCAGAACGCCTTGTGGCTGTTGGTTTGCTTGCGCCAACATTGCTTGAGCTGCTTGAGCCAAAATGTTGTTTTTCGTTTGGCTCATCATTTCTTTAGCCATGTCAACGTCACGGATACGGGATTCAGCAGCTGTCAGGTTCTCAGAAGCTGTTCCCAAGTTGTTGATTGTGTGCTCCAGACGGTTTTGAACAGCACCCAGTTTAGAACGTTCGCTGGATACAGTTGCAGTTGCTTTATCCAGAACTGCGATTGCAGCAGCTGCGCCTTCTTTAGTGGAGATGTTCAAAGCAGCTTCGCCTTTAACATCGTTTGTTCCGTCAGTAACTGTGTTGGCAGCTGTGAAACCAGCATCACCAGCTTTACCAGTGATACCCAGAGCGGAAGAACGCATGTCTCCGATTGCCAAGCTCATGGATTGGCCAGTGTTAGCACCGATTTGGAAAGAAGTTTCAAAGTTCTTTTGAACTCCTCCATTAGATACTTTAATTCCGTTACCAGCTTCCCCTTTAGCAGTTGCCGTAACTGTAAGGACCCCTGCCGCTCCAGTAAGTTTAACACCATCCAATTTATTACTAAGTGTATTAGTAATAGCTTTTACAACATCAGTTGCATTAGCCGCCCCACTAATGTTAACACCCAGTGCCTTACCTGTGTATGCACCTTTAGTCGCATCATAAAATTCAATTTGTTGATCGTTAATGGTCAAACCAGTACCCACTAATTTTGCTGCATCCGCAGCATTGGCAACTGTGAAACCAATACTTGCTGAGGCTTGTGTATACGTTGTTGAGCCCACATCATCAGCACCAGCCGTAATAAATCCTGCAGTTCCGGAAGAAGCACTGATATTACCTAAAGATCCATACAGTTGACCTCCAGCATTTTCAGAAACTGCAGTAAGTGTCACCGAAGTAGCATTAGAAGTAGTCGAAACATTCCCTTTAAGTACATCATTCTTCTCGATCATTGCTTTTAAAGCTTTTTCAATGTCTGCCGCTGCTGAGGCTACAGTATTATTCACTCCTGTTGCATCCAAAGTAATTGTAGCAGAGTTACCTGTTACATCGTATGCTTTACGGTCGCCTGCTACCCCACCATTTGAACCAGATGCAGCAAAGGTTACTTTCAATTCTTGACCATTAACTACGAACGTTGCTGTATTACCTGCCGCAGCCTCAGCGGCCACAGTTGTTGCTTGGGTAGCTTGAGTATGATTTGTTGCTCCTACTACCACTGTACCAGCAGTTCCAGCTGCACCAGCTGTTCCAACACCTACAAGAGCATCAGTAACAGCACCGTTAGTGCCTGGCAATGTTGCTTTTCCATCACCTTGCAACAATTTCTGAGTATTGAACTCAGTTGTGTTACCGATACGGTTGATTTCGGAAGTCAATTGGTTCATTTCGTCTTGCAAAGCTTGACGATCGGAATCTGTGTTTGTTCCGTTAGCGGATTGGTTAGCAATCTCACGTTGACGTTGCAGGATGGAGTGAGTTTCATTCAAAGCACCCTCAGCTGTTTGGATCAAAGAGATACCATCTTGAGCATTACGGGAAGCTTGGTCCAAACCGCGGATTTGACCGCGCATTTTTTCGGAAATTGCCAGACCTGCAGCATCGTCACCAGCACGGTTGATGCGAAGACCGGAAGACAATTTTTCGATATTTTTGTTAGTGTTAGCAGTGTTTGCAGACAGTTGACGGTGTGTGTTCAATGCCGCGATATTATGGTTGATAATCATTAGAGTATTTCCTCCCTGAAAATAAATTAGTTCCACATCCATGTGGTAAACGCCGCGACATTAAGGTCGGCCGCCCTGCCGAAGCAGCGTCTAAATTATATATCGACGGAAGGTGAGCAACTGTTTATAGCAAATTGGAATATTTTTAATCTTTTTTATGATCTGTTTTCCTTAACCGCTCCATAAACGCTTCAATATTGGCTGCCAGAGGCGTTGCAGACTCCCGATTTGCTTCCTGAATGGATGCGTAGATCTCCTGACGAAAGATATCGATATGCTTAGGAGCAGAAATACCAATTCGTACGGTATCCCCTTCTACAGCAAGCACAGTGACTTCAATATGATCTTGAATCACAATGGATTCACCTTTTTTACGTGATAATACCAGCATATCAGACGCCACCCTTCACTGAGTTCGCTTCGTCTTCTGCCCAGATGAGATGACGTGTCTCATAGCTGGAATGGTGGAGTACAACTTGTTTCCCTAAATGTTGATCCGGGTTAAGCACAACAGGAGCCAACAAGTTCATGGTGGATTTATTCGTTTCAGAATGGATGGTCACCATGGAGTACACCGACACTTGCTCCTTAATTCCCAACTCTTCCTTATCAACTTCCCCCAATTCAAAACTATAATCGGGTACAAACATAAATGGACTAACCAACAAGAAAGATAGACCCGGTTCATGTACAGACTGTAAATAACTGAACGGAGTCTCCTCCCATGGAATTAACGCATATTTCGTCTCATCTTCAAATCCGGGTAAACCTTTTGGAAATAGATAGATATCTTCCTCTTTGACCTCTAGTTCTCCCCACATACTTGTCTGAATCTGAATGGTAAACGCCTCCTTGGCGAAGAATTTATACGAAAAGAGCCATAGATGGCTGCATCGAGACCCGTCTATAGCTCTACATTATAACTTACAACCCAACATCTATGTCAGGTGGAGTATATTGAACTGATGCATATTGCTTCACATAAATATCAAGCTTACCCCGTTGATACTCAATCTCCGGTTTATTAACGATGACGTTCATTTCAGAAACGGCAGGTTGAAAGTTAATATCCGGTGGCCTTGTATCAACACGTGTATCAACATTATCAAAAGAAGCCGGAGTGCGCGTTTCAGGGAAAGGCTGTGGTTGCCAGTTCATGCCTACTATATTTGCAATCGTATTACCCGGCTTATGAATCGCTGCCAATTGATTCCCCTGTTGAACACGTTCAGCTATGTTTTGCAAGAACTGTTGCTGTATTCCCGAATATATTCGCGCATTCATATCAATCATATTCCCGCCATTGTAAGCTGAGAAAGCCTTGCTCTGATCTACATGAAGCGTGATTGGATGACTCTCTACCGTTAGCTTGGCAGGTCTGGTGTTTAGCTGCACTTCTGCCTTAGGCTGGCGAATAGAGTACTGACCAGGGTCAGCATCAATATTGAGAATAGATGGCGTTGTTCGAATCTGAACGACAGGAAGAGTCTTCACTAATTACTCCTCCTCTTTATCTCAGGAAGTCTACCAGAGATGGAGAAATGATTTTGGCACCAGCAGACAAAGAAGCGTTATAGATATTTTCCTGTATTTTGGATTTCATCGCCAGTTCAGCATAGTCTGCATCCTCAACTTTGGCTTGTAAATCTGTCAAATTGATATTGAGATCATCGAGACGCCCCATCATTAGATCAACACGATTCGTTTTGGCACCAAGTTCGGAACGGATCGCCAGCATTTTGTCCATACGGCTATCTATGTTATCCAATTGCTTCGATAATTCTTCAATGTTCCCGTCTGTTAAAGCCTTCATAATGTTGTTAACTGTTACGAACAAATTATCCTCTTCCGTTTCATTGCCAAATACCTCATTGCCATTGACGTTAATAGGCAGTTGTACGCTTTCACCAACAATAAAATTGATTTTACCTTTGTCCGTTAAAACGGAGGCAGCATTGGATGTGTCGAAAGATCCATCTGGATTAGCAGAAAAATCATATGGCTTCACATCATAGGTTTCACCATTGAAGATATATTTACCGTTTAGCTTGCTGTTAGAAATATCAATCAACTGCTCCTTGAGCTGTTTCACTTCTTCATTAATACTATCGAGTGCTGACTGAGGGTTAGTTCCTGTTGAACCCTTCACCGTCAATTCACGTAGACGCTGAACGACTTCCCCAGCTTGGTTCATAACGGTATCGTTAAATTCCAGCCAGGATATAGCACTGTCTACGTTTTTCTGATACTGCTCATTAGATGAAAGCTCTGCTCGATAACGAAGGGAGTATGTTATTCCTACTGGATCGTCAGAGGGCTTGTTAATTTTACGACCTGTCGCGAGTTGGGTCTGAGTGTTATTCATCTGTTGGGCATTCCGGTTCAGGTTCAAAAGCAACTGTGAACTGAGCATATTATTGGTTATTCTCATGGTCTGTTAAGTCACTCCTTTCTATTATCTACCTACTGTCCCAGTAGAATTAATCAACTTATCAAGTAATTCATCATATGTGGTCATAAATCGAGCAGATGCGTTATATGCATGCTGGAACTTGATCATATTTGACATCTCTTCATCCAACGATACACCACTTACCGATTGACGACGCGTGTCTACTTGCTCCACAAGAAACTCAGAGTTAGACGTCTGACGTGCAGCTTCTTGAGACTGAACCCCCAGTTGACCTACGATTGCACTGAATTGTGCACCAATGGTTGCATTACGCAATCCATCCGAGGATTTCATAGGGGTATCCTTCAGATTAGCAAGTAAAAGTGCTAGGGTGTTATTCCCTTTAACCACAGTCTCTGCTCCGGAAGCATCAGTAACTGTACGCAGAGAAGTTGCAATCTTATTGGGATCAGCCAGAATTTCGGCGTTCAATGAGATATTCCCAGCTGTAATCGTGGTTCCACCACCAGCTGCTGTAAAGAAAGGTACTCCTGGTGAATTGGTGCCGTCCATGCTGTACCCAAGCTGATGCAGACCATTCAAGCCTTTAACCGTAACCTTTAGATCCGCAGTTAGTGTACGCGATGTACCTGTGTATGTAACACCGTCCAGGACGGTGTTATCCGGCAAGACAGAGCCCGCTGGAATCGTGATTTCAATATCACCATTAGCAAGCGTGTTGGCCAGTTCATTCATCTGTTTCTGATAATCACTCACCAAGGTGTCTCTGGACTTAATCATACCGTGGACTTCACCATTGGTAAGATCGCCCGCAGTGTAAGCCGTATTCAGAAAAGCAGAATCTACCGTTGCTTGCACAGCACCACCTGTAACCAGCGCTTGTCCGTTCATCTGAACGGAGTATCCTTGCGGAGAATCCGTTACAGTAACGTTCATTATCTTAGACAATTTGTCCGCCATCAAATCCCGTTGGTCACGCAAATCGTTGGCATTATCGCCTAGCGATTCGACCTTAACAATAGCGCTGTTAAGATTAGCGATATTACCAAGATAGCCCTGAATTTCATTAGCTTTAACTTCGATATTGTTATCCAAATCTTTACTAAGATTGTCCAGTTGGCGGCTAATCTGATTCATCGCATCTGTAAGTGCCAGAGTCGTTTCTTTCACGATACGACGAGCAGTAACATCCTCTGGATTTTTGCTCAGATCCGACCAGGATTTGTAGAAGTTATCCATTACCGTCCGAAATCCGGTGTCGGATGGTTCATTCACAATGGCTTCGAGTTTCTCCAGCGTATCTCGCTGAATGGACCAACTCCCGAAGTTAGTGTTTTCATTTCGGAATTGGTCGTCCAAGAATTTCTCACGCACACGGGTAATGGAGTCAAACTCCACCCCTGTTCCGAGTTGTCCTGGTGTTGTACTATGCAAAAACGCAAATGGCTCCATCGGAATGGACGCCTGCATGTTTACCTTCTGGCGGGAGTACCCTTCCGTGTTTGCATTCGCCACGTTATGTCCTGTTGTGCTAAGCGCTGTCGTCTGTGTGAACAAGCTGCGTTTAGCGGTTTCGATTGAATGAAAAGTAGATGTCACCTTGTTTCCCCCTAATTAATCAGGCACGTGTATCAAAAAGACCGATTCGCCCTGGATTACCGTTCTTATCAGCAGGATGCTGATATGTGGCATCCTGTTCCGGCCGAGAAGCAAATATGTCCATTGAGAGATCAATAAACATCAATGATTGCTCGATCAGTTTTTGATTCAATTGATTAATTTCTTTCAATTCCTGCAATGTTCCCGCTAGCTTCTTCTGGACTTCAAGCAATCGCTGTTTATCAGCCGGATCAAAGATCAGCTTGGAGATCTCTGTGATATTCAGGTTAAGCATCGACTTGATACCCCGCTCCTGAAGCAGTTCATGTACTGCACTCAATCGTTCGCTCTCAAGTGGCTCCTGCTGTTTCATAAATTTGGATTCCTTATTCATTACAGCAATGAGTTGATCCACATCGTTTTTGACAATGACCTGTCTCTTGATCTCGCTGAGAGCCAGCATCTCGCGGTGACTTTGTTCCATTTGCTGCAAAACTGCAATTAATCTGTCCAGTGCTGCCATTACGTGATCACCTATTCCTTATCAAAAGACTTAAAGTACGGCAGTAACTTGTCAGCAAGCTTGCTGCTGTCCACTTGGTAAGTTCCCGAACTTACCTGCTCTTTCAGTTCCTGTATCCGTTGTATACGTCCTGCATCCTGTGTACGACCTTGTTCCTCAAGCATCTTCATCGCCTCCGGAGAAATGGATACCTCGTCCTTACGGCGGCTCTTTTTGGCATCAGCCTGCTGATTGGATTCAACGTTCCTCTGATATGAATTGATTGCACCAATTCTACTCGGTTCATTGATTTTCATACGAATTGCACTTCCTTCCACCTTAGGATTTTATTAGATTATAGAATTCATACGTTTTCAGCGAAGCTGAAGGATTCTATAATCGCAAGAAAAACTACTGCTGAACTGCGGTCTGTCTCCCTTGAATCTACGTCGATCAATGTTTCTTCTTACATTATCTTTATGTTGTCGAACGATTAGGATAATAAAAAAAACCGATAATCTTTAATAAGTTTATCGGTACGTTCCAAAACATTTGTTATAGCAAAACTTGTATTTAAGCCCTCGTTCCTATAGATCCCGTAGTTTGTCGACAGCATTATAGGTTCGTCCGCCTATGCTGCCGTTATCCTTCTGACCTACTTCTCGGGCCGCTCCAGCCAAATCTTTGGTCAAACGATTCCGGCAAGAGTCACACATATGGCCCTCACGAATCAGGGTTCCACATACTTCACAAGGATACATCATATTTGGAGCGTTTTCGATGGAAATCCGTCCCTCACGAATGAACTTGGTAATATTTTTAATTGAAACTTCTGTTGCATCAGATAGTTCCTGTATGTTAGTGCCTTTGTTTTCGCGTAGATATTCCACACAAGTCTGGTATTCCAGTTCAATTTCCTTGATACAATTCGAGCATACATCCCGAAAATTCAACGCATATAATTTGCCACAACGCGGACAATTACCCAGATTCATTGTTAAAACGCCCCTCTCAAACTTCCTTTTCCGAATGGATAATAACTATACATTACCTTATTTTTTCACATCAAGCCATAGTCTCTTTGCGAACAAAAAGAGAGGATAGGGTGCATGTATGCGCAACCTATCCCCCGATCTACTCCTTAATTTAATGTTTTGATGCTTACTATAGAAGACCAAGCACTTATATTTTGATCATTCAATGCACGAATGCGATATTTATGAAAGCTCGATGGAAGCAAATCGGAATGAATAAAGGTTGTATCATTTAAAGTGGCTACGATTTGACCATCTGCTTCAACTTCATATGAAGAGGCACCACTGACTGAATCCCATGTTAATAGAATACTGGTTCTCTCTGAAGTTCCTTTCAATACAGGGATGCTCAATTGTGTTGTTCCCTTAATTAAATCACTCCATGTCCCTACTCCAGCGGCATTCTTGGAACGAATGCGGAAGGTGTGATCTGTGTTTGCTGCAAGACTACTTTTCGTGTAGGCAACTCCAGTAACAACGACAACTGTACCATCGATCTCCAAATCGTAAGCTGTAGCTCCAGTGACTGCGTTCCATTTCAAAGCTATTGCTATATTTGTTACGGAGTTAACAGTCAATCCGGTAACCGAAGCAGGCAATGTGTTTTGCGTCAAAATGGCTGTCCATGCACTCGTATTGGTATCGGTCAGCGCACGTACGCGATGTTTATGTGCTGTTCCTGCGAGCAAGTTACTATGTGTGTACGAAGGTTCGTTCACTGTCGCCACTACCACGCCATCGGCTTCTACTTCATATTTCGTAGCGTCAGCGATTTCTGCCCACGTCAGATTAATAGCCGTCTCTTCCGATGTCGCTTTTAATACAGGAGTGCTCAATTGCGTAGTTCCGCTGATCAAATCACTCCATGTTCCTAATCCTGCGGCATTTTTGGAACGGATGCGGAAGGTATGATCTGTATTTGCTGCGAAACCACTCTTCGTGTAGGCAACGCCAGTAACAGCAACAACTGTGCCGTCAATCTCCAGGTCAAATCCCGTTGCTCCGGTTACCGCGTTCCATTTCAATGCTATTGCTGCATTTGTTACCGTGTTAATAGTCAATCCACTAACGGAAGCAGGCAGTGTGCTTTGCGTTAAATAGCTGTCCATGCACTTGTGTTGGTATTGGTCAAAGCACGTACACGATATTTATGTGCTGTTCCTGCAAGCAAGCCGCTATGCGTGTACGATGGTTCGTTCACTGTGACCACTACCACGCCATCAGCGTCCACTTCATATTTTGTAGCGTCGGCGATTTCTGCCCACGTCAGATTAATAGCCGTCTCTTCCGATGTCGCTTTCAATACAGGAGTGTTCAATTGCGTAGTTCCGCTGATCAAATCACTCCATGTTCCTACTCCTGCAGCATTTTTCGAACGGATGCGGAAGGTGTGATCTGTATTTGCTGCGAGACCACTCTTCGTGTAGGCAACGCCAGTAACAGCGACGACTGTACCGTCGATCTCCAGATCGTAACCAGTTGCTCCGGTTACTGCGTTCCATTTCAAGACAATAGCCGTATTGGTTACGGAGTTTACAGTTAATCCAGTAACAGAACCTGGTAACGTATTTTGAGTCAGTACGGCTGTCCATGCACTTGCGTTCGTGTCCGTCAAAGCACGTACGCGATATTTATGTGCTGTTCCAGCGAGCAAGCTGTTGTGCTTATATGAAGGTTCGTTCACTGTCGCTACTACCACACCGTCGGCTTCTACCTCATATTTCGTAGCATCGGCGATTTCTACCCATCTCAGGTTAATAGCCGTTTCTTCCGATGTCGCTTTCAACACTGGGGTATTTAATAGCGTAGTTCCGCTGACCAAATCACTCCACGTCCCTACTCCCGCGGCATTCTTCGAGCGGATGCGGAAGGTGTGATTTGTGTTTGCTGCAAGACCACTCTTCGTGTAGGCAGCAGCAGTAGTGGATACTAACGTGCCATCAATCTCCAGGTCATATCCCGTTGCTCCGGTTACTGCGTTCCATTTCAAAACTATTGCCACATTCGTTACGGAGTTAATGGTCAATCCGGTAACCGAAGCAGGCAATGTGCTTTGCGTTAAAATGGCTGTCCATGCGCTTATGTTGGTGTCGGTCAGAGCACGTACGCGATATTTATGTGCTGTTCCTGCGAGCAAGCTGCTGTGCGTGTACGAAGGTTCGTTCACTGTCGCTAATACCACACCATCGGCTTCCACCTCATATTTCGTAGCGTCGGCGATTTCTGCCCATGTCAGGTTAATAGCCGTTTCTTCCGATGTAGCTTTTAATACAGGAGTGTTTAATTGTGTTGTTCCGCTGATTAAATCACTCCACGTTCCAACACCTGCGGCATTTTTGGAACGGATGCGGAAGGTATGATCTGTATTTGCTGCGAGACCACTTTTCGTGTAGGCAACGCCAGTAACAGCGACAACTGTACCGTCGATTTCCAGATCGTAACCAGTTGCTCCAGTTACTGCGTTCCATTTTAATGCTATTGCTACATTCGTTACCGAGTTAATAGTCAGTCCGCTGACGGAAGCTGGGATTGTGCTTTGCGTCAAAATAGCTGTCCATGCACTCGTATTGGTGTTGGTCAGTGCACGCACGCGATATTTATGTGCTGTTCCTGCAAGCAATCCGCTATGCGTGTACGATGGTTCGTTCACTGTGGCCACCACCACACCATCAGCCTCAACTTCATATTTTGTAGCGTCGGCAATTTCTGCCCATGTTAGGTTAATGGCTGTCTCTTCCGATGTGGCTTTCAATACAGGAGTGTTCAATTGCGTGGTTCCGCTAATCAAATCACTCCATGTTCCTACTCCTGCGGCATTCTTGGAACGAATGCGGAAGGTGTGATCTGTGTTTGCTGTAAGACCACTTTTGTTGTATGAAGTAGCGGTAGTGGATACTACGGTCCCATCGATCTCCAGGTCATATCCCGTTGCTCCGGTTACTGCATTCCATTTCAAAGCTATTGTTACATTCGTTACGGAGTTAATAGTCAGTCCAGTAACAGAGGTAGGCAATGTGCTTTGCGTTAAAATGGCTGTCCATGCACTTGTGTTGGTGTCGGTCAAAGCCCGTACACGATATTTATGTGCTGTTCCTGCGAGCAGACTGCTGTGCGTGTATGAAGGTTCGCTCACCGTCCCCACTACCACGCCATCGGCTTCTACTTCATATTTCGTAGCGTCGGCGATTTCTGCCCACGTCAGATTAATAGCGGTTTCTTCCGATGCGGCTTTCAAAACAGGTGTATTCAATAGCGTGGTTCCGCTGATTAAATCACTCCATGTTCCTACACCAGCGGCATTCTTCGACCGTATGCGGAAGGTGTGATCTGTGTTTGCTGCAAGGCCACTCTTCGTGTAGGCAACGCCGGTGACAGCGACAACTGTTCCGTCGATTTCCAGATCGTATCCGGTAGCTCCAGTTACAGTTGTCCATTTTAATGCTATAGCCGTATTGGTTACAGAATTCACTGTTAATCCTGCCACAGAACCTGGTAACGTATTTTGAGTCAGTATGGCTGTCCATGCACTTGTATTGGTATCGGTCAAAGCACGCACACGGTATTTATGAGCTGTAGCTGGTGTGAGTCCGGTATGCGTAAATGTCGGATCTACAACATTACCAACAATTACTCCATCGGCTTCCACTTCATATGAAGTAGCACCCTCAATAGAAGGCCAAACGAGAATAATTTCTTCCTGTGAAGGGCTTGATTTCAATACGGGTGTACTCAATTGAGTAGACACGGTTAACAGATCAGACCAACTGCCTGCCCCGCCTGTATTTTTAGGTCTTAACCGAAAAGTATGTTCTGTATTAGGAATGAGTCCTGTTTTGCTGTATGTGGTACCAGTTACAGCGACGATGTTACCATCAATCTCTAAATCGTAACCTGTCGCACCTTTTACAGCGGTCCAGGATAGTGCAACTTTATTAAATGTTGCTTCTGTTACTTTCAAACCACTGACGGAGTCCGGAACTACCAGTTGCGTTATGGTTTTACTCCAATCGCTCTCATTGTTCGAAGACAGAGCTTTTAGCGTATACGTATGACTTGAGTTTGCTGCGAGACCCTCGTGCTCATACGATGTCACATTGCCAAGCTCAATAGGCGTTTCATCATCAATCTTTAATTGATAATGACTAGCTTGATCAACCGCGTTCCATTGGATAATATTTTTACCTTCCTGGGAGCTTGCCGAAATCACCGGTTGTTGGAGCAAGGTTTTGATCTCGTACAACGAGCTCCATTCACTTGTACCTATTGAATTAAGAGAACGCACTCTATAGGAATACAACGTATCTGGCAATAATGCGTTGCTGACAAAGGTTGTCCCATAATAAGGTCCCTTAATGATGCCATTCTCCTCAACTTCATATTGCACAGCCTGCTGCGCATGCTGCCAGTTCAAGTTAACTGCACTTTCACTTTGTTTTCCTGTGATCCCAGCTGGAATAGCTGGCATGTTGTCAATCGTCACCGGGTCCACCAACTGTTTGGTAAAAGAGGCCGGTTCCGCTTTGCGTGTATAATATGGGTTCAGTTCAGAATAGAAGTCCACGACCTCTCCCGTATCCGCATTAACAACCAAACTTAACTGCCTAACATCATAATTGTATACATCAACCGGTGTAAGCTGACCCAAAACATTATAGTTCGAAATGGTCCATTGCCCCACTTCCATGCCGGATTGCCTATACGTCATCTCAGTGAAGTATTCACGAACTTTACTTAAATCAATAAGAAATGCATTATCGATTTGCCCCGTATATTTAGAGGTATACGATCCAAAACTTATATTCGTAATATCACTGGTAAATCCCAAGATAGACTGCCTTCTTGTAAAAGAGTAACCTGTTGTTGAAATGTTGTAGGATCTAACCCAACTGAGGTTAACATCCCTCTGGTTCACCTGTAATTTACCGTTGTTGTTTGTCATTACATACTGAAAGTCATTACTCGATGAGACAATACCACTACCTGTTGCGGCATTCGCCCGGTTCCCCTCGTACACGCCAAACTGTCCGAATACCAGCATCAGCACCAGTAAACGGACGGTCCATAAGTAAAACCCATTTTTTCTTTTTCCTGCACTCACCTTTGTTCTCCCCTTAAAAAGATATGTTTTGCCACTCCCTGTGCTGTCACCTATGGTGAACGGCAGAACTATCTATTCTACACGGCAAAAACAATTCCTCTTTTTTACATATAAAAATATTCTTGTCTAAATTTATGCTTATAATTTCGTTAAACAACCAACACACAAATTATATGTATGTATATGAAAATAAACAAAAGTGATAACTCTGTACATACAAGAACGTACTTTCCCTTTTGTATATAAAAGCTATTAATTTTAGTTCATTATCTAACTTGCGTATGATAACCACATAGATAGCCATCTATTAAGTGAATATGCATATCAAAGGTCAGGATCTGGCCAAAGTCAGCGTGTAAATTTCGATTGGAATGTTCATCGAATGCCCAGCGTTTAAGATCACATGTCCACAGGCATCCAGGGTACTACCGGTTGTGTAAATATCATCAATCAGTAACAAGCGTAAGGGAGCAATACGCCCACCTTGTGCTGTAGGTAGGATATGTGAAGAGGCTTCTTTTCCAATCGTATATGAATTAACTGGCTGTGAATGCATGTTCATTGGCATGGTTTCATTTGAAGCTCTGTAGAGATCAGCCATTATCTCCGTTCCACCCGGCTGCATTGAGAAAGCATCCTGCATGGTCTGGATGCGCTCGCCGCGTGTTTTGAAGCTTTGTTTGGTGGTGTTGATCCGGCGCTGTAGCAGATCAACAACTGGTAGCCGACAGGCTGCGGCGAGTCCTGATGCGAGCCGCTCGGCCTGGTTGAAGCCGCGCTCGGCAAGGCGTTCGTTGCTGACGGGGACATAGGTCACCACGTCTGGCCGCCATCGCGGCTTGTTGTTTTGGAGCAGCGACTGGCGGTTGCGTGGTGCTGCTCCTGGATGAGCATGCGTATAGCTCGCGTATGGGCTGTGGCTATTGAGTTGCGCGTGTATATGCACGGGCGCATACAAGTTTGGTGAGTGAACAGGCGTGCTGATTGATTGACGCGAGCCAAGTCGGTGAACGGGCGCGTTGTTGTTTAAATCGCCCCCGCCTGGTCGGTGAACGAGTGCGTTTGTTGACGCACTCGAATTACATGGATGTGAACTGGCATCCATATGAGATTGAGCAGGGGTGGCGGGATGAGCCACGGGGGCCAGGGTTTCTTTTGCCAAAACAGGGTTAAGTTCCTCACTCATTGCTTGAAATGCTTGAATCAGAAGAGATGTTAGTAGCGGCGCGTAGCGTGCGTGACCTTTGAATTTGTACATGCCAATCCATTCCTTCATTAAAGTATTGTACTGAACGGCGCTGCGGTTGAGGATGAAAGAACGGTTTTGCATGTGTGGACGGACACAGTCCGGGCAACCGATTCCTCGACCACAGCGCAAGCAGCGAATGGTACGAATCCACGGAATTTGCTGTACACATCGGGTACATACCCCTGGATAGATTTTCGAAAGGATCGCTCGGGTTCCACAGGTCAGGCAAGTTGCTCCTGGTGGGGTGAACAGGTTATGCAGACGATGGGTAAGCTGGTGCAAATGATCAGTTATATCGTTTAGCCAGATGGGCATAGATTTGAGCCTCCAAAGTTGGATTTATGGATGAGACGGTGGGTGCAGGTATCCTTTGCGGCGGGCGATGGTATTCATCTTTCGGATCTGTGCCACTGCTCGGACCTGAGAACGTGTACGACGGGACGATGCAAAGACGACTCTTCCTGCTGGATCATCCATGGATCTACCTGCTCTACCCGCCATCTGTACCAGAGATGCTTCGTCGAAGAGGCCATTATCCGCATCCAAAATGAATACATCGCTACGCGGGATGGTGACGCCCCGCTCCAAGATAGTGGTGGTCACGAGCAGACGTATGGTCCGTTCACGAAAAGCAATCACTTTGCTCGCGCGATCTGGATCTTGGGATGATGTTCCTTCGATATGGATTTGTGGAAACATGCGACGCATCAAGTGAATAAACGCTTCAATCTGCGCGATGCGTGTCACAAATACAAATACCTGAGCATCGCGTAGTAATGAAGTCTGAATGCTTTTTTTTAGTGTGGCGGGCAGCTCCCGCTTCCGAATACATTCAGCGACGGTAGGCATTTTCATCAGGTGTGGCACAGGCAGGGGATGGCGATGAAAACGAACCGGTACTCTGGCGTGAGCGAGTCCCCCCTGAGCAGCTTCCTTCTGCAGCCGAGCTGGCGGCGTAGCAGACAGGTATACAAAGTGTCCATGAGGTTTGCACGAGGACGCTGCAGCATGAGCGAGCATAGGATCGTTGTGATAGGGAAAAGCATCGAGTTCGTCGATAATGACGATATCGAATGCCCGGTAAAAACGCATCAGTTGGTGCGTTGTCGCGAGTGTGAGCTGTGCGTCTTTCCAGCGCTCGGTGCTGCCTCCATATAGCGTAGCAAGTGAGATGTCGGGAAACGCCTTCGCCAGACGAGGAGCAAGCTCCAGCACAACATCCCTGCGCGGCGTAGCAACAAGAGCTCGTCCACCCCGCTCCAATATGTATTGGAGCAAAGGGAATATCATCTCGGTTTTACCGGCCCCGGTCACGGCCCACAGCAAAAACCGCCCCGGCCCATCCCCTGCGGATGGCCGGGCCAAAAACGCCAGCGCCTCGGCAGCCGCCGCGCTCTGCGCCGGGCTCAACCCCCACCGGGCAAGTCCGCCCTCGGTGGGGTCAACGGCCATGCCACGACGCGATGCTTCACCG